>JAXLYJ010000001.1:0-1730 GCA_046351515.1 Polyangiales bacterium
TCGCGGGAGAGCTGGGCTGCGCCGGCGGCGCATCTGCGGTGAACGAAAATGGGCCTCCCATCGAGTGATCGCCTGCCGCGCCGGGCGGGAGCGCCCCTTTGCCCACGCCTTGCGAGCAAACAGCGGCTCGCTGCGGAATGTGTTCAAACGATGATCAACGGCTCACCCGCTACGGTCCCTATCGTCCGCGGGCTGCGCCCGCTCCCGTCCGGGCCCTCCGGGGGTGAGCACTCCTGCCGTCAAAGCGTCGCACCCGACCGACGCGGCCTGGTGATCGACCGCCAGATCGGTATCGAGCCATTCTCGACACTTAGACCTTCATTTTCGTACCAGGGGTGGGGTGAGGGACTGCGAAGCCCTCGCCAGATCCCCGCCCCTGCGATCGCCCCCCGCGTCCGCCTCAGCGCAGCGCGAGCAGCGCCGCGCTCGGCACTCGCGGCGCCGTGCTCCCCGTCCCCGGCACCCACTCGATCACCGCCGGGCTCGTCTGCGCGTCCATGTCGTGAAGCGGCACCCCGCTCCGCGACACCACGCCGCTCGCGATCTCGATGCGAAGCACCTGCTCGCCGTCCACCCCCGCGCAGTGCGCCGTGACGAAGCTGGGATTGGCGAGCTGCTCGGCCGCCTCGCTCTCGTCCACGTCACACGCGAGCAAGCGCCCGCCGGATCGAATCGCCAGGAGCGACGAGAGCGAGACGCCGTCCGCGAGCACGCAAGGCTCCGAGGCCATGAACGAGACGAGAAACTGCCCCGCGTGATTCGGATCCGGCGCGGCCTGCGCCGACAGCAGCGGGAGCGATCCCTGGAAGAACCGAGCACGCGCCACCGTCCAGCCGCCCTCGTCGGTCGTGATCGGCGCGTTCACCTCGAGCACCATCCCCGGCGGATAGCGCAGCGAGAGCACGTGCCAGCCGCGCTCGAGCGGTGCATCGGGACGCACGGTGTACGTGAGGTCCTGATAGCTCGTCGCTTCCGAGGAGACGGTGATCGGAATCGGCGCTCCATCGGACAGCCGCGCCAGCGCGAGCCCGTCGGTGAGCGCATCGACCGTGTCCTGAGGAATCGAGTCCACCGTCCCGTTCGTGCGCAGCAGCAGGCCGATCGAGAGCGCCGGTCCGGTGGAGAGGTCCGACGGGTCGACGTTGACCATCGGATCGCTCCGAATCCATCCCTCTCCGCAGCTCGCTACGCCGACCACGACGAGCAGCACGCCCCCCATCGCTCGCCATCGCATCTGCAATGCATAGCGCGTCGCGCACCTCTCTTCTCGCTCCCGATCGTCACCTCTGCGCTCCCCCACGCTCCTCGCGCGCGGCCCCCTCTCCCACTTCGTGGAGAGGGTTGGCGTGAGGGCCTGCGAAGTCCCTGCCGGATCCCCGCCCCTGCGAGCGCCCTGACCGGAGATCCCGACCGCTCCGCGCGCGTCCCTCGAGGCCGAGCATGAGCCCGAAGCCCCCGCGCGGGCATCGAGCTCCGGAACGCCGTGCAGGAGTGCGCCCGCCCATGCCGCCGCGCGCCATGCGCAAGTTGCTGAAATCACGCCCAAGACCGCGCAAACGTGGCCTCGAGCCCCCGAAGAGTCCCCCTTTCCGGCGCAACGACCTTCGAGTCGCGCGCAACGACCTTCAAGTCGCGCGCAACGACCTTCGAGTCGCGCGCAGCGACCTTCAGCTCGCGCGCAACGACCTTCAGCTCGCGCGCAGGGACCTTCAAGTCGCGCGCAACGACCT
>JAXLYJ010000002.1:0-1024731 GCA_046351515.1 Polyangiales bacterium
GCGCAAGGTGACGCAGCTCGAGATCGAGAAACAAGCGCTCACGAAAGAAGAAGACCGCGCCTCGAAGATCCGCCTCGACGAGGTGAACAAAGAGCTCGCCGAGCTTCGCAACGAAGCGGACGCGATGAAGGCCCAGTGGCTTCGCGAAAAAGAGGTCATCGCGAAGGTGCGCGAAGTGAAGGAGCGCATCGAGAAGGCGCGGCAGGACGAAGAGCGCTACACGCGCGGCGGCGATCTCGGAAAGGCCGCCGAGGTGAAGTACGGAGTGCTGCCCGAGCTGCAGCGACAGCTCGCGACGGCGCAAGAAGAGATCCACAAGGCGCAGCGCTCAGGAAAGAGCTTCTTGAAGGAAGAGGTCACGTCCGAGACCATCGCGGAGATCGTCGCGAAATGGACGGGGATCCCTGTGTCCAAGATGCTCGAAGGCGAGCAGCAGAAGCTCTTGCGCATGGAGAGCGTCTTGGCCTCGCGGGTGGTCGGTCAAAAAGAAGCGGTCATCGCCGTCTCGAACGCCGTGCGTCGCTCTCGCGCGGGCTTGGGTGACGAGAACAAGCCCATCGGCTCGTTCTTGTTCTTGGGCCCGACGGGCGTGGGCAAGACCGAGCTCGCGCGAGCGCTCGCCGAGTTCTTGTTCGACGACGAGAAGAACATCGTGCGCATCGACATGAGCGAGTACATGGAGAAGCACTCTGTCGCTCGTTTGATCGGCGCTCCTCCGGGCTACGTGGGCTTCGACGAGGGCGGCCAGCTCACCGAGGCCGTTCGTCGCCGTCCGTACTCCGTCGTGCTCTTCGACGAGGTCGAGAAGGCTCACCCCGACGTGTGGAACGTCCTTCTTCAAGTGCTCGATGACGGGAGGCTCACCGACGGTCAGGGCCGCGTGGTGGACTTCAAGAACACGGTGCTCATCCTCACGAGCAACATCGGCAGCCAGCACATCATGAACGTCACGGACGAAGGCGAGATGCGAAAGCTCGTGCTCAACGACCTGTCGCGCGCGTTTCGACCGGAGTTTCTCAACCGCTTGGACGAGAAGATCATCTTCCATCGCTTGGAGAAAAAGGACCTGCGCAACATCGTGGACATCCAGCTGCAGCGCTTCGCGCGACGGCTCGAGCGCCGCGAGCTGAGCGTGATCGTCGACGACTCGGCGAAGGACTTTCTCGGCGAAATCGGCTGGGATCCGCAGTACGGCGCGCGCCCGCTCAAGCGCGCGATCCAGCAGGTGCTCGAGAACCCGCTCGCGCAGAAGATCCTCGCGGGCGAGTTCGCTCCGGGCGAGACGATCGCGGTCACTCGCCAGGCGGGCTACGACGAGCTCTCGTTCAGCAAGCGCGCGCTGAACTAAACCAAGACCGCGACGGTCATCGTAGAATTCTCCGTCCGCGGTCTTGGTTTGGAGCTGATTTCAACGGCGCTCATCCGCTCTGGTCATCTTCGATGTCCGTCGCGGGCGCGCTATCGCAAACGAGCGCCGCGCGAGCCCGACTCGCGCCTGCGGGGGGCGTTGGCTCGGGCCTCGCGAAGAACGGCGGCGCAGGGGACTGCGAATGAGGTAACGTCCTCGGCCCATGCGTGCTTCGTTCGTGCACGGTCTCGTGTTGTTTGGCGGTCTTCTCGCGGCGATCGGCGCCGGCGCTTCGTGCAGCGGCCGTCCGCTGGTCGGCTCGCAGAACCCCAATTGGCGCCCTGTGGGCTGTCCGCAAGCGGGCGATCCTCCGATCTACGTCGCCAAGGCCGAGGGCGACATCTACCGCTTGAATCCCAACAACTACGGCATCGAGCGCATCGGCGCGGCGACGTGTCCCAACGGCGGCTCCGTCGGCACGATGGCGATCAACCGCCGCGGCGAGATCGTGCTCGGCTTGGGCGATATGCGCGCGGGGCGAGTTCGCGTGCAGAGCGGGGCCAATCCGCTGTCGACCTGCGAGCAGCTCTCGATCGAGCGAGGGCAGCAGATCCCGACGACGAAGTTCTCGGGGATGACCTTCGTGCTGCGCGACGAGGGGGACATCGGCGGCGACGACCTGATGCTGTGGGCGACGGAGGACAGCGAGCTGTCGACGTACCTGGTTCGCTATGCCGTTCCGGGGCAGCCGCCGCAGTCCGCGCAGCCGCTGCGGTTCGCGGGGATGGATCGCAACGACGGGTTCTGCGCGGCGCCGACGGTGACGCAGGGCATTCCTCCGACGTGCTCGGGTCCGCGCATCCTCGGCGCCATCGGAACGGTTCCTTCGCGCACCGCGACCAACCGCGCCGTGGTCTTGATGGGCGCCGCGAACAACGCGCTGCATCTCATGTTCGTCGACAACCCCGAGACCGGGACGATCACGGCGATCACGGAGGTGCAGGGCATTCCGTTCGACACGTACTCGAAGGTGATGACCGCGACGGTGTGGGGAGACTCGGCGTTTGTCTTCGTCGGGCGAGTGATGAACCCGCCGGGGCCGGACGCGGGCGTCCCGATGATGCCGCCAGCCCCGGACTACACCACGGTTCACCGCGTCGATCTCGCCACGGGAATCGCCGCCGCCGAAGTGGGCACGCTGATGTTGGTCGCGCGCGCCGCGACGGTCCCGCCGTGCATGCGCTACGCGCCCGGGACCTGAATTCACGCACACACAATCAACACCGTCGACGCGGTCTCGGGGCGATGGATCGAACGGAGCGCGGGGGAAGCGCTCGCTACGCGCTGGTGCTCGGTCGCTCGTCGTTGGCCGGCGTCGGCGCGGACGGAGCGATCGTCGTGGTCTTGTACGTCGCCACCGTCGGGATCGCGCGCTCGACCGCTTCGTCGAGGTCTCCCACGGTGCACACCCCCGCGCTGAGCACCCGCGGAACGTCCAACGACCGCTGCAGCGCCGCGTGCGCGCGGCGAACAGCGTCGAGCAGCGGCTCGCCCTTCGCGAGAAACGCCGTCACCAGCGCGCTCAACGTGCAGCCGAGGCCGAGCATCGTGGGCAGGTCGCGGCGCGGGGCGCGCAGCTCGCAGAACTCTTTTCCGTCGAAGAACAAATCGACGGCGTCGTTGCCCGTGAAGTGACCGCCCTTGATGAGAACGGCCTTGGCGCCCATGTCGACCAGCGTTCGACACGCGCGCCGCGCGTCTTCGAGCCCGCGCGCTCGTCCCGCGAGCCGCGAGGTCTCGTCGCGGTTGGGCGTCACGAGCGTGGCCAACGGAATGAGCTCTCTCGCGAGCGTCGCGATCCCCGAGTCGTCGAGCAGCGCGCGTCCGCGCGTCGGGTTGACGACAGGATCGACCACCAGCTGCAGGTCTTTGCGCTCGCGAAGCACGTCCGCGACGATCTCGACCGTCGTCGCGTTTCCGAGCGCTCCGGTCTTGATCGCGCGGGGCTGCAGGTCTTCGAGCACCGTCTCGATCTGCGCGCGAACGAGGTCGGGAGGAAGGGGAGAGACCTTGCGAACGCCGCGCGTGCCCTGCGCGCTGAGCAGCGAGAGCGCGCAGCTCCCGTGGACGCCCGCTGCGGCAAACGCACGCAGATCCGCCTGAACTCCTTCGGCGCCCGAAGTGTCCGAGCTCGCGATGCTCATCACGATGGTGGTCGTGCGTGGATCCGCAGTCATGAGAGGCATTGAGTATACCCCCGCGACCCGCCGTGGACGGCCAGAGTTCGCATTCGTCCGCCGCTGAGAATTTGCTAGCCTTCGGGGGCGATGACCGACCGCGCAGGCCCTGCATACCGCGACGAAATCGCCGCTGCCTACGCGCGAATCGCGTCGCTCGAGGCCGAGGCGCGCGCGCGCACGACGACGGGCGCGGAGCACGAGCTGACCGACGACGAGCGATTGACCCGACTCGAAGACCATGCTCGGCGCTGGGATCGCGTGCGAACCACGCTCGCGTTGGTGCTCGGGGTCTCGACGCTGGTGGTCTTTCACTTGAGCGAGCGGTGGGGTTCACCCGCGGCGGTGCTGTTCGCGTCGGTGATCATGGTGAGCGTGGGCGTGACGCTCGCGTGGCCGTCGCTCTCGATGCGCGCCGCGGTCGGAGCGCGCGGTTCGCGGGCGCACAAGCGAGGCGCGACGGGCGTTCGCGTCTCGGTCAGCGGCGCCGAGGACGCGCAGGTCGAGGCGCAGGTCCGCGCGGCGCGGGCGAAGGTTGAGGCGCGCTCGGCGCAGGACGAGGAGCCAGCGCGGGTTTCGTCACCGGCGCCCGATCGCGAACGAGCTCGCTGATCATCACGCTCGCGGCGATCGCGACGTTGAGCGACTCGATCGCGCCGCTTCCTCGGATGGCGACGACGGCGTCGCACTGCGCGCGGACGCGGTCGCTGATCCCTTCGCGCTCGTGGCCGAGGACCAGGACGCTCTTGCTCGCGAAGGCGAAGCCCACGGCGCTCGAGGCGCCGTCGGACTCGGCGCCGACGATCTGCACGCCGCTCTCGCGCAAGCGCTTGAGCGTCTCGGCGAGGTCTGTCGTACGGCTGAGCGCCAGGTGCTCGGCGCCTCCTTCGGCGACGCGCACGGCGTCTTCGGGCAGGTCGGGCTCGGGCGCGCGCGAGCCGAAGATCACCGCGTCGATCCCGAAGAACGCGGCGCTTCGAACGATCGCGCCGATGTTGTACGCGTTGCGCACGCGGTCGAGCGCGACGGCGGCGCCGCGACCGTTGCTGAGCACGTTGGCGAGGTCTTTCGCCGGCGTCCATCGCCGGGGCGCGGCCCTGAGCGCGATGCCTTCATGATTGTGTGTGCGCGTAATCGAGCGCAGCTCGTGCTCGCTCGAGGGCGAGACGCGGACGCCCTTGGCGCGAGCGCGCTCGATGACGGGGGCGAGGTCGCGCTCGGCGCGAGGGTCGAAGGAGAGCTCGAGGGCGTCGTGCGGTCGAACGACGAGGACGGCGTCGACCGCGCGGAGGCCATAGATGAGCTCGGAATCGCGGGCGAGGCCGTTGGGGGCTGAGCGCGCGGGCGGACGGTGTTGGGCCACGATGGGGAGGGTGGGGGAGAAATATCGAAAGGCCGATGGCGTTTCCACCATCGGCCTCTCTTCCCGTTGGGTCGTCTGAGTCGTCTCTACCGAGCGGGGGCTCGGGTTCTCGCTCGTGCTGGATACGCCGACCACGGGTGGGGCGAGCGGTTAGCGCGAGCGGGGCGAGACGACCGCAGATTCACCGCGAGGTGCCTCCGGTCAGGAGACGTTTGGAACTGGAATTCATTGCTTTCACATTCCTCCCGCGGCGATGCCGCAGCCCGAGGGACACCGGCTCGATGACCGGCCCACGTTTCCGGGCCTTCTGTTGGACGGGGCTTGCCGCGCAGCAGAAGCGCTGCGACGACCCACTGGTGGAGCCACACCAACGTGCGCGAACTCGAACGAGCGCGCGCACTGCACCATTGCAGGGAGTGAAGACCTCCGCGTCGGCATGGGCCGCGTTGAGCGTGGGCCACCGAGAGCGACGCTTCGAACGACGATCGCACCCGTGCGCACGCTGAGAGCGAAGCGCACGTTGTGATCCCCGTGCACGCTGCGAGCGACTGAGCTCGTTGCGACGAAGCCGCTTCGACGGATGACGCCCATTGCGGTTCTACTGTTTCGTAGCACCGCCCCAGCGAACTGCCAAGGGATGTGCGAGAGAGTTCTCGCATGCGCCTCTTCGATGTCACTCGCCGCGTCCCGATGACCGTCATCGCGCCGTGTTCTGTCGCTCTCGATCGCGCGCGACAGCGAGGCATCGACGAGTTTCTCTGGCGAGAGCGCGCGATCGTCGAGCCGCTTCGCGAGGAGATTCACAGCAAATCATCGCGCGCGGCGCTCGATCACGGCGCGGGCGTCGACGAGCGCGCGCAGGAGCTCCTGACGAGCTTTCGACGCTGGAGCTCGGGCACGCTCGCGTCGCGCGCGATGGTGGCGACCGACGCTGCGGTGCGCAGCACGGCGGGCGAGATCATGGATCTACCGTGGGTTCCGCGGTGGATGCGCAGGCTCGAGATGTCGACGCTCGATCGCGTCAACGTCGAGCTCGGAAGCTACGAGCGCTGGGCGATCGCGCTCGATCGCGCGCTGCTCACGACCCACGGAGCGCCACCGTCCACGTTGATGGACCTCGCCGCGGGATCTGGTGGGTTCTTTCGCTTCCTCGCGCGCTCGGGGCTCGCGCGCTCGCGCGGCTGGTCGCTGATCGCGACGGACATCGAGCGCACGTACGTCGAGCAGGGCGCTCGCGAGAGTGAGCGCGAAGGCGTCAGCGACCAGGTTCGATGCGAGCCTCGCAGCGCCGTCGAGCTCGAGTCGCTGCGCGGAACGGTGGATCTCTTCGTCTGCACCCAAGCGCTGCACCACATGCCCCCGGGGCTCGTGCTGCGCGTGATCGCCGGGGCGATTCGCAGCGCTCCGCGCGGGATCGTGCTCATCGATCTGGTGCGCGGCGCGATGCTCTCGGCGATGACGGGGCTGGCGTTGTCCGTGGTGGCGAGGGTTCCGTTCGTCGTGTGGGATGGCGTGCAGAGCGTGCGTCGGGCGTACCTGCCGAGCGAGCTCGTGCTGCTCGCGAAGCTCGCCGGCGCCGGGACAGTGGACGCGCGTTGGGAGGCTCCGGCCCACCAAATCGTGCACGCGCGCCAGTGACGGACGAGTGACGGACGAGGTTCGCACCTTCAACAGCTCGATCCGCCGCGTGGGCTCGGACGTCTCGTGCGCTGTTCGGCGCCGAGCGAGCGCGACCGCGTCCGCGCCGCGACGATCGGGCCGCGTCTGCTGAGCGACGGTGAATTTGCGAACGCCGTCCCTCTTGCGTCGGTGACAGCCCGGCCACAACCGTTGCTACATCTTTGCGCGCGGCTCGCACGGGCCCTTACCCTTTCGCTTCAGGAGGGTCTTCCTCTGGAAATCCACGGCAACACCACAGGCCTCTCACCCTCGGACCTACGCACGCTCGAGCGACTGTATCGCCGGCGCATTCCGCCAGAGCAGATCGCCTCGAACGAGCTCGCGAAGAACCTCGCGGAAGCGTCCAGCTCGACAGGCCGCCAGGTGGGTGTCCTCGTCTCGCGCAACGGCAACGTCGAGTCTGTCATCGTCGGAGACGCCACGAAGATCTACTTGCCCGACATCGGTCGCCTTCGCGCCGCGCCGGGACGACTTCGCGGCGTTCGTCTCGTGCACACGCACCTGCGCGGCGAGAGCTTGACCCGGGACGACCTCGTCGACCTCTACCGACTGCGGTTCGACATGGTCTGCGCGCTCTTGATCGAGCCCGACGGCTCGGTCGGACGCGCGGCGTGGGCTCACGTATTGCCGGAGAATCCCGCGAAGAAGCTGTGGGAAGAGCACGGCCCCGTCGCGTTTCATCGCATGGTCGAAGACGAGGACTTTCTCGCGATCGTCCGCGCGCTCGAGGACGAGATTCACCGGGTCAAACGCAGCCGTCGCGCCGTCGCCAAGGACGGTCGCGCGGTGCTCGTGCACGTCGCGGACAAGCGCGGGGCAGGGATGGTCGAGACCTCCATGGCCGAGCTTCGCGAGCTCGCGCGCTCGGCGGGCGTCGAGGTCGCCGACGAGATCACGCAGGTCCGCGAGCAAATCGACCCGCGCTACGTGCTCGGAAAAGGAAAGCTCGACGACGTCCTGCTCCGCGCGATGCAGCTCGACGCCGAAGTGCTCGTCTTCGATCGCGACCTCACGCCCGCGCAAGCCTCGAGCATCGCCGCGGTCACCGACCTCAAGGTGATCGATCGAACGCAGCTCATCCTCGACATCTTCGCGCAGCGCGCAGAGTCCCGCGACGGAAAGCTCCAGGTCGAGCTCGCGCAGCTCAAGTACATGCTCCCGCGCTTGGGGCAAAAAGACGACGCGCTCTCTCGTTTGACGGGAGGGATCGGCGGCCGCGGACCGGGCGAGACCAAGCTCGAGATCGCCGGTCGCCGCGCGCGCGATCGCATCTCGCACCTCGAGCGGCAGCTGCGCGAGCTCGGCGCGCAGCGAAGGCAGCGACGGTCGCGGCGGGTGCGAGCGGGAGTTCCGACGGTCGCGCTCATCGGCTACACCAACGCGGGAAAGAGCACCCTGCTCAACGCCCTCACGGGCGCCTCGGTGATCGCGGTCGACAAGCTCTTCGCCACGCTCGACCCGCGCTCGCGTCGCTTCGATCTGCGCACCATCCTCGACGCTCCGTCGAACAACGGCGTGCGCATCACTCACGTCGACGCGACCGCGGACGACAGCGACGACAGCGCGATGGACGAAGCTCAGCTCGCCGAAGCGGCCAACGCGCCGCCTTCGCGCGAGGTCATCGCCACGGACACCGTCGGCTTCATCCGCGATCTGCCGAAGGACCTGGTCGCAGCCTTTCGAGCGACGTTCGAAGAAGCCGCGGACGCAGACCTCTTGCTGCACGTCGTGGACGCTTCCGACGCGCACTACGATGATCACATCGAGTGCACCGAGAAGCTGCTCGAAGAGCTCGAGCTCACCGAGCTCCCGAGGCTCGTCGTGTTCAACAAGAGCGACCTCGCTCCCCCGGGCGTGGCCAACGGCTTGGCGCGCGCGATGAACGGCGTCTCCGTGAGCGCGATGCGCCCCGAGACGCTCAAGACACTCGCCACCCGCGTCGAGCACCTGCTCTTCGAGAGCCCGCGACGCAGCAAAGAGCCCAAGGCCGAGCCGCCGCCCTGGGCGATGAAGACCGGCTGATCTCGCATTCGCCTGGGTTTTCTCAGGCAGACCCTCGGGAGGGGCGACGGCGGCGCGCTGGCGCGACAGGCAAGTAGCCTCCTCGCGACAGACGCCGCATGATCTTCGCCCGTGAGTCACGACCATCACGACCACGATCACGCAGCGCACGCGGGCGCGAAGCACGATCACGATCACGATCACGGTGATCACGGTGATCACCAAGGGCACTCGCATGATGTGCGCGATGTTCCGAGCGAGCGGCTGCGGGCGGCGCTCGTGCTCACGGTGGGCTTTCTCGTCGTCGAGGCGGTCGGCGGCTATCTCACGCACAGCCTGGCGTTGCTCTCGGACGCGGGGCACATGCTCGCGGACTCGGGGGCGCTCGCGATCGCGCTCGCCGCGCGCGTCGTGGGACGCAGGCCCCGCAGCGCGCTTCGCACCTTTGGCTATCGCCGGGCCGAGGTGATCGCCGCCCTCGTCAACGCGCTGGTGTTGTTCGGCGGCGCCATCGCGATCGTGTTCGAAGCGATCGAGCGGTGGCGCACCCCGCGCCCCGTGCACGGGCTGGCCATGCTGGTCATCGCGGTGATCGGACTGCTCGTGAACCTCTGCTCAGCGTGGATTTTGTCCCGCGGACGCGAAGGGCACGACACCAACACCCGCGCCGCGCTCGCGCACGTGATGTCCGACGCCCTCGGGTCGGTGGGCGCCATCACCGCGGCGGTGCTGGTGATCACCCTGCGTTGGACTCGCGCAGACGCGGTGATCTCCCTGGGGATCGCCGCGCTCGTCGCGCTCGCGAGCGTGCAGCTGCTCAGGCAGGCAGGGCACGTGTTGATGGAGGGCGTTCCGCACGGGCTCTCGATGGACGAGGTGGCCAAGACCGTTCGGGGCACGGACGGAGTGCACTCGATGCATGACCTGCACGCCTGGAGAATCGCTGACGGATTCGACGCCGCGATGGTTCATGTCGTCGTGAGCGACGAGCACGAGGCGGTCATGGTCGCCGAGCGCGTCGCGTGTCGGATCCGCGAGGTGCACAAGATCGCGCACGTCACCGTGCAGCCCGAGCGGCGCGACAGCGAGTGCCGCGACTGCGAGCCCAATCGCACGGTGTGAGCGCACTCACAGCATACGAACGGTCACGGGCAGCGCCGCCGTCGGGGTCGAGCCGCTGACGCCCCAGACCTCGTAGATGGCGTCCATCACGCGCGCGACGTCGTTGAAGTGCACGCTCGAGTCGGGCTGCACCCAGACCTCGTGGTTGGTGAGCTGCGCGCGGTGCGTGCGAAGCGCGGCGCGCAGGCGATCGAGCTCGCCGGGGCCGCGGGGGATCGAAGTGATGTTCGCGGCGTTGGTTCCCACGCGAAATGCGCCGGCAGCGAGCTCGACGCGGAGCTGATCCACCGGCGGCGGCGGGGCGAGGACTTGATCGGACGGGGCGTTGTTCGGCTGCTGCGCCGCGAGCGCGCCGCTCTGCACCCACACCGCGGTCATCAGCAAAAACGCGATCAAGCTCACGAGCAAATCGATGAACGGGATCATGTTGATCTGCTGATCGACGCTCTTTCGCCCGCCTTTTGCCCCAGAGTCCGTAGACACGCCTGCCATGATCGCCTCGCTTGGTTGAAGGACACTCGCGGAGCGACGAGCCTCCGCAGGCGCCGTGCGACAGCGTCGAGGGGGTGGTGGTTCTCGAAAAACGCAGCGAGCGGTAAGAATGACTTCGGCCGAGGACGAAGGTCGTCCCGCAGCGCCGATCGAGAAGGAGGGCGAGGGTGTATCCACCACAAAATCCAATGCCGCCACAGGGACCGTTTGGCGCACCGCCACAGGCGGGCTTCGGTGGACCGGCGATGATGCCGGCCGCGTCGGGCTACGAGTTCAACGAGTACGAGAACATCGTGATCAAAGAGCTCGCGGACAACGCGTCGTTCTTCGGCACGATCGGGATCGTGTTCGGGATCCTCGGGACGCTGGGCGCCGTCGTCTCGATCGCGAGCAACGCCAACCGACCGGTGAGCGTCGTGGCCGTCATCGGGCTGCTCATTCAGGGCATCTTCGCGCGCAACGCCGCGACGCGCTTTCACACCGTGGTCAACACGCAGGGCAACGACATCCCGCTGATGATGGAGGCGCTCACGCAGCTGCAGCGGTACTACATCGTGACCGCGACGGTCGGGGTGCTCTCGCTGCTCACGTCGATCTCTGCCGTCGCAAACCTGTTGATGCTTCCGTCTCCGTGACGCGAGGGAGGACTTGAATATGTACCCACCCAATCAAGGCGGCGGACAGGGGCCTTTCGGCCCTCAGCAGGGCGGGCCCTTCGGCGCGCCATCGACGGGAGCGACGGGATCAGCGTTCGGCGCGGTCCCCACCAACCCATCGCCCGGCGGCGGAGCGCCGTTTCGCACGGCGCCCGGCCAATACGAGTTCAGCCCGAGCGAAAACGGGGTGTTCTCTTCGCTCGCGCTCTTCACGAAGATCGCCGCGGTGGTGCTCGTGCTCTCGCTCTGCGTGGGCGCGGTGCAGGCGCTGCTCATGGTCTCGCGCATGCCCGAGCACGCGGCGATGGCGCTCGGGCCGGTGATCGGCTCGATCGCGCTCGGCGCGCTGCTCAACGGGTTCTTCGCGTACTGGATGTGGCGCTCGTCCGCGGCGTTCGCGCGCGTGGTCGAGACGCAGGGCAACGACATCCCGAACTTGATGGACGCGCTCGCTTCGCAGCGCAGCTACTTCAAGACCATGAAGGTCTTGGTGCTCGTGGGCCTGGGCTTCGGCGTGCTCGCGTGCTTGGGAGCCATCGCGATGGGCGGGCTGTTCGCCAGCATGCACTGAGCGCGCTCAGGCGCCGCGAAAGCTGCGGATCGCGCGCTCGACTTCGGGCTGCGCGCGGGCAAACGAGCTCGACGCGCCGCCGGCCTCGACGAGGTAGACCCAGTCGTTGGTGACGAAGACAGTGACCCAGTACGTCCCACCGTTTTGCGGGTCGCCGGTGGTGTAGCGGAGGTTCTTTCCGCTTTGGCCGCTCTCGGTGCGGACGTCTTGGTGTCCGGCGGGGCGGTAGACCCCGGCGTGCTGCAGTCTGCGGTCGACGGCCTCGCTCCAAAACGCCATCGTCGCGCGCTCGCGGTTCGGGATCGCGCGCACCGCGACCACGACGCCGTACGCCGAGAGCGCGCGGTAGTCGTAGCTCGGCTGCGGATCGGCGATGCGCGCGAACCCGTCCGGCGTTCGCAGGTGAAACGGCGTGCACGCGGGGGCCGCGCCGGCCAGGGCGAGGGTGAGCGCGAAGATCGAGCGGAGCAGGGGGCGCTTCATGGTGATGACTCTCTTGCTTGCGGTTGAATACGTGGGTCGAGCGCAGCGCTTACGGTTCGTCCTGCGAATTCAGCGGGCGGTGAGCAATCGCGGGAGCCCGAGCTGCTCGAGCACCTCGAAGGGCAGCGCGGTGTCGGGGATCGACGGGTAGCTCACCGGCGACGGGTTGGGGTTGACGGTGTTCGGCTGCGGCCGCGCCGTGAGCGTGACGGTGATCGTCGAGAACGCCGCGCGGTTCGCGAGGAAGCGCATGCGCCCTTCGATCTCGTCGATCTGCTGCCCCACGCGCTCGAGCTCGTGCTCGACCGAGAGCGCCTCGGTCACGTTGCTGGCGCGCGCGAGAAACTGCTGCAGCCGCGCTTGCACGCTGCGAAGGTTGGCAAGGCGCACCTCGAGGTCGTGAAACGCCTCGGTGATGTCCTCGGCTTGCACGTTGCGGCTGGTGACGGTGGACAGCGACTCGACGCGGCCGAGCGCCTCGCGAAAGCGCGCCACAGGGACGCGGACGGTCACGGAGTTGTCCGTGCGCGAGGCGAGAAAGCCGCCGACCGCGTTGGCCGCCTCGATCACTTGATCGATCCCTGCGGGGACGTGGTCGACCTGCGCGACGAGCTGCGCGTTGTAGATGAGCATCACGTTGGCGGGCGCTTGCTGCACCGAAGCGCTGCCTCCCTCGGAGGGAGAAGGGCGAACGGCGGTGGTGGCGGGCGTGGTTCCGTGCGCGGCGCGGGTCGAGCTGGCGCCGAGGGCGATGGGCCTCGGCGCGCCCGCGGGCGTGCTCATGGGCGCGCTCATGGGTGCGCGCGAGGGGGCCTCGGTGGCCGCGTAGCTCTGCTCGCTCGTCGCGGCGACCGCCATGTCGGCGCCTCCCGAAGCGACAGCGCGAGAGGCGTACGTGCTCTGGGCGCGGCTGTACACGGAGCCGCCGGCGCAAGCAGCGGTCATCGAGACGAGCGAGAGGAGCGCGATCGAGAGTGAAGCGTGGCGCATGGCGTTGTGGGTCCTTCGCCTCCAACAACGGCGCTCTGGGCCGGGGCTTACAGTCCGCCGACGCACGAACGTGTGCGCGCGGAGCGCAGCGGGATTTTTCGAGCCCATTTCCCCATCCGGGGCGCTCAGGTACGGTCTGCCGACGCGGATGGGTCTCAAGCAGCGAGCACGACGAGACGAAGACAAGCAGCAGCGGCGCGAGCACATCCTCAAGGCCGCTCGCTCGCTGCTCGAACGATCACCGCGGCTCGACAGCACAATCGCCGAGGTCGCAGAGCGAGCGAGCATCGCGAAGGGCACGCTGTTCTTGTACTTCGCCACGCGCGAGGCGCTCGAGTTGGCCGTGCTCGAGCAAGAGCTCGACGCGTGGTTCGACAGCCTCGACCGCGAGCTCGAGGCCGACGACAAGCCCTGGACCGTCGAGCGGCTCGCGGCGGCGCTCACGGCGAGCGTGCTCGTGCGAAGGCTCATGGCGCGGCTGCTCGTTCGCCTCGAGCCGACGCTCGAGCACGACGCGCCCGCGGAGCAAGTCGCGCAGTTTCGACACCGATTGCTCGACCGAACGCTGCGCACCGGCGCGGCGATCGAGCGGCGCTTGCGCCTGCGCGCGGGGCGATCGCTCGGGGCGAAGATGCTCACCAGCGCGCGCGCGCTGCTCGTCGGTCTGTGGGCGCAGTCGGACTTGTCGCCCGCGGCGGCGAAGGTCGCGAGCGACCCCGCGATGGCCGCGATTCGCGTGGATTTCGAGCGAGACTTCGAGCGTTCTCTCGTCGCTCTGCTACATGCCATCGAGGCCGAGCGAGCATGAGCAGCGACAAGATTCGTATCGAGAAGGACACGTCGGTCCTGGTCCTCACGGGCGCGGGCGTCAGCGCCGAGAGCGGGATCCCCACGTTTCGCGCCTCGCCCGACGGGCTGTGGGAGAACCATCGCATCGAGGACGTCGCCTCGCCCGAGGGGTTCGCGGAGGACCCCGCGCTCGTGTGGCGCTTCTACTCCGAGCGCCGCGCGAAGGCCAAGACCGTCGAGCCAAACGCCGGGCACCGCGCGCTCGTCGCGCTCGAAGAGAAGCTCGGCGAGCGGTTCTTGCTCGCGACGCAGAACGTCGACGGGCTGCACCTGCGCGCGGGCTCTTCGCGGGTGATCGAAATTCATGGGTCGCTATTCAAGACGCGCTGCTCGCGCTGCGAGCGCGCGCCCTTCGACGACGACGCGGTGTACGGAGACAACGAGGTGCCCGGCTGCGCGCGGTGCGCGAACGACGGCGCCGTGGGGCTCTTGCGCCCGCACATCGTGTGGTTCGGCGAGATGCTCGATCAGCGCGACCTGCACACGATCTCGCGCTTCATGAGCAACGCCACGAAGCTGATCTTCATCGCCGCCGGCACGTCGGGCGCCGTGTATCCCGCGGCGGGCTTCGTTCAGACCGCGCGGCGCTTCGGCGCGCACACGGTCCTGGTGAACCAAGACGAGGCGGACAACGGCGGGTACTTTCACCGCTGGGTCAAGGGACGCAGCGGCGAGATCCTGCCCGAGCTGTTCGAGATCGAGTGAGCCGCGCTCACAGCCCGCGCATCGTCTCGGCCATGAGCCAGTCGACGACGGCCTTGGTGTTGCCGCCCGAGCGCTTGAACACTTCGATCTGCTGATCGGCGCTCGTTCCGACGCGGAGGATGTCTTTCACGCCGTCGAGGGACTTGCGCGTGCCGAGCACGCCCGCGGCCTCGTCGACGAAATCAATGAGCTCGTGGATGAGTTCTCGGGTGGGGACCTCGGCCTGCTTTCCGAAGTCGATGAGCTTGCCGTCGATGCCGTACCGAATGGCGCGCCACTTGTTCTCGTCGATGAGCGCCGCCGAGTAGTTGCGAAAGGCCATGTTGCGTCGATACAGCATGTAGAGCTGCGCGAAGAGCGCCTGGATGAGCGCGACGATTGAAATCGTGTGCTCGATGTACGTCGGCATGTCGCAGATGCGAACTTCGACCGTGTCGAAGAACGGGTGCACGCGCACGTCCCACCAGATCTTCTTCGCGTTGTCGATGCAGCCCGTCTGCACGAGCAGCTTCACGTAGTCTTCGAACGCGTTGTACGACTCGAACGTACCGGGGATTCCGGTGCGAGGAAAGCGCTTGAAGATCTCGCAGCGGATGGACTTGAGCCCCGTCTGGCGGCCGAGCCAGAAGGGCGAGCTCGTCGTGATCGCGAGCAGGTGCGGCAAGAAGTAGCGGACCTGGTTGGCCAGGGCGATCGCGACGTTCTTGTCTTTGATTCCGACGTGCACGTGCAGGCCGAACACGAGGTTGGCGCGCGCGACGTCTTGCAGGTCCTCGACGATCTTGTCGTACCGCTCGTGCGCGGTGATCTCCTGCGTCTTCCAGTCGGAGATCGGGTGCGTGCTCGCCGCGATGATATTGAGCCCACCTTTTCGAGCGAGCTTGTGCAGCTCGGTGCGCAGCTCGCTGAGCTCTTCGCGCACGCCGTTGATGTCCTTACAGATGCCGGTCCCGGTCTCGACCATGGACTGGTGCATCTCGGCCCGGACGCGCTCGCGCAAGATGGTCTTGTCGCGCTCCTCCATGATCTTCGAGACGTACGACCGGAGCTCCTTCGTCTCGGGGTGGACGATCTGAAACTCTTCTTCGACTCCCAACGTGAACTGTCCGTCCAGCACGCGCTCTCCTCCGTTCGTCGATCACATCAGGTCGTGGCGGAGCGTTCCGCGCACGATCCCTGCGTTATTGAACATGGGCGACACGACGCGGAGATAACCGCGCCCGCCGTCGCCTCCTCGGCCTCCGGTGCCGTTCGCGCCTCCGCGTCCACCCGAGCCTCCGCCCGAGCGCCCGGTGCCGCCGAACGCTCCGCTGGTGTTCACGCTGAAGCCCGCGCCGCCGAGGCCGCCGTTTGCGTCGAGCGTCCCCGTGAAGCTCACGGACGGCGCTTGCAGGTACACGGCGCCGCCCGCGCCGCCACCACCGCCGCCGCCTGCGCCCGACGCGCCCGCGCCGCCACCGCCGCCCGCAGCGCCCGAGCCAGTCACGGATGCGTTCGTGCCCATCACAGGAATGCCCGGGCCCGACCCCACTCCGCCGAGTCCTCCCGCGACGCGCACTTGCCCTCCGAGCGTGATCGCTGCGCTTGCGCACAGCACCACTGCGCCGCCTCCGCCGCCGCCGCCACCGCCGCCGCCCGAGTAACCGCCGCTGCCGCCACCGCCGCCGCCCGAGCCGCTGCCGCGTCCGCCGAAGCCTTGCGGTCCGCCGAAGCCGCCGCCGCCGCCGCCCGAGCCGCCTTGAATCGGGATGAGCGTGCCGTCGAAGACGCTGGGCATCGGAGCGCCGCCGGGCGTCGTGCCCGAACACGCGGTGCCCGCAGCACCAGGGCCTGTTCCCGAGCCAACGAGGCCGTCGCTCGTCGGGGCAGAGCCGGTGTTTCCTTCAGCGCCAGCGGTCGCGTACGAGCCTCCTGCGCCGCCTCCACCGCCGCAACCGCCGCCGCCGCCGCCGCCGGCCGATGCGCCCGTCGCGTCGCCGCCGCGTCCTCCGGTGCCGCCGCACGCGCCCACGCCGCCGCGCGCGGGGCCAGAACCGCTGCCGGCGCCGCCGCAGCCGCCGCTGATCGTTCCGCCGGCGAATCCGCCGGGGCCCGCAGCGCCGAGCGTGCCGGGAGTGTTGGGCGAGCCGCTGCCGCCTTGCCCGCCGCTCGCGTCGATCGCGCCCGCGATGTTCATCGGGCCCGTGCTGATCAACGCGACGGGGTTCGCGCCGTTCACGCGCAGCGTCGCGCCCATCGGAACGGTGAGCGAAGCGAAATCGAACACGCGAATCGCCACGCCACTTGATTGCATGTGCGTGGTGGCGGTCAGCATCATCGTCGTCGCGCCCGAGAGCGCGCCGGTCGCGAGGTCGAGCGTCGTCGTGCCCGCGTTGAGCGTGACGTCACCGTTGGTTCCGCTCGGGCCGAAGGCGACCGGGCCGCACGATCCGGGCGGCGTTGTCCCGCTGTCCACGCGCACGCCGGTGTCCACGATCACGCCCGTGTCGACGCGTTGCCCCGAGTCCATCTCCGGGACGCCCGTGTCGACAGCGACACCCGAGTCCATCTCCGGGACGCCCGAGTCCATCGCGACGCCCGAGTCCATCGCGACGCCGGTGTCCGCGGGCTCGTTCGCGTCGGGCGCTGCGTCGTTGACCGTGGAGATATCCGGACGATCGCCCGCGTCCATCCTCGGCGAAGCCGCGTCGCCTTCTTGAAACGCCGGCAGCGACGGGCGCGCGATCGGCTCGCATCCCGTGGCGCCGCAGGTCGTGCCCGTCGGGCACATCTGCGCCGCGGGCTCGCGACAACGGTCCGCGAGAAACACGTCGAGCTGCGTCGTGCGCTCGCGCTCGAACGTCACCGTCGCCTGATTCGTGAACAGCTCGGACATGCCCTGCATCGCGGTGACGCTCACCGTGATGGGCTGCGCGATGTTTCCTTCGAACGGGACGATGCCCATGTCCGCGGGAAGAAACGGGCCCGAAGGCGTCCCGTCGAGCTGGTACGTGCGGCTAAACGTGGCCGCAGTTGCGCCGCGCTGAACGCGAACACGCACGGCCGTGAGCGTGTTGCCGGGGCCTTGCGTCATGTCCGTGTCGACCCGCAGGACGATCTCGGTGCGCGGCGCGCGACAGCCCGCGAGCGCGCTCAGCGAGCACAGCGCCACGGCCAGCGAGCGGACGGCGCGGCGCGCGCCGACGAGCTTCCCACGATCGCTCTCGCGCTTGCTCATCGCGCACCTCCGGTGAGGCCTTGGGCCACGGTGTTCCACGAGCCGCGATAGGGGTCTTCGACGGTGGACCCGAGGGCGACCGCGAGCGCCACGACCCCGCCGATCACCGCAGCCGAGCCCACGCCAACGCCGACCCACACCCAGGGGCTGACCCCGCTCGGCTGCTGCGTCGGCAATCGCTCGAGCGCCACGCGAAGCCTCACGTCCGCCGCGTCCACGCGAACGCTCTGTCGATACGGTCGAAACCCGCTCGCGCTCACCTCGAGCTCGTGCGCTCCAGGCGCCACTTCGCTCTCGCTGCTCCCTCGACCGATCACACGCCCGTCGAGCCGCACGCTCGCCGTGCTCTCGTCCACCTCCACGGCGATCCGCCTGCGCACCTCTTCGCGCTCGAGTCGAACGTCGATCGTCGCAGAGCTCCCTCGGCGAAGATCGATCTCGCGCCGGCTCTGTTGGTGCCCGGGCGCGCTCACGACGATCTCGTGTCGCCCAGGGTCCACCTCGACCGCGCGCTCGCTCGTGGCCGCGCCGTCGATCGTCACCGCGGCGTTGGCCGGGCTCACCGTGAGCTCGATGCGGCCTATAGCGCCGTCGGCCTCAGTGATGTAGCCCTGGATTTCTGCACGTCGATCGTTGGCGAGCCGCGCGCCGTGCTGCTCGATCAACGCGCGAAACGTCGCCCTCGCGTCGCGCATCCGCCCCACCGCGCGCTGCGCGAGCCCGAGGTTGTACAGCACGGGCGCGGTCGCCTGGATCGCGCGCGCCTGCTCGAACTCGCGGAGCGCGTCTTGCCACCGGCCTTGATTGCTCGCAGCGACGCCCGCTTCGAAGTGCAGGCGAGCGTCGGCGCTCGAGGTTTGCGCGGCGGCGATGGACGGGACCGTGAGCGAGAGCGCGAGGGCGAGCAGCGCGCGGCGCGCCGTCGTTCGAGCGGTGCCTTGAACTTGAATTCGCGGTCCTACGTTCATTCCGTCGGTGGCTCGGTCAGAAGTCAGAGGGTGTCGAAGTTGGTCGCCGCGCGAACGCCGGTCGTGCGCGGCCCGCTCGGCGCGGACTGCGTCGCGGCCGCGTTGCGCGTCGCGGGCTCGGCGCTCGTCGTACGCGTGTGCGACCGCGCGCGTCCTGGGCTCGCCGGTGGCTGCGCGGTCGGAGCCTGCGTCTCGATCGGCTGCGTTGGGGCTGCGGCGACGGCAGCGTCCGCGATGGTGGTCGGCGCAGCGGTCTGCTGCGCGACGGACGCGGGCGTGACGAAGGGCGCGGGGTTGGCGTGTGAAGGCGCGGTCGGGCCGTTGAGCACGAGCACCGAGGGGCGGGCGGGCTCGCGGCCTGCGCGGGTGACGGCGAGCGCGACGCCCGCGCCGAGCAGCGGGAGAGCGACGGCGAACAGCGCGATCAACGCGCGGTTGGACTTGGGCGCCGACGGCTCGAGCCCGCTCGCGCGCGAGGGGATCGCCATCCCTGTCGGAGCGTCGTTGATGGGCATCGACGGCGTGCCCGTGCTCGAGAAGACCGCGTCGGTGCCGTAGTTGGTCTGCGTGGGCTGCGGCTTTCTGCCGACGGCCGAGCGCGAGCCCGTCTCGTCGCTCGCCTCGTCGCTCTCGTCGCTCTCGTCGGGCGGGGGCGCGATGGTCTCGCGGTTTCCGAAGGCGCTCTCGACGGCGATGGCCTCTTCGCGAATGTGGTTGGGCGCGGGGGCGAGGTCCGCGTGCAGAAGCTTGTCTCGCTGCGCGATGCGCTCGGCGAAGTGTTGCTTCATCAGGTCCGCGACCTCGTCGGGGCCCGCGGGCACGCCTCGGCTCGCGACGAACCGATCGATCTCCCGCGCGAGCTCAGCGGCGGTCTGATAGCGCTCGTCGGGGTTGCGACACAGGGCCTTCTCGATGATCGCGTCGAGCTCTTTCGCGATCCCGGGCGCCACGGATGAGGGCGGCTGGATCGGGTCTTGAAGCACCGCGCACATCGTCGCCGCCTCGACCTGGCGCTGAAAGAGGCGCTTGCCGGTGATGCACTCCCACAGCACGACGCCGAGCGCGAAGACGTCCACTCGTCGATCGGGCTCGATCCCGCGCAGCTGCTCGGGCGCCATGTACGCGAGCTTGCCTTTGATCATCCCGGTCGAGGTGCGCTCGGCCGTGCGATCGACGGAGCGGGCGATGCCGAAATCAACGACCTTCGTGACGCCGTCGTACAGGACGAAGATGTTCTGCGGAGAGACGTCGCGGTGCACGACGTTGGCGAAGCGACCGTCGCTGAGCTTGAGCTCGTGCGCCGCGTGCAGGCCTCGCGCGGCGTCCGCGACGATTCGGCACGCGACGGGCACCGGGAGCGGAGCGCCGATCTTGAGCGAGCTCTTGATGAGCGTGCTCAGCGACTCTCCGTGCAGGTACTCCATCGTGAGGAAGTAGGTCGAGTCTGCCTCGCCGAAGTCGAGGACCGCGCAGATGTTCGGGTGATTGAGCCGCGCGACGAGCCGCGCCTCATCGAGAAACATCCGAACGAACGAGCGGTCCGTCGCGAGCTGCGGCGCGATCACCTTCACCGCGACCCACTTCTCGAACTGCGCGTGGCCGCGCGCCTTGGCGAGGTAGACCGAGGCCATCCCGCCGGAGGCGAGCCGGTATCGAAGCTCGTATCGACCGAGGGTCCTCGACCAGGGCGTTGAACGTTGCGCTGCGTTGCCGACGGTCACGAGAGGCCTCCGAGCAAAGTGCCCAGGGCTTCGACACTATCACAGAGCGCGCTTCTTCACTGCGTTTCTGCGCGCGATCAACGCAATGTAGGCGACACGTAGGCCACCATGTCGGCCAGATCCTGATCGCTCAACAGCTCCGTTGAAAACGGGGGCATGGTGCCGGCGAACCCGAGAAATGAGCCGTGTCGCGCCTTCTCGACGAACACCTGTCGCAGCGTCTCGATCGTGTATCCTTGCGCCGCGCCGTGCTCGCGCTCGGTGTCATCGGGGATCACCGTCGCGTACGAGATGCGTCGATTGCTCTGGCGAAGCGCGCCGTGACAGACCGCGCACGCGCGCTCGTACACGCGCTGTCCGCGCGCGCTGTCGCCGGGGCCGGGGGGCTGCGTCGTTCCGGGGATCGTGAAGGGGATCGCGGCGGTGACCGCGCCCGGAGCGCGCTCGATCGAGAGCAAGAACGCGTACAGATCCACGGCGTTGCTCTGCGTGGGGTCGAAGCGCCCGCCGCGCATGAACTTGTCGAAGCACAGGCCCACCGCGTCTTCGAGCGAGCTCACGGCGCCGCCCCAAAACGTGGGCCGAGCCGTGGCGCCCGCGAGCAATCCGCCGGGCAACACCGCGTCCGGTCGATCGTCGGGCGTGGCGCGATGGCAGCTCGAGCACGAGTACTGGTTGAAGCGCGAGGTCGACAGCGAAGGCGAAGCGAAGAGCTCTTGCCCGCGGCGCTCGGCGCTCACTCGCTCGACGCACGAGCCCGATGCGACGGCGACCATGGCTGCAAAAACGCTGCTGAGTCGAAAATGTGTGCGTGCAATCATGAGCGTCACTGCGGCTGCGCGAAGGCGACGGCGTCTGGGTAGATCCCGGCCTCGACGCGCGCGCGCGTCTCGAGCGTCTCGGGGTCGATCACGAGCAGCGCGCCGGGCTCTCGCCGCGTGGCGGTGTGCACGCCTTCGCACACGAGCACGTAGCGACCGTCGGGGGCGCGAGAGACCTGGTGCGGCAGACGGCACTCGGCCGCGGTGAACGCACGCGTTCGGCGGATGGTCATCGTGGCGCGCTCGACGAGCACGAGCTGATCGGGGTTCTGCGTGGGCACGAGCAGGGTCTCGCGCGTCGGGCCGAAGTCCATGAAGAACGCCGCCGCGTTGACGCGCACCGATCGCGCGTTGCTGAAGGTGAGCGCTCCGTCCGCGGCGATCGTGAACTCGCGCACGTCGCGCCCCTCGAGGTCCGCCGCGTATCCCGTGGTCGCGTCGGGCGTGACCAACAGCGAGTACGGGCCGTAGCGATTGTCGGGGATCGTCGCCGCGCCCGGGCCGACGGCGAAGGTGCGCGTGGCGAACGACGGGCTCGTGAGGTCCGTGACGGAGACCGCGTCTTCGCCGTTGCACGCGACGAGCAGCCACCGGTTGTCCGCGGTGACCGCGCCGCCGTGCGCTGCGAGGCAAGGGCGCAGCGTCGCGAGGCGCTGCAGCGTGCGCGCGTCGTGGATGGTGATGGCGCTCGCTCGCGCATCGCCGGCGTCCGCGTTGGGCAGACCTCCGTCCCACTGCAGCACGCGGCTCAGCTCGAAGTGCGTGACGATCACCTTGCTCTTGTCGGGCGTGAGCAAGATGTCGCCCGGGTTGCTCTCGACGTCGGCGCGGGCGAGGACGCGAAGGTCGTCCATCGAGTGGGCGACCACGACGCCGAGCTGCGTGCTGGCCCCGTGGTTTCCGTGCGGTCCGACAGAGATCTCGGGCGGAGGGTACGCGTACGCCGTGTAGAGCACGCGTCGCGCCGGGTCGAGCGCGAGGTGGTGCGGGCCGTCGTTGGCGAGCGGGTCCAGGCCGATGGTGTACGTCCCGACCCGAGAGAAGTCGGCCATCGAGACGACGGTGATCGTGTCCGAGCCGTTGTCCGAGGTGACCGCCGCCGCTGCGTCTGCAGGCCAGCGAACAACAGGGCGCCGGTTGGGAAACGCCGCTCCGTCGAACGGCTCGTTCACCCGCTGCCCGCACGCGCAGAGCGAGAGCGCCGCGAGCGCCGCGCATCCCGGAACTACGCGCGTTCGCGCTGTCATGCTCGATGCAGCGCGCGTCGAGCCTCGCCGCGCCGGCGAATCGGTGCGCAGGGCTGTCGCGAAGGGCGCTCGGCTCATGGCGTGATCGTAAACGTGACGCGCGTGGGCGACTCGAACGGTCCGTCGCTCACGACGCTGTTGCGAAAGCGCGCCGCGGTGATGCGCAGCTCGATCGGACCCGTCGCGGATCGCAAGACCTCCCACGCGGCAGCTCCTGGCGTGTACTCGGTCAGCGACTGCTCGACGCGCAGGATCACCCTGCCGCCCGCGCGAAAATCGAGCCCGTATCCCACGCCCGAGAACGGCGCGCAGTGCGCGTGCGCCTCGGGCACGAGCGTGGTCCAGCGCGCGAGCTCTTCGAGCGCGGATGGTGCTCGCGCGTTGAATTCGTGTGCGTGGGTGGTGGGGCTCGTCGCGACGTTCCATCGGGCGGGGGTGCGCCGCGGAAGGAGCGCCATCGCCGCGGTCCATCGAAAGGTGAACGGCGTCGATCCTGGCAGCGCTTGCGCTTGTGTCGGCGCGGTCACCGACGGAGCGCGCGCCATGTCGACCGTCGCGCCCGATCGAGACTCCGCGTCGTCGAGCGAGAAGCACGCCTCGTCCGAGTACGGATCGGCGCCGCGATCGCACTGCGGGAGCACCGCCGTCAGGCACCGTGACGGCGGCGCGCTGCTGTCCGTGCACGCGCCTCCGTCGCAGCTCGGCGCCGGCGTCGAGCAACCCACCACGAACGAAGACCACGTCGCGAGCGCGACCAAGAACAAGCGGGTGTTCACAGCGTTTGTGCGCTCACGGTAGCGCGCCGAAAACAGCGGCGTCACGCGCAACGCGATCGCTCAGTAAATCCACCGCGAGCGAGCGTCCCAAGCGCGCGTGCGGTCCGCGCCGATCGCCATGATCTCTTCGATCGAAGCGCCCAGGTCGATCGCTTCGCGCACGCGCCCGTCGCCGGTGAGCAGGTCGATCGCGGGGACCTCGTCGACGAACTCGTACTTCTCCGTTCGCCAGCAAAATCCCTGGCTCTTTCGCATGTGCGCGATCGCCGCCAGGTACGCGCGGTACGGCTCGAACCGCTCGGGCTCGGTGACGTGCACTTGCACCGCGCCGATGTTGTGCCCCGCCCACTTGTGAAACGTCGGTCGAAACGTCGTCGGGCGCGCGATGAACCCCGCGCCGCCGTCGCGCTCCATCGCCTTCGCGAGCGCCGGGCCGTCGACGTATCCTGCACCGAACAGCTCGAACGGCCTCGTGCAGCCGCGGCCCTCGCTCGCGTTGGTCCCCTCGAGCAGGCAGCCTCCGGGATAGACCATCGCGGTCTCGGGCGTCGGCATGTTGGGCGAGGGGAGCACCCATCGCTGGCCCGTCTCGGCCCAGAGCATCGAGCGCTTCCATCCCTGCATTTTCACGGTTCGAACGCAGTCCAGACCCTCGTCCGCCGCCGCCCACTCGACGATCTCGCCGATCGTGAGCCCGTGTCGAACCGGGGCGCTCTTCAGCCCCACGAACGATCGAAGCGCGTCGAGCTGCGGCGCGCCCTCGATCCGCTCTCCGCCGAGCGGGTTGGGCCGGTCGAGCACCACGAGCTCGACGCCGAGCGAGTGACACACGCGCGCGCAGAGCACCGCCGTCCACACGAACGTGTAGTAGCGACTGCCGACGTCCTGCAGGTCGATCACCAGGGCGTCCAGCCCCTCGAGCCACTCTTTGCGCGGCGAGAGCGAGTCGTACGTCCCGCCGTAGAGCGAGTGGATCGGCGCGCCGGTCTCGGGGTCGCGCGCGTTCGCGACGCCGATCATGTCCTGCGCTTCGCCGCCATATCCATGCTCGGGGCCGAACAGCGCGCGCACCTGCGCACGCTTGGCGACGAGCACGTCCTTCGCGTGAACGAGCCCGCGCGTGACCGAAGCCGGGTGCGCGACGAGCCCCACCCGTCGATCGCGCACGAGCGCGAGGGCCTCTGAATCGTCGTGAAAGAGCCGGTCGAGTCCCGTCAGTACGGTCATTTGCTGTGATTTCGCCGTATACCTTCGCGCTCGCGCCTGCGCTACATTCCGCCGCCCTCATGGCCTATCGATTGCGCGCCAAGCTCGCGCTCATCTCTCTGTTGATCGCGACCATCGCGCTGCCGCTCGGCTGCGCGCGACGCATCGGCGACGGTTGCTCGCTCGACACCGACTGCTCGATCAACAACGATCGTCGCTGCGATATTTCGCAGCCGGGCGGGTACTGCACCATCGCTGAGTGCGATCGCAACTCGTGCCCCGACGACTCGCTGTGCGTCGAGTTCTTCTCGAGCGCGCCGTCGCGCGCGCGGCGGTTCTGCATGGCCCCGTGCAGCACCGACGGCGATTGCCGCGGCGGCTATCGCTGCCAGCAAGCGGACGTCGCCGGGATCAACGCCTCGTGCCCCGCGGGCACCAACGCTGACACCGGCTGCACGCGGCTCGTCGACGACCGCACTGGACCTGGGACCAATCGCACGCGGCTCGGCTACTGCGCGCTGCCGATCTCCACTCGCTGACCGCGCCACTCAGGAGCGAGCCCACCGATGCGCTACCTCGGCTATCTGCTGCGACGAGCCATCGGCGGCGCGCTCACGGTCCTCGCCGTCGTGTCCGTGTGCTTTCTGCTCCTCGAAGCGCTGCCCGGAGATCCGACGGACACCATCCTCGGAGAGACGGCGACCGAAGAAGACCGCGCGCAGCTGCGTCGCGCGCTGCGGCTCGATCAGCCGTTTTTCTCGCGGTATTTGCAGTTCGTTCTGGACTTGATCGTTCCGGCGCGCGCGATGGGCCACTCGCTCAGGCAGCCCACGCGAACGGCGTTCAGCATGATCTCCGAGGTGTGGCCGAACACCGTCGTGCTCGCGGTGAGCTCGGCGTTGGTGGCGTGGGCGATCGCGATTCCGCTCGCGGTGCTCGCGGCGAGTCGGCCGCGCACCAAGACCGACGCGGCCGTGGGCGTGGCCTCGCTCGTGGGCGTCGCGATCCCTTCTCTCTGGCTCGGGCCGCTGTTGATCCTCGCGTTTTGCGTGGCGATTCCCTTGCTTCCCTTCCCGGGCCCCGACGCGCGCGGGCCGCTCTCGCTCGTGCTCCCGTCGCTCACGCTCGGCGTCGGAATGGCCGGGATCCTCACGCGCATGGGCCGCGGCGCCCTGCGCGAGACGCTGCGCGAGCCCTTCGTCACTGCCGCTCGCGCGAGGGGCCTCAGCGAGACCGCGGTGCTCATCAAGCACGCCCTTCGCGCGGCGATGGTCCCCTTGCTCACCACGGGCGGCGCGCAGCTCGCGAGCTTGTTGGGCGGCGCGATCATCACCGAGAAGGTCTTCGATCGGCCGGGCCTCGGCACGCTGCTCTTGCAGTCGCTCACGGCGAGGGACATCCCCGTCGTGCTCGCGTGCGTCGTGGTGATCGCGGCGACCGCGGTCTTCGTTCAACTGCTCGTCGACGTCGCGTACGTGATGGTCGACCCGAGGATTCGGCTGTCGTGAGCGAGCGCGAGCGAAGGCGATGGAGGCTGCAGGGACGGGCGCTCGTGGGCGTCCCGCTGGTGCTGCTGTTCTTGGTGACCGCGCTCATCGGGCCGTGGATCGCGCCGTATTCGCCGCGCGCGATCGATCTCGCGCACGAGCTCGAGCGCAGCTCGTGGCGACACCTGCTCGGCACCGCGGACAACGGCGTCGACGTGCTCAGCGTCTTGCTCACCGGGGCGCGCACCGCGGGCCTGGTCGCGGTGAGCACGGTGTGCATCTCGTTTCTCGTGGGCTCGCTCATCGGCGCGATCTCGGGCTACGCCGGAGGTCGCACGGACATGGTGCTCGCGCGCATCACCGACGCGGTGCAGGCCATGCCGTCGCTGGTGCTCAACGTCGCGCTGCTCGCGCTCATCGCGAGGCCCGGCTTCGGCCACATGATCGCCGCGCTCAGCGCGACGGGCTGGGTCGCGTACGCCAGGGTCTCTCGCGCAGAGGTGCTTCGTCTGCGCGATCGCGAGTTCGTCACCGCGGCGCGCGCGCTCGGCGCATCGTCGTCGCGGGTTCTCTTTCGACACGTCCTGCCCAACGCGCTCGGACCGCTCATCGTGCAGGCCACCTTCGGGCTGGGCGGCGCAGTGCTCGCAGAGGCGTCGCTGAGCTTCCTCGGCCTCGGCCCCGGAGCGGGCGCTTCGTGGGGCGCGCTGCTCGATCAGGGGACCGCGTATCTGTTGCGCTCTCCGCGGCTCGCGATGATCTCGGGCGGAGCGATCGCCGTCACCGTCCTCGGCTTCAACCTCACTGGCGACTGGCTCCGCGACGCGCTCGATCCCAAAGAGAGCTGAGCGCTCAGCGCGAGGCCATTCGCTCGCGCAACGTCTGCTCCCACGCGCGTCGATCGAGCGAGGCGTGCATCCCGACGCCCACCAGCGCGGTCGCTGCGCCCGCCGCCGCGACGCCCATCGCGACGATCCTCGAACCCGTGAGAAACCACGCGCCTTCCATCTGTGTTCGGTGCGCGATCACCCAGTCCGTGAGCTTCTTGCGCGCGGCCGAGTCGTAGCTCTCCATGCGCTCCCAATCGTTGAAGACGACGAGCCTGGCGGCCTGCTTCCAGACCGGCTCGGTGCTCGCGATCCACTGCTCGGCCATCACCGTGCTCATGTGCCCTGCGGCGCGAGTGACGACGAGGCCATCCACCGGGTTGAAGAGAAACAAGCACCCGCGCTCGTCGCATGCTTCGAGCAGCGGCCGTCGTTCGGCGGCAGGCGGGAGCGGTCGAAACTGAGAGCGATCGAAGGGCACGCGAACCTCGCGCTCGATGGTAGTGCACTCGTCGCTGACCGCGCGATCGTTGAGAGGTGCGGCCCAGACGTGGCGCGCGGCAGAGCAGGTCACTCTTCGATTCGCGCGACGTGCGAAGGCAGCAGAGGCCCATTGTGCGGGAGAATTCCCAGGCGAATCACGATCGGCGCCAGCGTGGGCGTCTCCGACGAGCTCACGCGAAACGCGCGTTCATTCGGGTTTGCCGAAGTGCTCGCCGCGACCTCATCGGGCCACGCGCCGAGCAGCGTGATCGCATGCGCGCGCGCGACGGTCTCGAGCGCCGAGGCTTCGTCGCGCTGCGGTGCGGGGAGCTGCGCCCAAAGTGATGGCTCGGCCACGAGCAACCGAACGCGCGCCTGCGGGTGCGCGAGCAGCGCTTGGACTGCGCTCGGATCGAGGTACCGCCCGCGCCCTTCACGGTGAAGCTCGCGCGCGACGGCGATCTTCCACGCGAGCGGCCCGCGCGCGACGCTGCCGTTGATCGCCGCACGCACGCGCTGCGACGAGAGCTGCGAGGTGTAGCCGACGACCGGGACGCACTCTTTGGCGACCGCATCGGCGATGGCGCGCTCGATCCACGACGCGTTGTCTTCGCCGCGCGGCAGCTCAGCGGCCACCGCCCGCTCGCATCGCTCGATGTGCTGGACGATGGTCCCTTCGTTGCGCTGCGCGATCGCGAGCCGCGCGGTGACCGCCGCGCCTTCGGTGCTCGCGGTGCGTCGATACAGCTCCATGTAGAAGCCGCCGATGCGGTCGAACTCGCGCAAATCCCCGGCCAGGCGCCACGCGGCCTCGAAGCTCGCCGCGCTCTCGTCGGGCAGCGACCACTGTCGCGCGATCGGTCGCATCGCGCTCGTCGCGGGCGCGTTCCACAGCGCGAGCGCGGCCCGTTGCTCAGCGGTGGGCTGCCCCGCTGCGGCGCTCTCGACGAGCATGCGCGCGAAGGGTCTCGCCGATTCGCCCACGTCCGTCGGATGCGCGACGAGCCAATCGACCCAAGAGCGAACGTTGTTCGCGCTCGTCAACGCCTGCGTCGCGAGCGAGCTCGAGTCCGTCCCGCGCAGTCTTCCCGCGGCGGACAAGCGCAACACGCGCGCGAAGTGCGCGACCGTCGGAGTGTTGGCGTCGGGCTGCCCCGACTGCGCCGCGCTGAAGCGATCTCGCAGCGTGCGCGCCGCGGCTTCGTCTCCGTGCTCGACGAGCTCGAGCAGCGTCTCGTTGGGCATGCGCGCATACACCGCAGGGTCGGCGGTGGCGGTGAGGCACGGCGCCGCGGGCTGTCCTGCGAACAGCTCGTCTGCCCGCGGTCGGTCGAGCTCGTTGAATACTGGGCACGCATTCAACGCCGCCAGCCTCCCGAGCTGCTCGCGGGCGAAGCTCGCCGCCGCTCTCTCTCCAGGAAATCCGCTGCGAATCCCCCACATCGTCGCGCTCGCAGGACCGCTGCGAATGATCTGCTCGACGGCGGTGCGACGCGCGGCTGGCAGCGCGTCGTGGTCCCAGGCACCGCCCGTTCCGCCCAAGGACGCGATGGCGTCGAGGATCGTGGAGGCGAGGGTGGGGACCGCGAGCGCGAGCCGTGTGGCCATGCGAACGTCGTCTGGTTGCGGCGCGGCCATCGCGTCGAACAGCGCCGAGCCGATCGCGTCGAAATCGCGGTCGTCGAACTGTTCGCGCCGGCCCGAGAGCGCCCGTTCGAGCTGCGCGAGGTGCAACAGGTGTAGCTGCGCCCGCGTGCGCGGCTGCGTCGCGAGCACTTCGTCCAACGTGACTCTTTGCATGGGCTCGACGCGCGCGGTGATCGCGCCGGCGTCGTCGGCGATTCGCGCAGAGCCCGGCGAAACAGTGGGCGCGGCGGTTTGCGTCGGTCGCGGCGAGCGGGGACAGCCCGCGAGCGCGACGAGCGCGAACATCGAGGCAAACCGGGAGAAATGAGCGAGCGAGCGAGGAGCGTGCACGGCTCGCCTACGATGAGGCACCGACGGCAAACGTTGGGTGCAAATCGCGGCCGTCGCCATCTGCGCCCGACAGCGCGCTTGATCGCCGTCAAGTCGCGCGGTCGCCGAGGCGCTCACGCTCGAGCGAGGAGTTGTCGATGAGACGCATCGCCGCGTGGGTCGCGCTGACTGTGTTTTCGCTGCTGCTCGGCGCGACGGCGGGGCAACCCGCGCCAGTGCTCGACGGACGAACGCTGCAGGGAACGCCGTTTTCGCTGCAGGCGCAGCGGGGGCGCGTCGTGGTGGTGGACTTCTGGGCGAGCTACTGCGAGCCGTGTCGACGCACGTTTCCAGCGCTGAGCGATCTCGCTCGGAGACGAGCGAGCGAAGGGCTCACGGTGGTGGGCGTTTCGGTCGACGACGAGGCGTCGAACGCGCAGCGGGCCGTGCAGCAACTACGACCGTCGTTCGCGATCGTTCACGACGCGGATCGCAGGATCGTCGAGCGATGGCAGCCGCCGGCGATGCCCTCGACGTTCGTCATCGGTCGCGACGGTCGCGTGCTCGCGATTGTCTCGGGCGAAAACATCGCTCAGTTGAGCGCGCGCATCGACGCGGCGCTGAGGAGGTAGAGCGCCGTGCGCCGTCGAACACTCTGTTTGCTGCCTGCGCTCGCCCTCGCTGGCGGCGCGCTCACTTCGCTTCGTCGACCGACGATCACCGCTCCTTCGTTGCGCGGACCAGCGCGCGCTCTCGATCGCCCAGCGATGGGAACGATCTGGCAAGTCGTCCTGCCCGCAGACGCACCTCCACACGCTGATCGCGTCGCGTCGCAAGCGCTCGACGAGGTCAGTCGTCTCGAAGACGTGCTGTCCGAGTTTCGCCCGCACACGGAGGTCTCGCGCATCAACGCAGCGGCGGGAGTGGATTCCGTGGTGGTCTCGGAAGACACCTGGCGCGTCACCGAGCGAGCGCTCCACTACGCTCGATTGTCCGACGGAGCGTTCGACCCAACATGGGCAGCGCTTCGATCGGTGTGGAGCTTTCGTGACGGAAGCTCCGTTCCTTCACCGGCGCTCGTTCGCGAGCGCGCGTCGCTCGTCGACTGGACCGCGGTCGAGATGGATCGGACGCGCCGCGCGGTCGGCCTTCGCCGCCGAGGCATGGCGATCGGGTTCGGCGGCATCGCGAAGGGCTACGCGCTCGATCGAATGCGTGCGATTTTGCTGGCCGAATCCGTACGTGACTTCGTCTTGTACTCTGGCGGACAGGTGCTCGCCGAGGGGACACGAGACGGACGACCGTGGCGCGTCGGCGTTCAACACCCGCGCCGCAGCGAAGAGCTCGTCGCGACGCTCTCGGTCACGGGGCGCTCGGTCTCGACCGGCGGAGACTACGAGCACTGCTTCATTCGCGACGGACGCCGCTACCACCACGTCCTCGATCCGCGCACGGGTTGGCCTGTGGAGCACACTTCGTCGGTCACTGTCGTCAGCGATTCTGCGCTCGACGCGGACGCGCTCGACACTGCGCTGTTCGTCCTCTCTCCCGATCGAGCGAGGACGCTCGCGACCGCGCTCGGCGCTGCGGTGCTGCGCGTGGACCCAGGGATGCAGCTCGAACTCTCGGATCCGATGCGGTCGCTGCTCGCGCCGCGCGGGGCTCGAGCGTGAGCCCGTTCGAGCGCGCTGCGGTCGTCGCCATCGCGCTTCTGTGCGCGCGGTGTTCGACGAGCCCGCGCGCTCGGTTCGAGTCCGAGGTCGCGCCCGTTCTCGCGCGCCGCTGCGGAACGACGCGATGCCACGGAAGCACCGACGCCGTGCGCTCTCCGCGAGAGTTCGTGTTTCGCCTCGACGATCGCGGTCAGATCGCTCCCGACGCGATGGAGGACGCGTATCGCTCGGCCAAGCGCTTCATCGACACCGCTGAGATCCCCGAGCTCTCGTCGCTGCTGCGTAAGCCTTTGCCCAGCGATTTTGGCGGTGTTTCGCACGGAGGCGGAGTCGCGTTCTATCGCCGAGACGACAGCGCGTTCGAGAGCGTTCGCGCGTGGATCGCCGTCGAGCACGGCGGCGGCGAAGACGGAGATCGAGCGACGCTGTCCGAGGGCGAGCGATTCTTCGCGAGCGAAGTACAACCGCGGCTCGCGCAGGCGCTGTGCATGACTGGCGCCTGCCACGGGGCAGCGTCGGGCGTCCCGTTGCAATTCGTCGCGGCGATGGACGGCGTGTTCGGCGTCGCAGCGACGAAGGCCAACTACCGCGAAGCGCTCGTGCACCTCGCGCTCGGCGGCCACGGTGAGCTCTCGAGGCTCGCGCGCAAACCGCTGCATCGGTCGTCGGACGCGCTTCCGCATCGCGGAGGAAACGGGCTGAGCGCTGGTCCGTCCGCGGCGTATTCAGCGCTCCCTCGCGCGATCGCCTCGTGGGCGACGCTCGAGCGTCAACTGCGAGTCGGTCGCGCGGACGACGGCTTCACCGCGATCGCGTTCGTCGGCGGCCCGATCGCTGCGGCGCGCATCAACGACCACCGCTCGTTCGCTCCGGGCAGCGACGTCTACATCCTCGCTCCACCCAACGAGCGCGGGTCGGTTCGCAACGTCACGGCCACGCTGCACGAGCAACCCGCGGACATTCGAGACCCGTGCGTCGACGATCGCGGAGAGCGCCTCGCGTTCTCGATGCGAACGCGCGCGGACGGACCGCGAGAGCTGTGGGAGGTCTCGCTCGCAACGGGTCGTTCGGTGCAGCGCACGCGAGGCGTTCTGCTGGCGAACGGCGAGTGGTCCGTCGACCGATGGCCCGCGTACGGGCCCGACGGTCGACTCTGGTTCGTCTCGACGCGCGCGGCGATGCTCGCAGAGCACGCGGACGGACTCGACACAGACCTGTACGTGATCGAACGTGACGAGAGCATCACGCGACGGTCGTTTACGCCGAGCCCCGAGCTCGCGACGACGTTCTTTCGACAGGGGCGAGAGACGAGCGGCTCTGTCGCGTTCACCGCGCTTCGCCGGCTCGGGCGCGGTTTCAAGGGTGTGGTGTACCGGTTTCCCAACGACCTTCACAGCGAGTACCACCAGCACGTCGGCATCACGCTCGGCGACGACGTCACGTGGCATATGCGCGAGACCGCCGAGGGAAACTACGTTGGCCTCGCGCTCGACCGCGACGCGCAGTGGTCCGCCGGCGCGCTCTTGTACGTCGATCGCAACCTCGGCATCGCATTGCCGACGCACGCGATCGCTGACGCCTCGCTGCCTGCGTATCGCGAGCCGGTCACCTACCTGGGGCCGTTTGGATCGACGGACGACGCGATCGTCGACCCGTACTCGACTCGTGAGGGCAACCGCACGATCGAGAGCGACGGAGCGTGGCGCGATCCTCATCCGACGCCCGACGGAAGGCTGCTCGCGGCTTGGGCAGACGGTCCCGTGCGCTTGCTCGACGCGTCGAGCGCGCCGGATTTCGGGCTGTACATGGTCGAGCTCGATCGCGACCGCGAGACGCTCGCGTTGAGCGTTCGAGCGAAGACGCGCCTCGTCGATCTTCCGGGGCTCTCGGAGACGCAGCCGGTCGCGATCTGCGTGAGCGTCCCGGGGCAGTTTGTGGCCGAGGCGCCTCGCGGAGAGAGAGGCGTACTCGCGTACGGCGGCGCGACGATGATCGAGCAGATCCTGCGGCAAGTGGGGCCGCACGGAGCGCGTTCTGCGCGCGACGACATCCGCGCAGTGCGCGTGTTGCAGTGGATCGCGCGTGCGCAGGACGAGGCGTGGCCGACGGAAGAATCACTCGCACGACCGCAGCGTCGAAGCGGCGCAGGGCCACACTTGCCAGCGCGTGTGCTGGCCGAGGTGCCCCTCGAGTCGGACGGGACCTTCTTCGCTTCGATCCCCGCTGGAACGGCGTTTCGGCTCCAGTACCTCGACGATCGAGGCATGGCCGTCGGTGTTCAACACAATCGCTGGTTCGACATTCAGGGCGGCCAGCTCCTTCGACAGGGAACCTCCACGCACACCTACGATGCGCGCTGCGCCGTCTGCCACGGCGCGCGCAGCGGCGCGAGCGCTGATGCGTTTGCTCCCGTTGACGTCACCGCGCGGGCCTCGCGCTCGCTCGCTCGATTCGAGGGCGACGATCCCGACCGACCTCGAGCTGCGATTGCGCTCGATCAACCGCTCGACGCCGAGTGGCAGAGCACCGTCGCGCCGGCGCTGCGGCGCTCTTGCGCCTCTGCTCGGTGTCACGACGAGATCACGCACGCGGGCGCGCTCGTGCTCGATCCCGTGCGCACGGCCCGCTACGACCGCGCGTACGAGTCGCTGATGGCGCTCGGTCAGGGGTCGCGCAGTGGCTATCGCTACGTCGACGTCGACGGCGCGTCCGCTCGTGGCAGCTACCTCGTCGAGCACATCCTCGGCGAAGAGCTCGACGCGCCGCGCTCGCTCGTGATCCACGCGCCGCACCGAGGAGAGCCGCCGCTCGACGATGCGTCGCTGCGCGCGTTGCTTCGCTGGATCGAGGCTGGCGCGTCGTTTTCGACGGAGGTGCGCTGATGCTTCGTTGGTCGCTCTTCGCTCTGGTCGTCGCAGCCTGCGCGCCGTCGGGTCCATCCGGTGACTCGAGCGTCGACGTCGTGATGTACGGGCTCGCGATCGCCTCGCCCGACCCGAGCGCTCCGGACGTGCTCGCGCAGGACGCTTCGATCGATCTGCGGCTGGGATTTCAGGGCTTTCGCTACATCCGAGTGGCGCTGGTCGCGACCGGCGACGCCCCTTCGGTGACGCCTGCGCGCGCGACGCTCGAGATCGACGGCTTCGACCGCGCAGAGCAGCTCTTCAGCGCGGTCGATCTTCGCCTCGCCGCCGATGGGCGACGCGTGAGCGCGCCGCTGATGATCTTCGCAAACGACGTCGCGCCCGCGGCTGCCAACGGACGACACGCGCGCCTCACGATCGTTCTCGACGACCGACGCCGCCGTGCCGAGGCCGTGCTCGACGGGCTCGTTCGATGGGACCCCGATTGCATCGAAGGCCCCGATTTTCAGTGCCGATCGCTCTCTGACGGAGGCGCGAATGAGCACTAAATTTCCGTGGCTCGCGCTCGTCACGCTCGCTCTGTGCACGTGCGAGCCCGTGGTCGGACCGTCGGACGTCGGGCGTCGAACGCTGCGACCGTACCCACGCGCGTTCGGGCCAGGCGATCCGCTTTGGACCGCGCAGCCGCATCGCGATCGGCCGCTTCGCGTGGCGGTGACGCCCGATCGTCGAACGGCGATCGTCACGCTTCAGGGGCTCGAAGACGAGCCAGGTCACGAGGTTGTGCTCGTCGACATCGCGACTCGAACGGTGCGAGCGCGGGTGGATGTTGGTTCGAGCCCGACGTCGGTCGCCGTTCATCCTGCGGGGAGATTTGCAGTCGTCACGACGCGATTCGAGAATCGAGCGGCGGTGCTCGACCTCGCGCGCGGCGCGGTGGCTCAGCGCGTGGCGGTGGACTTCTACGCAACGGACATCGCGTTTACGCCGGACGGAGCGCACGCGTGGGTCAGCAACCGATGGCGCGACGAGGTCGTTCGATGGGACCTCGTCGTGACCGACGAGCGCTTCGACGTGCTCGATGCTCGTGCTCGCGCGCTGCGCGTCGCGACGCACCCGCGAGACGTCGCGCTCTCGAGCGACGGAGCCACGCTCGCGGTGGCTTCGCTCGATGGTCTCTCGGTGCACTTGTTCGCGTCGCCGTCGGGCGCGCCGATCGCGACGACCTCGCTGCACGCTCCGGTCAACGATGTTCTGTTCGCGGGGCCGTGGCTCATCGCGCTCACGCAAGGCGGCGGCTCGGGGCACCCTCCGTTGGTGGGGCCGGACACGGACGAAGACGGGCGACCGGGCGACTCGACGGCCAACGTCAACTTTCAAGATCAGCAGAACGAAATCGCGGTGATTCGCGCGTCGGATGGAGCGATCGTTCGTCGCTACACGAGCGACACGACGTGCTGTCGCGACTTTCGAGACGTCGCGCCCGAGGACCCGAGGCTCGGTGAGTTTGTCGCTGATCGCGCGCGATGGATCGTGGGCGGCTCGATCCCCGAGGCGGGAGCGTTGTGCGATGGACGCCTGTGGGTCGCGTACCTCGGCTCGTCCGAAGTGCAGACGTTCGATCTCGATGTCGAGCGCGGCGAGCTTCGCGCAGCGGCGCGCGGACCGACTCCGCACGGCGCCACAGGGATCGCTTGCGTCGAGCGCGGCGCGGCGGTGGTCTCGACGCTCGCTGAGCGGCTCTCTTTCTACGAAGCGCCTGATCGGCCTCGGCAAGACGTTGTGGTCGGGGATGTTCGCGGCGGAGAGTTTCCCGCGACGGACCAAGAGATCGGCGAGCTCGTGAACGTGGCAACCGCGCCGTTCACGGTCGACGGCGATCAGTCGTGCGTGATGTGCCATCGCGAGTTCGGAAACCTCGAGAAGCCGTTCTCGATGCCGCTGCTCGTGCACCCAGAAGGGACGCGCATGACCATGCCGCACCGCGGCCTCGCCGACACTCGGCCGTGGTTCTTCGAGTCCGCGATGGACGAGAACAACTTCTTCCCAGTGCTCAACGAGTTCGCGCGCATCGAGAACTTCTGTTGCACCGATCCGCAGCTCTGGACGACGAGCCACCCAGCGCCTGCGGATTGTGAGCTCTCGCCTCCGCCCGAGTGCAGCTCGCGGCCGTACCCGCGCAACTTGCCGAGCCGCAACGCGTTCTATCTCGCCGCGGCGAGCGCCACGCTCGGGCGAACGAGGAGCATCGGTGACGCCTTCGATCTGCCTCTCAATTTTCAGGGAATCACTCGCGCCATCGGCCTCTCTCTCTTGCATCGCTCTCGACTGTTGCCCAACCCCAACGACCCAGACGCCGCGTCGGTGCAGCGTGGGCGCGCGCTCTTCGAGTCGACCGCCGTCGGCTGCAGCGCGTGCCATCGAGGCGCCGGACTCGCGGCCTCGACGGGAGACGCCATCGATGGGCGTGTGCGCTTCGGCCCTGTCGTTTCGCCGCTGCGGTCTGCGGACGGACGCAACCTCGACACGATTTCAGACGGGTTCATCCGAACGTTTCCCGAGACGGTCCAGCAGGACCTCTCGCCGCAGTTCGGCGCTCCGACGCTGCGTGGAATCTGGGCGCACTCATCGCGCTTTCTGCACGACGGTCGCGCGCGCTCGCTGCGAGAGGTCGTGCTCACGCCGGGTCACGCCGCGCTTCGTGCTGGCGAGAGAGGGTTCAACGAGACGGAGGGCGTTCCGAACACGCACGGCGCGACGTCTCACCTCAGCGCGAACCAAATCGACGACCTCGTCGCGTTCATGGAGGCGCAGTAAACCCAATGAGCAAATTCTCATGGCTCCCCGCGCTGATCGCCTGCGGAGCGTGCGCGCTCGACAACAGCATCGTGCTCGCGCCGAGCCTCGATCGCGCGATGTTCGCCGCGCAGATCCAGCCCGTCCTCGCCACGCGTTGCGCGAGCCCCGCGTGCCACGGCAACGAACGGAGACGACTGCGAGTCTACTCGCCGGGGCTCTTTCGCGCGGACCCGTCGCGCACGCACGTCGACGAAGCGCTGAGCGCGAACGAGCTCGAGGCCAACGCGCGCAGCGCAGAGTCGTTCGCCGCCGACGTGCCCGTCGCGCGCGAGAGCTTGCTCGTCCGAAAGTCCCTCGGCGACGCGGGTCACCTCGGCGGACGCGTGCTCACCGAGTCCGATCGCGACGCGCTCGCGCTCGTCGCGTGGCTTCGCACAGGGGGCGCGCGATGAGCTGGCGCGGCGCTCTCTCGATCGTGCTCGCGAGCGCGGCGCTCTCTGCTTGCGCAACGGTGCGTCCGTGGGAGCGCGAGCGACTGTCGCGACGGGTCATGGCCGTGGACGCTCCCGCGCAGAGCGCCGCGTTCGACGCGCATGTTCGCGCGGTGCGAAGCGGAGGTCAGACCGCCGGCGGAGCAGGGGGTGGAGGATGCGGCTGCAACTAACGGCCGCGTTGGCCATGGTCGCGGCGACGCACTCTCGCTGCGCAACGACGCCCGCACAGGCAAACCGCGCCGAGCTCTCGCTGCACGCGGGTGGCTACGCAGACAACGATCACGTGTACGTCGCGAACCCGAGCGTTCGTGCGCGCGTCGCGATCGGACCGCGCGTCGTCGCGACGGGCTCGTACGGCGTCGACATCATTTCGGCTGCGTCGGTGGACGTTGTCGCCAGCGCGTCGCGCTCGACCGAGCAGCGGCACGAAGCGAACCTCGGAGCGTCCGTCGCGATCGACGCGCGAACCTCGATCGCGTGCGGCGTCCGAGGCTCGCGTGAGCCCGACTATCAATCGAACGCGCTGTCGTTCTCGTTCGATCGCGAGACCACCGCGCGAGATCTCGCGCTGCACGTCGAGGTTCGCGGTCGGTACGATCGAGTGGGACCCGGGTGGACGCTCACGGACGCAGCGCCGCTGTGGGCTGCGAGCGCATCCGCGTCGGTCACGCGCGTGCTCGATCGACGGTCGATCTTGCGTCTCGCCGCGCAGGGCGAAGTGCTCGTCGGACTGCAGTCATCGGTGTACCGATACGTCCCTGTCGGCGGTGTGTTCTACGTCGAGCGCGTGCCTTCTCGCCGCGCGCGCGGCGCGGTCGAAGCGCGGTGGCAGCGCTCGATTCTCAGCAACCTCGCAGTGAGCGCAGAGCTCGGGATCTCCGTTGATTCGTGGGCGCTCGTGGCTCCGTCGGTCGACGTCGCGCTTCGATGGGAGCCCTCAGCGTGGGCGCTGCTCGAGCTCTCGGCTCGCGCGATGACTCAAAACGGCGCGTTCTTCTACGACGGAACGTATCTCGCTCACACCGAGTGGCGCACGCGCGACCGCGCCCTCGGTCCGATGCACACGTTTTGGCCGACGATCACCGCGCGCTTCTTCGCGCCAGCCTGGCCTGCGCCCAACGACTGGGAGCTCGGTGTTCGCGCGGGCTGGATGCATCAGGCGTTCGACGACTACGTTCCGCTGCGCACGCGCGACGCGGCGGTCGCGGAGTTGTGGTTGACGCGGCTGTTCTGAGCGATCACCGTCGCGCGCTCGAAGCAGCGAACGGACCCGAGACATGACACTCGCTCGACGATCACGGCTCGCAGTCGCCCTCGTAGCGCTCGTCTCGTGCAAGCGCGCTGAGCCCGCGCGCGCGACGCTCACGGTGTTCGCCGCTGCGTCGCTGCGCGAGGCGTTCACGAGCGCAGCACGCGAGTTCGAACGGCAAAATCCCTCGGTGTCCGTGACGTTCAGCTTCGCGGGCTCGCAAGAGCTCGTCACGCAAATCGAGCACGGAGCGCGCGCGGACGTCGTGGCCTGCGCCGACCTGCGCACGATGCAGTCGTTGGTCTCTTCGCAGCGCGTGCGTGCCCCAGCGGTTTTCGCGCGCAACGAGCTCGTCGTGGTCGTGGCCAACGAGGGCCGCGCGCTCGTTCGCTCGTTTCGCGATCTGCCCAACGCGACGCGCGTCGTGATCGGCGCGCCCGAAGTCCCCGTCGGGCGCTACACGCAGCAGGTGATCGACCGCGCGAGCGCGCAATACGGGCAGGAATTTCGCTCGCGCTTCGACGCTCGCGTCGTCTCGCGAGAGCTCAACGTGCGGCAGGTCCTCGCCAAGCTCACGATGGGCGAAGCACAAGCGGCCATCGTGTATCGAACGGACGCGATCGCCGCAGGAGCGCAGGTCGCTGTCGTCGAGATCCCGGCGGAGTTCAACGTCGTGGGCGACTATCCCATCGCCGTGGTGACGAGCAGCTCCGCGGGCGCGCACGCGCAGCGGTGGGTGGACTTCGTGCGGCTCGGAGACGGTCAGCGGGCGCTGCGGGCATCTGGCTTTCTCGCGCCGACCGGTGCAGAACCAGCGCCGTGACGGTGGACAGGCTTCGAGCGCAGCGGTGGGGGATCTCTGCGCTCGGAGCGTTGCTCGCGGTGTTTCTCTTGGCGCCCGTGCTTGCGCTGCTCGGCTCGAGCTCGCTCACCGAGCTCGCGCGCGGCCTGAGCGCGCCGCGGTCGATCGCCGCGCTCGAGCTGAGCGTGTTCACGTCCACCGTCAGCCTCGCCGTCGTCTGCGCGCTCGGAACCCCGCTCGCCTGGACCCTCGCGCAGAGCCGCACGCGCTTCAGTCGCGCCGTCGAAACGGTGCTGCAGCTCCCGATGGTGATCCCGCCGGCGGTCGCGGGCGTCGCGCTCTTGCTCGCGTTCGGTCGTCAGGGACTCTTCTCGGGCGTGCTCTATCCGCGTGGAGAATCGCTGGCGTTTTCGACGATCGCGGTGATCATCGCCGAGGTCTTCGTGTCCGGGCCGTTCTTTGTTCAGACGGCGATCGCGGCGTTTCGAGCGGTGGACGAGCAGACGTTGCTCGTCGCGCGGAGCTTCGGCGCAGGGCCGTGGAGGGTGCTCGCGCGCATCGCGGTTCCGCTCGCGAGACGGGGGCTCGTCGCGGGCGCGGCGATGAGCTGGGCTCGCTCGCTCGGTGAGTTCGGCGCGACGCTCATGTTCGCGGGCAACCTCGAAGGGCGCACGCAGACGCTTCCGCTGGCGATTTACACAGCGTTCGAGAGCGATCGCCGCGCGGCGCAGTCGCTCTCGGTCGTGCTCGTGCTCGTCGCGCTCGTGGTGCTGCTCGTCGTCCGCGCGACGCGCGAAGACCGCACGGAGTCCGCGCGATGATGACCGTCTCCATCCGCGGCCGCGCGGGCTCTCTCGCTCTCGACGTCTCGCTCTCGATCGAACGCGAGACCCTCGTCCTCATCGGTCGCAACGGCGCAGGAAAGAGCAGCGTCCTGCGCATGCTCCTCGGCGCCTCGCCAATCGAGTCGGGCCGCGTCGCGCTCGGCGATCGAGTGCTCTTCGACTCGAGCGCGAAGATCGAAGTCCCGATCGAGCGACGACGCGTCGGGTATGTCCCGCAGGACTACGCGCTCTTCGCGACGATGAGCGTGCGGGACAACGTGCGGTTCGCGATGGACTCGGCGCGATCGAGCGGCGTCGCGCTCACGTCGACGGCGGACGAGTGGCTCTCGCGCTTCTCTCTCGATTCGCTGCGCGATCGTCGGCCCTCGACGCTCTCGGGCGGAGAGCAACAGAGGGTCGCCCTCGCGCGGGCGCTCGCGGTCGAGCCGCGGCTGCTCTTGCTCGACGAGCCGCTCGCCTCGCTCGACGTGCACAGCCGTCGAGCGGTGCGCGAGCTGCTTCGCGAGTGGATTCAGCGCGCAAAGATCCCGGCGATCCTCGTGACGCACGACCCCGAAGACGTGCGCGCGCTGGCCGATCGAGTGGCCGTGATCGACGGCGGACGGCTCGATGGCGCGGCGACGATCGCGCACTTGCGCGCGACGCAGAGCGACCCGTTCGTGCGCGCGTTGCTCAGCGAGTGAGCGCTGTCACTCGGTCGATCGCGCGCGAAATGAGCCCGCGGCGATGGCGCACAACGGGCCGACGAGCACGAGGTGATAGCGGTCGTCGGCGATGAACGCGGCGTGCACGAGGACCACCGCGGCGAACGATCCGACCGCGGCGACGGCGACGTCCGAGCGACGATGGCGAACGACGAAGCGCGCGCTCGCCGCGAGCGTGAGCCACCAGCACGCGGTGCACACGAGCGCGAGCGCGACGCCGATCCACCGCGAAATTCTCTCGGGAACCGTGCTCCTCGCGTAGCTCACCGGCGCCCACTCGAACCCCACCGTGCGCGCGATCTTTCTCACCGCGAGCCACGCCCACGAGCCGGGGGCGCGGGCGATGCGCTCGATCGCGACGCGAGACATGCAGCGGTCGCGGCGCACTTCGCCCTGCACGGTCGCGCACGCGTCGCGGTCGGTGAGCTCGCGGTAGCCGCCGCGGGCTTCGGGAAGCGTTCCGATGAGGAGATTGCTGCCGCCGTTGGTGCTCACCAGCGCGGGGCCGTCGAGCGTTCGCGCGTTGCGAAGCGACCACGGTGAGACCAGCGCGAGCGCCGTCACGAGCGCGATCACGGCGCTCTTCGCGCGAGCGGTGATCGATCGCGCATCGCTCAGCGCCCCGAGCAACGGAGCCAGGAGGATCCCCTGCGGACGAACGAGGGTGGCGAGCCCCGTCGCGACGCCCAGCAGAACCGCACGCGCAGACGGGTTTTGCGCGCGCGGCTGACCGATCGCGAGCGCGAACGCGACGGTGATCCACGCGCACTGGAGCGTCTCGGTCATCGCCGCGGCGCTCCACAGGATCATCGCGGGATACAGCGCGAACGCCCACGCGGCGCGGCGCGCGCCGGGCTCTCCGTCGATCGCGCGTCCGATCGAGCTAGCCGCAAGGGTGGTGAGCGCAGACGACAGAACATTGACGACCCACGCCGCGACCGTCGCTCCTGCGCCCGTGGCGACCATGACCGCCGCGATCGCCGCGGGAAAGCCCACGGGAAAGAACGCGGTCGGCCGTCCATTTCCTCCCCAATGCACATAGCCCTGGCCGCGCGCGAGCCCTTCTGCGAGCCGAGCGTAGATGGCGCCGTCCCACGAGGCGGGCGGGGCGAGCCACGCGATCGCGGCGAGCCGCAGCGCAACGGCCGCGAAAATCGCCCACGATACGGAGGTCCACCGTCGCGCGAAAGCGTGTTCGCGCGGCGCGGTCGGCTCGGTCGTCGGGGGGGAGGGCGCGCTCATCGAGACAGAAGGGGCGGCATCGCGGGTACCGCAGCGCCGTGTGCGCTGTCACGCGCGGCGGCGCGAAGAGGTCGTCGCAGACCCGTTGCAATCGAGTACGAGTTCGAGTCCACTCCGCGCCCGATGAGCTACTCGAAGCCCTTGGTTCGATGGGTTGGCGCGGCGATGGCGCTGGCCGCTGGTGTCGTGATCGCGCCGAGCGCGAACGCGCAGTCGTTTTCCGAGCGATTGGTGTTCAACGCGGATCTGGGCGTTGGCGAGTCGCAGCCCGACGTGACCGTCGTCGGACCGCGCATGGCGCCGATCTCGCTGCCGACGTTGAGCGGCGTCGCCAACGTGCGGCTCGGCGTGCATCTCACCGAGCAGTTCAGCATTCACGCGACGGGCGGCGTCTGGTCGATGTTCGGCCGCGCGATGACCAACCCGATCTCGCTTCACGGCAACGTCGGCCTCGGCTTTCGCATCGGGGGGACGATCGCGAACCTCTTTCATCCCTTCGTCGGCGTCGACGGCGGCGTCGCGCTCGGCGCGCCCGCTCCGAAGGCCTGGTGGCAGGCGGGCGTCGGGCTCGAGTTCATGCTCACGCCACGCATCGGGTTGGGCCCGTACGTCCGCTACTCGTACGAGACGCGCATCAACGAAGAGGTCGAGCGCTCGGGCTGGCACGCGGGAGCGTCGTTCTCCTTCCGCACGCCGTGGCCTGCGGCGGCGCCTCCTCCTCCCGCCGATCAAGACTCGGACGGCGTCGTCGACAGCGACGATCAGTGCCCGACGCAGCCGCAGGGGACCAACCCCGACCCCACGCGTCGCGGCTGCCCGCGCGCCGACGACGACAGCGACGGCGTGTTCAACGACGAAGACCAGTGCCGCACGCAGCCCGCGGGCGAGCACCCCGATCCCGCCCGCCGTGGATGCCCCGAGGGTGATCAAGACGGCGACGGCGTGCTCGACTCGCAGGATCAATGCGTCAACGAAGCGCAGGGCGAGCACCCCGATCCCGCCCGCCGTGGATGCCCCGACGCCGACACCGACGGCGACGGCGTCTTCAACGCTCAGGACCAGTGCCGCGACGTGGCCGCAGGCGCGCACCCCGACCCGGCGCGCGCGGGCTGCCCGATCCCGGATCGTGACGGCGACACCGTGCTCGATCCGCAGGACCACTGCCCGGATCAAGCAGGCGCTCCGAGCCCGGACCCCAACCGCAACGGCTGCCCCGGCCTCGTCTCGGTGACCACGACGAACATCCGCATCACGCAGCAGATCAACTTCGCTGTGAACAGCGATCGCATCCTCCCGACGTCCAACGCGCTCATGCAGGCGATCGCCGACGCGCTCACGGCCTCGCCGCAGATCCGCAAGGTCTCGGTCGAAGGACACACGGACGACAACGGACCGGACGCGCGCAACCTCGGGCTCAGCGAGCGTCGCGCTCGCGCCGTCGTCGCGTGGCTGACCGCGCACGGAATCGCCGCCGATCGCCTCGAAGCGCACGGCTTCGGTGAGACGCGCCCGCTGCAGCCCATCACGGGCCTGACGGGTCGTCCGCTCAACGACGCTCGCGCGCGCAACCGCCGCGTCGAGTTCAACATCGTCGACCCCGCGCCGCCGCGCCAGTGAGCGTCCGACGGGCGGTGCTCGCCGGTCCGACAACGCGAACGGCCACTGAATTGACGGGGGACTGAGCGTGAACGAGCCTCGCCACCGGGGGGAGGCGAGGTGCCGTGTTCGCCGATGCATCCGCTCGCTCGCCGCGTCGTCTCGTCGCTCGAAGGGGTTGTCGCCGTCGCCGTCGCGCGATGCACAGCCCCGAGAGCGCGGTCGTCGACGCGTGATTGTCGCTGAATTGGCTGGCCGTTCGCGGTGGCGAATGTGCGGACACCGTCGCTCCGCGCGTCACCGCCGCGCGCTTACGCCGCGCTCTTGCGTCGCCGTCGCCCCTTGCCCGCGTCTTCGTTGTGCGCGCCGTGCGCGCCGGTCGCCTCGATGAGCGCGCTCGCGTCGCTTGCTGCACTCACGCCGTCGCTCGCCTCGCCGCTCTTCGCCGCTACGAGCTCGCTCGCGTCACCCGCTCTCTCGCTCGTCTCGCTCGCGTCAACCGCTCTCTCGCTCGTCTCGCTCGCGTCACCCGCTCTCTCGCTCGGCTCGCTCGCGAACGCGAACGCTGCCTGCCCGTGCCCGCTCATTGCGCGCTTGCGCTTGGCTCTCGCCCGCTCGTGATCGCGCGCTTCGAACGCCGCTCGCTCGGCGCACGCCGCGCACGGTGCCGGCTCGCTCGGCGCGGCGCTCGTCGCCTGCGCTCTCGGCCGCTCGTCGATGACCGCTTCACCGCCGGCCGCCGCCGAGCGCGCGTACCCCGAGAGCGCACGCTGCGCCTTCACCAGCTCGGCCATCGCGCGACGGACGCGCTCAGCCGCTTCGAACACCGTCGCGGGCGCCTCTGCGAACGCGGCCACCTCGTCGTGCGCGCACGCGCCGTCGCTCGCGGGCTCTTCTTCGCCGCACGTCAGGCACACGCGCAGCGGCTCGCCCGCGCGATCGGGCTCGCGATCGGCGCTGCGATCCACCACCACGACATCGTCGAACGAGACGTCGACGAACTCGTCCTGCGCGCGCCCGTCCCCTGCGTTGCTCGCGCTCTTCGATCGACCCGAACGACCGCTCTTGTTGAGGCTCGCCATCGCTGTCCGAGACGATCTAGCCTCAGCACTGATCGCCTGTCCAGTCTTTGCGCGCCGTCATCCCTCCCGGGCGCACGCGCTCAGCCTTGAACGCGAATGGCCCAGACGAGCTTGCCGACGTTCTTGAGCACATTGGGCACGCGCTTGATCAGGTTCACGCTCGGCGGCCGGATCTCCCGCAGCTTGATCGGAACCTCCGCTACGCGAATCCCCCCGCGCTCTGCGCGCAGCACGAGCTCGCTCGCGAACACGTCTTTGTCCACCAGGCACGCGCGCACCGTGTCGAGCACCGCAGCGCGACGAAACGCCTTGATCCCGTGCGTGTCCGTCCCCTTGAAGCCCAACGTCACGCGCAAAAGACCGTTGTAGATCATCGACGCAGCGTGACGCGTCCACGGACGATCGTCGTTGCTCTCGCCGAGCAGCTTCGAGCCCACGACGAAGTCGCACTCGTTGCGCTCGAGCTTCGCGATCGCCACGCGATAGAAATCCGTGAGGCACAAATCGATCTCGTCGCAGATCACGAACTCGCCGCGCGCGCGGAGGATGCCTTCTTTGAGCGCCTTTCCGTAGTTGGGCTCGCTCGCAGAGAACATCGAGACGTCGGGGTAGCGCTCGCCGAGCTCTTTGCCGATCTCGCGCGTGCGGTCCTTCGAGCCGTTCTCAGCGAGGATGATCTCGTACGTGAAGTCGAAGTCCTTCAGCCCTTCGCGCAGACCCGCGACGGCCGCCGGGAGGATCTTCTCCTCGTTGTACACAGGGATCACGATCGATACGCGCGGAGGCGCGGTTTCAGTGCCACTCATCGAAGCATCTCCCGGGCGCTCGCCGCGGCCTCGCGGCCATAAATGAGCGCGTCTTCCATCGAGCTGTAGTTCCACGCGCCGTAGCGGCCGTGCGAGACGATGTTGTTCTCTTTGAGAAACGGCTTGATCACTTCGAGCGCTGAAAAATAGTGGTGATCGAACACCACGTACGCGTACTCGATCTTGCGCGGAGACATGAACGCCACGTCGTCCACCGACGCGATCAAGCCCATCTCGACCATGTCCTTCGCCACCTGCGGACCGAGCACGCTCATGTTCGGCTCGCTGCGGTCCGCTAGCTCGACGTAGAAGCACGCCCCGCCCTCGGGCGCGAGCTTCGACGAGAAGTTCGAGTAGCAGCCGATGCGGTAAAACGGATACTTCTCTTCGGGCACGTACGCCCAGTGCAGGTCTCTTTGCACGGGCTTGTGCGTCGCGACGTCGAGGTACCAGAGGCGATTGCAGCGCAGCTTCTCCGCGGCGTCGCGCACGGCTTCGGGCGCGTCGACGAGCTGCGAGAGAAACGCCTTCAACGGCGCGGTGGTGATCAGCGCGCCGTACTCGTGCGTGGTTCCGTCGGCGAAGACGAGCTTCTTGTTCTTCCAGTCGATCTTCGTCGGAGCGCGGCCGAGCTCGATGCCCTGGATCTCGCGCGCCATCGCGTCCGGGAGCTCCTGAATGCCCGTCGGAGGATAGAGAAAGTTCGCGTTGTACCCGAGCTCGCGATCGTTGAGCCCCACCGCGCCCGCCAGCACGTCGTCGAGCTTCGGCATCGGAACGAACCGAGAACACCACTCCGCCGTGATCTCGCGCGGGTGCACGCCCCACAGCCGCGCGTTGTACGGAATCATGAAGTGCTTCGAAAATCCCTCGCCGAAGTGCTGCAAGCAGAACTCTTCGAAGTTCGAAGGCGCCCGCTCCCACACCTTCGCCTTCGCGTCGAGGTAGCCCTTCAAGCACTCGAACGCCACTTCGGCAGGCAGCCCGAAGGTGTTCGCTTGATACGGATAGCGCGTGTAGCGCCCGTGCGAAAACACCAGGCTCCGTCGCACGATGTTCAGCAAATGTCCCGGCGCGAACAGCTTCGCCATCCACGCTTTGATGTCCGGGTCGCGCAGGTGCAGCAGGTGCCCCGTGCGGTCGAAGCGATATCCCCGCTCTTCGAGCGTGATCGCGTGACCTCCCACGTGCTCGAGCTTCTCGTACACGACGTAGTCCTTGCCGTCGGCACCGAGGTGGTGCGCGGCGGACATTCCCGTCAGGCCTGCGCCGAGGATCGCGATCGGTGGCTTGTTCTGAGAGCTCATTCGAGGCCGAATGCGGGATAGCAGGGGAGCGGGCTTGTGTGTCAAGCCGTTCGAGCCGAACGGCCCGGAGCCTCGCCCGAACGGCTCGTGCTCGTCGTCGTTCGACGGTCGTCGCTTACCGTCGTTGGGGCGGCCTCGGCTCGACCGTCGCCAGCTCGGCGGCCGCCAGCGATTCGGCGCCCGCGCTCGCCACGAACGCGTGCGTCTGCTCGGCGCGCGCGAGCACCAACACGCGTGATCGGTCGCCCAAGAGCCGAACCCCTCGCGGCGATGGAAGCACCGGGTACGACCGCCGCGCAAAGAGCGCGCGCCCCTCGGGCAGCAGGCGCACACGCAGCGCTCGATCCGTGCCTCCCGCGTCCGCCACCCACGCGCCCTGTCCCACGAACAGAACGTCGCTCGCCCCTTGCGTGCTCGCCTCGATCGCCGCCTGCTCGGCGGCGCCTTCGAATACACGCACACGAATTCGCTCGGCGCCGCGCTCGATCAACGCCCAGCGCCCCTCGCTGCACGCAAACGAGTGCTCGCGTCGAACGCCCGTCGCCAGCCGCGCCAACGGTCGCAGCGCGCCCTCTCTCCACGCGAACACCGCCCCGCCGTCGCGCCCGTCGCGCACGAGCCACAGCGTGTTCGCGCCGTCGACGCAGCGCTCGATCGAGCGGTCGTAGCTCGACAGATCGCCCTCGAGCGCGAGCGATCCGCCGCGGTTCGCGCTCACGTCGAGCCACCGCAACGAGCCCCGACCGCCGCGCGCGACGCGCAGCCACGCGAGCACAGGTCCGGCGTCGCTGAGCCCCATCGCGCGGTCGGTCCACAGCGTGTCCGCGTCGCTCGGAAGCGCGATTTCGCTGCCCCCGCTGCGGCGAAGCGTCAGTGAAAATCGCGCGCGATGCACGCCCCACACGGCGCCGCGCGAGGCGATGAAGTCTCGATCTGCCCGAGAGGTTCCCGCGATTTCGAGCTGCGTCTCGAAGGAGTCGAGCGCGAGCACCGAGCGCAAATCCGACGGCGGTCGCTGCGAGGCCACGAGCATCGCGTCGCCGTCCGAGGCGATCAGCCCGAGGTCGCGCGGGTCTCCGCGATCGCCGAGCGTCATCGCGCCGCACTGAATCGGGGACGCGTTGGCTCCCGTCCTCCACGGCATCACGCACCGGGCGTAGAGCGAGCGACGATCGCGAAACACCCACGCGAGCTGCGTCGGAGTCGCGACGCTGGTCACCACGTCCGCTTCGGCTCCTCCAGCGACCGGCTCGGGCGGCGGAGGATCGTCGGGCTCGCTCGTGGGCCTGGGAATCCTGCGAATCCTCGGCGCCACGGGCGACGGCAGCGGCGCGTGCGTCCGCTCGCTCCACGCGCGCACTTCGCTGCGCAAACGAACGAACGCCGCGATCCACGTCGGCGGTCCAGGCCGATGCGCTTGCACGTGGTTGGTCCAGAAGACCGCCTCGCCGAGCGCGCTCTCCATCGCGTTGCTCGCCTGGCTGAGCGGCGCGGCCGACGGGCTCTCCGACGCGAGCGCGGACGCGGCGTTGGCCACGCGCGTGAGCGGGCGCGAGCATGAGTGCGGCCACATGGGATCGCCGGTCCCTTTGGCGAGCGCGAGCGCGGTCTCGCCGAGCGCTCGGTCTTCGACGGTGCTCGGGCCAAAGAGGCACCCTTCGAACTGCGACCAATCCGCGACGAACACGCGGCGCGCGGCGTTGGCGCGATAGCTGTCGGTCCCGCGAACGCCCGCGTACGAGAGCCCGCCCGCGACCGCGAGCACCGCGGTCCAGCGCAGCGCGGTGCGGACGAAGCTCGGTCGCGCGTCGTCGCTCATCCTGCGAATTTCCTCACAAGAACGCGATTCCGAAGAACGCGGTCAGGTCCGCCGAGAACACGAAGCGCGGAAACATGAACTGCAGCGTCACGTCTGCGCCCGCCCGCAACCCTGGGCCGAAGCCGTACTCGAACCGCGCTCCCGCGTGCAGGTTGTTGAGCCCCGTGATCACGTGCCCGGTGTCCATGAAAGGCTGCCCGACGTAGCCCGGAGCTCGCGCCGAAATCTGCCCCACCGCCGTGCCCGCGTACACCGCGGCGACGGGCCCGGTCTTCGCGAAACCCCCCGCCGTGAGCGCGTAGAACGCGCGCAGCGCGATGAGCAAGCTCGCGAGCGTGGTGCGCGGTCCGGCGTCCGGCTGCCATCGAAGCCCGAGGCCGATGCCCACGCGCTGCGCGAACTGAAACCGCGTCGCGAACGTGAGGTACGGCGTGACGCTGAGCCCGCTGATCGTCGATGGACACGAGACCATCGCGCACATCGCGGGCGAGTTGGGGTCCATCGGATTGCTGCGGACCGCCTCGTCGTACGCAGGCGTGCCCGAGATCGAGACGAGCCCGATCCCTCCGCCCAGCTCGACCTCCATCAGCGGAACGCTCGGCCTCGGCGGCGGCGGCCTGTTGCACACGCTCTCGCGGCACACGAGCCCGTCCATGCACTGGCCGTCGTTCGCGCACGCGCCGCCTTCGCCTGAGCGCTCGCTCGGGTCGCGACACACCTCGGGCGGGAGCCTTCCGGGCAGCGCGGGCGCCGGTCGCGTGCGCGCGTTTACCAAGCGAACTCGCAGCGGCGTCTCGTCGTTGCCCGCCTCGGCCATGGGCATGTCCGTCGAGTCGAGCGCGGTCACGAAGTACTCGAGGTACTCGCCGGTCCGCGTTTGATCGCAGGGAATCTCTCCGCCCCACGAACGTCCCATGCGCTCCATGCGAGCGCGACGCCACGGACCGTCCCCGACTCGATACGAGAGCTCGACGCGCGCGGGCGCGACCTGCCCAGTCTCGATCGCGATGGGCACGGGCGCGCGAAACAGCTGCTCTTGCACCGGCTCGTGCAAGAGCTGAGCGATCTCTCCGCGCGCTTGTCGTCGCGCGCGAGAGAACACCGCGTTGATCTCGGGCGTGGCCAGCTGCGGGTCGATCGTCACGCGCGGGTCCGTGCGAACGGCCTCTGAAAACGCACGCAATCCAGCGTCAGGGTTGCTGCGACCTCCGACGGCGATGACCCCGTCCATCACCGCGATCTCGGCGTTGACCCGTCGAGAGCAGCCGCTGCGACCGCATCGACGACGCGCCTCGCGCACGCGCGCGGTGGCCGCGTCGAGGTCGAGGTTCTGATACGCCTCGGCGGCGCCGCGGAGCGCCTCGCGGGCGCGCGCGTCGTTGGGGCCCTCTTCTTGTTGCGCTCGCGCGAGCTGTGGTGCGGTGCTCGCAACGCCAGCGCAGATCGTCGCGAGCAGCGCGATCGTCGAGCGAAGCGAAGAGCGAGAGAAAGAGCGAGGAGAAGCGCGCACGTGAGGTTGGCTCAGAAGTGCATTCCGATGTTGGCGGTCAGGTCGAACACGACGACGAACGACTCGAGCGCGCGCGCGGTGACCGGCACCTGAAAGTTGAGCGAAGCGTCGCCGCCGACGTGAAACATCCGCATGAAGCCGTACTCGAAGCGCGCTCCAGCGTGAAAGTTCAGCGTGCCCGTGCGCACGTGCGCCGCGTTGGCCGTGCCCCACGGCCGAAACTGCGTCTGCCCGAAGCCCGCGCCGATGAACGGCGCGACCGAGAAGCCCTCGCGCGCGAAGCCGTTCGCAGTGACGGCGTAGTACGCGCGCGCGCCGATCAACATCATCGGCAGCACGCCGTTGTTGCTGATGTTCACGGTGTTGCCCATCGCGTCCTGACCCTGGCGGGAGGCCGAGGCGAAGTCCGGGTTCAAGCGCATGAACACGCCGAAGCCGAGGTTCTTCAGGACGTTGACGCGTGCCGCGGCGTGCACGAAGTAGCCCGGCGTCAGCCCGGTGCCCGACAAGCGTGGGCAGTTGAAGGGCGCGATGCACGTGTCGCCGATCGGGCGCATCGACGCGCCGACGCTGCTCACGAAGCTCTCGACCGCGGTGCCCAACAAGCGAAACGATCCGCCAGCGGCTTCGATGCCCGCAGCCTCAGGCGTTCCGCGAACGGCGCACGTCTCGAACGTCGCGTTGCACACGACGTCGTAGATGCCCTCGGCGTAGTACACGCCGCGCTGATAGCGCGAGCGCTCGATGGGATCTCCGTTGTGAAAGTCCTCAGCCACCGAGAGTTGCGAGGGCATGAGCAAGCCGAAGCCCGCGCCCATGCCCACTTCGAAGCCGAAGCGATAGAAGTTGGTCGCCGCGCCGCCGCCCGAGCTGTCCGTCGCGCACGTCCCCTCGCGGCACGTCAGGCCCTCGGAGCATTGGTCGCCTGAATCGCAGGGATCGCCGAGCTGTCGCGACCCACGGCCGCCCCCGCCTCCGCCACCGCCGCGGCAGTGCGGTCCGGTCATGCCCGGAGGACAGTCCTCGCCGCACGTCTCGGGAGGCATGCGACCGGGAAGCGCCGGGGCGGGGCGCGTGCGCGTGCGAACGATGTCGACGCGGTTGGGCTGGTCTTCGCTGCCCGCCGTTCCGATCACGGTGCCCGCCTCGTCGTGGGCCGTGACGTAGTAGTCGAGGTGCGGCGCGATCACCTGTCCGCAGGGAATCTCCACGCCGAATCCGTTGGCCACGCGCGTCGCGTTGACCTCCGAGAAGCGCGACATCCCGAGCCCCTTATAGTGCACGACCACGCGCGCGGGAGTCACTCCGGTCGGCGGCTCGACGAACACTGGGACGGGCGTGTTCTCGAGCTGCTCGCTCACCGGCGTGTGCAACAGCGGACCCGATGCAGCGCCCGTGCTTCCGGTGCTGCCCGTGCTCCCGGTGCTGCCCGTGCTCCCAGTGCTTCCGGTGCTTCCGGTGCTCCCAGTGCTGCCCGTGCTGCCCGTGCTTCCGGTGCTCCCTGTGCTTCCGGTGGCGCCGCCCGCTCGTCGTTGCGCTTGCTGAAACGCCGCGGTGATCTCGGGCGTCACGAGCATCGCGTCGGGCTCGGCGTTGGGGTCGAGCCGCAGCGCCTGCTCGAACTCTTGAATACCTGTGTTCGAATCGTTTTGACCGCCGACCGCCACGACGCCGATCGCGAGGTGCACGCGCGCGAGCATGGCCGGCGTGCAGTTGCGCTGCCCGCAGGAGTTGAGCGCGAGGCGCAAACGGTTGAGCGCGCCGTCGACGTCGAGGTTTTGATAGTCCTCCATCGCCGACTGGATCATCTGGCGCACCTGGCGATCGCGCGATTGGGCCTGCGCCGAGACGGGCGCGAGGCAGAGGATCGAGGCGGCAAACAAGGCACGAAAAGCGCTGCGGTTCATGCGGGGCGGTCCGTCGTCACGCCGCGTCTGCGGCGGTCTTTCAGTCGGTCACGAAGCGAGCAGTGCGACCAACGTTGATCGCACAGGAGAGATCGCGCGTCGCTCGACGCAAGACGCGCCGGGCTTCACCGATCGGAGTCCGAACGGTAGCAATCCGGCGCGGATGGTACCCAATCCTCGGCGGGACCGTCGCGCTTTTTGACGGAACCGTTCCGGTCGTGGAGGGGGCTACTGGCGGAGGTTTCCGCGTTCGTCGATCTCGTTGAGCTCGACGCGGCGGTTGGCCTGACGGCCCGCCTCGTTCGTGTTGCTCTCGATCGGAACGCGCGGTCCGTACCCGCGCGAGGTCATGCGGTTCGGGTCGATTCCGCGGCTGATCAGGTAGGCGCGCACGGATTCTGCGCGCTCGAGCGAGAGTCGCTCGTTGCGACGCCGCGAGCCGCGCGTGTCGGTGTGTCCGCCAACCTCGTAGCGAAGCGCGCGGTTGTGCGGTTGGTTCAAGAACCGGACGACCTCGTCGAGCACCACCGTCGCGCTCGGCCGAAGCGTCGCGCGGTTCAAGTCGAACTCGACGTGGAACCGCACGCCGTGCTGCGTGACCTGGATGTGTTGAAACACCGGCGGGCACCCAGAGTTGTCCGGCGGTCCTGCCTCGAGCGGGCAGTTGTCCGCCGTGTCGAGCACGGTGTCCTGATCGTTGTCCGCGTCCTGGCAGCCGTCCTCGTCTTGGAACGTGTCGATGTCCTCTGGATCATTCGCGCAGCGATCGCGGCTGTCCGGGATTCCATCGGCGTCGTTGTCGGGCTCGGGGCAGCCGTCTTCGTCTTGATAGTTGTCGCGGTCCTCGGCTTCGACGACGCAGCGATCCGCCTGATCGGGGATCCCGTCGCCATCGACGTCGGGCTCGTCGGGACAGCCGTCTTCATCGCGAAACGCGTTGAAGTTCTCCGGTTGATCCGGGCACTGGTCCTCGGGGTCGATGTAGCCGTCACCGTCGCGGTCGCCCGGGCGCGGCGGAGGCCGCACAGGCTCTGGCTGCGGCGCGCGCGGAAGGCATCGATCCGGCGGAGACAGCCGCAGCGCAGAGTTTCCGTTGGCGAGCGCCTGCTCGTAGTGCTGCTGCGCGCGCAACAGATCGCCTTCATCCAGCTCGATCGACGCGAAGCGCGCTTCTGCGCGACCCACGGCGAGCTCGCGCGGCGCGCATCGCATCGCGCCGTTGCGCTCGGCCTGCGAGAGCGTGCTCTCGATCGACGAGATTCTGCCGCGCAGCGAGGTCGAGGCCTCGCAGCCCGCGCCCAACATCACCCAGAGCATCAGCGCAGCGAACAGCCCTGCCCAATGCGAAAGCTCGCTGCTCTTCATCGCGCCTCTGCTCCGCTGCTCGCCGAGCCCTGCGCGCTCGCCGTCGATCCTCCGCCCGCCCTCGCGCGATCCCTCGCGCGAATCGCGTGCTCGCGCGCGGTGTCCGCGAGCTCGATCGCGTGTTGATACTCGGCGTCGCCCGCCTCTTCGCGAGCTTTTTCAGCGCACGAACGCGCGTAGTAGTACTCGTACGGCGACAGTCGCTCGGCGTCCGCGAGCCGCGCTTCTTCGAGCGCCGCGTTCGCGCCGAGGATGTTCGCCGTGTACAGAACCCCGCCGCAGCCTGGCGTCGCGCCTAGCAACAGCACGAGCAGCGCAATCGGTCTTCGCAAGTGTTTCGCCACGGTATCGGGGGCCTCCGCGTCCTTCGCGGCCACGCTATCACCCGCGATTTCTCAGCGTCAACGCGCGTGTTCGCGCGCGAAGACTCATCGCCAGGATCGCCGCAAACGCCACCCACAGCGCGATCGCGACCAACGCCCACCACGGAGCGCTTACCCTCTCTCCCGGTGTCGGTCCCAGACCCCCTCGAAAGTGCACATAGCTCGTCACTGCCAGAAACCGCGCGCGCGTGAGCAGCACCCCGAGCGCCGCAGCCACGGCGAGCCCGACGCTCGCGCGAGGAGACCACTCTGCGCGATGCGCGCTCGTCCATCGCGCGCCGAGCGCGAACCCCGCGAGCCCGCAGAGCGCCACGAGCAGCACGATCGCCGCGAGCAGCGCTGACGGAGCGCGGGTGGCGTTGGCCACGTACGAGACGCTCCAATCCGGCGCGCGCCACAACCACCAGGCTGTCATCGGCGCGACGAACAACCCTTGATGCACGAGGATCGCTCGGGCCGCGAGCGTCTGCCACGGGCCCCGCGCGCTCGCGCGCAGCTCAGCGTCGCACAGCCACGCGACGAGCAGCCCCAGCGCAGCGTTGCACAGTGCGATCAGCGCGAGAGGCATCGCTCGTCAACGAAGCCCCAGCACCTGTCCCATGCTGTATCGACCGGGCTCTTTGCCGACGACCCAGCGCGCCGCGCGCAGCGCTCCCGCGGCGAACACCGCGCGCGAGGTGGCGCGGTGGGTGAGCTCGATGCGCTCGCCTTCGCCCGCGAGCACGATGGTGTGATCGCCGACGATGTCTCCGCCGCGCACGGCGTGCACGCCGATCTCACCCTTGGCGCGCTGCGCGTGGTGCCCTTTGCGGCCGTGCTTCGCGATCGACTCGACGTTCGCTGCGTCTTGCGCGGCTGCGGCGATCTCGAGCAAGCGAAGCGCGGTCCCCGAGGGAGCGTCGGCCTTGTGCTTGTGGTGCGCCTCGATGATCTCGACGTCGAAGTCCGCGCCGAGCAACGCGATCGCCTCGCGCAGCAATTGACCGAGCACTTGCACTCCAACACTCATGTTCGGCGCAGCGACGACGGGAACCTTCTTCGCCGCCTCTTCGATCGCCGCCCGTCCGTCGTCGCTCTGTCCCGTCGTTCCGACGACGCACGCGACGCCCTTTTCGGCAGCGGCGCGAAGCACCGCGGAGGTCGCGTCCGGAGCGCTGAAATCCACGACGACCTGCGCTTTTTCGAGCGCCTTGCGCACGTCGTCCGTGAGCCGCACGCCCGTGGGCCGTCCGATGAGCGCGCCGACGTCCGTCCCGAGCTCGGGGTTTCGAGGGCTCTCGAGAGCGCCGACGATGCGGAGATCCGGTGCGGCCAGGAGCTGCTCGAGCACCTGACGCCCCATGCGGCCAGAGGCCCCAGCGAGCGCGACGGTAATCATGGTCGTCCGCAGAGAATCACGGTCAACGCGCGGCGAGCAAGTTCTGTCGAACGAGCGCTTCGCGAACCTTCGCGACGGACGCGTCCGTCGGCCACACGAGGGGCAAGCGCACTTCGGCGCGGAGGATTCCGAGCATTTGCAGCGCCGCCTTCACGGGGCCGGGGTTGCTCTCGACGAACATCGCGTCGTGCAAGGGCAGCAGCGCGAAGTGCTTCGCGCGCGCGTCGGCGAGGTCCCCTTGGTGAAAGGCCTTCACCACGGCTTCGACCGGACCCGGCGCGACGTTGCTCGTGACCGAGATCACGCCGCGCCCGCCGCACGCGAGGATGCCCAGCGTGAGCGCGTCGTCGCCAGAAAGGACCTTGATGCGATCGCCGAGCGCGGCCACGACAGACTGCGTTCGAAGCACGTTTCCCGTGGCTTCTTTCAGCGCGACGACGCGCGGGCAATGCTTGGCGATCTCGACGATCGCCTCGAGCCCGAGGTCGCTCGCCGTGCGCGTCGGAACGTTGTAGAGCACGATCGGAAGCTCGGTCCCGTCGTGCACCGCGCGCACGTGCGCCACGAGCCCCGCCTGCGTCGGACGGTTGTAGTACGGCATCACGACCATCGCGGCGTCCGCTCCGCTCGCCTTCGCCGCGCGCGTGGCCTCGATGGTCTTCTTCGTGTCGTTCGAGCCCGTGCCCGCGACGACGATCGCGCGGCCGTTCACGCGACGAACCACGTGCTGAACGAGCGCGCTCGCCTCGCCGCTGTCGAGCACCGGCGACTCGCCCGTGGTGCCGCAAGGGACGACGCCGGTGATCCCGCCGGCGAGCTGGTGATCGACCAGCTTGTCGACCGCGTCGAAGTCGATGGCCCCGTTGTGAAACGGCGTCGCCAGTGCAGTAAACGCCCCGTCGAAGGTGAGTGCTCGTGTCATGGCAATCGGTGCCAGTAACACGCTCGGGACCCGCGCGCGAATTCCCCGTGTGGTGCGCGAGGACTAAATCTCGGCAAACGCCCACTCGAACGTGACGTGCTCGAAGAGGTTGTCTCGCGACTCGAGGTCGCTCAGCCATTTCTCGTCGATCTGTCCCGACAAGAGCATCAAGCCCAAGCGTCGAAAGCGCGCGAGGTGCGCTTCGAACCGCGCCCGCGCGTAGTGCGGCGCGCCGCCAGTCTTAATGAGAAACGCCCAGTCCGACGAGAGCAAGAGCATCACTTCGCGCACCGCTTGCTTCGCGGCGCGCTCGCGCAGGCCGCCCGCGGTGCTGTGGTGTCGCGCGATCTCGACGAGCTCTTTGCACGCGTGATCGACGTGGCGAAGCATCCAGCTCGAGCCCGGATCGAGCCACACGCCCGCGTAGCCGCCGGCGCCCCACGAGCTGACTTCTGGCTCGGCGACGTCGTGCATCGGGTGCCGCTCGAGGTAGCGGCCCAAGGTCGTCGGCTCGATGTCTTCGCGCACAGGTTCGAGCGCGCGAAACACGTTCTCGATCCAACGCGGGCCCTCGAACCACCAGTGGCCGAAGAGCTCGGCGTCGTACGGAGCGAGGACCACCGGAGCGGTCTCCATCCGCGAGGCCAGGCGTCGAAGTTGAGCGCGGCGCGCGTAGACGAAATCGAGCGCGTGGAGCTTCGTGCGCTCCTCGGCTTGCCATGGGTTGTACGGCTGCTTGCGCTCGCCGCGCTCGGAGACGCGAAAGTACTTGAGGCCGGTGTTCTGGCGGGTTCCGTCGGCGGCGACGAACTCGCGCACGTCGTCGTGCGGGTTGTCGAAGCCCACGTCGCGGTAGAACTCTCGGTACGCGGCGTCGCCGGGGTAGCCCACTTCGGCGGCCCACACTTGATGCGATGCGCTCGCGTCGCGACCGAAGCACGCGAGGCCCTCGGGGGTGATGATCGGAGCCGCTGTTCCGTAGCGCGGACGAGGGGAGGCGTTGACGATCGCGTGCGATTCGAGGGCGGTGTACGCGATGCCGTGCTTGGTGAGCGCGCCGTCGACGCCGGGCGCGAAGCCGCACTCGGGGAGCCACATTCCGCGCGGTGTTTTGCCGGTCGCGCGAAGGTGGGACTCGACCGCGAGCTCGACCTGCGCGTGCACCATCCTCGGGTGATGCAGCAACGCCGGAAAGAAACCGTGCGTCGCGCCGCAGGTCCACAGCTCGAGTCGCCCCATCGACTCCCAGGCGGCGAGGGCGCCGACGACGTCGCCGTGAATCGCGTTCCACGTGTCCCAGAGGTCCCGCTGGTGCTGCGCGTACCATTGGACGATCGGGCCGAAGGTCGGGTCGTGCTTGGTGCGCGCGAGCTCTTTGGCCACGAGCCGATCGATCTTCTGCATGTGCTGCTCGAACCGCGCGCGCAGCACGCGATCCTTCAGCATCGCCACCAACGGCGGCGAGAGCGAGAAGGTCAGCTCGAACGGAACTCGATCTCGTTCGAGCCGCTCGAAGCTCTGGATCATCGGCAGGTAGCACTCTGCGATCGCCTCGAAGAGCCACCGCTCTTCGAGAAAGTCTTTGTGCTCAGGGTGGCGCACGAACGGCAGATGCCCGTGCAACACCAACGCGACGTACCCGGCTGGCATGGCGCGGGACGATACCGCGGCTGTCGCGCGAGAGAAGATGCTTCGTCGGTTTCTCTCTCGAACGCTTCGACTACACTCCAGCGCGACTCGTATGACCAACACCATCGTCGCGATGCTTCGCCGTCAGGTCACGGGAAACGGCGATCGACCCGCGCTCGAGACCCGCGTCGGAGGCCACTGGATCGCGCGCTCATTTCGCGAGTGGGAAGAGAGCGCGCTCTGCGTCGCCGCCGCCCTCGCGGACCTCGGCGTCTCGCACGGCGACCGCGTCGCCATCCTCTCGAACACCCGCCGCGAGTGGGCCGAAGTCGACCTCGGAATCGTCTGCGCCGGCGCCGTCGTCGTGCCGATCTACCAGCAAACGACCAGCGAAGGCGTCGCGCACGTGCTTCGCGACTCGGGTTCGGTCGTTCTGTTCGCCGAAGATCCCCTGCAAGTCGAGAAGCTCTTCTCGTCGGGGACCAAAGAAGAGCGCCGCTCGCTGCGTCGGGTGATCTACTTCGACGCGCGGCGACGCTTCGATCGCCCCGACCCAAAGGGCCGGCTCGAAGCGCGGCTCGACGACGTCGTCCCTCGCGAAGAGCGCGCGCAGGTGATGGCGTACTCCGAGCTGCTCGAAGCGGGGCGTCGCCTGCTCGATCGCGAAGAGAGCGAGATCCGCGCGCGCGGCGATCGCGTCGCGCCCGAGGACCTCGCCACGATCGTCTACACCTCGGGCACGACCGGCCGCGGCAAGGGCGTGATGCTCACGCACGCGAACTTCACCGCCGAGACCAACGCCGTGCGCGAGGTGTTCGGGCTCACGTCGACGGACCGGCAGCTGTTGTTTCTTCCGCTGGCGCACATCTTCGCCAAGGCGCTGCTCGTCTCGTCGTTGCGCGTGGGATTTTCGACGGCGTTTGCGACGTCTGTGAACGCGGCGCTCGACGAGATGCGCGAGGTCGAACCGACGTTCTTCGGGGCCGTTCCGCGGGTGTTCGAGAAGGTGCACGCGGGGGTGATCCAGAAGATTCAGAGCGAGAGTCCTCTGCGTCGCCGCGTCGCAGAGCGCGCCATCGACGTCGGTCGTCGCGTGAGCGAGCTTCGTCGTGCGGGCTCGACCGTCGGTCCGTTGCTCGCCGCGCAGCATCGCGCCGCGGACCTCGCCGTGCTCGAGCGCATCCGCCACGTGTTCGGAAAGCACCTCCGCTTCGCGATCTCGGGCGCCGCGCCGCTCTCGCGCGAAGTGGCCGAGTTTTTTCACGCGTGCGACGTGCTCATCCTCGAGGGCTACGGCCTCACCGAGACGACCGCGGCCACGCACGTCAACCGCCCCGACGCGTTCAAGTTCGGCACCGTGGGGCAGCCGATCGACGGAGTCGAGGTGAAGCTCGCAACCGACGGAGAAGTGCTCGTGCGCGGCGCGAACGTCATGCGGGGATACCGCAACTTGCCGGACGACACGCGCGAAGTGCTCGATGACGAGCGCTGGTTTCACACCGGAGACATCGGCGCGATCGACGGCGATGGGTTTCTCTCGATCACCGACCGCAAGAAGGACCTCATCGTCACCGCCGGCGGAAAGAACGTCGCCCCACAGCCCATCGAGCGCCAGCTCGAGCTTCACTCGCTCGTCTCGCGCGCGGTGGTGCTCGGCGATCGCCGCCCGTACCTCGTGGCGCTGCTCACGCTCGACAGCGAGGCCGTCGGCCGCTGGGCCGAGCGCGAGTCGCTCACCCGCGCCGAGCGTCCTTGGAGCGAGCACCCGCGGGTCGCTTCGGAGCTCGACGCGCTCGTTCGCAAGGTCAACGCGGGGCTCGAGAACTTCGCGCAGATCAAGCGATGGGCGATCCTGCCGCGGGACCTCGAGGTCGAAGCGGGCGAGCTCACGCCCACGCTCAAGGTTCGTCGACGCGCGATCGAGCAGCGTTTTCAGGACCGAATCGAGGCGCTCTATGGAGGGCCCGCGCTCCTGTGAGCGGTCGGCGAAATAAAACCGTTGACAGGTCCCGAGGGGCGGGCTAACTACGCGCTCCCTTCAGGCGCGTAGCTCAGCGGTAGAGCGCTACCTTGACACGGTAGAAGTCCGCGGTTCAATCCCGCGCGCGCCTACAAAGTTCCGCAGTAAAACAGCGGCGAAGCGATCGAAAGACGCTCGCCGCTGTTTTCGTTTCTCCGGTCTGCGCAGCCGCTCGTTGCTGTCGCTTCGCTCACTGTATCAGCAGGCGCATCAAGTCGAAGCGAGAGTCTGCCCCGAGCTTCGCGAGCACGTTCGCCTGGTGAAACTTCGCTGTGCGGGGGCTGATCCCGAGCACCAGTGCGATGTCGTTCAGCGAACGACCCAGAAGCAAGAGATCGAGCACCTCTCGCTCTCGCAGCGACAGGCAGGCGTCCGCGGCGAGCTGGTCGCTGCGCTGCCGGAGCTGGTGCTCGATGCTCGAGGGATCGCTCGTCTGAGTCCGCGCGAACGCTCGCAGCGTCGCGACGAACACGTTCGCGGCGATCGGCCGAACGAGCACGGCGTCCGCCCCTGCGTCGAGCGCCGCCGCGTGGGCGTGTGAACTGAGGGGGTCCGACAGGACCGCGAGCGGTCGCGAGGGCGCGATCTTCGAGCGAAACGCGCAGTATGCCTCGAGTCGCGCTGAATCACTGGGGAGCGACGCGATGACCGCTGTGACGTTTCGAACGCTCGTCGGCGTGGCCGCGACCGATTCAACCGCGATCGGCGTGAACTGCGGCGAGACCGCAGCGGTGAGCCGCTCGTGTTCTTCTCGGTCCATCTCGAGAAAGATGACTGTTCGCATGACCGTCGTCGGGGATCGGGCTGGCCGCGCGGGACGAGATCTTGGAATGCCGACGCTCGCTCTGCAAGACCGCGATCGAGTCGTCTCGCGGGTCTGTTGCTGCGCGCGCGATCGCTCGTGCAATTCCTAGAATTTTAAAACAAAATCAATTGCTTGCAGCGCTCTCTCGTCGCGTTCGATGACCTGCGCAATCGATGCTGACGTGACGCATGACTTGCGTTTTGCCGCCGTTCGACTACATGTCGACGCTGGACCGAATCATGGTTGACGACACGATGCACCGCGACGGCAACCGCGCGTCGGACATCTCAAACCGCGCGGCGCACAAGTGGAGCACGCGCAGTGTCCGTTCGACGGGATCTCTCCAAACCGAGCAACGACCACTCCGGTCGTGCGCGGGTCCGCGCCGTCAGCGCGAGGCAAAAGTGTACCTATCGCCGCGCGTCGGGCGGTCGATTGGCTCAAACGAAGGCGCGGTCCCGCTCGTGTGCAAAAGTTGCGTTGCGAGAATCGGGCGCCGCTGAAACGCTGCTCTGCTTCGAGGCCCAATGAGTCTGCTGTATGCGAGCTGTCGAGTGATGGTGGTTGCCACGTCGAGCGACGTCAGTGCGACGCTCGTGGGCCTCGTCGAATCGTTGGGGTGCCAGCTCGCTGGAGTCGCGCGGTCAACGGACGACGCGATTCGCGCGGTGCCGCTGCTGCGCCCAGACGTGGTGCTGCTGGACGTGCGCGCCGAAGGTGAGTGCGACGCGCTCGCGGTGGCCGAAGAGATTCACGTGTGCGATCAGACTCCGGTGGTGCTCGTCGCGCCGGATCGAGATCCGCTGGTGCTGGGCCGAATCGAGCGCGGCGGCGCGTGCGGCTGTCTCGTCGAGCCGTTCGAGCGAGACGAGGCGAAATCGCTGCTCTCGCTCGCCGCGCAGCACAAGGGGCGCGGCGATGCTCGATCGCCCGTCATCGCGTCGCGAGCAGGCGTCATCGTCGCGGACCACAACGGCGTCGTGCGGCTCGCGAACAACGAGGCGCACGCGCTGGTGGGAAGCGAGCGATCGCTCGTGGGGGAGTCGCCTCCCTGGGTCGCAGAATTGTGCGGTCGCGCGAGGGAGCGCGAATTCGTCGATCAACGAATGGACTCGATCGGCGCGCCGCCCTGCGGCCTGCGCGCTCGCGTCCGTCCGCTGCTCGGCCTCTCGATTTCGGGGTGGTTGATTTGGTTGGAGCCGTCGACTTCGGACGCTCCGTAAGACATTGAATGAATTGCTGGATTGCGCTCGACTCGGATCTCCGAGCAGCGCCGCGAGCCTGCGAACGCTGCTGATCGCTGCGTGTGGCCCCGCGCGGCTCGCGTCGTCGCAACGAGCAATGGGTACGTTCACATATTGCGTTCGAGATCAGCTGGCCGATCGAACAGGTGCGGCGCAGCGCATTTGTTGCCACACTCGATAACTGGCGAGAGGGAGCGCGGCGCGGCTGGAGATCGCCTCGTGAACTTCACAACCGCGTCGTCGCTCGGGTGACGTTGCATGTAGGGCCAGCACCTTCGCGGGGCCAGATGAGGAGCGAGCTGTGGCACGTCCGCTGGTGGTCGTACAGGGTCTCAACGAGCAGGATTCTCAGTCGCTGATCGCGCAATGGAGCGCGGCGATCCCCGCGCTCGATTTCGAGTCCGCCGTGGACTCGCGAGCGCTGTTGAAGTCGCTCAGCGCTCGGCGCGCGACCGCGGTCGTGATTCGAAGCGGATCCGAATCCGCCGTCGCTGATATCGCGGCGGAGGTTCGACGAAAATACCCTGGCATCGCGCTGTTGATCCTGCACTGTGACGCGCCCGATTGCTCGCGCCCCGAAGCGGAGCTCTGCGCGAGCGAGCAGCAGCGATCGCTGTCATTTCTGCGAGAGGATGTTCTCAGAGCCGCCCGTGGCTCGCTGACGGGAGTCGCCCTGCCGAGCGTCTTGCAAGTGCTCCAATTCGAGCAGCGAACTTGCACGCTCAGGGTTCGGTGGGGACGAAAGTCGGGTCGGCTGGTGGTCCGAAACGGGCAGCTCTTTCACGCAGAGTTTTCGAGTCACGCGCCGCGCGACGCCGCGCTCGAAATGCTCGGCTGGGCCAGCGCGGACGTGCTCTTCGAGCCCGCGCCAGCGATGACCACGCCGACGATCGACGCTCCGTTGGATTTTCTCTTGCTCGAGGCCGCGAGGGTGGCCGACGAGCGATCCCACGGCGGCGCGCTGCTCGAATCGATTCGACCGGGACCAGCGAGCTCCATCGCCGATTGGCGACTGCCGAATGCGCTTCGCGACGGGGGTGTCGCGCTCGTCGAGGCGGTCGTGCGCATTCCCGGCGCGCGGTCCGCGGCGCTCGTCGACGTCACGGGACGGCGCCTCTTGGCGCACCGCGCGGAAACCGCAGGCGAGCCGGGCTGCGCGAACCAGGTGAGCGCCATCGTGCAAGCGGTCTACGAGATGCTCGCGGAGAGCGACAGTCGGGACTGGATGGACGAAGTGATCCTGAACTTGTCCACGCGCTTCGCGGTGATCCGCGCGCTGCGTGGCGAGGCTCACCTCGTGATTTGCGCAGAGTTCGACCACCGGGCGATCACCGTCGGGTTCGCCAAGATGTCGCTCGCACAGGTGATGGAAGAGCACTGCGCGGTCCCGGCGACCTCTGGCGTGTAGCGGATTGTGTTGCTCGAGCGGCAGGACAGCGCCCCGTGGATCCAACGCCCGCGTTCGCGATCGCGAGGCTGCCGCGCCCCGCCGCGAACAGGCACACTGCGCTCGCTTTGAACGTCCTCTCGCTCGACGCGCTTCGCACGTACGCGATCGCGCGCTCGCTCGTCGCGCCGACGACGCTCGATCGCGCGCTCGCTCGCGCAGGATTCGTGCAAGCGGATCCCATCCGAGCGCCCGCGGTGGCGCAGGACCTCGAGCTTCGACATCGCGTGATCGACTACGGCGCCGGTGACCTCGAGGCGGCGTACGCGACGTTGCCGATCGAAGAGGACTACTTCGTGAACTACGGCTTCGTGACGCGCGCTCTGCAAGAGCTCATGCACCCGCGCACGCCGAGAAAGCCGTGGACCAAGTCCGAGACGAAGCGCGCCGCAGCCGTGCTCGAGTTCGTGCGCGATCGAGGCCTCGTGCACCCTCGCGAGGTCGACGCTCACTTCTCTCACGGAACCGTGACGAACTGGTGGGGCGGCCGCTCGTCTGCCTCGACCCAGCTGCTCGATCGCATGCACTACCGAGGCATGCTCCGCGTCGCGGGGCGCAAGAGCGGCGTGCGCTTGTACGAGGCCCGCGCGCCGATCGAGCCAGCAAAACACGGGACGGACGCGCACGACGCGCTCGTCGACGCGATCGTTCGACGCTACGCCCCGCTGCCCGAGGCCTCGCTCAAGCAGCTGCTCACGCACCTCGGTCTCGGCGCTCCGCAGTGGCGCACACAAAAACAAGCGGCGTTCGTCCGCGCGAAGGCCCGCCTCGCGAGCGCGGTGGTGAGCGACGTTCGGTGGTACTGGCCCGCGGACGAAGAGCCCGCGAGCGAGCGATGGCAGCTCGATGAGCGCGTTCGGTGGCTCGCGCCGTTCGACCCGATCGTGTGGGATCGTCGGCGCTTCGAGCTCTTGTGGGGCTGGGCCTATCGCTTCGAGGCGTATACGCCAGCGAGCAAGCGCGTGCGCGGGTACTACGCGCTGCCGATGCTGTGGCGCGATCGCGTCCTCGGCTGGGCGAACGCGAGCGTCGTAGACGGAGCGCTCGGGGTCGAGCTCGGCTGGGTCGATCGATCGAAGCGCGGGCGGCTGACGAAGGCGGCCATCGACGAAGAGCGAGAGAACATGGCGCGCTTTCTGCGCGCGCGGTGACGGGCTGCGATCGCGTCAGGTGGTCGCGGCCCGAGGCTGCGGGGCGCGGGCGTCGCTGAACGCTGAGATCCCACTCTTTTCATTGGCGCTTCGCGCGAGGGTGCGCTCTTCGTCGCTCGCGTAGTCGCGGTCCCACGCGAGCACCTTCGGCGTCATCAGCGCGTGCCACAGCGGCGGGATCATCGCGACCACCAGCGTGGTGAGATAGCCGCCGATCATCATGGGCGCGTCGGGATACGGGCGAAGGTCTTGGTACGCGACCTCTCCTTGCGCGTGGTGGTGCGAGTGCCGCGTGAGGTTGAACATCGTCCACGAGCTGAGGCGACGATTGGTGTTCCACGAGTGGCGAGGCTGCACGGGGAGCGAGGGGTTTCGCACCATTCCGTAGTGCTCCATGTAGTTGACGATCTCGAGCAGCGCCTTGCCCCACAGGGCGCACGCGACGAAGTATGCGGCGCCCGTGAGCCCGCCGATCGCAGCGGCGATCGCCACGAGCGCGACGCTCATCGCGTACCCGCGCAGCACCGCGTTGCGCAGTGAAAACACAGGGAGCTTGCGCTTCGCGAGGCGGGCGGCCTCGATCTTCCACGCGCTCACGTTGCCTTTGATCGTCGAGGCGATCACGTGGAAGTACACGTTGCGTCCGCGCGGCGCGGTCGCGGGGTCCTCCGTCGTCGAGACGTAGCGATGGTGTCCATACACGTGCTCGATCGCGAACGAGGCGTCGAAGCTGAACGCGAGCAGCCATCGCCCAATGAGCATCGAGACCGGGTCCCACGTGCGATGGGTGAGCTCGTGGGCGGGGATCGTTCCGATCATGCCGATCATCAGGCCCGTGAGCGCCCAGCCAGCGACGTGTTGTCCCGTGGTGGTCGCCGCGCGCGCCGCGAGCAGATCCACGCCCGTGAGCGACGAGAGCCACGCGCCGATGCCCAGCGGATCGCTGGTCGAGACGCTCCACACCGAGGCGAACACGATCAGCGCGAGCAGCGGGAGCGCGAGCCACAGCTGCGCGGTCAAGATCGCGGGATAGCGAAACTTCGGCGTGCTCACGTCGTCGCCGCTCACCGCGTCGCCGAGCACGTAGAACGCGAGCAGCGCGACGAGGCCGACGGTGATGAACGTTCCTCCGGCGAACAGCGCGGCGACAGCGCTGAGGCCCACCGCGTGAAAGAGAAAGTACTTGAGGTAGTGCAGCGCGCCTGCCGTCGATCGCTCGACGCTCTCGGGCGGCAACGCCTCGCTCCCCTTCGGCGCGACGTCCGCGCGCGTGGTGAAGCGATCGAAGCGCACCCGATCCATCGCGACGCCGTTGGACTCGAGCACCGAGAGCGTCGCGTCGATCATCGCCGGAGGGCCGCAGAGGTACGCGCTCGCGCCGGGCTCGATCAGCGACGCCAGCGCGTCGGTGACCCAGCCGCGCGCGCCTGTCCAAGCGGAGTCCGCGCGCTCGTGCGAGAGCACCGGAACGAACCGCAGCGCGCCGCGCCACCCTCTCGCGAGCGCCTCGATGCGGTCCAGCGCGTACAGGTCTCTCTCTTCGCGCGCTCCGAACACGAGGGTGACCGAACGCGAGGCGCCCTTGGCGTGGGCGTCTTCGAGCATCGCGAGGATCGGCGCGAGCCCGCTCCCGCCGGCCACCATGAGCACCGGCTCTTCGCCGTCGCGCAGCCAGAAGTCTCCGTTCGGCCCTTCGATCGTGAGCGACTCTCCTCGCACGTCACGGTCGTTGACGAAGGACGAGAGCGCTCCTCCCGGCACTTTGCGCACGAAGAACTCCACCACGCCCTCGTCGTTGGGCGGCGCCGCGAACGAGTACGACCGTCGCGCTTCGGGCAGCGCGTCGAAGCGCAGATCTGCGTACTGACCGGCGTGAAATGCCAGCGCCTCGTCGAGCTTCACCGACAGGCGCGCGATGTCGTGCGTGACCTTCTCTTGCGCGATCACGCGGCCGCGCACCGAGCGCTTCGCGGCGCTCGGCGCGAGGTCGACCTCGACGCGCACGTCGCTCTCGGCGACGCTCTGGCACGCGAGGATGTAGCCCTCTTCGATCTCTTTGGCGCTGAGCAGGTAGCCCGTCTCGGTGAGCTCTTTCACCGCGCCCTCGGTGAGCTTGCACTTGCAGCTCCCGCAGCCGCCGACGCGGCAGCTGTTCGGAAAGTCCACGCCGCTCCGAAGCGCTGCGTCGAGCAGCGTCTCTCTCGGTCGAAGCGTGACGAGCTGATCGTTGATCTTCGCGGTTCGGTCCTTTGCGCTCGCTGTGTCCATGGCGGCTCCGTGTGCATCGAGCGTAGCGACAGGGGAGGGGTCACTTATGGACAGGGTGGGGTCATTTGTGGACACTCGTCCGGTGGCCCATCGAGCGAGACGGAGCGCGGCGCTGTTCGTCCCTGCCGTGTATTTGCGGCAAATCGCGGCGCAGGTCGCGGCGTTGGGCGCGGACGTAGACCGCTGGCTCCTCGGCGCGGGTCTGCGCGCGAGCGAGCTCGACGCGCTCGAGAACGGGATCGAGCTGGCGGTCTTTCGCGCGTTGATCGTCCAGGCGATGGAGCTCACCGGCGAGCCCGCGCTCGGCCTGCTCGTCGGGCAGCGGCTGCCGATGCAAACGCACGGCTCGCTCGGCTACGCCGCGCTCAGCTGCGGGTCGATCCGCCAGGCCCTCGACCTGTTCGCATCCTTCACCCGTACGCGCTTCTCGCTGGTGGACGTGACCGTCGTCGAGCGCCGCGACGAAGTGCGCGTGCGCGTCGTCGCAGAGCCTTCGCTCGGCGCGGCGATCCGTCCCGTCCTCGAAGCGGTCAGCATGGCCACCAAGGACATCCTCGACACGATCTCCATGGGCGCGTGCCCTGCGCGCTATTTCGCGTTCGCGTTCGACGCGCCCGAGTACGCGCCGTTCGCGACGCAGCTGCTCGGGTGCGAGCTGCGGTATCGCTCAACGTGGTCGGGCATCGCGCTCGCTCGCAAGGGCCTCGAGGCTCCGTTGCGCGCGGCGGATCCGCTCGCGTTTCGCGAGGCGGTCCGCATTTGCGAGCGAGAGCTCGCGCGCATCGCGACGACGGACACCTTCGAGGGGCGCGTGCGTCGGTCGGTGATCGAGCATCACAACGGGGTTCCGTCGCTCGAGCTGTGCGCGCGAATGTTGGGCGTCACGCCGCGCACGCTGCACCGACGGCTCGCCGCCGAGGGAACGAGCTTTCGCGCGATCATCGAGGCGGTGCGCAGCCAGCTCGCGCGCGAGCTCATCGACTCCAAGCGCTTCTCGCTACAAGAGGTAGCCTACCGCCTGGGGTACACGGACTTCGCGAATTTTCGCCGGGCGTTCAAGCGCTGGGAGGGCGTGGCGCCGAGCGTGTTCGCCCGCGGCTCGACCGTCGAGTGATCGCGCACTTCGCTGGTGTCGACGGCGACGACAAGGCCTACCGTCCTCGCGATGAGCTCGACTGCACTCGACGCGCGCCGCGAGCGGCTGCTCTGGGCGTTGCCTGTGATCGTCTCGTTGCTGTTCTGCCTGCCCGCGCTGTGGGCCGATCACTACAACGATGACTGGACGATGCGCTTCATCGCCGAGGGCCGCGCCACGACGTACGACGCGAGCCCGCTGCGCCTCTTCGAGTTTACGCGATCGCCCGAGCACACGACGCGCTTGATCGAGGGCGGCTTTATGCCCTGGTGGAGCTCGCCCTCGCTGCGCCTGCGGTTCTTTCGCCCGCTCAGCTCGCTGCTGTTCGCCGCGGAGGCGCGCCTGTTCGGCGAGGGGCCGCGGTTCGCGCACATCCACAGCGTCGTGTGGTTCGCGCTCGTGTTGTGGCTCGTCTCGCAGTTGTTTCGCACGGTGCTCACGCGCCGAACCGCGCTGATCGCGACGTGGATCGCCGCGCTCTCTCCGCACGCCGTCAACGGCGCCCTCTGGCCTTCGGCGCGCAACGGAATGTGCGGAGCCGCCGCCGCGCTCGCCGCGCTCTTGCTCCACGCGCGCGCGCGCACGCAGGACCACCCTGTCCCTCGCGCGTGGATCGCGCTGCTGTTTTTGCTCGGCCTCGGGTTCGGCGAGATCACGCTCGGCCTCGTTCCGCTCGCGCTCGCGCTCGAGTGGGCGCTCAACGAGCGGGGCTCGTGGAAGCAGCGCCTCTCTGCGACCGCCCCTGTGCTCGTGATCGGGCACGCGTACCTCGCGGCGTACGTGCTCTTGGGCTACGGCGCGGGCGGCTCCGCGATGTACCTCGACCCGTTCAAAGAGCTCGGCGTCGCGCTGAGAGAGATCCCACTTCGCCTGGGTATCCTCGTGCTCGACGGGCTGTACGCGGTCCCGTCCGAGCTCTACTTGCTCGCGCCTTCTGCGCGCCTCGCGCTCGCGATCGTCTCGCTCTCGTCGCTGCTCGCGCTGCTCGTCGCGCTGCATCGAACGCGCGCCGATCGCGCAGCGAGCGACCATCGCGCGGTGATGGCCCTGCTCATCGGCTCGCTCTTCGCCGCGGCTCCAGGGCTCTTCGGAATCCCGGGTGGCCGCCTCCTCTCCATCGCGATCGTCGGCTTCGCCGCCGCGCTCGCCGCGATGATCGATCGCGCGCTCTCTCGCCGAGCCGAGCATCGAGCCTCGTCGTGGGCGTTGCTCGTCGCAGCGTTGGTCGTTCGCGTTGTCTTTGCGTCCGTCGTTCGCCTGGGATTTTCGCTGATGATCGTGAGCACGAGCCTCGCGCAGCGCCGCATCGCGAGCGAGAGCCGCTTTCAGTGCCCGGCGCGCAGCACGTACGCGCTCATCGAAGGCGCCGATCCCACGCTCGGGATGTACGCCGCCCCCGCGCTCAGCTACGTCAACCGCTCGATCGGCGGCTCGTTTCGCGTGCTCTCGATGCATACCGACGCGCTGATCGTCGAGCGAACTGGCGATCGAGCGATCACGCTCACGCCGGCCTCGGGCGGGACGCTCACGGGCTTCGTCTTCGCCGACGTGTTTCGAAGCCCACGCGAGCGCTTCGAGCCGGGGCAGGTCCTGCGGCTCGGCGCGATGACCGTGCGCGTGCTCGCGGTGCGCGACGGTCGGCCGCAGCGCGCAGAGTTCGTCTTCGACGCCGCGTTCGAGGGCGGCGCCACGTGCCTGCTGCGATGGCACAACGGCCGACTCGAGTCCTTCGCACCGCCTGCGCTCGGGCAGTCGGTGCGCATCGAGCACGAGCGCGGGCCGAGCGGAGTGTGAGGGGCGCGCGCGGTCAACGATCGCGCGACGAGACGAAGGGCGTCGCGCCTGCGTCTCCTGCGCTCGCGCCGAGCTGTCCGAAGTTTCCTCGCCCCCAGCAACGAACGGCGCCGGAGGCGAGCCGCGCGCACACGTGTCCGTAGCCCACGCTCGCTTGAACGACGGACTCTCCTGCGCCGAGTCGAACGTCGAGCGGCGCGGTGGTCCAGTTGCCGAGCTCGGGCAGCGAGCGAATCTGCTGATAGTGATTCGCGCCCCAGCAGTACAAAACGCCCGCGCTCGCGCTGCGGACGATCGCGCAAGACGTGCTCTGCCCCGCGCTGACCGAGAGCGCGCCGGTGAGCATGCCGGCGCCGCCGACGGCGCGCACCGTGTTGGGAACAACGCTGTCCACCGCTTGATCGCCGAGCGCGTTGTACACGCAGTCGCTCGTGACTGCGCTTCCGTCGCCGAGCTGCCCGCACTGGTTCGCGCCCCAGCAAACGACGGTCCCGTTGGCGCGCACGGCGCACGCGTGATGGAAGCCCGCGGCGATGGAGATCGCGTCGTCGAGCGGAGCGCCTCCGGCCAACAGCACCGGCGCAGGATTGCTGTCGAAGAGCTCGGCACCTGTGCTGCGACCGAGCTGGTGATCTTCGTTCGAGCCCCAGCACAGGACGCGTCCTCCGCACATCCTCGCGCACCCGAAGCGGTCGCCCATCGCGAGCTCGACCGCGCCGTTGAGCGCTGCGACCTCTTGCGGCTGTCTCGCGACGGAGCCCATCGCGATCGCAGGCGGCCTCGCGAGCCCGCCCATGTCGTCGCGCCCCCAGCAGTACACGCGACGGTCTCGCGTGCGCGCGCAGAACTGCGCGATCGAGTGCGCCGCGCTCACCTCGACGAACTGCTCGAGCACGCTCGGGAGGCGCGCGGGCGTCGCCGTCGTCGCGCTGGTCATCCCGTCGATCGTGTTGAGCGAGCCCCAATAGAAGGCGTTGCCCACGTCGGTCGGCTCGCTCGAGAGCGCTGCGATCGCCGCGGTGGCTTCGCGGCCGTGCGCGATGATGAAGGTGCGATCCATCGACGCGGCCATCGTGACGGCAGAGGGGCTAGCGACGTTCGAGCTTCCCGCAGCGACGCTCTGTGAGAGGTTTTGTCCCCAGCAGTACGCCCTGCCGCTGATCGCCGCGCACGTCGAGAACTCCGAGGTGGTGATCCACTCGTGCGCAGAACACATTCCGTGCAGGCAGTATTCGCCCGCCGCGCAGCGCGCCCCGCAGGCCCCGCAGTGGTTCGGGTCTTCGTTGATGTCCGTCATGCACGGTCCGCCGCAGTTTCGGAGCGCCGCGGCGGGTCCGCACCCATCCGGGCATCGAACGCCGGTGTCGACGATCACGTCACTGTCCACGATGCCGCCGCTGTCCGAGAGGCTGCCCGTGTCGAGCTCGATTCCAGTGTCCGTCGTGACGCCCGAGTCCGTCGCGACCCCGGTGTCCATCGCTGCCATCGCGTCGCTCGCGTCGAGCAAAACAGCACCGTCGCTGCTCGATGTGTCGACGATCGCTCCATCGCTGCTCGACGCGTCAGCGTTGGGGTTGCGTAGCCGAATGCACGCCGAGAGGCTGAGCGCGCAGAGCAGGGCGACTCGAGCGCGAAGAGGGCTCAAAACGCACCTCCGATCACGAGCTGCCGTGCGGTCGCGGCGACGACCACGGGTGGTTGCGTCGTCGCGACGACCACGGGTGGTTGCGTCGTCGCGACGACCACGCGGCGCGAAGGAGAGAGCGCGCCCACGATCGCGAGCGTGGCGCCGACCGCGGCGAGTCCGATGCCGGCGACCGAGCCCCACTGCAGCGCGTCGATCGTGTCCTGGTCTCTTTGAAAACGAGCCCCACAAATGTCGCCGGGCATCGCGACGCCGTTCGCGAAGCACGCTCGATCGAACTCTCCCGCGACGCTCGCCGCGGCCACGTACAGCGCAACGCTCGTCGCGATCCCGAGCCCGCCGAGCGCGGCTCCTGTCGGCAACAGCGGCGACATGGATGTGAGCACCTGCGGCGCTCGCGCCCTCGGTGGATCGATCGGGCGTGGATCGGGCGTTTGCCGGTCGAGGGGCGGGCGCCGAGCGGGTTCGGTCTCGCGTGGTGTCGGAGTGCTGACCGTCTGCGCGGCGACGGGCTCGAGCGTGATGGCGACTTCGACCGTCGTGCCTGCGCCGATGGTGACCTGCCGCTGGACCACTTGAAAACGTGGGTGTCTCACTTCGATCACCGCCGAGCCCTCGTCGACGAGCGCCGGGACTCCCCACAGCGCAGGCGCCACGGCGCCGTCGTTCACCGTCACCGTCGCGTCCGGCGGAAGGGGCGGCTCGAACCGCAACAGCAGCCGCGCGGTGTGCGTCGATGCCTCGCGACGCACGGACTGACACGCGGCGATGTGCTCTGCGCGGTCACGGCTCGCGGTCTGCGCGCGCATGTCGCTCTCGCACAGCTCGGCCATCCCTGCGGCGTCCGCGAATCGTCGGTTCTGCAGCAGCTCTTCTGCGAGAAAGCGGCGGAGCGTGGGGCTCGCTTGAATCTCGAACGCGCGCGTGGCGAGCGTCAACGCTTGGGTGTGATCGCCGGCGCGACGGGCGCGCTGCGCGTCCTCGATCAACGCGCGTCGAGCGGCGGTCGCTCTCGGATCGAGCTGCGCGGCAGCGATCGAAGGGGTGAGCGCGAGCGCGAGGGTGAGCGCGAGGCGATTGCGCGAGCGGACCGGAAGCATCGGAGTGAGCCGTCACTGTACCGCACGCGTCGAGCGCTACTCGTTTGTCGTTTGCCGAACGCGCAGGCACGCGTGCGGCTGGGGCGTCGGGCGCTCAGACAGGCAAGGCTGCGGCGTCACGACCGTGGACAAGCACGCGACAGGGACGACCGCCGCGTCCTCGATCGGCGCGACGACCTGCAAACAGACCGTAGGACGCACGGCGACGTTGAGGCACGGCTCGGGCCCGGACGGACCGTTGGGGTTGCGTCCGAGCTTGGACGCGAGCCAGTCGCAGCCCTCCGCGGCGACGGCGAGCCCGGTCATCGCGGAGGCGATGAGCATGCGCCGGCGCGCGAGAATCACCGCGCGATCCTCGGACTCTTCGCGATCGTCGGGATCCGGATTGGGAGATTCGTCGTCGACCATGCTCGCCTCCGCGTCGCGTGAGGCGACGCTCAGCGAGTGTACGTCGGCTTCACGGGCCGACGGTGAAGCGCACGAAACCAGGCCGGCGGCCCGAGAGGGCGGCGCAAACTGTCGCCGGCAACTGCAACCGACATGGCTGCGGACCCCAGCCAGAGCGCAGAGCGTCTCGTCTTTCGCAACTCCCTTGGATGAGGGTGCGTCAGCGTTCCGTTCAACGTTCTGTAGAAGTCCAGGAGAAGCTCGATCTCCTTCGGTCGCCGCTTTTTTCTCGGGCTCACATGAAGGTTTCATGGTGCCCTTCGCGCCGTGGGACCCGACGAGATTCAGCGCATGGCCGTGAGCGACTTGGACGCTCTGTACATCCAATCCCCCCTCCGTCCTTTGCCGCGCGGAATGTTCAAAGGAAGGGTGCTTCGATGGCTTCCGCCTGCGCGATTGCTGCGCAACGCAGGCTTCGTCTTCTTGGAGGTCGTCGGTTTCGAACTGCTCCCGTGGGGCATCGACTTCGACTCGACCAAGTGGTGGGTCGGCGCGAAGTTTCTTCAGGGCGGGTATTTCAGCCCGATCGAAGGAGCGTCGCGTTGGAGGCCCACCGAATGCGTTCAGCTCCGATACGACAAGGACCCGCTGCCGTTCGCGCGTCGCTACCTCTACGACGAGGTGAAGCCGCTCAGCGACGAGCTCTGTTTGGGCATCGGAGGAATCAACGCCGACAAGGGAATCGGCGATCACTTCTACTACCTGCTGCAGCGCGCTCGATGAGCGCGAGCGTTGGCGCGCGCGTCACGATTGTTGTTGTTGCCGAGACGAATCCTCGGTGACGGCGCGAAGAAGGTGAGTTAGACCCTTTCGAACAACTGGCGCGGGATGAGTTGATGGAATCACCATCAACCCGGTCGTCGCGAGAGTGCGCTGTTGGGGGACGTGCCCTGCAGCGACGAGCCTCGAATGGGAGGGCCGTTCGAGGGGGCTTCGAGGCAATTTACGTGGATTATTCGATGGTGGGGCTGAAGAGAGTTCGTTCCTGTGTCAGCGCGTTGTTGGTGTGTGCGCTGTCGCTGTCCGCGTGCGCTCCGCACGTCTCGTTGCCCGCTGCGCTGCCACGCACGGCGCCGACGCAGGCGAGGCTGGCGCAGTACAACGCGCTTCGTCCGATGCAGACGATGACCGTCGTGACCGTGGGCAACAACGGGGGCTCGTCGATGGCGACGCAGACGATGTTGGCGAACGGAACCAACGTCTACTACTCGGAAGATTTGCTGCCGTTGGTGGGGCCGAACTCGCAGTCGTGGCGGCACACGGAGACGGCGCAGACGCTCGAGAGCGTCAGCACCTGGACGACCGTGGGCGGCGTGCTGCTCGCGGGCGCGGGCGCGGCGTTGATCGTTCTTGGCCCGAGCTCCCTTCGATGGAACGTCGACACCACGATCACCGTCGGCTTGGGCTTTCTCATCCCGGCGGCGCTCTCCGCCCTCACCGGGGGAATCACCCGCTACGTCGCTGGGTGGCAGAGGCGCGACGCGTTCTTGGCGTTCGACAATGATTTTCGCGGAAATCTCGGCCTCTGCCTCACGGGCACAGGCTTCGCGGACTGCGCGCCGACGCCGCTGCCGATCAATGGCGGCGCGGCGCAGCTCCCGCCGAGCCCGCCGTTGAGCGCGGTGCGGGGCGTCGCGCCGCTGCGCTTCTGAACGCGACTGCGCCGTTGACAGCGCGAGACGTTCACACTACCCGCTTGGGGGCTCGCGGGTCGCCGCTGCATGTGCGCAGCGCCCGCTCCGCGGCTGACACGGGAAGCTCGACTTCTCCGGGCCAACAACCAGCGACCGCCCCGTTCGTGATGGGGCTCGTCGCTTTCGGAAGGACGGACTGTTTCAATGCGTATCGCCCCCAAGGAGCTCCTCGCGCAGCGCGGGCAGCTCGACAAGGACGTCGTCGCCGTCATCGTCGACGGAAAGATCGTGGATCTGCACACGCCCATCGATCCTCCGGCGAAGATGGACGTGCTTCGGCAAGACAACCCGAAGGCGCTCGAGATCATTCGCCACTCGACGGCGCACGTGATGGCCGACGCCGTTCAGAAGCTGTTTCCTGGGACGCAGGTGACGATCGGCCCCGCGATCGACAACGGCTTCTTCTACGACTTTTCGCGGCCCGATCACAAGCCGTTCACCGACGCTGACCTCGCGCAGATCGAAGTGAAGATGGGCGAGATCATCGCGGGCTCGCACGACTTTCGTCGCGAGGTGATCTCTCGCGAGCAGGCCAAGGCCATGTTCGCGAGCATGGGTGAGACGTTCAAGCTCGAGATCATCGACGCGATCCCCGAGGGCGAGGACATCTCACTGTATCGCCACGGCGATTGGGTGGACGTGTGCCGTGGGCCGCACGTGCCCAACACGCGCTTTCTGCAGGGCGTGAAGCTCACGAGCGTGGCGGGGGCGTACTGGCGCGGACAAGAGTCCAACCCGATGCTGCAGCGCATCTACGGGACGGCGTTTCCGAGCAAGAAGGCGCTCGACGCGTACCTCAAGCAGCTCGAAGAGGCCAAGGCGCGCGACCACCGAAAGCTCGGCAAAGAGCTCGACCTGTTCATGATGAGCGACCTGGCGCCGGCCTCGCCGTTCTTCTTGCCGCGCGGCGCGTTCGTCTACAACACGCTGATTGATTTCGTGCGCAAGCAGTACGCGCGTCGAGGCTATCGCGAGGTGATCACCCCGCAGATCTTCGACAAAGCCCTGTGGGAGCGCTCGGGGCACTGGGCCAACTACCGCGAGAACATGTTCATGGCCTTCGGCGCCGACGCGCTCGAAGAGGTCCCCGAGGGCCGCTCTGCTCGCGGAACGCCCATGGCCGAGGTCTTCGTCTCCGCCAACGACAAGGCGAAGGAGAAGCTCCAGGGCGCGCATCTTGATTACGTGTGCGGCTGCAAGGCGATGAACTGCCCGAGCCACTGCGTGATGTTCGGCGCCCAGCGCCGGTCGTACCGAGAGCTGCCGCTGCGCATCGCGGACTTCGGGCGCCTGCACCGCTACGAGCGCTCGGGCGTGACCCACGGGCTCACGCGCGTGCGCACGTTCTCGCAGGACGACGGTCACATCTTCTGCACGCCCGAGCAGATGCAGGACGAGATCGCGAAGTTCATGGACTTCTTCTACGACGTGTACCGCGCGCTCGCGTTCGACAAGATCGAGATCCGCCTCGCGACGCGCCCCGAGAAGCGCCTCGGCACGGACGCGATGTGGGACCAGGCCGAAGCGGCGCTCGCCAAGGGACTCGAAGCGAGAAATCTCCCGTACGTGATCTCCGAAGGCGAGGGCGCTTTCTACGGGCCCAAGCTGGAGTTTCACATCACGGACGCGATCGGCAGGCCGTGGCAGCTCGGGACGATTCAGGTCGATTACAACCTGCCCGAGCGCTTCGAGCTCGAGTACATCGGCGCGGACAACACCGCGCACCGCCCGGTCATGCTGCACCGAGCGATCTTGGGATCGATCGAGCGATTCTTGGGCGTGTACATCGAGCACGTCGCGGGAGCGTTTCCTGTGTGGCTCGCGCCCGAGCAGCTCGCGCTGCTCACGGTGGCCGATCGTCACAATGATTTCGCGCACCAGGTGCGGGCCGAGCTCGAGGCGAAGGGCCTGCGCGTCGTCGTCGACGACTCCAACGAAAAGCTCGGCGGAAAAATCCGAAACGCCCGCAATCTTCGGATTCCGTACCTCGGCGTGATCGGCGACAAAGAGGTCGAGGCCCGCGCGCTCGCCCTGCGGTCGCGCACCGAAGGTGAGCTCGGCTCGATCGCGCTCGACACGGTGATCGAGCGGCTGCTCAAAGAGTCGGCGTACCCGCTCTCGTGAGCGAGCGGTGAGTCACGACTCGCGGTATCGTCCCACGGCGATGTCGCCCCGCGCGTCGATCCAAGCGTCGTCGGCGCGCCTCTCGCATTTGGACAGGCGCTGATGGACACCGCAGCGCCCGGCGCATTCACGGACGAGTCGCAGTACCAGCGATTGCTGCGAGGGTTGCGCGAGGCTCGCTCGGCGCAGCTGTGGGACGTGCGCCTCAACACGCGTCGCGCGGTCCAGTCCCTCTGCGCGCGACTCGAGCGCGATTTGTCGATCGACGTCGTCCGCTGGACCTTCGACGGCCCCGATCGCGGTCAGCGCAGCGACCGATGGGCGGATTCGATTCGCGAGTGTCTCGCCTCGTTCGAGCGCGAAGCGGGCTACCTCGGCGATCGGATCTACGTGCTCGATTTCGTGACCGTGAGCCGGCTCGACGCCGCTGCGATGCTCGGGCCGCTCGTCGAATTCGGGGCGCGGCGCGCCGCAGTGCTCGAGCGCGCGCGCGGCTCGCTGTTGTTCGTCCCTCCGGCGGCGTTTCGAGAGCGGCTGTTCAATGTCCCCGCGCTGTATTGGTCTCGGACGGGGGAGGTCGAGCTGCACCTGCCGCTCGTCGGGCTGAGCGAGGCGCAGCTCGGCGCGCGGCGGGCGTATTTGCGGTCGTTTTTTCCGTTCGAGGATTGGGGCGCGGCCAACGACCCCAACAACGGCTCGGTCCACGGAAAGCTCGACTTGACCGAGCTGGCCTCGCGCGCCGTGCTCGACGGCCAACGCGAGCTCGCCATGGAGCTGCTCGAGCGCGCTGTCACCCAATACGAGCGCGAGTCCTCGACGCACGGCCCCGATCTTCGCGAGGCCGAATACCGATGGGCCGCGGCGATGCTCTGGTTCGGTGAGGACCTTCGTCGCGCTGGGCGATTGCTCATCGACGCGCTTCGTCGCGCTCGCGCCGCGGGCGATCACGGCAGGCGCGTTCACCGCGGACAAGTGCTGGCCGCGGAGATCTTCATCGCGCTCGCCCACTATTCGCTCGCAGAGTCGTTTTTGCGCAAGCCGACGCAGCTCGGAAACGCCAGTGATCCGCCCGCGCCAGTGGACGCCCTCGACCTCGCGCGATCGAGCGCGCGCCTCGCGCTGATCGACGCGCGACTCGGGCACGCCTCGCTCGCGATCGAGAGCCTCGAAGAGGCGTGCGCCGCGTGGGAGACGGTCCTCGAGCGAGAGCAGGTGCTCTCGGTCAACCACGAGTGCGAGCGCGCTGCGCTGTTGCGGCTCGCGGCGGCGGTGGCGGAGGCGAGCGGAGACGCCGGTCGCGCCGGGCGTTGGCGCGGTCGATTCGTCGCCGCGCAGGATCACCTCGCGCGCGTCGGCGTCGCGATCGACGACTGAGCGCCGGCTGCTGCGATCGAGAGCGGCGCCCACGGTGCTGCAGTTGTTGCGCGGCCGGCGCGGTCGGCGCGCCTTTCGAGGATTCACCGAAGAACGTGTTGCTTCGCGCGGCTGGGCCCTTGCACAGCGCCTCGTTCGGCCAGAAACTCCGGACCCGTCTCGCGCGTCGGGCATCGGTGCTCCGGTGCGCACGAGGCCAATCACCGTCTGTCTGTTTGTCCCGTGTGGGAGCGCGGCCGCGCTCCCCAACTGTGAGGAGAGTTCGCCATCGCGTTCCGAGGCCCCATCGATAATCGCAACCGCGTTCCGCAGGTTCGAGTCAACCACCGCATCCGCGTCCCCGAAGTGCGCGTCATCGACGACAGCGGCGCGCAGCTCGGGATCATGTCTTCGTCCGAAGCCCTGCGCATGGCGCAGGATCGTGGCCTGGACCTCGTCGAGGTCAACCCCAAGGCCGAGCCTCCCGTGTGCAAGGTGATGGACTACGGGAAGTTCAAGTACGAAGAGAAGAAGAAGGCCAACGAGCAGCGCAAGCGTCAGACGACGGTCGAGCTGAAAGAGGTCAAGGTTCGCCCGAAGACGGACGAGCACGACCTCGACACCAAGATCAAGCACATCAAGCGCTTCTTGGAAGAGGGCAACAAAGCCAAGATCACCGTGCGCTTCCGCGGTCGCGAAGTGACCCACCCTGAGAAGGGGCGCGAGGTCGTCGACGACATCATCAAGGCGCTCGAAGGGCTCATCGTCGTCGAGCAGATGCCGTTGATGGAAGGCAAGGCGATGACCGCGCTCATCGCGGCCAAGCCCGGCGCGTTCAAGAAGCCCACGACCCCCGCGCCTGCTGGCTCCGAGCAAGAGCAGGACGACGACGACGACGACGACGACACGGACAACTGACCGCGCGCTGCGCTGGTCGCTGTCCGCTCTGTCGCATCGATAGCTCCTGTGAAGATCCCTGCGGTCGACGTCACGCTGCTCGTCGCGAGCGCGACCGCCGCGCTCACCGCGGCGTTGCGCGCGGTGATCCCCGTCGAGGCGCTCGCGCGCGGACCGCAGCCATGGCTCGCCGCGATCGTCGCGACCGCGATGGTCGCGCCGCTGGCGTTCGTCGCGTTCGTCCTGTGGAAGGCGAGCTTCGCCCGCGCGACGAGCTGGCGCCGCGTGGCTGCCAAAGGGTGCGCGATCGCGTTGGGCGTCCTCGCGATGACGAGCTCGCTCTCGACGATGGCGCCGCTTCCATCGGCGATCGTCCTCGCCCCAGCCACCGCAGCGTGCGTGTGCCTCGCGCTGCTCGCGCTCGCTGCAGCGGTGTATTGGACGAGCCCCGCGCGACGCCTTCCGAAGCCGCCGAAGCGATCGTGAGCGAGCGACGCGCGCGCTCGAACCAGCGCTCGCCGCGACGTCCGTTCGCTGCAGCCATGTCGCGCCAGTTGTTCGCCGAAGCGGTCTATAGTTCGTCGACACCGTGAGTCGCGGCAGGATCATCACAGCGTTGAGCCTCGCGCTCGTCGCGTGCGCGGGCAGCGCAGCGCCCCTCCGTCAGCAAGTGCAGCGCGGCGACACGCGCGGCGCGATCCGCGGGTATCGCGAGCGCGCCCGAGAGCGAGGAAGCAGCAACCCCGACCTGCTCGCGAACGTCGCGCTCGCCGTGCTCGAGCGCGAGGCGAGCTCCGACGATGTTCGCACGCGCAACGCGGTGTTCTCGACGCTGCGCTCGCTCGGATCGCGCGGGCACGACACGCTCGTCGCGCTCGCAGAGCGGCCCGGCATCGTCGGTGATCGCGCCGCTGCCACGCTCTACGAGCTCGACGGGCGCGACGGAGAGCCGCCAGCGCGCCTGCTCGAAGCGGCGCGAAGCCTCGATCCCGAGCGCCGAATCGCAGGGCTCTCTGCGGACGAGGGGCGCAACAACGTCCTCGCGCTCATCGGCGCGCTCGAGTCGCGCAACGTCGAGCTGCGCCGAGCGGCGGCGCAGCGGCTCGGTCGTCGACGAGGTGAGCCCGCGGTGCTCGAGCGCCTCGCGCAGTGCGTGCGAGAAGACCCCGAAGACACCGTGCGTTCGGCGTGCGTCGGCGCGCTCGGAGCGATCGGCGCCACGGCGTTCGACGCGATCCTGCCTGCGCGAGAGGACCGAACGACGTTCGTTCGGCTCATGGCGATCTCAGCGCTGGTGAGCGCGAACAAAGACCGCGCGCGCGAGGTGCTCGGACCGATGCTGCGCGAGCCTCCCAACGCGCTCTCGATCGAGCTCGCGCGGGCGCTCTCGGCGCGCGGAGACGAAGCCGCCACGAACTACATTCTGGACGCGCTCGCCGGCGCAGACCCCGGCCTTCGCGCGCAGGCCGCCGTCGCAGCCTCGGGGTTGGGAGAGCGGTTCGAGTCGAGGCTCTTGCCGTTTCTCGAAGACGGAGACGTCGAGGTTCGGCTGCGCGTCGCCGGAGCGCTCGGCCGCGCGGGCCGTCGTCGCGCTGAGTCTGTGAGCTCGCTGCGGCCGTTGGCTTCGTCGCCCGACGCGATGCTGGCGATCCGCGCCCTGTTGGTGCTCTCTGAGCTCGACGACGCAGCGGCAGCGGCGCCCGTGCGAAGGGCGCTCGGCTCGCAGTCAGCCTCGGTGCGCCGGCTGGCGGTGCTTGCGTGGTCGCACCTGGCAGGCGGCTCGGGCGAAGTCGATCCGCTTGCGGATTTGCTAGACGATCGCGACGCTACGATTCGCGTCCTCGCCGCCGGAGAGATCGTTCGAATCGCCTCGCGCTGACCGTCGCGACGAGCAGCGCGACGGTGCTCCACGGAGAGAGACTCGGGCGCGCGGCGCTCGCGCCGATGGTCGAGCAGTGACAGCCGGGCTCACAGCGATGGTCGCGCAGCGGCTCGCACAGGGCCGAGCCCGAGCCGGCGGGATAGGCAGCGCACGCCCCGGCTCGATCGTCGTCGCGCAGCTCGCGGCGCGGGGAGACCCGGTCGTAGTTTGCGAACATGAGCGCGCTGTGGTCGTTCGAGTGGGCGAGGCCGAGGACGTGCCCGAGCTCGTGCGTGTACACAGCGGCGAAGTCGCGCGCTGCGGGGTCGCTGGACGGCTCTGCGACGAACACAAACCCCTCGGGGTTGCGCGCCGAGGCGAGGTTGAAGGCGATGTCCGCGTCGAGGATCTCGCCCGTGTTCACGTCGTACGAGACCAGGGTCGCCGCGATCACACCCGGCGGAAAGCTCTCGCTGTCCGCCCACTCCGCGCGAAACGAGATCGTGTTGCTGTGCCGCTGCCCGCGGACGAAGCGCGCGCCGTCGGCGCAGTCGATCGCGCGCACCAGCGAAAATCGCGGCGAAAGCGCGTCCGTCGCAGCGTCCGTCGCAGCGTCCGCGTCGGGCGACCCGGCGCACTGAACGACGTTCCACCGGTCGATCCCGCGCTGAAGCTCGGCGTCGAGTTGAATTCGTGTCCAGCCGCCGGGCAGCGTCGTCGGGTCGAGGGACAGCGCTGCACAAGAGCCGCTCCAACGCAACGCGAGTCCTTCGGTCGCGCACTGATCAAACGCGGGCTGCCTGCCCGACGTCGTAGTGCGGCAAAACCCCCAGCTCTTCGATGACGCGCCCAGGACGGCGACCGCTAGCACGCACGCGCTCACTCGCGATCGATCACCGAAAAGCCTCGTTGTTGCGCGGGCGCGTCGTCTCGATTGTCGGCGCTCACCGACACGGTCGTCTGGGGGACTCACGCTCAAACGACGAAGATCATCGCATGGATTTCGACAGGCCGTTGACACGTGACGGCGCGCTCGGGTACCCGCTTCGTCATGCGGCGTCCAAGCGTGAAGGGGGCTCTGGCGATGCTGGCCCTCGTGGCTATCCAGAGCGGTTGTCTCTCTCAAATCGCGGCCGGATCGACGGCAGGCATCGTGGGTCGAGGGGCGGTCGCGCTCCAGCGATCGGCCGATCCCGAGCTCGTCGAAGCGGCCATTCCCGGATCGATCGGCACCCTCGAGGCGCTGATGATCACCATCCCCGAGAACACGACGCTTCGCCTGAGCCTGGCGAAGTCGTACTGCTCACTCGGATTCGGATTCCTCGTCGATCACATGGAGCAGGCGCAGCAGGCGGACGACGTCGAGCGCGCTGACCACTATCGCGCTCGCGCTTCGGCGTCGTTCTTGCGCGCGCGGACCATCGGCTTCGAGATCATGTCGATTTGGGAGCCCGATGACGGGGGCGTCAACGGCCACCGCCGCACCGTGGATTCGTGGCGCAACTACCTGCGCAACTTCGAGCGCCGCGAGCAGGGCGGTCAGCTCTTCTGGACCGCGTACGCGTGGGCCAACTTCATCAACTTGAACAAGGACGACCCCGACGCGATCGCGGACCTTCCGTACGTCCTCGCCCTCGGCGAGCGCGCCAAGGACCTCGATCACGAGTACAACGACTACGCGCCGCACGCGCTGCTCGCGGGACTTCAGGCCGCGACGCCCGCGGCCCTCGGCGGACGGCCCGACCTCGCGCAACGCGAGTTCGAGTGGCTCATCCAAACGACGCGCGGCACCAACCTGATGTACCGAGTGATCTACGCGCGCAACGTGCTCGTTCCGCTGCAGAACCGTCGGCTGTTTCAAGAGCAGCTGCAGGCTGCGCTCGACGCCGGAGACGTGAGCGAAGACAACCGTCTGCAAAACCTCCTGGCCAAGCGCCGCGCGCGCCGCTACCTCGCGCAGATCGACGATCTGTTCTTGCCCGAAGAGCCTTCGGCCAACAGCGGCGGCAACGAGGCGACGACGTCCGAGGCCAGCCCGCCTTCGAACTGAACCGCGCCCGAAGGGCTCGCGGCGAATTGCAACTCAGCGCGCGAATCGCGTGCGCTGCGCCTGCGTCCAACGCGGCGATCCTTCGATCATTGGGAGCAAAGAGGAGCGTGAAGATGGCAAACAAGAGAGCAACCCTCGTGGCGCTCGCCGCGGTCTCAGCGTTCGTCGGCGTCGGCGCTTCGCTGAGCGTGCAAGCGCAGACCGCGCCGGCCGCGCCTCCGGCGGTGGTCATCTCGGTCGCGACGCTCGCGCCTGCGGGCTCGACCTGGATGAATGTGTTCGACGCGTGGAACCGAGAGCTCCGCCGCGAGTCCGCGAAGATCAATCAGCCGATGCGCATGCAGTTCTTCCCCGGAGGAGTGCAGGGCGACGAGGCCGAGGTCATCCGCAAGATCCGCAACGGACGCTTGGACGGCGCCGCGGTCACCGCCGTCGGCCTCGCGCAGATTCACCGACCGGCGCTGGTCTTTCAGATGCCGGGGATGTTTCGCGCGTACGGACCGCTCGACGCCGCGCGCTCGGCGCTGCACACCGAGCTCAACACCGCGTTCAACAACGCAGGGTTCGAGCTCATGGGCTGGGCCGACGTCGGGCAGGCGAGGGTCTTCTCGCAAGCGCCCGTGCGCTCGCCGCGCGAGCTCGCCGCGCAGCGCCCGTGGGTCTGGTCCGACGACCAGGCGATGCCGGCGTTCTACCGCACCATCAGCGCAAACCCAGTGCGTTTGCAGGTCCCCGAGGTGCTCTCGGCGATCCAGACCAACCGCATCAACACGGTGATCACCAGCGCCCCCGTCGCGACGCAGCTGCAGTGGTCCGCGCGCATGACGCACATGACCGACATGCCGCTCTACACGACGATCGGCGCGACGGTCATCGGGCGCGCGAAGTTCAATTCGCTCACGCCGCAGCAACAAGAGCTCTTTCGTCGAACGGGCGCGAACTTTCACCAGCTCGCGCGCGGCTCGCTCCGCCGCGCTGAGACCGCGGCGCTGAGCTCTCTCTCGGGCCGCAACATCACCGTCGTCCCTGTGGACGCAGCGCAGCGCGCGGAGTGGGAGCGGGCGTTCACCGCGACGCGCTCGGCGCTCACCGGGCAGATCGCAGACGCCGCGTTCATCGCGCGCGTCAGCGGCTTTCGCTGATCGAGCGGCGACGAAGAGAGCCGCGGGCGCATTACAGCGCGCGAATTATCGAAGGGGCGGGTTTTCTCTGGCGGTTGATTAGCGGTGTCTTGCTACGCTCGCCGGCACGATGGCAGGCGCAGCCCCTTCCGCGAAACCCGCTCCATTTCTCAAACCAATCGACACCATCGATCGAGGCGTTCTGCTCGCAGAAAGCGCGCTCTCGTTGGTCGTCGTCGTATCGATGGTCGCGATGGCCGTCGGCGAGTCCGCCAAGGGCTTGATCGTCATGGCGCTCACGAAGTGGGCGTCGCAGGCGCTCGTGGACTCGTTTAGTCAGAAGACGGCGAGCTTCTCGAGATACGCCAGCGATTTTCTCATGCACGGAACGCTGTGGGCCGCGTTTCTCGGCGCGAGCTTCGCGACGCGAGGACGTCGGCACCTGGCGATCGACGTGCTCGGCCGACTGCTGCCCGAGCGCGGTCGCCACTTCATGGCCGCGGTCGCAAACACCCTCGGTGCGGTGATCGCCTTCGCGCTCGCCAAGGGGATCTTCGGCGCGCTCATGGAGGCCTCGCACACCGCCACGCAGCAAGCGCAGAGCGCGATCCAGTCGGGGCTCGACGCGAGCACGATCGACCGGAGCTTCGAGTTTCAGTTCGTCATTCCAGCAGGGTTTTTGCTGATCGCGCTGCGATTGCTCCTGCACGGTTTTCACGAGTTCGTCGCGGGCTTTCGCAACGATCCTCCCGCGGCGAAGCCCGCCGAGAGCGAGCAGACCGACGAGTCCAAGGACGACGCTGAGCTGCACGCCAAGCTCGGCCCGCCGGTGTCCTACGCGACCTCGACGGAGATCGTCGTCGCGATCATCACGCTCTTCGCGATGATCCTGCCGACGATCGGCAGCGTGGTGTTCAAGTCGCTGCTCGTTAGCGTGCTGCTCGCGACGCCGACGCTGCTCGTGCCGCTGATGCTCCGAAAGAAGCAGCAGGGGCACTATGGCCCGACGATGCCGCGAGAGGCCGACCCCGAAGTGAAGTGGGAGGCCAAGCACCTCGGGATGGCGCTCGTGGGCGTCGCGGTGGTGCTCGTGCTCGCGAGGATGGGCGGCGCGGCGATCCCGAAGGTGCCCATCGGCGCGGGCGTCGCGTTCTTCTTCGGCATGGCGCTGCTCGGCGCGCCGCTGTTCACGTTTCTCGGCGGAATGGCGATCTTTCTCTGGCTGCACGGCACGACCAGCGTGCAGCCGCAGCAGCTGGCGAGCGCGATGGAAGACGCGCTCGGCCCGCACTTCGCGCGCATGAGCGTGCTGCCCACGATCCCGGTCTTCACGCTCGCGGGCTACCTGATGAGCGAGTCGAAGACGCCGCAGCGCCTGGTGCGCGTGGCGCGCGCGCTGCTCGGCGCGGTGCCCGGAGGGCTCGCCGTCGTGTGCTTGCTCGCGAGCGCGTTCTTCACGATTTTTTCGGGCGCGTCGGGCATCACCATCGTCGCGATCGGCGGGCTGCTCTACCCCGCGCTCATCCGTGACAAGTACCCAGAGAAGTTCTCGCTGGGTTTGGTGACGACCGGCGGCGCGTTGGGAATCACGTTTCCCCCGTGCTTGCCGCTGATCGTGTACGGCATCGTCGCGGGTCTCCAAGAAGCGCCTCCCGGCAAAGAGCGCCTCGAGCTGCAGAAGTTCATGCTCGCGGGTCTCGTGCCGGGCGTGCTCTTGCTCGGTCTGTTGATCGTGTACGCCGTGGTGATGGGCGTCGTCTCCAAGGCGCCGCGCTCGAAGTTCGACGCGAAAGAAGCGGGCTCCGCGCTGTGGGAGGCGAAGTGGGAGCTGTTGCTTCCGTTCTTCTTGCTCATCGGTCTGGCGAAGGGAATCTTCAACCCCTCGCAAGCCGCGGCGTTCACCGCGTTCTATGTGCTGATCATCGAGGTCTTCATCTACAAGGACCTCTCGATCACCAAGGACCTTCCGAGGATCATCCCCGAGTCGATGGTGCTCGTCGGAGCCATCTTCGTGAAGCTCTGCGCCGCGACGGTGCTCACGGCGTTCTTCATCGATGCTCAGGTGGCGGACAAGCTGTTCGAGTCGCTCACGTGCGGACCGCAAGCGCAGGCGTACATGGCCGCGCACCCCGACTCGATCGGGACGTGCCGCGAAGCGGTCAACTCACTGGCGCATCAGCACTTGCCCTCGGGCGGGATCATCAACTCTCCGATCTCGTTCTTGGTCGCGCTGAACTTCTTCTTGCTCGTGGTCGGAATGCTCATGGACATCTTCAGCGCGATCGTCGTGATCGTGCCGTTGATCGCCGGCATCGCGCTGCACTTCGACATCAACCCGTACCACCTCGGGATCGTGTTCTTGCTCAACCTCGAGATCGGCTACCTGATGCCGCCCATGGGGTTGAATCTCTTCATCGCGGGCTTCCGCTTCAACAAGCCGGTGCCCGACCTGTACCGCATGGTGCTCCCGTTCATCGGCATCTTCGTCGTGGCGCTGCTCGCGACGACGTACATCCCGAGCCTCACGCTCATGATGGTGCCTGGGCAGAGCGCCTCGCAGACGCAGACGCAAGCGCAGAACACCGCGCAAACGCAGACGCAAACCAACACCGCGACGCAGAGCGCGGACGCGGGCGGGCCGGCGCTCGTTCCGGGCGGCGACTGCGATGTGCCTCGCGAGGACGAGAGCTTCGAGGACTTCCAGCGTCGCTGCGGTGAAGGCGGCGGTGGAGGCTCGACCGAGGACGCGGGCGCCGGCGCGAGCGCGGCTCCTGCAGCGGACAACCAGGACTGCGACCTTCCGCGCGAGAGCGAGTCGTACGCGGACTTCGAGCGTCGATGCCACGTCAACCAAGAGGCGGGCGCGCCCGCTGAAGGCGCGAGCGCCAGCGACACCGATGGCGGTGCCGGTGGCGGCGCGCCGTCCGCGACCGCAGACGCAGCGGCGAATGACTGAGCGACGCTCGACCAAGGAGGGGACCAAGAAGCCGACCGCCGCCGCTTCGTTCAGCGAGGCGGCGCGGCGCGCCCGTGCGCAGCGCGTGGCCGAGGCGCTCGAGGTGCTCTATCCGTCGCCCAAGTGCGAGCTCGATTACAGCACACCATTTCAACTGCTCATCGCCGTGATCTTGTCCGCGCAGACCACGGACAAGCGGGTGAACACCATCACGCCGACGCTCTTCGAGAAGTATCCCGACGCGGCCGCGCTCTCGAAGGCCAACCTGTTCGAGCTGCGCGAGATCTTGCGTCCCATCGGGTTTTTTCGGGCCAAAGCGCGGGCGATTCGACAGACGGCGAAGCTGCTCGTGAAGAACCATCACGGCGAGGTTCCGCGCACGCTCAAAGAGATGGTGAAGCTGCAGGGCGTCGCGCGAAAGACCGCCAACGTCGTGCTCGGCGAGGCGTTCGGGATCGCCGAGGGCATCGCGGTCGACACGCACGTCGAGCGCGTGGCGCGCAGGCTCGGCCTCACTCGAGCCAAGACCGTGCGCGGGGTCGAGAAGGACCTGATGGCGCTCACGCCCCGCGAGCGCTGGGCGAAGGACCACCTGCGTCTGGTGCTGTTCGGCCGGTATCTCTGCGTCGCGCGGTCGCCCAAGTGCGATCGGTGTCCGGTGCGTTCGGACTGCTTCGCGCCCGAGGCCGAAGCGCGCTGAAACGGGTGTGCTCGAAGGTGGGCGTCGCGCGGTTGTGGCAGGCAGATTACCGGCGAAGGCGACGGGGTCGCTATGGTAGCCTCCGGCCGTTGCAACGATGACCGAAGAGAACAACGAGACCAAGGTCGAACAGGGAACGAGCGAGTCGAAGGTCGAGACGGCAGATCCCATCGCGGCGCTGACCGCCGAGCGCGATCGCTACAAGGACGCGGCGCTTCGAGCGCTGGCGGACCTCGATAACTATCGCAAGCGCTCGATTCGCGAGCGCGACGAGGTCGCGAAGAAGGCGCGAGAGGATCTGCTGCGCGAGCTGCTTCCGGTGTTCGACAACCTCGATCGTGCGTCACAGTTCGTCGGCCAGTCGGCGGACGTCGCCGCGGTGGCCAAGGGCATCGAGATGGTGCTCAAGCTGTTCGAAGACACGCTCGGACGGGTGGGCGGAAAGCGGCTGCGCTCGGTCGGACAAGTGTTCGACCCGCAGGTGCACGAGGCGATTTCGCAGCAGCCGAGCGAGCACCCCGCGGGCGTCGTGTCCGCCGAGCACCTCGCGGGCTACATGCTGGGCGACCGGTTGCTGCGCGCGGCGATGGTGGTCGTGTCGACCGGACCGGCGGCGCCTGCCCCGGTGGCAGAGAAGAAGAACGAAGAGGAGCAGCTCGAGTTCGACCCGTCCAAGGGCTGAACGAGACGCGCGACGCAACTGGCCACGAGCACGCGAGAGAGGGATCGTAGATGGGGCGCATCGTCGGCATCGACCTCGGAACAACGAACAGCTGCGTCGCGGTCATGGACGGCGGCACGCCGGTCGTGATCCCCAACGCTGAAGGCGCGCGAACCACGCCCAGCGTCGTGGGCTATCGCGCGGACGGCGAGCGTCTGGTGGGGCAGGTCGCGCGTCGACAGGCCGCACAAAACGCAGAGAACACCATCGCGACGGTCAAGCGCTTGATGGGTCGCTCGTACGACTCGCAAGAGGCGATCAAGCAGCGAGAGCACGTTCCGTATCGGATTGTCTCGAGCGGAAACGGCGACGCGTGGGTCGAGGTTCACGGCAAGGCGATGAGCCCGCCCGAGGTGAGCGCGGCCATCCTCGCGACGATGAAGTCCATCGCCGAGGCGTACCTCGGTGAAGAGGTCACCGAAGCGGTCGTTACGGTGCCTGCGTACTTCGACGACGCTCAGCGGCAAGCCACCAAGGACGCTGGCAAGATCGCAGGGCTCGACGTCAAGCGCATCATCAACGAGCCCACGGCGGCGGCGCTCGCGTACGGCTTGGACAAGAGCTCGTCGACCAACGAGCGCATCGTCGTGTACGACCTCGGCGGCGGCACGTTCGACGTCTCGATCCTCGAGATCGTGGGCGGCGTATTTCGCGTGGTCGCGACGAGCGGAGACACGTTTCTCGGCGGCGAAGACTTCGACCAGAAGATCGTGGACATGGTCGCCGGTGAGTTCTTCCTCGAGCACGGGATCGACCTGCGCAAAGACCGAGCGGCGCTTCAGCGACTGCGCGAGGCCGCCGAGCGCGCCAAGCACGAGCTCTCGTCCTCGCTCGAGACCGAGATCAACCTCCCGTTCATCGCCGCGACCAACGAAGGGCCGCAGCACGTGCTTCGGACCATCACTCGCGGCGAGCTCGAGCGGCTCGTCGGCGAGCTCGTCGAGCGCACGCTCGAGCCCTGCAAAAAGGCGCTCGCGGACGCCAGGCTCACCGTGGGCGACCTGCAGCAGGTCGTGCTCGTCGGCGGCATGACGCGCATGCCGCTCGTGCAGAAGAAGGTCCAAGAGTTCTTTCAGCGCGCGCCGAACAAGGGCGTCTCGCCGGACGAGGTCGTCGCGATCGGCGCGGCGGTGCAGGGCGCGGCGCTCACAGGACAAGCGGACGAAGTGCTGCTGTTGGACGTCACTCCGCTCTCGCTCGGCGTCGAGACGGGCGGCGGCGTGATGACCAAGATCATCGAGCGCAACACGACGATCCCGACGCGGCGAGCGATGATGTTCACCACGTCGCTCGACAATCAGTCGTTTGTGCCGATCAAGGTCCTGCAGGGCGAGCGCGAAATGGCGGCGGACAACCGCATGCTGTACGAGTTCGAGCTGAGCGGGATCCCGCCGGCGCCCCGCGGCGTTCCCAAGATCGAAGTGGCGTTCGACATCGACGCGAACGGAATCTTGAGCGTGAGCGCGCGCGACGTGGTCACGGGCAAGAAGAAGGACGTGCAGATCGTCGCGGGCTCTGGCCTGACCGAAGAAGAGGTCAACCGATTGGTGATCGAGGCCGAAGAGAGCAAGGGCGCTGACGAAGAGCGCCGCGAGCTCGCCGAGGCGCGCAACGCCGCGGAGGCCCTGCTGTACACGAGCCAAAACGCGCTGACCGAGTACGCGACGCTCTTGCCCGACGACCTGAAGCAGAAGCTCACCGGTGACGTGGCCTCGCTGCGATTGGCGCTCGATACGGGCGCGGATCTGGTCACGGTCAAGTCTCTGCACGCCGCGCTCGAAGCCAGCGCGTATCGCATCGCAGAGGCGCTCTACGGCACGTGAGCGGCGCCGTTGGGGGGACGCGGGCGCTGCTCGGCGGTTGCTGAGGGGAGGGCTCCCACGTAGAACCGTTCGCCAATGGCGACTGCTCCCACGAGGGACTACTACGAAGTGCTCGGCGTCGCGCGCGAGGCGTCGGCGGACGAGCTGAAGAGCGCGTATCGCAAGCTCGCGATGCAGCACCATCCCGACCGCAATCCCGACGATCCCGAGGCGGAGAAGCGGTTCAAAGAAGTGAGCGAGGCGTACCATGTGCTCGGAGATCCCGAGCGACGAGCGCAGTACGATCGCTTCGGGAGGATGCAGCCGGGACAGGTTCCGGACTTCATCGACGTGAGCGAGATGTTCGACTCGGTCCTCGGCGATCTGCTGTCGAACTTCGCGCCGTTCGGCCGCAGCAAGCGCGCGGTCGGAAGAGACCTTCGCGTGGACGTCGAGCTCTCGTTGGTCGAAGCCGCGAAGGGCGTCGAGAAGACCGTCGAGTTCGATCGCCAGTGCGCTTGCGATCGCTGTGGCGGTCGCGGCGCGGAGCCGGGCAGCGCCTCGGACCCTTGCCCCGCGTGTGCGGGCAAGGGAGAAGTGCGATATCAGCAGGGAATTTTCAGGCTATCGCGCGCCTGTGCCAAGTGCGAAGGCCGCGGCGTGCTGCCTCGAACGCAGTGCACCAAGTGCTCGGGCGCGGGGCTCGTGAAGAAGAGCGAGCGGCTGGTGGTCACCTTTCCGCCGGGCGTCGAGGACGGGACCGTGCGGCAAGTGCGAGGGTACGGAGACGCCTCGCGGATGACCGGCGCATCGGGTGACCTCGAGCTGCTGGTGAAAATCCAGGCGCACCCGCTCTTCACGCGAGACGGAGCGGACCTGCTCTGCACGGTGCCGGTGAGCTTTCCGCAAGCGGCGCTCGGCGGCATGATCGAGGTTCCGACGCTCGAGGGGCGCGTGAAGATGCGCCTGCCGCCCGGCACTCAGCCCGGCCACCAGCTCAAGCTCCGCGCGAAGGGAATGCCCCGCTTCGGCGGCTACGGCGCTGGCGACCAGATCGTGACCATTCAGGTCGAGGTCCCGACCGAGCTCAGCGAAGCGCAGCGCGCGATCGTGCAGAAGCTCGCCGAGTCGATGAACGAAGAGGTTCACCCGCAGCGCAAGACCTTTCTCGAGAAGCTGCGCGACCTGTTCGGTTGACCGGAATCGACTGCGCGCTTGTTCGCGAGGGCCGAGCATTGTAGCTGGTGCGCGCTGAATTTCACGGCGATTGGTCGCGTTGACAGGTGCGTCGATCGGCTTAGTTTTCGCCGCCGATGTCGGCCCCCCAACCGACGATGCATCGCGATGACGGCTCGCGAAGGAGTTGATGGACTGTGGACAAGCGCGACTACTACGAGGTCCTCGGCGTTTCGAAGAGTGCGGGCGCCGATGAAGTGAAGAAGGCCTTCAGGCAGCTCGCGTTCAAGTACCACCCCGATCGCAACCCCGACGATCCGGCGGCGGAGTCCAAGTTCAAAGAGGCGTCCGAGGCCTATGACGTCCTGAGCGACGCTCGCAAACGCGAGATGTACGACCAGTTCGGGCACGCCGGGCTCAACGGTGAAGGCTTTCGGCCAGCGGACGACCTGTTCGAGCAGTTTCAGGACATGTTCGCGGATTTCTTCGGCGGGGGCTTCGGCTTCGGCGGCGGGGGTGGCCGTCAGCGCGGCGGAGCGGCGAAGGGCCCGCGTCCCGTTCGAGGGCGCGACGTGCGCACTGCCGTTCGCATCTCGCTCCGCGACGCGGTGGTGGGCTGCAAGCGCGAGCTCGACGTCGCGATGCCCAAGGCGTGCTCAGAGTGCAACGGCTCGGGCGCGGCGAAGGGCGCGGCTCCCGTCACGTGCAACGCGTGTCGCGGACGCGGGCAAGTCACGCACGGCGCGGGCGGGTTCATCATTTCGACGACGTGCCCCGAGTGCTCGGGCCGCGGAAGCGTGATCAAGCAGGCGTGCGCCGAGTGCAAGGGGCACGGCGAGGTGCGCGAGGACAAGAAGGTCAAGGTCGCGATCCCCGCGGGCATCGACCACGGACAGATGATTCGACTCGGGGGCTTGGGCGAGGCGGGGCAAAATGGCGGACCGGCAGGAAATCTCCTCGTCGCCGTCGAAGTCGAGCCCGACGCGCGCTTCGAGCGCGAGGGCTACGACCTGGCGACGGAGGTCTCGCTCACGTTTCCGCAGGCGGCGCTCGGCGCGAAGCTCGAAGTGCTGACGATCGACGAGCGCAAGCTCTCGCTCGAGATCCCGCCGGGGACGCAGCCGGGCGCGGTGTTCACCTTCGAGAACGAGGGGGTCCCGTTCGTCGATGCGCCGGGCAAGGGACGGCTCGCGGTGATCGCGCGCGTCGAGGTCCCCAAGAAGCTCAACGGCAAGCAGCGCAAGGCGGTCGAAGAGCTCGCGCGATCGCTCAGCGAGCGCTGAGCGCGCGTGGTCGGAGGCGCGCTACCGGGCGGGGCGCGCGGCTTCGACACGCCGCGAAAACGCCGGCAATTCAGCGGCGATTCGCGCGAGCAGCGTAGGGTCGGCCGCCTCGATCATCGCGCACTGGCCGTACAGCGCGAGGTCGGCGAAGGTGAGCTTCTCGCCGAACAAGAACGGCGCGTTCGCCAACGTTTGCAGCGTCGGGGCGAGCGCCTCTCGCGCCTTCGTGATGAGCGCATCGCGGCTCTTCTCCCACTCGTCCACGCACCCAGCGCCGAACTTGCGCTCTTTCACGAGGACGTACAGCGCGCGCTCCCACTGCGTGGGCCACTGATCGCGGACGCCCGGCGACGCGATGCGAAACAAGACATCCTCGATCGGGCCGTCGATCTGATCGTGGTACGCCCACACCGCCCCTTCGAGCGGCGACGGAACGAGCCATCGCGCCTCGGGTCTGCGCAGCAAATGCTCGCAAATCGCCCGCGAATCTGTGATCGCGCGACCGTCGTCGAGCTCGAGCACCGGGACGTAAATGTACCCGCCCGTGAGCTTCGCGAGCGCCTCGCGGTTTCCGTACTCGACCTCGACGACCTCGTGTTCGATCGCGAGCAGCTCGAGCAGCATCTGCACTTTGCGCGCGTAGGGACTGTAGCGAAATCGGTGGAGCTTCATCGCGAAGCGTCTACGCGAGAGGCGTGAGAGCGCGCCATCGCCCGCGCGGTGATCGGCCTCGCGCTCGCGCTCAATCGCGCTCGTACGACCGTGAACGGCGCGCTCGGGTGTTGCGCCGCGGCCCCGCCATCGGTGATCGTGCGCGCAGATCGATGAGACCTCGTCGCGCGCTCGCCGCAGCTTCACTCGCGCTCTCGCTCTGCTCGCTCGCTCCGCTGGCGCGCGCGCAGGGGCGCGCCAATCGATGGACGCTCGCGGGCGCCACGGTCGAAGCCACGACCGATCGCGAGGGCGCGGTCTCGCTCCGCCTCGGCTCGCAGCCCGCGCGCCGCCTCGGTCGCGGAGCGATCCGCGCCTCGACGCACAGGGTCGGCGCTGGCGAAGCGCTGGTCGTGCGCGTCGAAGGAGACGAGCCCGGCGTCGCGCTCGTCGCTGGTTCGAGCGCGGTCTCGCCAGAGATCTTGTTTGCAGGCCCCAAAATTCAACGCGGCGAAGACGTGCTCGATCGCACCGAGAGCGACGTGCTCGTCGAGACCGTCGGAGGCGCGACGAACGTCACGCTCGCCGAGCGGCGGGCGGAGGTCTCGCTGTGCGAGCTCGGCGCGCCGTGGATCAACACTCGCGCCTTGGACGCGAGCACGCTGCGGCTCGTCGCCCGCGCGAGAGACCCGTTCGCGGGGGTGACCGCCTCGGCTGCGACGGCCATCGCCGCGGTTCCTGTCGAGGCTTCGCAGCGCGTCGTGGGCGTGCCTGTGTTGATCGGACAAGCGCGGATCACCGCTGGCGCGGCGCTCAGCCCCGCGACCGCCCTGCACGACAGCAACCCGACGACCGCGTGGAGCGCAGGCGAACTTGATTTTGTGGTCGCCCGCGCCGTGCCCTCGACGATCCCCGTCGAGCGCGTGGTGCTCACGGCGCCGGCGCAAGGGATGGGCGCGCTTCCGCGGGCGATTTCGCTCGTTGTTGGCTCGCAGCGATACAACGTCACCATCCACGAAGCGCTCGCGCAGCCGGGGCAGCGGGTGGCGGTGCCCATCGTCCCGCCGAGGGGAGCCTCGTGCGTTGCAGTGGTGGTTCAGAGCGCCGCCCCGCGAGGAGCGACCGCGATCGCCGAGCTCACGCTCGCGTCCGCGCTCGATCGCGAGCCAGAGCCCCTCGTCGCCCTCGCGCGCGCGCTCGACGGCGACCAAGGAGACGGCGCAGCGCAGGCGCTCTCGATGGCCGGGACGCGGGGCGTGGCGGCGATCGCGGCGGCGCTGCCGTCGCTGAGCCGAACGGGCGCTCGTCGCGCGATCCGCTTGCTCGCAATGCAGCACACACCGCAGTCTGCCGACGCGCTCGCCGCGGCGCTCGAGCGCCCCGAGCTCGCCGACGTCGCGCGAGAGGCGCTCGTCCGCTTGGGTGAGCCCGCGCTGCAAGCGCTCTCTGTACGGGTGGTGACCGACGCTCGCGCCGCGGATTTGCTGCTCGCCGTGCGCGCGGACCGACTCGCGCGCGCGCGGGCCATGCTCCCCGCGCTCGGCGCTGAGCGCGCTGTGTGGCGCGCGGCGCGCGGACCGATGCTCGCGCTGCTGCGCGAGGCAAACGAGCAAGAGCAGCGCGCCTGGCTCGCGGCGCTGCCGACGGACCCGCGCGCGAGGCTGCGGGGGCTCTCGGCGCTCATCGAGGCCTCGGGCTCGAGCGCGGTCCGACAAGAGGCCGCGAGCGCGGGGATCGCCGTGGACGCAGCGGACTTTTCACTGCGATTTCTCAGGATCTCCGCGATCGCCTCGGGAGAAGCAGGCGCGGCGGTCCTCGCGCAGATCGTCGCCGAAGAGCGCGACGCAGACCTGCGCCACGAGGCCGCGCGCGCGCTGTCGTCGATGGCGCTTCGAGGCGAAGCGGCGGTCGTTCGCGCGGCGCTCACGCGCGCGGCCGAAGATCGTGTCGCGAGGGTTCGCGCTGCGTCGTTGGTCGGGCTCGCTGGAGACGACGCTGGGCGCGCGATGGTCACGCGCGCGTTGCGCGGCGATCGATGGCCCTCGGTCCGCGCCGCCGCCGCTGAGCTGCTCGCCACGCACGGGCCGTCGACGGCCGCGCTGCTCGACGCGCTCGATGATGAGAGCGTGCTCGTGGTTCGCGCGGTGTTGACCGCGCTCGAACGCGCTTCGGGCCCGAGCGCCGCGCCCGTCGGGGCGAGGCTCATCGCCTTCGCGCGCGACCCGCGACGCAACCCTTCGCTGCGCATCGAGTCGCTCTCGACCCTCGCCGCGCGGTGCGATCGATCGCAGGCCGCGGCGCTCGAGCAGCTCGTGCTCGCGCAGATCGACCCCGCGCTGCCCGAGGCAGAGCAAGCGGTGGGGCACGCCGCGCTCGCCGCGCTCGCCCGCGTGGACATCGTGCGCGCCCGCGCGCTGCTCGAACGCATGGACGCCAACAGCGCCGCGCGCACTGCGCTCGAAGCAGCGGGCCGCAACGCCTGCCGTTGATCGCTCTCAACCGATGCAGAACGCCTCGCCGCTCGCGAGGTTGTTGTCCGAGCGGCACTCGCCGAGGGTCTGATCGGGATTCACGATCGCCTCGAAGACACCTCGCGCGGGGATGGGCGCGACGCACTCGACCGGCGTGCATACGCCTGGAGCGATCGGCGAGCTCGTGCGCAGTCGGCACAGCTCGCGACCGTCGCCTCGCAGCCGGAAGATCAGCTCGATGCCTCGGTCGAGCAGCACGCGCCCGCGGTTGCACACGTCCGCGCGAAGCCGAGTGGTCCCGGCCATCTCGCACTGCGCGGACAGGCGAGAGGCCGTCACGTCCGCGCCTGGGATGTTCGAGCCGTCCCGCGACTCGTTTTGCATGAAGTTGTTGTAGCCAGCGACGGTCCAGTTGCGACGAACCGCGCTCGAGCGCGGGATGCTCGCGTTGTCACCGACGTTGGTGATCGCGTACGCGTGCTGGTTCCACACGGGGCGCGTGGGGACCCAACGATCGCGCGAGTCGCGGTAGACGCGGATGCCCGTCTGGCAGCCGGCGTTGCGGTGGATCGTGCGGCACACGTTGCCCATCGCCGAGACGCCCATCGGGGCAGCGGTGCACGCGGCGTTGTCTCCGCACTGGTCGTTGCGCTCGCAGCGGCAGTAGCCGTCGACGCACGTTCCGCCTGGGCAATCGCCGGTGCGATCGCAACGAAGCGCCGTGAAGATCGGGTCGAAGTCGGGGCAGTACGTGTCCGTTCGACATGGCCCGCTCGAGGGCGAGACGATCTCGGCCGACGCGTCGCCGTCGACGTCGGCCACGACGTCGTTCTCGGTCCACGTCGACGAGAAGCGCGGCTGCGAGAAGACGACGCTGCCCGTGCGTCCGTCGTACACGCGCGTGAAGCACTCGTCCGAGTAGACGACCTCGGCCCGTCCGTCGCCGTTGAAGTCGAACACCGACGAGCCGGTCCTCGAACTCGATTCGTCCTGCGAACGAACAGCCCAAAGCGTCTGCGGCGTCGGTCCGGCGAAGGAGAATACCGCGTAGTGCGACGCGAACGCCGAGCCCACGTCGGGCCGTCCGTCGCCGTTGAAGTCCGCGATCGTGGGCGGGCCGCCGACCTGCGCGCGAGGAGCGCCGGTGCGCGGGTCGATCGTGCCTGGAGGCGGGCTCGTCTCGCGAACGATCGCTCCAGCGATGGTCTGGATGCGAACGAGCGTCGCGCCGCCCGAGAGCGTGACAACGGCGACCTCGGGCCTGCCCGCGGCGTTGCCCGCAGCTCCAGGAAAATCCCCGAAATCCGCGACTCCGACGTATCCGCCGGCCGGTGTTCCGGGCCCTGCCCAGTAGCTCTCGCGGACGAACGCGCGCGTCGCGCGATCCCATCGGTACGTGCCCGCCGCGGTCACCAGCTCGGGCTCGTCGTCGCTGTCGACGTCAGCAATCACGGGCATCGTGCTCGTGCTGAGATAGTTCTGCCAGTCCGGGATGCGCGAGAGCACCAGCCCCGTGCTGTCGTACACGTTGCCTTCGAACAGGATCTCGCTGCGACCGTCGTCGTCGAGGTCGTGCAGCGCGATCGAGCCCCACGTGCAGATGTCGCTCGTGTTCAGGTCTGGCTCGCCCGAAGCGAGCCGGCTTCGCCACACGCGGCGAAGAGCGCCGGTCGTGCGATCGTAGCGAAACGCGACCAGCCCGCCGACCGAGAGGGCCGCGACGATCTCGGGCGTTCCGTCGTTGTCGATGTCGCCGACCGCGGGGGTCACCGGAGAGTTGAGCCGGTCTTCTGCGGCGAACGCGGCGACTTGATCGCGGCACGTCGCGCCGTCGATCACGCGCAGCACACCGACGCCGTTGCAGCGTCGCCCCACCTGCCGCTCGGTGTACCCGTTGTCCGCGATGAAGATGATCGACGGCCTCGTCGGCGAATCTGCGTCGATCCGAACTCCGAGGTTCGCCACGAGCGGCGTGTGCAGCACGTTGCGAAACATCGGGGCGAGGTCCATGTCGAGGTCCGTCGGACCGCTCCACGCGCACTGCAGCGTCGGTCGGAGAGGCCCCGGCGAGATGGTGCGAGTGCACGTGTTGTCGAACTCGCCTCGCGTCCACGGGACGCATCGCCCGCCCACGCACCGCGAGTCGTTGTCACACACGCCGCCGTCGGCGCACGGCCCGAGGTCGGGAACGCTCGCCTCGACGTCGGCGCCGCTCGACGCGTCGCCATTGCTGCCGCTGTCCGGCGCGGCGTCGGAGTTGGTCGCGTCCATCGCTGAGCTCGAGTCCGAGCGCGCGTCGCTTCCACCGTCGATGGGCGTGGGCGTGTCCGAGCACGCCGCGAGAGAGAGGAGCGTGGCGCACGAGAGCGCACACGAAATCAACCGCGTTTTCACGGGGAGATCGTACTGCGCTCTGGCTGCGTTGGGGCGTCGCTCGTGCGCGTCGGCTGCGCGAACACCGCGCGGTGCCCGCCGAGCGCCCACAAGAGCGCCGTGCGCGCCCAGCGCGTCCCGATCGCGACGGGAACCACCGAGAGCACCGCCAGGATCAGCCACACCCCGTCGTTTCGCGCGATGGCGCGGAGGGTCAGATCGCCCATCCCGTGCACGCGCGCGAGCGGCTCGACCAAGAGCGAGAGCGCCAGGATGACCAGGGCGTTCAGCGCAGGAGGGGCGAGGAGCGAGGCGATTCCCACGCGCGCGCCGTGCCGCACGAGCTGCGCGGGCTTGGGCGTGCGGCTCTCGGTCGCCCAGCTCTCGGCCTCCGAGCGCACCGCGTTGAGCACGAGCTTCGCGCCGTCGCGCCGCAGAAACAGCGCTGCAGGAGCGGCGAGCAGCGCGACCCCGACGAGCAACGCCGGCCAGTCTCGAAGGACCGAGCGCACGAACGAGAGGGTCGGCTCTCGACCGGCGCACACCGAGCACAGCGCGACAAATCCCAGTGAAAATGCGGCGAGACCCGGGATGAGCGCCGCCGCGAGATCCACGATCTTCGTCCCGAGCGGCCTGCGTCGAAGCGCCTCGCCTCCGCCGAACGCGACGACCAGCGCCGTCGCGAGCAGCCCGCCGAGCCCTGCGATCACCGTGCTTCGCGGCAGCCGCTCTCGCAGCTCGACGAGCACGCTTCGCCCCGTCGCTTGCGCGGGCCCCGTGCGTCCGTCGAACAGCCGACCGAGCCACTGGCCATAGCGCGCGTCGGTCACGCGCGCGATCGAGCGGCGCGTCTCGCCCATGCGCACGTAGTCGAGCCGATGAACGAACCACCACGCGCGCCATCCTTCGACGACGGCGCGGGTTTGCTCGGCGCTCGCGCTGTCGGCGACGCGGTGCTCGGTGTGTGTGAGGTCGCTCGCGAGGTTGCAGAGCCTGCGCGCCGAGCCGGTCTCGAGCTCTCCGTCGAGCGCTTCGAAGAGCGCGGGGAGCGCGAGCGTCCCCAATCGGCTGAGCTGCTCGCGCGCGTTGGGGCTCTCGTGGTCGAGCAGCCGTTGAATGTGCCGTCGCGCGTAGGCGTCGCGCAGGTCGATCTCGTGAAGGACCCGAAAATTGTCCCACCAAATTCGCGCGCGGGCGGGGTCGGTCGGCGCGGTTTCTCCGCCGGTAAGCGTGGGCGAGAGCGTCGAGAGGATCGCGTAGGTCTCGCGCTGCGCGGGCTCGGGCAGGCGGTCGATGTTCGTGAGCGCCGTCGGGATCACCACGGCGCCGCGGGTGAGCAGTCGATCGCGCGCCGCGCGGGCGTGCGCGGGGGTCGAGAGCGCGAGCAGGTCGCTCTGCGTGCGGGTCGTCGCGTCGTCTTGCGCGCTCGCGATGAAGCGCGCGGTCTGTCGCGCGAGGGACTCTTCGGCGCTCAGGCCAAAGGAGCGGCCGGGAGCGAGCGTTCCGTACCAATCGTGGCGGCCGGTGGAGTCGAGCGCGGCGAACGCAAGGACGCTCACGATGAAGAGCGTGACGAGCGTTCGAAGCGCTTCGACGAGGAGCCAGCGAATCATGGGGTGGGTCGCGAGAGCCGGGGAGGGTAAGCAAGGCCGCGCGCTCGCGTCACGGTGATTGCTGCACGCCGGTGGCGAACGAGGGCGCTTGGCGATCGGGCGCGGCGTGCGTTCGGGCGCGGCACGGTGTAGTCCACGAGCATCGTCTCTTGGTGGCTGTATACGTTCACGTGCCCTGGTGTCTTCAGCGCTGCCCGTACTGCGATTTCGCGACGGACGCGGTGAACCCCAGAGAAATTCCCCACGAAGCTTACGCCGACGCGATCGTGCACGAGCTCTCGCTGCGCGCGGGATGGCTCGCGCCCGCCCCGCTCGAGACCGTCTTTTTCGGCGGCGGAACGCCCTCTCTCTGGACCACCGCCGCCCTCGGTCGCGCCCTCTCTGCGATCGAGCGCGCGTTCGGCGGTCCGCGCCCCACCGAGGTCACGGTCGAGTGCAACCCGACCTCGCTCGACGAAGACAAAGCGCGCGCCCTGAAGGACGTCGGCGTCACGCGCGTCTCGATCGGCGTGCAGTCGCTCAGGCCGCAGCACTTGCGCTACCTCGGCCGGCTCCACGACGCTGAGCAAGCGCGGCGCGCGGTGCATTCTGCGGCCAAAATCGCAGGTCTGCGCGTGACCGCCGACCTGATGTTCGGCATGCCCGATCAGTCCGCGGACGAGCTCGTCGAGGACGCGCGCGCGCTCGTCGAGCTCGGGGCGCGGCACCTCTCGGCGTACGCGCTCACGATCGAGCCCGCGACGCGCTTCGGCGAGCTCGCGAAGAAGGGACGGCTCCCGAAGCTGCCTGACGACGACGTCGCCGCGCTCTTCGAGGCCATGGATCGCTGCGCGGACGAGCTCGGGATGGAGCACTACGAGGTCTCGAACTACGCGTTCGAGGGCGAGCGTGGGCAGCACAACGAGCGCTACTGGCGCGGCGAACACTATCTCGGCCTCGGCGCGGGAGCGGTCGGCTGCACCCCGCGTCCCGACGGGTCCATCGTCCGCTACAAGAACCACTACACCACGCGCGACGGCGTGCGCCGCTACCTCGACGCGCACGCGCGCGGCGCGCTTCCCGACGAAGAGCTCGAGGTGCTCTCCGAGCAGGACCGCATCCGCGAAGGGCTCATGTTGGGCCTGCGAACGGGCGACGGAGTGGATCTGCTCGCGCTGCGCGAGCGCGTGCGAGCGGACCCGCGTGCAGGCCGCGAGCGCGCCATCGAGAGGGCCGTCGCCCGCGGCTGGATCACGGACGACGGACAGCGATTGAAGGTCGTGCGAGACAAGTGGCTCGTCGCCGACGACATCGTCGCGACGCTGTTCTGACCGTGGGTCAGACAATGTCCTGGCCCGCTGGGCGTTTTGCGGCGAACTAAAGCTCGATCGACCGAGGGTGCTATGCACGCCCGGCCATGGTCGCATCGCTCCCCCCCATCGGTGATCCGAAGGTTCTCTATCTCCTCGACCTCTCGGGCTACGTCTATCGCGCGTATCACGGGCTGCGCCCGCTCTCGAACTCGAAGGGCGAGGTGACGCACGCGGTGATGGGCGTGGCGAACATGCTCATGCGCCTCGTGCGCGAGCAGCGGCCGAAGTACCTCGCGGTGGCGATGGACTCGGCGCGAGACGTCTCGTTTCGCAACGAGATGTACAAGGACTACAAGGCCAACCGCCCAGAGCCTCCGGCGGATCTCCTTCCGCAAGTGCATCGCTGCCGAGAGCTCGTCGAAGCGTGGGCGATCCCGGTCCTGCAGCGCGAGGGCTTCGAAGCGGACGACATGATCGCCGCGGCGGTGCGCGAGGCGAAGAAGCACGGCCTCGTGACGGTGATCTGCTCGGCGGACAAAGACCTGATGCAGCTGGTCGACGATGACGTTCTGCAGTGGGACGCGATGCGCAACGTGGTGTACGGCCGCGCCGAGGTGAAAGAGAAGTGGGGCGTCGCGCCAGAGAAGGTCGCGGACCTGCTCGCGCTGATGGGGGACACGTCGGACAACGTCCCGGGGGTGTCGGGCGTGGGCGAGAAGACCGCGGCGAAGTTGATTACTGAGCACGAAACGCTCGAGGGCGTGCTCGCCGCCGCCGGCAGCATGAAGGGCAAGCTCAAAGAGAACCTCCAGAAAGAGGCCGACCTCGCGCGGCTCTCGTACAAGCTCGTGCAGCTCCGCGGCGAAATCGCCGTCGAGCTCGACCTCGACAAGCTCGTGTACGGCGGCTGGGACGCCGATCACATCCGCAAGCTCTACACAGACCTCGAGTTCGGACGGCTGCTCGAGCAGTTCGAGTCCGCCGAGCGCGAGGCGCGGATCGCTCGCGGAGAGAGCGTCACGATCGGGCCCGCCTCGAGCGAGAAGGACCCGAAGAAGACCGCGGACAAAGCCCCCGAAGCGGGCCCGAGCAAGAGCCCGCCGCGCGACGCCTCGAGCAAGCGATACCGCGCGATCCTCACGGTGGCCGAGCTCGAAGAGGCCATCGCGAAGTGCCGCGAGGTGGGCTTCGTGGGCCTGGACACCGAGACCACCTCCATCGAGCCCGCGCGCGCCGAGCTCGTGGGCGTCTCGCTCGCGTGGACCGACGACGAGGCCGTGTACATCCCTGTCGGGCACCGGGTGATCGGCGATCCGCCGCAGATTCCTCGGGACGTCGTGGTGCGAAAGCTCGGCGCGATGCTGGCGGACGCGGCGATCAAGAAATGTGGTCACCATATCAAGTACGACGACATCGTCCTTCGCCGCGCAGAGATGCCGGTCGCTGGGTACTCGTTCGACTCGATGATCGCCAGCTACCTCATCGACCCCGAGCGACACTCGCACAAGCTCGACGAGGTCGCGCTCGGCGAGCTCGGCTACAAGATGATCTCGTACGACACGGTGACGAAGAAGACGCGCGGGCATCAGCTCTCGTTCGAGCAGGTCGACATCGCCAGCGCCACGCAGTACGCCGCTGAAGACGCGGACATCGCGAGGATCCTCGCGAACAAGCTCGGCCCGAGGCTCGACGAAAACGAGCTGCGCGCGCTCATGGACGACGTCGAGATCCCGCTCTCGCTCGTGCTCTCGCGCATGGAAGAGCGCGGCGTGCTCGTGGACGTCGAGCTGCTCGCGCGGCTGCGCGCCGAGGTGCTCTCGCAGATGAGCGCGCTCGAAAAAGAGCTCATCACCCTCGCGGGCAAAGAGTTCAACGTCAACTCTCCGAGGCAGCTCGAGACGATCTTGTTCGACGAGCTCAAGCTGCGCGTGATCAAGCGCACCAAGACCTCGCGATCGACCGACGCCGAGGTGCTCGAAGAGCTCGCCGACGAGCACCCGCTGCCCAAGAAGATCATCGAGCACCGGCAGCTCGCCAAGCTCGAAGGCACGTACCTCGCGGCGCTTCCGGCGCTGGTCAACCCTGCGACCGGGCGCATTCACACGAGCTACAACCAGGCCGTCGCCGCCACGGGCCGGCTCAGCTCGAACAACCCGAACCTCCAGAACATCCCCATTCGCACCGAGCTCGGCCGTCGCATCCGCGAGGCCTTCATCGCGCCGCCAGGGTGGAAGCTCTTCGCCGCGGACTACTCGCAGATCGAGCTTCGCGTGCTCGCGCACCTGTCGAAGGACCCCATCCTCGTCGACGCCTTCAGCAAGGGCGAGGACGTGCACACGCGCACGGCGGTCGAGATCTTCAAGGTGCCCGCGAGCGAGATCACGCGCGAGCAACGAACGCGCGCGAAGACCGTGAATTTCGCGGTGATCTACGGTCAGGGCGACAGCGCCCTCGCGCGCCAGCTCGGCATCACGCGCGACGAGGCCTCGCGCTTCATCGACGCGTACTTTCGTACGTTCAAGGGCCTCACACAGTACCTCGACAGGATCGTCGAGCAGGCGAGGGCGGGCGAGGGCGTGCGGACGGTGCTCGGGCGACGACGGTTTCTTCCGACGATCAGCAGCGAGAACAAGGGCCTCCGCGCGCAGGCCGAGCGCATGGCGAAGAACACGCCCATCCAAGGGACGTCGGCGGACATCATGAAGGTCGCCATGATCCGCATTCAGCGCGAGCTCGACGCGAAGAAGCTCGCCACGCGCATGATCCTCACGGTGCACGACGAGCTCGTCTTCGAGTCGCCCGAGAGCGAGCTCGCCGAGGTCGAGCCGCTCGTGAAGGGGATCATGGAGAGCGCGGTGAAGCTCGACGTTCCGCTCGTGGTCGAGTGCGGCCGCGGTCGCACGTGGGGCGAGGCGCACTGACCGAGCGCCCCACGCTCACGGCTCACGGCTCACGGCTCACTTCAGGGCTTCGATCAGCTCTTGCTCGGTGACCGTGCCTTTGCGCACGAGCACCGTGATCAGCGCGGACACGATCGCCTCCCAGCGCTGCGCCTTCGCTTCGGGGCTGAGCCCCTCGGTGGCCAGCTTGAGCGCGGCGAGGATCGAGGGAGATTGAGCGCTCGGGCCGGCGGCGGGCTTTTCCGCCGGGGCGCCTTCTTCGCGACGACGCGTGCGCGCGCGATTGGCGGCGGTGGGGATCTGAATCGTCGTCCCGTCGAGCAGCGTGAGCGCGATCGTCTTTGAATTGGTGGGCTTTGATTCAATTGGCGCTGGATTTTCAGCGGTCGCCTTCGGCTCTGGCTTCGCGGCGCTCTTCGGGGTTGCGGCAGCAGCGGTCGCGGTCGCGGTCGCGGTCGCGGGAGGCGCAGGAGGACCGCTCGGCTCGGGCTCGGTCGAGATGCTCACCTCGGGCTCGGGCGCGGGCATCGCGGGCTGCGACGCGCGCTTGGGCGGGGGCGGGGGCGGCGTGATCCGAGGCGGGTTCGATGCGCGCTCTGGCTGCGGCGGCGGGGGCGGGAGCGAGTCCGGCGGCAGCCCCGGCGTCGGCGCGCTCATCGCGGGCTGCGACTCGCGCTTGGGGGGCTTTTGCACGAGCGGCACAGGAAACACCGACGAAACAGGCTCGTCGTCGAAGTCCGTCCCCGGCCCGTACGCGCGCGCGATGGCCGTCTTGATGTCCGAGGGCGGCGCGATCATCGGCCGCACGGGCATCTTGGTGCGCTCTGAGACCACTCGCAGCACGTCGTCCTGCGTCGGGTCGTCCATCGCGAGAAACAGCGTGTCGCCGTCGCGGCGCTCGCGGCGCACATACACGGGGATCACCGTGTACCGCTCGGCCAGCTCGCGATCGACCAACGCCAGCAACGACGGCGAGAAATCAATGTGCGCCAGCGAGACCCACGGAACGGCCAGCTGCTGCGACAGCACCCTCGCGAGCTGGCCCTCGGTCACGAAGCCGAGCGAGACGATGAGCTGGCCGAGGCGCTTTCCACCGCCGCCTTGCAGCCGCTGCTCTTCGAGCGCGGCCTCGAGCTGCGACTGCGAGAGCAATCCAGCGTCGACCAGCAATTCTCCAATTCGGACGCGCGAAACCAAGGGAGCAATCCTCGTTTGAGTGGGCGCTCTCTCGATGCTGTTTGGCACCGCTCGAGCGCGCTGCGCCTTGACCGATCTCGGCTCGGCGGCGTAGTCACTGTCGCGCTGGATTTCCCGGCGACGAGCACATCGTGCCACAGCCCGAAGCAGACTCCGAACCCGTATCGAACAAGGACGATTCTCCTCCTTCGTCCAATGACGGCCCCTCTCGTGCGAAGAGCCCGTACGGACGCGAGCGATTGGTGCTCGGAATCAGCCTCGTTTCTGTGATCGTTCTGTTCTCGCTCACGGGGACGATCCAGGTGTACCGAGCGACGCTTGGAGCTCCGGCGACGCCCACGCGATTTCGGACGTGCGAGGACGGCGTGCGCTCACTCTATGCGGGATTTGCCCGCAAATTGAGCGCGATCGACCTCGAGTCCGAGGCCATCGCGCCGCGCAGACCCACGACGGACCCCGCGGTCCGCGCGGATCTTCGCGCGCTCGACGAGGCGCTTCGCGCGCTCGAACCCCTCTGCGTCTCCGAAGGCCCCGAGGGCCGCGAGGCGTGGGCCGGGCTCGAGCGCTGGCGGCACCGCACCGAGGACAACGCGCGATTGCTCGAACAAAACGTCACCCCGGACGCCGAGCGCGCGTTGCGATATCACTCTCCCTCTCGCCGCTGAGCGGCGATGGACCCTCCCGCGCGTCGCTGAAGCGGCGCCGAAAAAACTCCACCCTCGATTGGGAATCCCCCCCGAAGCGCCCATGACCATCGCGCACACCAATCCAAGCCCGACCCCGCTGTCCTTCGATGGCTTGCAGCTCTCGACCGCCGTTCGTCGCGCCGTTCAAGAGGCAGGCTACTCGCGTCCCACCGACGTCCAAGCCGCGGCGTTCGGACCCATTTCGTCGGGCCGTGACGTCATCGTTCAGAGCAAGACCGGCTCGGGCAAGACCGCGGCCTTCGCGCTTCCGCTCATCGATCGCGTCGTCGACCCGACGCGCGGCGTGCAAGTGCTCGCGCTCTGCCCGACGCGCGAGCTCGCCATTCAAGTCAGCGGCGAGTTCGCCCGCCTCGGAAAGCACAAGGGCGTCGTCCCCTGCGCGGTGTACGGCGGCGCCTCGCTCGAAAAGCAGGTCGAAGAGATTCGCGCCGGCGCAAACGTGATCGTCGGCACGCCCGGCCGCGTCCTCGATCACTTGAAGCGCGGGACGCTCGACCCCGCGGAGCTCCGCACCGTGTGCCTCGACGAGGCGGACGAGATGCTCTCGATGGGATTCGCCGAAGAGCTCAACGCGATCTTGGAGCGCCTGCCGCGCCCGAGGCAGACGCTCTTGTTCAGCGCGACGATGCCCGAGGCGATCCGTCGCCTCGCGAGCCGTCAGCAAAAGGACCCCGAGTCGATCCTGCTCTCGGCCGATCAGATCTCGCCCGACTCGATCGACCATTTCATCTACTACGTCGGATTGCAGGACCGGCTGACCTCGCTCGCGCGCGTGCTCGAGCTCGAGAGCCCCGATCGCGCGATTATCTTCTGCAACACCCGCGACGAGACGACCACCGTCGCCACGGCCCTGCAGCGCCGCGGAATCTCCGTCGACTACCTCTCGGGCGAGCTCGAGCAGAGCGCCCGCGAGCGCGTGCTCGCGTCGTTTCGCGAGCGAAAGATCCAGCACCTGGTCGCCACCGACGTGGCCGCGCGCGGCATCGACATCAGCGACGTCTCGCACGTGGTGAACTTCGGGTTTCCGGGCGAGGCCGAGACGTACGTGCACCGCACGGGCCGCACGGGCCGCGCTGGCCGCCGCGGCGTCGCGATCTCGCTCTTCGGTCCCGCGGACGTCGGCAGCGTGTACATGCTGCGTTTGACCTACGGAATCCGCCCGATCGAGCGCGCGCTCCCGTCCGCTGCTGAAGAGCGAACGCGCCGCGAGCTCGAGCGTCTGGCGACGCTGCGCAGCGAGATCACCTCCGCGCTCGACGAGGAGACCGCCTCGCTCGCGCGTCGCATCCTCGCGCACGATGACGCGGACAAGCTCGTCGGCCACTTGCTTCGCAGCTACCTCGAGCAGCGCGTGAGCGCCGCGCTCGCGATGGACGTCGAGGCCGAGGTCGCCGCGATCGCCTTCGGAAAGAGCGCTCCCGTGGCCGCTCCGCTCGCCGCCCCGGTCGCCGCCCCGGTCGCCGCCCCGGTGGCCGCTGCCGTCGCGGACGCTCCTGCGTCGAGCGAGCCGGTCGCCGAGGCCGCAGCCCCCGCAGCGAAGGAAGAAGAGCGCCCTGCGCGACGCCCGCGCGGTCGCGGTGAGTCGCGATCGAGCGCAGAGAGGCCGCGACGAATCGACGTTCACGGCGGCAACGACCCGGGCCTCGAGCCCGAGACGGTCGAGTCCGAGATGGGCGACGTTCGCGTGGCCGTGGGTCGTCGCGACGGCGTGCGCGGCGGAGACCTCGCGAAGCTCATTCGTGATCGCGCGGGGATCCACCCGAAGGACATCGGGAGCATCAAGGTCTACGACCGCTTCGCGATCATCCCCGTGCGCGTCGAGAGCATCGACGCGGTGATCGAGGCGCTCGAAGACGCGACGTTCGACGAGCAGCCCCTCGCGCCCGAGCGCGGAAAGCTCACGGGGCCCTCGCTCGTGCCGCCCGCGTCCAACACGGACGAAGACGAAATCGAGTGAGCGTGTTCAGTCCCTCGGGCTCGCGCGCATCGGCATTCCGCCGACGGGGCGCATCGTGACCGAGGGATCGAGCTCGAGCGTGTAGCCCTCGACCGGGGTGAGGTCGAACGCGCGCACGATCACCGGCAAGATCGCCTGCATCTCCATCATCGCGAACGCGTTGCCGATGCACGTGCGCGCTCCTCCGCCAAACGGAAGGTACGCGTGCTTGGGTCGCTCGCTCGGCGTCGCGCGGTTGAATCTCTCGGGGTCGAAGCGCTCTGGATCAGGAAAATACCTGGGATTTCGATGCAGCACGTACGGCGCGATCCCGACGATCGTCCCCTTCGGCACGGCGTATCCGCCCACGACGTCGTCCTCGATCGCGACGCGCTCGAAGCACCACGCCGGCGGATAGAGCCGCAGCGTCTCTTCGATCACCTGCGTTGTGTACGTGAGCTTGGGCAGCGCCGCGATCGTGGGCAGCGCCTCTCCGAGCGCGCGCTGCGCTTCGTCGCGCACGCGGTTGCGGACCTCGGGGTGCTGCGCGAGGAGATACAGCGCGAACGTCAGCGCGTTGGCGGTGGTCTCGTGCCCGGCGAGCACGAGCGTGAGCAGCTCGTTCTTCAGCTGCTCGTCGCTCATCGCTTCGCCGGTGTCTCCGTCGCGCGCTTCGAGCAGCATTTGCAGAAGGTCGTTGGGCACGCTCTCGCCGCGCGCCATCTGCGCGCGCCGGTCGACGACGACCTTGGTCACCAGGCGATCGAGCGTCTCTTTCGCCTGCAAAAACTCACGGTTCTTCTTCGTCGGAACCCACGGCGGAATCCGCACCAGCGACTCGATGTAGTCGTTGGTCCAAACGAGCGCCACGTCGAGCGCGTCGCCAACAGCCTTCGCCTCACCGTCGAGGTCCACGGACAACAGCGTCTTGCCCACCACGCGAAACGTCAGCCGCATCATCTGTCGATGCACGTCGATGGGCGAGCGCAGGTCGAGCCCGCGCCACTCGCGCACGAGGTCCGCCGCGCAGCCCGCCATCGTGTCGACGAATCCCGCGAGCTTTTCACGGTGAAACGCGGGCTGCGAGAGCTTGCGCTGGCGCTTCCAAAACTCTCCTTCGCTCGTGAGCAGCCCCTGTCCGAGCAGGATCTTCAGCCCGTCGTAGTTCGGCGACTTCTCGTACGCCTTCGCGTTGCTCACGAGCACGTGGTGCGCCGCGTCCGCGTCGGCGATGAGCGTGTACGGGATCCACAAGAACCTGAAGTGACTGACCGCGCCGTGCCTGGCGAAGCTCTTCATCATCAGTTCGAGCGGGTTGTCCCACGCGTCCAAGAGCGAGCCCACGATGGGCTTGCCCGAGGGCCCGGGCGGGCGCGTGAGCGTGCGTTGTGGATCCGCGACGGCGCTGGTCATCGAGCAAACCTCCGGTCGAACACAAACATGAGCCATCTCTCACATTCTGACAAGAACCCGAGGTGAGCCTCACGTTCGATTTTCTTTCGTCCGAACTCGCGCGGCGCGGCGGTACCCTGACGAGGACCCACGGTGGCGAAGCAGACGGAGCCGAGTGCAGAGAAGCGTCGCGTGCCCACGCAAGAGCGTTCGCGCGCGCGCGTGGCGCGGATGCTCGACGCGGCGACGGAGGTCTTCGCCGAAGTGGGCTTCGACGCCGCGACGACCGAGGCGATCGCCGAGCGCGCGGGGACGTCGATCGGCAGCGTGTATCAGTTCTTTCCGAACAAGAAGGCGCTGTTCGACGCGATTGGCGAGCGGTATCTCAGCGACGCGCGCGACCTGTGCGAGCGCTTTCTCACCGAGGCCGCTGAGCGAGCGAAGGACGACTGGCGAGCGCTCATCGACGAAGTGGTCGACGCGTTCTGGGCCTTCGACTCGTCGAGCACGGCGTTTCGCGCGGTGTGGATCAACATCCACCGCTCGCAAGAGTTTCTCGCGCAAGGCGACGCGTTCAACCAAGAGATGGCCGAGCGGATCGCCCCCTTGCTCGGCGCCGTCGCGCCCAACATCAAGCCCGCCAAGCGCTTGCTCGTCGCCACGATCGTCGTCGAGACGCTCTCGTCGCTGCTCTTTCTCGCGCTGCGCCGCGACGAGCGCACGGCGAAGAAGCTCGTCGAAGAGACCAAGGTCCTCGTGCGCGGCTACCTCGAGCGCTACGCCGAGAGCGAGTGAGCGCGCTCAGCGCACCGCGCGAAGATCGCTGCGCGGCGTTCGCGTGAACACCGGCGGTGAGCCCAGCGGCGCCGGGATCATTCGCTCGGTCGGGCCCGTCACGGTCAGCATCGGATCCCACACCGAGCTCCACGTCCCCGCGGGAAACACCACCCGACGCTCGGTCTGTCCCGCGGTCACCACGGGCGCCACGAGCATCTCGTCGCCGATCATGTACTGATCGGTGATCGCGTACATGCGCGAATCGCTGGGAAACTGCAGGCCCATCGCGCGCACAATGGGCATGCCCGTGCGCCGGTGCTCGTCGCCGAGCGCGCGAAACATCGGCCCGAGCACCTGGTGAACGCGACCGAAGCGCGAGAAGAACGCGAGGGTCTCGGCGTCGCGATCCCAGTTCCAATTGCGGTCGCGCTGCAGCCCTTCGTGCGTGCGCATCACCGGCGTGAACGCGCCGAGCTCGATCCAGCGTTGATACAGCTCCTTCGTGCTCGGGCCGCCGAAGTACCCGCCGATGTCGTGCGTGACGAAGCCCACGCCCGCCATCCCCAAGCTCACGAGCGCCGGGACCACCGTCGGCAAACCGTCCCACTGGCCCCAGCTCGCCTCTTGATCGCCGGCCCACACGATCTGCGAATACCGCGCGTCTTGCAGCCAACCCGAGCGCGAGAACATCACCCAATCACCGCTCGGATAGCGCTCTCGCAGCGCGTCGCTCGCCGCGCGATGCCAGTCCACCGGATAGCGATTGTGATAGCGACGCGCGTCGCGTCCGTCGCTCAACACCGCGTCGAGCGGGAGCCACTCGCCGTAGTCCTGCATCCATCCCACTTGCCCGAGGTCCATCGCCCGTCGCGCATAGCCCTGGTACCACTGCACGGCGGCGGGGTTGGTGAGGTCCACCATCGTCCCGTTGCCGTGCGGAAGCGCGAAGGTCGCGACGCCGCCCATCGCGTTTCGCGGCAGAAATCCCATGGCAGATCCCTCTGCCCACTGGTCCTCGTTCATCAACACAAACGGGTTGAAGTACCCGAGGAAGCGCACGCCCTGCGTCCTGAACTCGGTGATCAACGAAGCGAGGTTCGGGTACCACATCGTGTCCGCCGTCCAGTGGTAGCGAATGTCGATGTTGCCGAAGCCCAGGTCTTTGCGGCCGATCCAGTCCTGCGCCCAGATCACGGTCACCGGGACGTTGGCCGTCTGCGCCGTGCGTAGATAGGTCCGCAGCGCGTCGGGGCCGCCCTGCACGCCGAGCCACACTCCATCCACCGCCCAGTCGGGCGGCGTCATCGTGCGGCCCTGATACTCGGTCCACGCGCGCATCACGTCGGGCACCGTCGGGCCCGTGTACACGCGCGCTACCAGCGGCTCGGTCTGCTCGGGCGCGAACATGAACTCATCGGGCGCCGCGCGACACAGGTCCACGATGGTGCGCGCGTCGGTCTCGACCATCATTCCGCGGCCGCGTGGATCGATGAAGAACGGCAGCGGGTAGTACGTCGTCTCGGGGCTGCCCGAGAGGATCGACGGGCGCGCTGGATCGCGACCGAGCCCTTGCTCGCTCACGAACAACGAGAACCTCCGCCCTCGATGATCGACGTAGTTGTACTGCTCGCCGAAGCCCAGAAAGTGCGCGTCGGGATCGCAGCGAAAGCGCAGCGCAGTGCCCTTCGCGTTCATCGCGCCCGCGATCGAAGCGCGAACCTCGACGTAGTCCATCGACGGCCTCGTGAAGCGAAGCTCGCTGGTGATCCCGTTCTCGCTCGTGCGAAGGACCAACGCGCTGCCGTCGACCATCGACGTCGCGTTGGCCGCAGGGCGGTCTTCGCTCTCGGTCGAGCGACGAAAGGTCCAGTTGCCGAAGTTCGATTCGACGCGCTCGTTCCACCGTTGCGCGGCGACCGGTCCCCACACCGAGGCGAGCACCACGCGTCCGCCGACCGAGAGCTCGAAGCCGCCGTGCGTTCGCGCGCGGAGCTCCATTTCGCCCGCGCTCACCGCGGGCAACGCCTCGCTCGGCGGCGGCTGCGGAGGACCATCGGGAGCGGCGTCGGGAAGCGTCGCGCTGTCATCGAGCGCGCCGTCCATCGACGAGCTCGCATCGCCGTCGCTCGATGCGTCGATGACGTCCGCAGGCGGAGCAGGAGCGGGACAGCCCGCCGCGAACGCACACGAAATCATCGCCGTCACGACGGAGCAGAGCGCTTTTGTTTTCACGGTCGCGATTGTGCCTCAGCGCTGCGCACGCGCGCGAGCAAGTCCGCGACTCGCTCGATCGCGCGCCGGTGAACGCCCGCTGCCTGCCACCGTCACGGGTTGAGCTGCGGGAGGTTCGTTCGCTCGACGGCGACGCACTGCCCGACGGAGCACGTCTGCGGCCAGGTGCAGCGCGGAGCCACGCCCGCGCGGTCGACGCAGTCGCGGTTCATGTTGAGATCGAGCTGCAAAATACGGGACGAAATCGTCTGCACGAGCGCCGACTGCGTGACGGTCCCGCCGCCCGTTCCGTCGGTGAACTGCAGGGTCGCGATGACGATCAACGGCCGCGTGTCGCTGGCGTCCGCCGCGACGACGCCGAAGCTCAGCGGCCACGTCAGCCCTTGCGTCGGAAGCGCGTGGTGCACGATCGGCGTCGCTACGCCTTGTCGAAGCACTTGTGCGTCGATCGCCCGCATCTGCTGCACTGGAACGTCGCTGCGCAACACCACCACGAGCTGCGTCGCCACCGGCGCGCACGACCCCACGGCGACCGCGAGCGCGGCCACGATCGTCGCGAACACGCGCGCCCTCACTGCGGCCTCCGCTCGAACGCGTTGCCGAGCCATCCAGGGTTGGTGCGCGGCGGCGGCTCGTACACGCGCGGCGTCGAGCTCAGCGCTGCCGCTGTTCCTCCGACGATGATCGCCGTCACCGCGACGCCTCCCGCGATCACGCCGATCACCCACGGACGCAGCCCGCTCTCGCGCTGCAGCTCGATCACGATCCGCGTGGGCCCCGCCGCGTTGACCCGGACCGTTCTTCGCACTTCGCGAAAGCCCGGCGCGCGGACGATCACCGCGTGCGCTCCTTCGCTCGTCGCTGTGTCCGCCGATCCGTGGCCGATTTCGCGGTCGTCGACGAGCACTGTCGCGTTCGCCACGTTCGACTCGACCTGCAAGTGCGGGCTCGCGTCGCTCGCTTCGAGCTGCACTGCGAGCGAGACGCTGCGCCCTCGCGCGGCGTTGATGAGCCTCGTCTCCGGTCGATACCCGTCGAGCGAGAGCGCCACCGTGTGCGGCCCCGGGTCGATCTGCAGCGTCCCGCGCGTGGGAAGCACCTCGCCCGCGTCGATCACCGCCCGAGTCGCGCGCGGCGTGACGTCGATCTCGAGCGTCGCGAGCGTCGCCCGAAGCCGCGCGATCTCTTGGCGCACCGCCGTGAGCTGCGCGCTCGTCGTGCCGTCCGCTGGCCGCTGAACGAAGCGATCCAACGCAGAAATCGCCTCGCGAACGCGCCCAGTGCCCCGCAGCGCGAGCCCGAGGTTGTACAGCACCACCGGCGACGGCCTGAGCGCGTACGAGCGCTCGAACGCGCGAATCGCGTCGTCGTATCGACCCGCGTCGAGCGCGGTCAACCCGCGGTCGAACCACTCGCGCGGGCCGTCGTGGCTCGTCGCTGGCCCTTGCGCTGGTTGCGCTTGCGACCAGACTCGCGGAGCGATTGCCCACGAGCCGAGCGCCGCGGTCACAGCGACCCAGGGCGCCGCGCGCTTCATTGTTCGATCGAGCCGTCTCAATGCACTGCACACAACGAAAGTGGTTCGAACCACAGAGTCTGGCGCTCGGCTCGCGATCGGGTCAACGAGAGAAGAGCTTCCATGGCAGGACATCGTAGAGAGCCTCCCCCCGCGACCGAGCCCAGCGGTCGATCACCGAAGAACGTCGATGCGCAGAGCGGCGCCTCGACGCGTCGGCTGCGCGACTACCTCGGGGTGCTTCGCTACAGTCGTCGCGGCGTCTCGCTCGTGTGGCAGGCGAACGCGCGGCTCACGCTCGGCCTCGCCGCGTGCACCGTCGTCGCGGGGCTCGTCCCGGGCGCGATCGCGTGGGTCGGAAAAAACCTGCTCGACTCGGTTCTGCTCGCCGCCTCTGGCGCCGCGGGCGCTCGCGCGAGCGCCGAGCGCTGGGTGCTGGTCGAGCTCGTCTTGGTCTTGCTCCTGGCGCTCGTACAAAAGGCGCTCTCGCTGCAGCGCGCGTTGCTTCGGCAACAGCTCGGGCAACGAATCAACGTCGTGATCCTCGAGAAGGCGCTGCTCTTGTCGCTGCGACAGTTCGAGGACAGCGAGGTGTACGACCAGATGACGCGCGCGCGACGAGAGGCGTCGGTGCGACCGCTCTCGCTCGTCTCGCAGACCTTCGAGCTGCTGCAACAGACGCTCACGCTCTTGGGGTTGGCCTCGCTGCTCTTGACGTTTTCGCCGTGGCTCTTCCCCGCGTTGATCGTCGCGGCGATCCCGCTCTTCGTCGCCGAACTCTCGTTTTCGACCGAGGCGTGGAAGCTCTCTCGTTGGCGCACGCCCGAGGCGCGCGAGCAGCTCTACCTCGAGACGGTGATCGCACGAGAAGACCACGCGAAAGAAGTGAAGCTCTTCGAGCTCGGCCCGCGCTTGCTCGAGCGCTACAAGGCCATCTTCGATCGAACGTATCCGGGCGAGCGCTCGCTCGCCATTCGTCGCGCGCTCTGGGGCTTCGCGCTCGGGCTGCTCGGGACCGCTGCGTTTTACGGGACGTATCTCTGGCTCGTTCGCGCAGCGGTGGCCGCGACGATCACCGTCGGCGCGATGAGCATGTACGCCGTCGCGTTCAAGCAAGCGCAGTCCGCGTTGAGCTCTGCGCTCACCGCGGTGGGCGCGATGATCGAAGACAACTTGTACCTCTCGAACTTGTACGAGTTCTTGGACACCGCGATCGAGCCCGAGCGAAAGGGCCCCGTCGAAGGGCCGATCCCCGACGACGGGATCCGCTTCGAAGACGTGAGCTTCACGTACCCAGACGCGAAAGAGCCCGCGCTCAGCGCGGTGAGCCTGCACATCAAGCCCGGCTCGAAGCTCGCCATCGTCGGAGAAAACGGCTCGGGAAAAACCACGCTCATCAAGCTCTTGTGCGGACTGTACGAGCCCACGGGCGGGCGCATCACGCTCGATGGGCTCGACCTGCGAGCGTGGGACGCGCGCGCGCTGCGCCGTCGCGTCGGCGTGATCTTTCAAGACTTCGTTCGCTATCAGCTCACGGTCGGAGAGAACATCGGCGCTGGCGACGAGAGCGCGTACGACGATCGCGATCGCTGGGAGGGAGCGGCAGAGAAAGGGCTCGCGAAGCCGGTGATCGACGGGCTCCCGGATCGGTACGACACGCGTCTGGGGCGCTGGTTCAAGGGGGGGCGCGAGCTCTCGCTCGGACAGTGGCAGAAGGTCGCGCTCGCGCGCTCGTTTATGCGCGACGAAGCGGACGTGCTCGTGCTCGACGAGCCCACGGCGTCGATGGACGCGGAGGCCGAAGTGCGGATCTTCGAGCGGTTTCGCGAGAGCACCGAGCGCAAGATCGCCATCGTGATCTCGCACCGATTCTCCACCGTGCGAATGGCCGACGAGATCATCGTGCTCGACCACGGAAAGATCACCGAGCGCGGAACGCACGAGTCCCTGCTCGCGCACGACGGCCGCTACGCGCGGTTGTTTACGCTGCAAGCGCAGGGCTACCGTTGAGCCGATGCGTCGTCTCGCGCTCGTGGCCCTCGGTTGCACTCTGCTCGCCGCGCCGATGGCGGCGGCCCTCGACGACGCCGGGCCGAACGCGCTCGCTCCGCACGCGACCGCGACGCTCGCTCGGGATCGCGTCGTGCAGCTCTCGCTCGGCGCGGAGTTCGCGCTCGCGCGTCGCGCAGACGGCGCGCTCGTGGGCTGGGGTCGCAACAACAGCGGAGTGTTTCGAGACACGACGTACGAGCACGCGATCGCATCGCCGCTGGTGGTTGGTCGCGCGTTGACCTCGGTTCACGCGGGCTACGCGCACGTGTGCGGCGTCACCGCGGATCAGCAGTTGATTTGCTGGGGAAACAACCGTGACGGACAGGCGGGAGCGCCGTTCGACCCCTCGCTCTACAGCGGCCCTCCGATGGTCGTTCGGCTCCCTTCGGGATCGCTCTCGTCGGTCTCGCTCGGCAGCGCTCACTCGTGCGCGCTGGTCGAGGGCAGGGGCGTGTACTGCTGGGGCCTCAACGACCGCGGACAGTGCGACGGAACGCCGAGCGACGACCGCGCCCCGACGCTCGTGCGCAACACTTCGGACGTCGTTCAGATCGCCGCAGGAGCGCAGTTCACCTGCGCGCGCACTGGTCGCGGAACCGTCTCGTGCTGGGGCGACAACGAAGCCGGGCAGCTCGGCCGCGCGGTGCGCGAGCGCGACAGCGCCGCGCTCGCGATCAGCGGTCTCACCGACGTGCGCTCGTTGAGCGCGGGCTACTCGCACGCGTGCGCGATCACCGGCGCCGAAGGAGCGCTGCGCTGCTGGGGCCTGGATGCGTGGGGCGCGATCACGGACGGCGATCACACCGCGCCGCGCGCGCACTTCGAGCCCACGCTCGTCCCTCGCGTTCGCGCTGTGCGCGAGGTCGCGCTCGGCTACGGCTTCACGTGCGCGCTGTCCGACGCGGATCGCACCCGCGCGCGCGTGTACTGCTGGGGTCACGCAGAGAGCGGAAAAACAGGGGTAGAATGGCACCACCGCCGCGACCCGACCCCGCACGAGATCGCGCTCTCGGGCGAGCCCGAGTCGATCTCAGCGTCGATGGACCACGCGTGCGCGCTGCTCCGTGACGGAGCGATCGAGTGCTGGGGAGACGGCTCGCACGGAGAGCTCGGGGACGGGCGACCGTTGCGCTCGACGCAGCTCGTCGCGATCGGCGCTCTCTCGGGCGTCACGCACCTCGTCGCGAGCGGAGGCTCGACGTGCGCGAGCACGCGCGACGCGATGCGCTGCTGGGGCCTCGCGACGCACGGTCAATTCGCGATCGACGCCGCGTGGGGCGCCGCTGCTCCGACGTTGTTTCGCTCGCGGACGCACGGCGGAGTCATCGCGCTCGGCGCCAACAACGCCTGCGAGTGCCCGCGCTCGGGAGCGTGCTCGTGCGCCGGGGACGGTTTGCTCACGGACGCGACCGGGTACGTGCTCACGAGCGTGCTCGCGCCGCACGACGCGTTCGCGCGGGGGCTACGGCGGATTCGCGTGCGGAGCATCGCCGCAGCGGCCAGCGTGCAGTGCATGTCCCTCGAGGACGGCCGAGTGATTTGCGTCGGAGAAGATCGAGATCACTTGATTTCTGGTGCGTCGAGCGGCGCCCGCGTCGTGGCGCGCGCGATCGACACCGGTCTCAGGGGGCCGCAGTCGCTCGTCGCGTCACGCCGGCGCGTGTGCGCGTGGGACGCTCGCGGGACCGTGCGCTGCGCGGGGGACAACGAAGGCAGCGCGATCAGCGACGATGCGCTCAGCACGGTCCCGTGGACGACGGCGTTCACCGGCGCGCGCGCCGCGCGTGGCGCACGACGAGCGGGCCCGTTGGTTGCGACCGATCGCCAGCACACCTGCGCGATCGTGAGCGGGCTCGTCCGGTGCCGCGGCGCGTCGCCTCGCGGCGCGCGCGACGTGAGCGAGCTGCGCGACGCCGAGGCGATCTTCGCGGGGGACGAGTCGTTTTGCGCGCGCCGCACAAACGGCCAGTATTTTTGCTGGGGAATCAACCACGCCTTCGACGCGCCCTTCGCTGGCGGAATGGGCTCTACGCCATCTGAAGCTCCGTCGCTGCGCGGCGCGGTCGAGCTCGCGTTGGGCCTCGATCACCTCTGCGCGCGATGGCGCGACGGGTCCGTGAGCTGCGTCGGCGCCAACGACCACAGTCAGCTCGGCGACGGAACCACCGCGTGGAGCGCGCGCCCCGTGCGCGTCCGGCTCAACGGCAGTACGGCTGCCCCATAAACGGGTTGGGCCTGCACGTGCTGCGACCGATCCACTGCGCGAGGACCATCGCGTAGTCCGTTGGATGCCCCGGCTGCCAGATGCCGCGCTGATTCGCGCGTGCTTCGGCTTCGGCGTAGAGCAGCGAGAGGTGCACCGGAGCCGGCGCGCAGCCGAACTGCGTGTAGTACGCAGAGAGCCCCTCGCGCACGATCCGCGTCTGGACGAGCTCTTCGTCGGCGAAGACCAACGCGAGCGTCCTGCCGTAGGTGTCCGTCATCGGCTGACCGTTGCTCGCGCGCTGCGGAGCGATCTTCAGCGATGACGATCGCAGCATGCGATCGACGATGGGCACCGTCGCGAGCCCGAACGCCGTCGTCTCAGCGCCGTGCGTCTCTTCGGCGTTGATGTAGATGAAGCGCACGACGGTCTCGGTCCCGTTGACCATGAAGTGCGCGGTGTCCCCGTCGACCGTGCGCACGAAGTCGACGCGCACCGCGGGGAGAAACCCGCTGATCGACATCGACGCGGTGATCGTCGCGGGCGCCGGACACCCCGAAGGCACAAACGGGCGCTCGCTCACGACGTCTTGCATCGGGCTCGTCGCGTCGACGCTCGTGGCGCTGTCGTCCATCGTCGCGCCGTCGTCCATCATCGCGGCGCCGTCCGACGGTGAGCCGCTCTCGGGCGTGACGGGGGCCGGTGAACACGCAGCGAGAACCACGGTCATGTAGGCGAAGCGAAGGAGCTGTTGCTTCATGGTGAAGCGACAAGGTTCGCTCGATTCTGCGCGGTGATTCAAGCGTGCGTTCGCCCCAACGCGCTCGACGCGCGGAGAGAAAAATCGCCACGCCGCGGCGCGCACCCGGATGCGCGCGGGCGAGGGCGGTGCTACAAGACCGCTCCTCGCTGCTGGAGGAGTGGCCGAGTGGTCTAAGGCAGCGGTTTTGAAAACCGCCGTAGGCGAAAGTCTACCAGGGGTTCGAATCCCTTCTCCTCCGCTTATTTCGCAGGCCGGGCGCACTCTCGCCTCACCGAGAGACGCTTCGCTCGGACCCGCTCATCACGCGCGTCGCGCGAGCGCGCTCACTCGATGACCGAGCCCGACACCATCGGGTTGTTCGGCGCCGCGAGCACGAAGATCCCCGGAAACCCGCGCGTCTCGAAGCCCATGCTCGGGTTGCGTCGCAGCACCGAGTCGCGAATCACCAGGCTACCGCTGCGGTCGTTGCTCACGAAGAAGATCGCGCCGCCGCCCTCGTTCGCGACGTTGTCGGTGATCTCGGTCCCGCAGAGCGTGAGCGTAAAGGTGTTGCCGTCGTTGTAGATCGCGCCGCCAGAGCCGCCGCCGGGCGTGCCCGCGCGCATCGGATTGGCTCCTCGTCCGATCGCGCGGTTGAAGCGAAACACGCTGTTGATCACGGTGTACGAGACGCCGATGCTGCTCAAACCCCCGCCGTTCGAGCCCACGTTCGCGAGCTCGGACGTTCCGCCGAAGGTGCTGTTCACCACGTAGACGGGGCGGTTTTGATACTGGCTGAGCACGCGCACCGCGGCGCCGCCGATGTCCGGTCCCGTGTCCTCGCAGCGGTTTCTGAAGAAGCGCGAGTTGATGATCTTGAAGCGCCCGCCGCGCACGAAGATCGCGCCGCCGCCGCCGCCATCCGTCGTTTGCCCCGTGGAGTTTCCGTCGACGAACGTGAGGTTCTGCACCGTGAGCTGCGGATGGTCCTGGTTCTGACACATCGGCGTCGTCCACATTTGCGCTTGATCGCAGGTGTTCATGTAGAGGATGCGAACGCGCCCGCCGCCCGAGAGCGTCACGCGATTGCCGCCGTCGATCACGATGCGCGGGCCGGTGTTGTTCACGATCTTCGCCGTGCGATCGAGCACGATCGTGTGCGGAGCAGCGCCGCAGTTGAAGGTGATCACACCGCCGCGCGCGACGGCGTTGACGAAGGCGTCCGAGGTGCACGAAGCCGGCGTTCCTGTTCCGACGACGGTGCGCGGCGTCGAGACGTCTTCGAGCTGAGCTTCGGCGGGGATCTCGCAGCGGCCCATGGGATTTCCCGTGGGGATTCCCCCGTCGTCTGCGGGTGGAACGGGGCCCGCGTCCACCGGCGCGACGCTCGCGTCCGGCGTCGGAGCGACGCCGCTGTCCATCGGAGGATTCACCCCCGAGTCCGCAGGATTCATCGAGCTTCCGTCGGGCTGCGGCGAGGCTCCGTCGTTGCCGTTGTTCGTCGGCGTTCCGCAGGCGACCGTGAGCGCTGCGAGCAAGAAGGGGGCGATCTTCGCGTTCATGCGGCGAAGCGTACGCGCAACTCGCTCGCTCGCGCGACGCTCGTTTGTCGCATTCTCGCTGCGGTGGATTACGCCGGAAGCCGCACTCTCGCCGACGTCACCCTCGGCACATCAGCAAAGCGCACATCGAGCTGCGTCGCGGCCAGCTCGGCCGGAGTGCGCCCGAGCGCCTCCGCGATCTCCTCGATCGACGCGGCGATCGCTGGCGGCGCTTCTCGCACGAACGCGTCGTCGAGCCCCCGTCTCGGCTGCGCGAACAGCCACGTCCCGTTCGACAACACGTCGCGCGGATCGAAGCGCGAGCAGCCGAGACAACCGCGCCGCGCGTGCAGCGCCGCGAGCAGCGAAGGGCCGAACTCCGCGCCCGGCTCGGGCCACAAGACCGCGCGACGATCGACGAAGCGCACCCACGCTCGCGCGGGCCCAACGACGTCGGGCGCCGCGAGCGCGCTGAGCAGATCGCGCACCGTGGCCGCGAACGCGCGCGGCGGATACGCCATGACTCGCTCGGAGTGCGCCGTGCCCAAGCGCTCGATGCACGTCGCGACCGAGCCTCCGTCGTCGGGGTACGCGCCGAGCTTCGGCAGAAGTCCAGGCGTCGTGGCGCTCGCGTCGCGCGCGACGAAGCGAGCGACCGCGCCCTCGCGATCGCACGCGAAGCCGCTCGTCACGGGATACGGCAGCGCGGGCCACGCGTAGGGCGCATCGTCGGGGCAGGGCGCGAGAAAGTCGAAATCGGCCGCGGATCGCGTGCCGTGAACGCGCGCAGAGCCCACGCGCTCGCGACCTCCAGCGCGGTACGTCTCGACGCGCGCGCCGCGGATCACGACGTCGAGGTCCGCGCCGAACCGAAAGGTCCATCGGATCGAAGGCGCGCTCACCGCGAGCGCGAGCGCCATCGTGCTCGATGGGTGTTGATCGAGCCAGACCAACACCGACAGCGGAAAGTCCCCGTCGATGTCACGCAAGCGCTCGGACGTCGGCATCGCTCGCAACCCTTACCACGAAGCGGATGAGTTCGTTGACACCTCTCGCAGTGCAAGTCTACGGTGCCGCCGCGCGCCGCAAGTGAGCGCGCGCGCAGCAGGAACCCGGCGAAATGCGACTGTACGCAGCGAAGATCCCCGTCATTGCAGCGGACATCGTCCGCATCCTGACGCTGGACAAGGACATCGAGACCACGGAGACGGCCGAAGTCGAGGACGACCTGGCCTCGGTGATGCGCGAGTACCTGCGCTTGGATCGCGAGATCACAGAGAAGGCCAAGGACCGCGCCGAGCGCATCGGCGCGGGCGCCGCGGAAGTGCAGCGATTCAAGCGACAGATGGCGGACGAGCGCAACTTTGGCCTGGGCGCTGAGGCCGTCTCGTGGATCCTCGATCAGCTGGTGCAGATGCTCTTGCGGTCGAACAACGTCGACGAGGTCTTCTCCGAGGACGCCGACCTGCGACGCAAGATGCGACAGGTGCTCGAGCGCCACATGGGCGTCGATGACGAGATGGACAAAGAAGTTCGCTCGCGCCTCAAGCACCTCAGCGAAGGAACGCAGAACTGGGACGTCGAGTACGCCCGCGTGATGGAGCAGGTGAAGCGCCGCAAGAACATCGAGTGATCACTCCAGTGAACCTCGAGCGTTCTACCGGCAACCCACCCTCCACCGCGTGATCTCTTCTCGTCGCAACGACTCACCCCATCGGAGCTGACTAACAGTGCGAACCCTCGTCACCGGCGGCGCCGGCTTCATCGGCGGCCACCTCGCCGACGCGCTCCTCGCGCGCGGCGCGACCGTCCGCGTCCTCGACAACTTCTCCACCGGTCGTCGCGAAAACGTCGCGCACAACCTCTCCAACGCTCGCTACGAGCTCATCGAAGGCGACATTCGAGACGTCGCAACCTGCGCACGCGCGGTCAAAGACGTCGACGTGGTGTTTCATCAAGCCGCGCTGCCGAGCGTCGCGCGGTCCGTCGAAGACCCGATCGCCACGGACGAGACCAACGTCGGCGGCACGCTCAAAATGCTCGAGTGCGCCCGTCGCGCGGGCGTCAACCGCTTCGTCTTCGCCGCGAGCTCCTCGGCCTACGGCGAGACCGAAGTGCTGCCCAAAGTCGAGACGATGACCCCGATGCCGCTCTCGCCGTACGCGGTGAGCAAGGTCACGGGAGAGCACTACCTCCAAGTGTTCGCTCGGCTGTTTGGCATGAAGACCTGCGCGCTTCGGTACTTCAACGTCTTCGGCCCACGCCAAGACCCCAAGTCCGACTACGCCGCGGTCGTCCCGAAATTCTGCACCGCGCTGCTCAAGGGAGAGAGCCCCACGATCTTCGGCGACGGCGGACAAACGCGAGACTTCACCTTCATCGAGAACGTCATCGAGGCGAACCTGCTCGCCGCGACCAAAGACGTCTCGGGCCAGGTCGTCAACGTCGCGTGCGGCGAGCGCATCTCGCTGCTCGACCTCGTCACGATCCTCAACGAGCTCGCTGGGACCAACATCGCGCCCAAGCATGCGCCGGGTCGCCCCGGCGATATTCGTCACTCGCTGGCTGACATTTCTGTCGCACGTCGCGTCCTCGGCTTCGAACCCATCGTGTCAGTTCGCGAGGGTTTGCGCAGGACGCTCGAGTTTTATCGCGCTACCAAGTAGCGATTGTTGCGCGAACGCCATCGCAAGGCTGTTGACCGCGACCCCCGTTTCGCGGCGACAATCACTGCGTGTTGCGCAGCATGACCGGCTTCGGGGTGGGCGTGGCTCCCCTCGGATCGGGGCGCGTCACCATCGAGTCTCGCGCGGTGAACTCGCGCTTCGTCGACGTTCGCGTGCGCCTGCCCAAGGACATCGCGGACCACTCGGCGTTTCTCGAGCAGGCCGTTCGAGCGCGGTTTCAACGCGGTCGACTCGACCTCACCGTGCGCTTGGACGAGAACATCGCGCCCACCATGAGGCTCGACAAGAAGCGCGCGACCGAGGCGCTGCGCGCGCTCGCTGAGCTGCGCGACGAGCTGCAGATGCAGGGCGAGGTTCCGCTCTCGCTGCTCGCGACGGTGCCCGATCTGTTCGTGGTCGTGCCGAGCACCGACCCCGCGGCGCTGCGCTCGGCGCTCACGCACGCGCTCGGCAAGGCGCTCGACGCGATGGAGGACATGCGCCGCGTCGAAGGTGAGGCGCTCGCCGCTGAGCTCTGCGATCGACTCGAGCGCGTGCGCTCGCTCGCCGCCGAAATCGCCGCCTGCACGGGCGAGGTCCCCGAGCGCACGCGCCGTCGCATCCGCGATCGACTCGAACGCCTGCTCGAGACCGTCGACGTCGCGCTCGACCCGGGCCGACTCGAGCAAGAGATCCTGTTTCTCGCGGACCACGGCGACGTGAGCGAAGAGCTCTCGCGCCTCGCCACGCACTGCGCGCAGTTCGCCGTGCTCTGCATGCAGGCCGATCCGATCGGCCGAAAGCTCGACTTTCTTTTGCAAGAGATGGCGCGCGAGGTGAACACGCTCGGCTCGAAATCGAGCGACGCTGAAGTCGCCTTCCGCGTCGTCGAGCTGAAGTCCGAGATCGAGCGGATGCGCGAGCAGGTGCAGAACATTGAGTGATCGCAGCGCGTCGAGCGCCGCTCCGTGTACTCTTCGCCCCGTCATGCCCGCGGATGACTTCATCGCGCTCGCCCTCGTCGGCCCGTCCGGCAGCGGAAAGAGCACTCTTTGTTCGCATCTGCTCAGCAAATTCGCTGGCGAACTTCGATTGTCCGTCTCGTACACGACCCGCGCGCCGCGCGGCGCCGAGCGCGACGGCGTCGAGTACAACTTCGTCGACCGCACACGGTTTCAAGCGATGGTGGCCGAGGACCGGTTCCTCGAGTGGGCCGAGGTGCACACGAACTACTACGGCACCGCGGCGTCGATCTTCGACGAGAGCGCGCAGCGCGGCGCCAAGGGCGTCGTGTTCGACATTGATTTTCAGGGCGCGCGCCAGATCCTCGCCAAGGTCCCTTCGCTCGTCTCCGTCATGATCGTCCCGCCCTCGTGGAGCGAGCTCGAGCGGCGCCTGCGCGCGCGCGGCACCGACAGCGACGAGGTCATCGCGCGGCGGATGAACAACGCGCGCAGCGAGCTGTCGCACTACGCGATGTTCGACTACCTCTTGCTCAACGACGAGCTGACGCGCGCCTGCGACGAGATCGCCGCGATCTACGGCGCCGAGCGCGCGAAGCGCACGCGAAGAGCGGCCCGCGCCGAGTCGCTCTTGCGCGACGGTCGCTGACCGCTCAAGCGCTGCGCGCGCGCTGCCGTCGTCGCTCTGCGTCGGCGCCGGGCGCGAGCGCTCGAAGCGCCTCGGGCTCGTCGATGATCGCGACTTCGTCGAGCTCGTCGGACACGTCGCTGATCGCCGCGAGAAAGCGTCGCCCCGCGTCGTCAGCGTTGAGAAGACCCACCGAGCGGCCCGGAATCCCAACGGCGATGTTGCGCACTCGTAAGCTCGAGAGCGCGTCGCGGACCCGGGCGCACGCTCGATCGAACACCGCGTCGTCGAAGCGCTCGCGCATGCCCATGCCCACGAGCAACAGGCGCTCGAAGGGCAGCCGGGCGCCCGCGGGGCACAGCGCGCTCTCGCCGAGCGTTCCGGTCACCGTTCCCGCTTCGAGCAGGCGCGAGAGCCTCCCGCACAAGCGCCAATCGCACAGCCCCGCCACCGCGCGCAGCGGCCGCTCGTCCTCGAAGAACGAGAGCACCGCGAGCTCGCTTCGAAGCTCGTCGATCGCCCTCAACGACAGCGGAACATACCGAAGATCCACCGTCGCCCCCTCGCGCTCAGCGCAGCTTTCCCTTGGTGCGCGCGAGCTTGTCGAGCGTCCCGTTCACGAACGCCGGCGACTCTGCCGAGCCGAACCGCTTCGCCAGATCCACCGCTTCGTTGATGGCCACCTCCGCGGGCACGTCGTTCGAGAACACGATCTCGTACGTCGCGATGCGGAGGATGTTGCGGTCGACCTGCGCCATGCGATCCAGGCGCCAGTTGAGATTCGTGTTGCGAATCGCCTCGTCGATCGCGTCGAAGTGATGCATCACCGCGCGCACGAGCGCATCTCCGTAGGGCCGGCCGTCGATGGGCCCTTCGAGGTGCGCCCAGTACGCGCCGAGCGCGCGCTCGACGAGCTCGCCCTCGCGCACGCCCTGCGCGTCGAGCCCGTACAACACGTGCAGCGCGCACTCGCGCGCGTGGCGCCTGGGACCGTCGTCCTCTTTGCGCCGCTTGCTCTCGGTGCTGGCCTTGCTCATTGGCCCTTACGGATCGCGCGCAGGACGTTGGCCGTCTCGATGGCGCTGGCAGCCGCCTCCCAACCCTTGTTGCCCATCTTCGTCCCGGCGCGCTCGATCGCTTGCTCGAGCGTGTCCGTGGTGATCACTCCGAGCGCGACAGGGACCGAGCTCTCGGCCATCGCCGCCGCCAGGCCCTTGCTGGCCTCGCCCGCGACGATGTCGAAGTGCGCCGTGCTTCCGCGGATCACCGCGCCGACCGCGACGATCGCGTCGTACTGCCCCGTCTTGGCCAACGCGCGAACGGTGATCGGCAGCTCCCACGAGCCCGGAACGCGCACCACTGTCGCGCCCTCTCCGCCGTGCCGCTTCACGCAGTCGATCGCGCCCTCGACGAGCTGCTCGACGATGAAGCTGTTGAACCGGCTCGCGACGATCGCGACGCGCAGCCCAGCGGCAGAGAGATCGCCCTCGATCGAACGCACTTCGAACGTCTTGTCGCCCATGGCCGCGCTCCTATCGCGCGAGAGCGCGCCGGACGCAAGGGGCACATGCCGCGATCGCGCGGGATCGCTGGTTTTTCAGCGCGGGAGCGCGCCGCGGCCGAAGCGCTCGGTCTCGCCCCCGAGCCGCACCTGCTCGACCACCTCGAGCCCGTAGGCGCTCAATCCCACGAGCTTTCGCGGGTTGTTCGTCGCCAGACGAATGCGGCGCAGCCCGAGGTCGAGCAGCACCTGCGCGCCGAGGCCGAACTCGCGCTGTCGCGGTTGGCCGTCGCTGCCGAGGTCGCGCGCGGGCTGCACGCCCTCTCCTCGCAAGAAGCGCAGCTCGTGTGCCAAATCGATGCGCGCAGGAGGCACGTACACGATCACGCCGCGCCCTTCGGACTCCATGCGGTGCATCGCTTCGAACAAGTGCGTCCCGCCGCCGACGAACTCGCGCGCGCCGCCGCCGTGCGGAGGAGCGAACAGGTCCGCGAACATCGAGCCCGGATGCATGCGCACGAGCACCGCCTCGTTCGCGTCGAGATCGCCCAACGTGAGCGCGAGAAACTGCCGTCCCTCCATCGCGTCGTACACCGTCGCGCTCCACTCGCGGGTGAACCCCGCGGGCTTGAACGGCGCGCTCTCGATCTTCTTCACGAGCCGCTCTCGCTCGAGCCGCCACTGAATCAAGTCCTCGATCGAGAGGATGTGCAGCGAGTGCTTCTCCGCGAACCGCTCGAGGTCCGGGAGCCGAGCCATCGTCCCGTCCTCGTTCATGATCTCGCAGATCACCGCGGCCGACGCGCGACCCGCGATGCGCGCCAGGTCCACGCTGCCCTCGGTGTGCCCGGTGCGCTGAAGCACTCCGCCCGGCTTTGCGCGGAGGGGAAACACATGGCCCGGCGAGACCAAATCACCGGGCCTCGCGTCGGGCGAGCACGCCACCTTGATCGTGTGCGCGCGGTCCTGCGCAGAGATCCCCGTGGTGACCCCTTCGCGGGCTTCGATGCTCACGGTGAACGCCGTCGTGCGCTGCGAGCGGTTCTCGTCGACCATCATGGGCAGCGCGAGCTTCTGCACCATCTCCTCGGTCATCGTGAGACAGATGAGCCCGCGCGCGTGCGTCGCCATGAAATTCACGGCGTCCGCGCTCACGAGGTCCGCGCAGAGCACGAGGTCTCCCTCGTTCTCTCGGTCCTCGTCGTCCACGAGGATCACCATGCGTCCCGCGCGAAGCTCGGAGATCGCCTTCTGCACCCGCTCGATGTACGTGCCTGCTAGAGCCATGTTCTTCTTCTGTTGATGGGGCCTATCCCCCGGTGAATCCAGCGCGCGCGAGCAGGTCGAGCGTGACGCCCGTCCTCGGAGCTCCGCCCGCTTCGAGCGCGCGCGCGACGTAGCGCGCGAGCACGTCCGCCTCGAGGTTCACGCTGTCTCCGGGCCGCTTCTGTCCCAGCGTCGTGTGCCCCATCGTGAACGGAACCAACGTCACTTCGAACCCGTCCGCGTCCACCGCGTTGACCGTCAGGCTCACGCCGTCGATCGTGATCGAGCCTTTTTCTGCGATGAATCGACGCACCGACGCGGGCGCGTCGAACTGCCATCGCTCGGCCTCGTTCACGGGGATGCGCGCGCGCACGCGGCCCACGGCGTCGACGTGCCCCGAGACGATGTGCCCGCCCAAGCGATCGCTCGCGCGAAGGGCTCGCTCCATGTTCACGTTGTCGCCCACGCGCCTTTGTCCGAGCGTCGTGCGCGCGAGGGTCTCTGCGCTCGCCGTCGCAGTAAACCCGCCGTCCGTCGCGGTCACGACGGTCAAGCACGTCCCGTCGACGGCGATGCTCTCGCCGAGCACGAGCGGCTCTTTGTCTCCGTTCGTTCCGTACGGGCAGGCGAACTCGAAGAGCGCCTCTTCTCCCTTGAGCTGAACGCGCCGAACGCTACCGATCGCTGTGATGATCCCAGTGAACATCGCTGATCTCTGCGGTGATTTTCAGGTCCGAACCCAGCGGCTCGAAGCGCCAGTCGCGCACCGACCGCGCCTCTTCGACCGCGCCTGCGCCCACCCCGCCAAACGCAGGAAACGCGTCGCGCCCCCCGAACAATTTCGGCGCGACATACGCCACGAGCTTGTCACCCAGCCCCGCGTCGAGCAGCGAACCGTGCACCGCCCCTCCGCCCTCGACGAGCACCTCGGTCACGCCCCGCGCCGCGAGCTCTCGCAGCGCAGCGCGAAGCCCCACGCGCTCGTCCTCGATCTCGATCTCGATCGTCTCGACGCCGTGCGCGCGCAGCTCCGTCGCTCGCTCTTTGGGCGCGTCGTGGCCGTGAAGAATCCACACGGGAGCCTCGTTGGCTGTCTTCACGAGCGCGCTGTTGATGGGCGTGCGCAGCCGACTGTCGAGCACCACGCGCGCCGGAAGCGCTCCCACCACCGGAACGTCCCTCGGCGTCAGCATCGGATCGTCGCTGATCACCGTCCCCACTCCGACCAGCACCGCGTCCGCGTGCGCGCGCAACAAGTGCCCGTCGCGCCTCGCCTCGGGGCCCGTGATCCACTTGCTCGCGCGCGATCGCGTGGCGATTCGCCCGTCGAGCGTCATCGCGACCTTCATCACCACCAGCGGATATCCGCGGGTGACGCACACGCGCCACGACTCGATCATCGCCCCGCACGCCGCGCTCTCGACGTCTTCGACCACCTCGACGCCCGCCGCGCGCAGGCGATCTGCGCCGCGGCCGGTCACGTGCGGATTGGGATCCGCCACGCCGATCACCACGCGCGCGATCCCCGCGCGCAACAGCGCGTCCGTGCACGGAGGCGTCCGTCCGTGGTGGTTGCACGGCTCGAGCGTCACGTACGCAGTGCCGCCCTTCGCGCGCTCACCGGCGTCTTCGAGCGCCGCGACCTCGGCGTGCGCCATCCCCGCGCGTCGGTGAAATCCGCGGCCGACGATCGAACCGTCGCGCACGATCACGCAGCCGACGCGCGGGTTGGGCGAGGGACGCGCGCTCGCGGCGAGCGCCAACGCCTCACGCATAAACGCCGCGTCGCTCACTTCTTCTCTCCTCGCTCGCGAAGCATCGCGGCGAGCTCGGCCATGAACTCATCGGCGTCGCGAAACGAGCGGTACACCGACGCGAACCGTACATAGGCCACCTCGTCGACCCCGCGCAGCCGGTCCATCACCTTCTCGCCGATCGCCGTGCTCGCGACCTCTTTCGCCCCGGATTCGCTCAGCTCTCGCTCGATCGTCTCGGCGATCGACTCGATCGTCGCCAGCGGAACGGGCCGCTTTTCGCAGGCCTTCTTGATCCCGCCGACGAACTTGCCGTGGTCGAAGGGCTCGCGCCGCCCGTCCCGCTTCACCACCAATGGAAGCGCCTCTTCGACGCGCTCATACGTCGTGTACCGACGCTGGCAGTGCGCGCACTCGCGGCGCCGGCGGGTCACTTCTCCCCCTTGCGAAAGTCGCGAGTCGATGACCTTGTTCTCCAGGTCGCCGCAATAGGGGCACTTCATGAGCGGCGCGGACTCTAGTACCCGCGCAGTTGCTTTTCCAAGGCCCGTCGAAGTCGTAACATCGAAGTTCGACATCGCCCTCAACGGGTCGCTGCTACGTCCGTTCTGAGCGCTCACTGTGTTGCGTGCAGTGATCGCTCTCGAACCAGCGGCTCGTTTGTGCGGCGCAAGGTGCACGATGGCCTTCGGCGACCCCTCCGATCCCAAGTCCGCACAGCCCACCTGGGGCCGAGGCATCCTCGGCTCGTCCGACCTCGAACAACTCGCCGCAGAGATCCGCCCGTCGTGGGAGATCGGTCTCGACGCGGATGACAGCGGACCACCTGCGTCGGACTTCGTTCCGTCCGCGGGCACGTTCACCGCCAACACGGGAAACGCAGGGATCACACCGTCCATCCTGTTTGGTGCCTCGGACCTCGCCGCGCTCGCCGGCTTCGGAGCTCCTGCTGCGCAGCCCGCTGCGCCTCCCGCACCGCAAGAGCCCCCTTCGGCGGCGCCCATCGTCGCCGCTGCGCAGCCCGTCGCCGAGCCCGCCGTTCAACCGGCGCCCGCCGCTGCGGTCGTCGCCCCACAGCCTCCTCCGCGCCCCGCGCCCGCGCCGCCCGTGACCGCCGCGCCCCGCGCTCCCTCGGTCAAACCGCCGCCCTCCATCGTCGTCGACGACGACATCGCGATCCCCGAGAAGAAGCCCTCCAAGGGTTTGATGATCGGAGTCGCCGCCGCCCTCGTCGGCGTCCTCGCGATCGGTGGCTTCGTCGCGTTCGGCTCGAAGAGCGCTCCGTCCGCCTCGGTCGGCGCCGAAAACGCGGCCACGTCGGTGACGAGCAGCCCCACTACAACCACCGCGAACCCCGCGCCCTCGCAGCCCTCGCAACCAACGCAGGCCGCGCAAGAGCCGTCGCAACCAACACAACCAACACAGGCCGCGCAGCCCGACCCACAGCCCGCGCCGCCGACACAGCAGGCGCAACCCGAGCCTCCGCAACAGCGCGAGCCCGCGAGCGCTCCGACGCGCGTCGCGGCGCAACAGCGCCCAGCGCCGACCGTCGCTGCGCCGACCACCACAACGACCGCGGCGGCGCCTCGCAACACTGCGGCGACCGCGACGGCCCCAACCGCCGCGCGCACGACGACGCAGAGCACGGCCGCCGCGACGACGACCACGCGAGCCAGCACGACCACCGGCGCGGCCACTGGCGCCGCCACCGCGCGCACGCGCAGCGCAGGCTTCGTCGCCAACGATCCGTACGCGACGCCCTCCGCGCCGCGGCCTCGCAACACGGGCGCGACGCGCACCCGCGGAGCAGGCTTCGTCTCGTCGAGCCCTTACTGAACGGTCAGCCTTCGCCCTTGCGAAGCGCGCGAAGCCGCCGGACCAACACGCGGATCACCGCCTCTGCGAGCGGGCCGTTCTCTCGAACGACCTCCACGAAATCCTCGCGCGCGATCTTGAGCACGGTCGCGTCGTCGACCACCTCGGCGTCGTCCGAGCGGACGCTCGCGTCGAGCACAGCCAGCTCTCCAAACGCCTCGCCTTCGCCGTACTCCTGCGTGATGCCTGCGGCCGTCTTGGTGCGGACCTTTCCGTCGATCACGAGGTAGAGCGCGAGCCCTGGATCTCCCGCGCGAAACAGCACCGCGCCCTTGCCGTGTCGCTCGACGGACGCCGAGCGAGCGAGGCCCATCAGGTCCTCGGGAGCCACCTCCGAGAACACCTCGACCCTGTGCAAAAACAGCACTTTTTCTAGCGTCGTGAACATCTCGTCCTCGGGCGACATCCCGGTGCTCCCGGTGTCGAGCGCAAAGCGAACGTACGCTCGAACGAAGTCGTCTTCGTCTTCGAGCAGCGCGGCGAGACGCTCGCGCCAACCCTCACGCTTGAACGTCACTTCGACGAGCAGCGCGAACTCTCGCACCGTCGGATCGCTGTGCACGAGCGCCTCTGCGACGGACTCTGGCGCGATGTCGATCGATCGAAACTGCGCGGCGTCGAGCGCGAGCACCTTCGCGAACCGCTCGGGCAGCGCGAAGAGCCTCGCGACGAAGCCCGTCATCCCCGCGGGCCGCGGGCCGGACGGCTCACCAAGAGGGCTCTCTCGCATCGCCAACCAGCGATCGAGCGCCTTCGCGAAGCGCTGCGCGACGGCGTTGACGAGCACGTCGTCGAGCACTTCGAGCGCGCGCGCCCGCCGCTGCACGTCGCGGCTGAACACCGCTTCGCGCGTGGGTTCGACGCGACGACCGCCGCTCGAAGAGAGCTCGGCGAGGCGAAGCACTCGCAAGAATCCCTTGCGAATGCGCTCGAGCATCCATCGGTCGAGCACGACCATCCCGAGCCACACGCGCGCTCGCTGGTACTCGTTGATCTGTCGCTCGAGCTCGTCGAGCTCGACGTTCATTCGACGAAGCACCACGCGCTCGTCGAGCGGGTAGTAGCTATTCGACCGGCGCAGTCGCGACGCGGACGCGAGCACTTTTTGTCGCAGCCCTTCGTCCGCTTCATCCACACGCGAGAGCAGCACCTGGTACGCAGACGTCGTCGCGATCTGCGCCAGCACTCGGGGAATGTTGAGCCGCACATCGCGAGGACATCGCGGATCGGACAGCCGCTCATCCAGCATGGGAACCACCGCGTCGCCCATGCGCACCACCGCTTCGATCGCCACCGCGCGCGAGCCCGGGTCATCCATCGCGCGGATCGCCTCGGGCGCGAGCGCGATACCCGATGACGCTGTTGCGCGAAGCGCCGCGCGCCGCACGGCGACCTCTTCGTCCTCGAGCAGCGCGCGCACGACTCGAAGCGCGCCCGGAACGCCTTCGGTCCCGAGCACGCTCGCGGCCTTCAATCGCGCCGGGGTGTCCTCCGAGCGCAGCCAGGTCTCGAGGGTTTTTCCTGCGATGAGCGCGCCCTCGAGCGCGCCGAAGCGGAGCATCGTGACGACCGCGGCCTGCTCGACCGACGGCCGCGGGTCGCTCAGTCGCGCCTCCAAGAGCGCGACGCAGTGCTCGCCGTGCAGCGCGCCTGTCGCGGTCACGGCCTCCGCGGCGACCGTCTCGTCTGGATCATCGATCGCCGCTGCGAGCAACGGCGCGAGCTCGCTGCGCTGCATCTGCGCGATCGCTCGGATCGTCGCGATGCGCACCGAGGGCTCTTGCCGCGCGAGCCAACGCGCAGCCTCTGTGGCCGCGGTCATCGGTGAGACCTCAGCGAGCCGCTCGATCGCGAAGCACGCGGCGCGCTCGTGCCCGTCGCGGGCGCCCTTGACGAGCGCGTCGCGCGCAGCGGCCTCGTCGACCGGCGGCTCGTTCGTGACGGTGGGCCGGCGCAAGAGCGACCGCTCGAGCGCGGCGACGTAACGCTTTCGCACGACCTTCACCGCGAGCAGCCACCCGCCGATCAGCGGAAGCACGAACCAGCTCTGCCGCGCGATCGCCTGCATATTCGAAGGCGGAACGAACGCCGCCAGCCCGAGCACGATCGCTCCCGCCGCCGCATACCCGAGCGGCTTCACCGCCGCCTCGAGCGCCGCGCGCGCGCTGTCTCGCTCTCGATCGTCGAGCGGAAAGTACAAGAGCTGCAGCGTCGCCTCGAACACCGTGAACTGCACTGCGTTGTCCGAGAGCTTGACCACCGTCGCTGCGAACACCCCGGGCATCGCGAGCAGCACCAGGTTCGCGGCTCCGTACGCGAGGGGCAGCGCGAGCAGCCCGCCGCCGACGCCGTACCGCGAGAGCAGCGGCCGCGTGACGAACAGCTGCAATCCCATCGCGATCACGCCCACCGTCGCGTAGTAGCGGGCCATGAAGAGCGCGAGCTCGTCGCGGCTGGGATGAGCGAGCCGGGCGGCCGCCTTGAACTGAAAATCGCCGACGTTGACGACGACGAAGCCGACCAGCACGACGAGCGCGACGGCGCGGAGATACGGCGATCGAAACGGCGCGAGCACGCTCGCCGGCGCGCTGCTCCTCGGCTCAGGGGCGACGCGCGGCAGTGAGAAATCCCGCACGAGCCACCACACAAACGCGACGACGACCAGCGTCAGCGCCGAGAGCGCGAGCAAGAGGTTGTCCGTGCCCACCGCGGCGACAAACGAACCAGCGCCGAGACCGCACACGACGATGCCGACGATCCGGCCGACGCCGATGATCCCGAAAAGTCGCTTGGCCGAGCGCGGGTCGTGCAGGTCGTTGGCGACCGCCCAGAACTGCGCGACGAGGAGATTTCCAGCGATTTCAGAGCCGACGTAGAGCGCTGCGTACAGCCACGGCGGGTCGAAGCGAATGCTGACCCACGCGCAGGCGTAGGCGCCGGCCACGGTCACCGCGAGCGCTGAGACAAACGTGGGCCTCGCGAGCCTCGAGGCGACGCGCGCGTACACGACGGCGACCGCCGCGCTCGTGACGCCGTACGCGATGAACATCCACGGAAGGGCGCTCGCGACACGCGCTCCGTAATGGCTCAAGAAAAGCGCGTCTCGAACCGTTCGCCCGAGCACGAAGACGCAGCTGCACACAAAGAGCATCGCCGCCAGCACCGCTGTCCTCGGCAGCTCTTCGGGCAGCACGCCGAACGTCCCTTGCGGCCGCGTCGGGGCGCTCGGAGCGGGGATGCTCGTCGTGCTCGTTTGCAGCGCCGGGGGAGCGATGCTGACCCTTGGTTCCGGTGGCTGCTCCAACTTGACGCGGTCCTCAGCGCAGCATGAGCGCGGCGATCACGCCCACCACGAGCACGATGCCGACGCCAACGCCAATGTAGATGCCCATTGGAGACGAAGGCTTCACGACGGACTCGTCGACGCTCGGGCTCATCACGGGGACCGCTTGCTTCGGCTGCGCGGCAGGCGTGTCATTGTTCGCCGGCGTGATGGGAGCGGCGCCGAGCGAAGAAGACGAAGGCTTGGGCTTCGCGCGGTTCTCCGCGATCTTCGCGGCGATCTCGCTCTCTGCCCACTCTGCCCACTCTGCCGATGTGCCGGAGAGACCGAAGGCGGCCCCGACGGCGTTCGCGAGCTCGCCGCAGCTCTGAAAGCGCTTGTCGCGGTCCTTGGCGAGCGCGCGCGTGATCACGTCGTCGAGCTCGGGCGGCGCAGCCTCGTTGGCAAACGAAGGGATCTCCGGCTCTTCTCCGAGGATCTTGAACAAGATCTGCGGGCCGTTCGGCGCAAAGAACGGAACCCTCCCCACGACCATCTCGTACAGCATCGCGCCGAGCGCCCAGACGTCCGCGCGGTGATCGAGGTCCGACGCGCCCCGCGCCTGCTCGGGCGACATGTAGAACGGCGATCCGATCGTCGTGCCCATCACCGTGAGCTTCTGCCCTCGGTCTTGTCCTCGCGTGAACTTCACGCTCCCGAAGTCGAGCAGCTTCACGTGATCACCCTTTGGGCTCTTCACGAGAAACAGATTGTCCGGCTTGAGATCGCGGTGCACGAAGCCCTTCGAGTGCGCCGAGTCCAGCGCGATCGCCGCCTGCGCGATGATCCTCACGACGCGCTCGGGCGTCACGGTCTTCTCTTTGTCGAGCACCGCGCGCAGCTCGTCGCCGTCGAGAAACTCCATCACCAGGTACCACGCGCCCTCGGGCCTGCCCGGCGCGGGCTTCTCGTTCGAGAAGTCGAACACCTCGACGACGTACGGGTTCTCGAGCGCGTGCGAGGTCTCGGCTTCGCGCTTGAATCGCTCGATGTTCACCGCGTCTTGCGCGATGTCCTGGTGAAGGATCTTGATCGCGAGCCTGCGCTCGGTCCCGAGCTCGACGCCCTCGTACACGCGCCCCATTCCGCCGTCAGCGACGATGCGATCGATGCGGTATCGCGTCGCAAGAACGTGCCCCACGAAGGGATCTGTAGCGGCCTCACTCACGACGATGCTCCTGTGACAGGGGACGAGCGCACGATCAGGATGCGGAGGCACGAGGGGCACTGCATCACTTCAGACGTGGCCTTGAGCTTCGCGAACTGTTGCGGCGGGAGCGCCACGTGACAGCCGCGGCAGATGCCGTCGTGCGCCTCGGCGATCGCGATGCCCTTTCGCGCGCGAACGCCTTCGTACTTGCGCAGCACGTCCGCGCGGATCTTCTTGGTCACCTCGACGCGCGCCTTCGAGATCTCGTCCCGCTGCGCCTCGATCGCCGCGGACCTCGTACGAACGTGCTCTTCTTCTTGCACGAGCGCGTCGGCCAGCTTCTTGAAGTCCTCTTCGTGCCGTTCGATGGACGCGCGCACGTCGACGACGCCCTTCTCGAGGTCCGTCGCGCGCTGCTTGCGCTCTTCGCGCTCTTTTCGCAGGACTTCGACCTCTCTCGACGCCGCGTCGCGCTCGCGCGTGTTTCGCGCGACGTTGCCGCGATCGGTCGATCGGTTGATGCGCTCGACGAGCTCTTCGGCCTCGGTGGCGGCTTGCCCGCGCATCCGCTCGACTTCGGCGAGCTGCAGCTTCTCGCGGTCGAGCAGCTCTCGGATCCGACCGACGTCTTCGCGCAGCTCGCGGAGGCGGGTGTTGAGCTCCTCGAGCTCTGCGTCGAACTGGCGAAACCCGCGGTCGATGGTCGCGAGCTCGCTCAGAGCCTCCAACTGATCTCTCACCTTGTGACCTCTGATAGCTTTCGTTCGGACGCGAGACACATACCGTTGCGCGCCGCGCGGACTCCGCTGGTAAAACTTACCGTAGGCCCACCGGGACCCGAACCCGGAACCTCCCGGTTATAAGCCGGGCGCTCTAACCCGTTGAGCTATGGGCCCTCCGCCTGTCGCAAGCGGGCGAGAAATCTAAGGCACCCGTCCGGTTGTTCGCAACGGCGACGAATCGTTCGCTGCAACAAATTCTGCGAATTGCAAGCCCTGTGTCTATGGTCGGTCCGTGCGCGACGACAACCTGCTTCTCGACGGATATCTGGACCACCTTCGGGTGGAGAAGGGCCTCGCGGCTCGGAGCGTCGAGGCGTACGCGGGCGATCTCGTCCGCTTCGCCGTCCACGTTCGACAGAGCGGAAAGACCCTCGGATCAGTAGACAACGGCGACGTGGCCGGATGGCTCGTCTCGCTCTCACAAGCGGGCATTTCTGCTCGCGCGCAAGCTCGAAAGCTCAGCGCTCTGCGCGGGTTCTTCAAGTTCTTGCTGCAAGAGCGGATGGTGACCGCTGACCCCACGGCGCTCATCCAAGGGCCGAAGTTGCCGCGCAAGCTGCCACACGTGCTCGCGTTCGAGGAGGTCGAGCTCTTGCTCGGCGCGCCCGACCGAGAGACGCCGCGCGGGCTGCGTGATCACGTGATGATCCAGCTCTTGTACGCTTCGGGGCTGCGCGTGTCCGAGCTCGTGGGGCTGAAGCTCTCGGACATCGACCTGGACTCGTCGTTGGTCTCGGTGCTCGGAAAGGGCAGCAAGCGACGGCTCGTTCCGTTCGGAGAGGTCGCGCGCGACGCGCTCGTCGAGTACCTGCGCGAAGTGCGTCCTCGCTGGGGCGCCAAGAGTGATTCTCAGCACCTCTTCATCACCGAGCGCGGCCGCGGAATGACCCGTCAGGGCTTCTGGAAGCTCCTCGGCCGCTATGCCCGCAGCGCCGGAATCGACAAGCCGATCTCGCCGCACAAGCTCCGGCACTCGTTCGCCACGCACTTGCTCGAGCGCGGCGCCGACCTCCGCTCGGTGCAGACGATGCTCGGCCACGCGGACATCTCGACCACGCAGGTCTACACGCACGTCACCACCGAACACTTGAAGGCCGCCCACGCGCGCTTTCATCCTCGTGGCTGAGCGGCGCGCCGCCGTGGGCGAGGGCGCGCGGCGCTTGTCGACGATCGGGGTGGGTGTTAGAGCGAGCGATCGAGCCGAATGAGCATCGATCCCGCTACGATTGTGCTGCGCTTCGGGGTGATGATCGCGTCACTGACCGTGCACGAGTTCGCGCACGCCGCGACCGCGCACTGGCTCGGTGATCGCACGCCCGAGAAGCAGGGCCGCCTCACGCTCAACCCCCTCGCGCACATCGATCCCGTCGGCACGCTCTTGATGCCGTTGATCCAGGCGCTCACGGGCATCCCCACCATCGGGTGGGCTCGGCCCGTCATGGTCAACGTCTACGCCCTCCGCCGCATCAAGAACCAGCGCCTCGCGCACGCGTTGGTCGCCGCCGCAGGGCCGCTCTCGAACCTCCTGCTCGCGCTGATCGCCGCCGCCGCGCTCGCGCTCTCGCGTCCGGCCTACGGCTCGCCTACGTTCGACGCGATCTACCTCATGTTTGCCGCCAACGTCGGGCTCTTCATCTTCAACCTGCTGCCGGTGCCGGGCCTGGACGGCTCGCGACTCCTGCCCGCTCGCTTCGACGCGTGGCAGAAGCGCGTTCAGCCCTATTCGTGGGCGATTTTGCTGCTGATCGTCTCGGTCCCCGCGATCTCGAGCGTCGTCGTCGGTGTCCCCATCCGCTTCGTCTCGCGGCTGATCCTCGGCGCGTTCGGTTTGATCTCGTGAGCACCGATGTCCCCGCGCCGATCCCCCTCGATCGCAGCGCGTACAACGTCTCGCTCGGCGCCTTCGAAGGCCCGCTCGACCTGCTGCTTCACCTGATCCAGAAGCACGAGCTCGACATCTTCGACATCCCCATCTCGTTCGTCACCGAGAAGTACCTCGAGTACCTGCGGTTGATGGAGTCGCTCAACCTCGACATCGCCGCAGAGTACCTGCTGATGGCCGCGACGTTGGCGCACATCAAATCAAGAGAGCTGCTCCCGAGCGTCCCCGAGGAGCAAAACGCCGCTGGCGATCAGCTCGCCGAGCCCGAAGAAGACCCGCGCGTCGCGCTCATTCGCCGCTTGCTCGAGTATCAGAAGTTCAAGCTCGCCGGTGAAGAGCTCGCGTCTCGCGGAATCGCCGGGCGCGACGTCTTCACGCGCGGCGCCGACCTGCGCGCGGACGTCGAGCAGACCGCGCCCCTCGCACCCGTCGCGCTGCACTCGTTGCTCGAAGCGTTTCAGCGCGTCGTTCAGCGGACGAAGACCAAGTTCGAACACGAGGTCACCGAAGAGCGCGTCTCGATCGCAGACCGCATCCATCAGATCGTCGGCCGCATGAAAGACCGGCGAACGTGCACATTCGAAGACCTCTTCGACGACGCCAAGACGCAGCACGAGCTGGTCGTGACCTTCCTCGCGCTGCTCGAGATGACGCGCTTGAAAATGACCCGGCTCTATCAAGCGGCCGCGCTCTCACCCATCCACGTGACGCTCGTCCTCGAAGACGTGGACAGCGCTTCGATCACGATCGATGTCGACTGAACCCAAAGATCCCAAGCGCGACGGCGCGTCGGACGCAGCCCCGAGCGAGCCAGCGCCGCTGATCGAGCACGTCTCCGCGGAGTCACTGCTCGGCGGCGTCGACGCCGACGTGGTCGAAGAGCCGCTCGCCCCGACGCACCCCGGCATCGCGAAGGCCGCGCCGCGCTCGATCTCCGAGCTCCACCTCAAGGGCGTGATCGAGTCGCTGGTCTTCGCGAGCGACAAGCCCATGACGCCCGCGGACCTCGCCAAGCTCACCCACGCTGAGCCGAAGGACATCCGGCGGCTGCTGGGCGAGCTGCACGAAGAGTACAAGCCCCGCGGGATCAACCTCGATGAGGTCGCTGGCGGCTGGCAGTTTCGCTCGTCCGCGGCCAACGCGCCGTTCGTTCGTGAGCTTCTGCAGGCCAAGCCCGTGAAGCTCTCTCGCGCGCAGGTCGAGACGCTCTCGATCGTGGTGTACCGACAGCCGGTGACCAGGCCCGAGGTCGACGAGATTCGCGGCGTGGATTCGGGCGCAGCGCTCAAAGTGCTGCTCGAGCGAGATCTCGTTCGGATGATGGGGCGCAAAGAAGAGGCGGGTCGGCCGGTGCTCTACGGCACGACGTCGCATTTTTTGACGTTCTTCGGGCTCAAATCGCTGCGGGATTTGCCGACGCTGCGAGAGTTCACTGAGCTGACGGCGGAGAGCGAAGCGGAGCTCAACGCGAGCTTGATGGCCGGCGCGACGGCTCCGCCCAACGCCTCAGCGGAGAAGGACCGAGCGGGAGGCGATTGACGCGGCGCAGGCCGTTCGATACGCACTCGGGCTCGTCGATGTACTTCCAGGAGATCATCCTCACGCTCTCGAAGTTCTGGTCCGACCGCGGCTGCGTCCTCGTGCAGCCGTACAACTCCGAGGTCGGCGCAGGAACGTTCAACCCAGCGACCTTCCTTCGCGCTCTCGGTCCCGAGCCGTGGAACGTCGCGTTCGTCGAGCCCTCCCGCCGCCCCGCGGACGGACGCTACGGCGACAACCCCAACCGTCTGCAGCAGTTTCACCAGTACCAGGTGATCCTGAAGCCGTCGCCGATCGACATCCAAGCGCAGTACCTCGAGTCGCTTCGCGCGCTCGGGACCAATCCGCTCGAGCACGACGTGCGCTTTGTCGAAGACGACTGGAAGTCGCCGACGCTCGGCGCCTGGGGTCTCGGCTGGCAAGTCTGGCTCGACGGGCTCGAGATCTCGCAGTTCACGTACTTTCAGCAGTGCGGCGGGATCGACTGCAAGCCGGTCAGCGGCGAGCTGACCTACGGCCTCGAGCGCATCGCCATGTACCTGCAAGACGTCGACAACGTGTACGACGTCGCGTGGAGCCCTGGCGTTCGCTACGGCGAAGTGGCCAAGCGCGCCGAGTGGGAGTGGAGCACGTACAACTTCGAGCAAGCAGACCCCGACTATCACCGCTCGCTGTTCGAGCTCAGCGAGCGCGAGTGCCGACGGCTGCTCACGCTCGAAGAGCGCAAGATCGAGACGAAGAAGGGCCCCGCGCGAACTGAGCTCGCGTTCGCAAAAGAGCCGCTGCAGCGCCTGGTGTTGCCCGCGTACGACTTCTGCGTGAAGGCCTCGCATCACTTCAACGTGCTCGACGCGCGCGGGGCGATCTCCGTCGCGGCGCGCGAGGACTACATCAAGCGGGTCCGCGCGCTGGCGTCCAAGTGCGCCGAGAGCTACCTCGCGCAGCGCGAAGCGCTGGGATTTCCGCTGCTCAAGGCTCGCTGAAGTCGATCGCGTTCTCGAGGTGCTCGACGCGGTCAGTCCCGACCGCGACGACGTCGATGCGCACCTCGCGCTGCTCTTCCTTCGACGCGAGCAACGTCAGCGCGGCGCGCTTGAGAAAGCGCACCTTCTTTCGATTCACCGACGCGAGCGCCTCGTCGCATGACGCGTTGGCCCTGGCGCGCACTTCGATCAGCACCAGCGTCGTCCCGTCGAGCGCGAGCACGTCGACCTCGTCGTGCCCGACGCGTTGGTTGCGCCCGAGCACGATGAAACCTCGCGCTTCGAGCGCTGCCCCGACGCGCTCCTCGATCGCCCGTCCGAAGCGAGTGCGCTCACGCGGCGGCGTCGCGCGCTGCGCGGAGCTCCGGCTCTTCGAATCCCCCATCGGTCGTAACATCCCCCACCCCGAAACACCCCGAAGCGTCGCGTGCTGCGACGCGCGGTGATCACTGAACGAGCGACTTGCGGATGCAGTACTTGCCCCGGATGCCCGGGTCGCCGGCGACGAACGCCGTTACGCACTGAAAGTCCGTCGGACACTCGGTGTCCTGGTTGCACTTGACCGTGCAGAACACGCGCTCGGACTCTTGCTCGGGGCGATTCTGCTCGTCCCAGTGCCACACCATACAAACGCGCGTACGGCACTGGAGCGAGCGGGTCTCCAAGTAGACTTCTTGCCCGACGAAGTAGCCGCGCGTCGCGCCCATGATCGGAGCGGGGCGCGCCGGGCTGCAGGGATCGCCGATGCCGGTGTCTGCGCAGGCCACGCCGGTCAGTCCCATCACCATCGCAATCAAAGCCAGGGCCGGCTTTTTCATCGTCGTCTTCCTCGTTGAGTGCACGGGGTTCGAAGCCTTCGGCGCAGTGCGAGCGGGGAGGTGAATAGATTCACTCCGACGGCAATGCCCGACGACGCAGGGAACCTAGCCCGCCGGCAAAACCCCCGTCAAGCTAGAAACGCCGGAGAATTCCGCAGTATTTCTGCGCTCGTTCGACCGGACCCGCCACTCGCGGTGGCGGCTTCGAGGTCGCCGGCGTGCGGGGCGATCGAGCCGAACACAAAGTGGTAATCGCTTGAAATAACAGCAGTTAGTCGTGTTGACAGCGAGATTGCCGGGCGTTTAGTATCGCCTCGTAGTGTGGCTGCAAAATTACGCTGTCAGTGCTTGTTGCTCGCGGATGGAGTTGTCGTCGGTCAGCGAGTGGTCGGACGGGCTGTGTGAGAGTGGCTTCAGTTTTCCAGCGCAACGGCTTTGCCCATTTGATAGAAGAGGGCGCCCGCGTGGCGCCTGCGTTCTACGTGTGGGCTCCACTTCGTAAACCTCGCGGAACAAAAGCTCGAACGGATCCGAGGAGAAACACAACCATGCGTCGTCGGTCCCGACTTGGGGGAGTGCTCGTAATGTTGGGAGCGTTGCTCGGCACCACGGTGTCGACCACCGCAAGTGCGCAGCAGCAGCAGCAGGGCGCGGACATGAGTTTCGCCCCGGATGGACAGGACGGGAACAACGCTGCTCCGCAGGACGGACCGCCGTCCGAGGCGATGGCGAACGCGCTGCGCCTGTACCAGCAGGAGCGCTACCAAGAGTCCTGTGTGCAGTTTCAGCGCGTGGTCGAGAACGAGACCGGTGACGCGCCTGCGCAGATCCAGAAGGCGCAGTTCCACCTCGGAAAGTGCCTGTATCACCTGCGCTTCTACCAGTCGGCGCTCGCCGTGTTCGACGAGATCGTCGACCACCAGGGCGGCCGCCACTTGTACTTCGGCTCGACGCTCCAGTGGCTGGCGCAGCTCGCCTCGCAGCTGCCCGAGCCCGCCGACATCATCCGTCGCGTTGGTCGCTTCTCGCCCGAGCAGTTGAACCAGTTCAACAACAACGAGTCGCGCGACCTCTACAACCAGCTCCTCTATTTGCTCGGACGCGCGAAGTACAACGACGGCAACTTCGACGAGGCGGTCAACCTCTTCGGGCAGGTGCAGCGCAACTCGTCTTGGTACGTGCAGGCCCAGTTCTTCATGGGCATCTCGCACGTGCGCAACCACCGCGCGCAGCCGGCCATCGACTCGTTTCAGCGCATTCAAGACGCGCTCAACGAGGGGGTCCGTGGCGTCGAAGACGTCGGCCGCATGAACGACCTCGCGTGGCTCGAGCGCGCGCGTCTCTACTACTCGACGCGCCACTACGACAGCGCCGTCGAAGCGTGGAACCGCGTGGACGTCGACAGCGAGTACTGGCTCGACTCGCTCTTCGAAGAGTCGTGGGCGTACTACCTGCAGCAGGACTACGCGCGCGCGCTCGGCAACATCCACACGCTCAACAGCCCGTACTTCTCCAACGCCTTCTACCCAGAGTCGTTGGTGCTCAAGAGCGTGATCTTCTTCTCGAACTGCCAGTACGACGACGCCGAGACGGTGATCGCGCAGTTCAACGAGCGCTACGGCGACCTGCGTCCGGAGCTCCAGCGCTACCTGCAGCAGTACGGCGACAACAACGCGTTCTTCCGGTTCTTGAAGGACGTGCGCAGCGGCAACGCCTCGCTGCCCGCGCGCCTTCGTCCGATCGTGAACAGCGCGCTCAGCGACCGCACGCTGCTCCGCAACATCGAGTACGTGAACGTGCTCGAGTCCGAAGAGCGACGCTTGCAGCAGATGCCGACGGCGTTCCGCAACAGCACGCTCGGCGCGCGCGTGTTGCAGGACATCTCGGTGGCCAAGAGCTTCGCGACGGATCAGGCCGGAGACCTCGCCCGTGGCCGCTACCAGCGCCTTCTCGACGAGCTGCAGGACCTGCAGAACCAGTCGACGGCCATCTTGATCGAAATCTTGAACGGCCGCCGCGGAAACATCTCCGCGCAGATCGCCGGCGAGCAGGTGCGCAACATCAACAACGCCGCCGCGCGCGTCGTCGCTGACGAAGAGCACTACCTCTGGCCGTTCAACGGCGAGTACTGGCGCGACGAGCTCGGCTTCTACCGCCAGCAGATCGTCTCGCGCTGCGGACGTTGAGCACTTGAAGACGCAGTCCATCGTGACTGCGTTTTCGCTTTCAGTAGCGAAGGCTGTTGCAGTTCGTTGTCCCGTCGACGGCGCTCGTCTAGCGAGTCTCGTCTGACGGAAATAGTTCAAAGCGATTCGATCGAAGAGCACCTCCGGGTCGGGCGACCGTCGCTCGACACCGGTCCCAGGAGGAGACGATGAGCAGGGCTTGGTGGACAAAAGCACCCTGGCTGCTCGTGGCGCTGATCGTCACGATGGCACCGCTGGCAAACGCACAGCGGGCACGGTCTGGAGGCAACACCGCAGCGAGCGCGAACAGCGACGCGGGCGCGGCGGCAGCAACGGACGCTGCCGCTTCGACCCCGACGCCAGGCGTCACTGCGGTCGCGGCGAACGTGTGCGTTCCGGATGAACGCCGAAACGCCGCGATGGCGTGCCCGAACGCCTCTGGGCGCATGGGCGCGCGCGCTTCGACGGCGCCGCCCGCTGCCGCGCGTGCGGACCTCAGCGACCGCGGCAAGGCAAAGGCGAACAAGACCAAGGGTCAGAACGACCTGCTCCAGCTCGATACGCGGACGCTCATGCGTCGCGACGGTCTGCAGCGGCAGGCGGAGGATCTTCTTCGTCGCGAGATTCAGCTGACCGCGCAGCTCGCGCGCTCGATGAACCGCAACGATCCGAACCGCCCCAACACGCTGATGCGCCTCGCTGAGAACCTCCAGGAGCTCTCGAGCGCGCTCAACGGTCGCGGCCAGGACCTCAACGAGCAGATCTTCCAGGCGCAGCAGGCGCGCAACGCCGCGCAAGTGCAGGCGTTGCAGCGTCAGCAGCAGCAGCTGTTCAACGAGGCTCGCGACCAGCGCGCGCAGCTCACGCGCGTGTTCGAGACGCTCGTCGCGGATCACCCGAACTACAACCGCATGGACGCGGTGCTCTTCTACCTGGCGTTTGCCTATCAAGAAGGGCGCAACATGGACCGAGCGCGGCAGATCTACCTGCTGCTCATCCAGCGCTTCCCGCAGTCTCAGTACGTTCCGAACGCATACCTGTCCTTCGCCGAGTTCTTCTTCGAGCAAGGCGACATGGACAGCGCGGCGCAGTTCTACACGCAGGTGATCAACGTCAACACGCCTGAGAACAACGTGCGTGGCTACGCCATGTACAAAATGGCGTGGGTCGAGTTCAACCGACAGCACTACGAGCAGTCGCTCCAGCAGTTCTACAACGTGATCGACTACGGTCGAGGACGCCCCGACGACCGCTCGGTGCAGCCGCTGCTCAACTCTGCGCGCAACGAGCTCGTGAGCGCGTACGGACAGGTGTTCGGCGTCTCGCGTCCGCTCAACACGGGACAGGCGCTCAACACGTTCCGCCGCTACGCCGCGGATGACAACGGCGCGTTCGCGATGCTCGAGAAGCTCGGCGAGCTGTACCAGGACAACGGTCAGTGGCCCAACTCGATCGCGGTGTTCCACGAGCTCATGTCGCAGCGCGCGGACAACGATAAGTTCTGCCACTGGCAGGGACAGATCGCGAAGGCCTTCGTCGCGATGAACCAGCGCGACAACATGATGCGCGAGCTGCAGCGCCTGCTCGACGTGTACGACCAGTACCGCGGAGCGACCTCGCGCCGCTCGCAAGAGGCGAAGAACTCGTGCCGCGACGCCACCGCGCGCGTCGTGTACGACGTGGCTTCGCACTGGCACCTCGAGGCGATCGGCCGCTCGGCTGAAGGCCAGGTGCAGACCCGCGGAACTCGCGATCCCCAGACGATGGCCCGCGCCGCGCAGCTGTACAACCTGCTGCTCGAGAAGTTCCCCGACCTCGATCAGGTGCAGTTCCCCGACTACGATCGTCGCGACTGGCCGACGCGCTACCGCATCGCGTACTACGCCGCGGACATCCTCCGCGATCAGGGCAACTTCGCCGAGTGCGGTCCTGCTTACGACCGCGTCGTCGAGATGAACCCGTCCGGCGAGTACACCGAGGACGCCGCGTACAAGGCGGTGCTCTGCTACAACGACCAGTTCACGCGCGAACTCGCTTCGCAGTCGCGTCAGCGTCCGACGCGCGTGACCCAGTCGCGTACGGCGAACAACCGCCAGCAGCCCGCGCAGGACGAGAGCGTGACGCGCTTTGCGCCGCGCGACTTCAACCGACAAGAGTCGGGCATGTTCACGGCGTTTACGCGCTACGTCTGCTACGCGAGCGCGGCGCTTCGCGCGCAGAGCGGGGCTCGCCCCGCGGTGCCCGAAGGCGAAGAGGATCCGCGCCAGATCGTCATGACGATCAAGTACCGCCGCGCGTACCTCTATTACGCTGCGAACAAGTTCGAAGAGGCGTCCGCGATGTTCCGTGACATCGCGCTTCCTGCGAACGATGACCCGTCGCGCGAATCGGCGGACCCCGAGAACCTCCGCGAGATCGCTGCCGACCTCTACCTCGACACGCTCGTGGTCATGGGTCAGCGCTGGAACCCCTCGCGCCCCGCGTGCTTCGACGCGATGGAGCGTGATCTCCCCGCGATCAAGGAGCGCTTCTGCAGCGCGACGGCTCGCTCGCAGCACGAAGAGTTCTGCGGACGCATGGACCTGCTCGGCTGCCAGATCCTTCGCAAGAAGGCTGAGGCGCTCGGAACGGCGCGTCGCTTCGAAGAAGCAGGCCGCGCGTACGTGACGCTCGTCCGCGATCACCAGGAGTGCCGCGCGCGTGAAGACGCCCGCGCGGATGAAATGCTCTACAACGCTGCCATCATGTTCGACTCTGCGAACATGCTCGGCCGCGCGATGCGCGTGCGCGACTCGCTCGTGCAGATCTTCCTCCCGCGCAACTCGCCCTGGGCGCAGCGCGCGCTCTATCGCTTGGGTGGCAACTACCACGCGATCCAGGTGTTCGGCCGCGCCGCGGACTACTACGAGCGCTACGCGGAGTACGTGTACGCGAACCGCGCGGTGGCGACGCAAGCCGACGCCGATGCGGTGCAGCAGGCTGCGGACGCGCTTCGTCAGGCGACCATCTTCCGCATCGGTCTCGGTGAGGAGCAGAAGGCGCTCGACAACGCGCAGAAGTTCGCTCGCTACTTCGGAACGGAAGAGCGCTTCCGCCGTCAGGCCGCGTCCGTCGTGTTCTCGATCGGACAGATCTACCAGGACCGCGCCGAGCGCTTCGCTCGCGACACGACGCTGTCCGCCGACGAGCGCCGCGACCGTGCGCGCACCGCGTGGCGAGACGTGATCCGTCACTACACGCAGTTCGTGAACCGCTACGCGCGTCAGGGCACGCTCGACCAGCAGATCCAGGGCAACGTCGCGCTCGGCCGCGGCTACCTGAAGATCGAAGACAACACCAACGCGCAGCTCTACTTCCGCGCCGCTGTCGCCGCGTGGGGTGAGGTCGCGACGAACTCCGACGGAACGCGCGCGGCCAACGCGGCCACGGCGGGCGAGACGCGCATTCGCGAGCAGCTCGCGAGCGCGGGCGAAGCGGCGGTCGCAGAGGCGATCGAGCGCACGCGCGACAACGCGGCGGAAGCTCGCTTCTGGCTCGCGGACTTCGTGTACCAGCGCTTCATGTCGCGTCGTCCGCCGACCTTCCGCGGTGGCAACACGCGCGGTGCGTTCGACACGTGGACGCGCAACACGCTGACGCCGTACATCACGCAGCAGCGTCAGAACCTCGAGTCCGAGGCGACGCAGCAGTTCCAGCAGGTGATCGCGATGCACGTTCCCAACTGGGAGATCGCTGCAGCGTCGCGCCTCGCGGACATGTTCTATCAGTTCGCGCGCATCATCCGTCAGGCGCCGATGCCGCCGGAGTGGCAGCGCTCGGGCGAGCCGTACGAGACGCTCCGTTCGGAGTACGGCGCCATGATCGACGAGCGCACCCAGCCGCTCGTCGACCTCGCCAAGCGCGGCTACGAAGCGTGCATCACGCGCGCGACGCAGGTGCGTTGGTTCAACGAGTGGTCGCAGCTCTGCGAGCGCAACCTCAACGAGATCGACCGTGCGCGCTACCCGCTCACGGAAGAGATTCGCACGCAGCCGAACTTGCTCTTCTCTCGCGCTTCGAACGCTCGCGTCGTGTTCACGATGCAGGCCGAGGACGAGTCGGGCGAGAGCGGCGCTCCGGACACGCAGGCGCCCGCGAGCGGCGGTGCCGCTGGCGGACAAGGCGGTGGGCGCTGAGCCCCCAATCACCGAAGACAGAACGGGACGTTCGGATCATGAACTTCAAGAGCTCCAAGGTTCTCTCGGTCGGTTTCGGCCTCATGCTCGCTTCGTGCGGCGGAGGCGGCTCGTCCGGCGGCACTGTCACGGCGGCCAACGCGGCGCGCACTGCCGGTGGCGAGGTGATTCGTTCGGCTGCGACGGGTCAGGCGGTGAGCGCCACGGCCAACCAGCAGTTCGAGCGTGGAACAGCGGCGTTTCGTCAGCACGACGACGCCAACAACGGTCGCGGCGATTGGAACGAAGGCGCGTGCAACGAGGTTGCGGGCATCTTCGAACAGGCCGCGAACGCGCAGCCCAACGGCGCGTTTCCGGAAGCGTGGTTCAACCGCGCGATGGCGTTCGAGCGCTGCAACTTGCGTGATCGCGAGCGCGAGGCGCTCGAGCGCGCGATCCGCGCGGCGCGTGGAAACAAGTACTGCCGCGCGCAGACTCAGCTCGGCGTGCTGCAAGTGCGCGCGGGGCAGACGGAGCCGGCGCTCAACACGTTCCAGACGGCGATCCGCGACGACGCGAACTGCGTGGAGGCGTACACCAACGCCGCTGCCATTCTGCGCGAGCGCAACCGTCCTGCGGCGGGCCCTGAGCAGCCGGGCGATCGACAGCAAGCAGTGAACTACATCCGTCAGGCGCTCGCGCGTGACGACCGTCACATCCCCGCGCTCAACCAGCTCGCGCTGGTGTACTTGCAGGACGCAGGCGACGACCCTCGTTCGCAGCGCTTGTTCCTCGCGGGCATCGTGTGCGCGCAGGCCGTGCAGGTCGTGTCGCAGCACCAGAACGAAATCCCTGCAGAAATCCGCTCGTACGTGGCGGACGTCTACAACACCTGGGGTCTCGTCAACATCAAGATCGGGCAGATCATTCGCGCGCTCGAGAACTTCCGTCGCGCGAGCACGCTCAACCCGAACCTGTACGAGGCGTTCGTCAACTACGGGACGATCAACCTGAACTTCCGCGGCTACGAAGAGGCCCGCGGCGCGTTCGCTCGTGCGGTCGAGCTTCGGCCGAACGACTACGACGCGCACATCGGTCTCGGCGTGGCGCTGCGCGGACTCGGACAGATTCCGCAGGCGCAGGCTGAGTATGACCGCGCTCGTCAGCTCGACGGAAACCGCCCTGACGCGCTCTACAACCTCGCGCTGCTCAACATGTCCTACATGGGCGGCGAGCGAGATGATCTCGTGCGCGCGCAGGGATTGTTTCGTGAGTTTCAAGCGAAGGTGAGCGCGAGCAGCAACCCTGGCCGGTACGCGAACGAGTCCACGCGCACCGCGCAGCACCTGCGAAACCTGCAGGATGCGATCAACGCGCTCGACGCCGTTGCGGCCATGAACGCGCCCACCGGCGCGGGTGGTGCCAACAGCGGAGCCGACGCTGGAGCCGCGGCTCCGACGGGCGGCGGAGGCGGCTGAGAAAGTCGTCGGTTGACGAGGGCCCGTCGTGGCCGGTAATTTTGTTGTGTCGTCGAAACGGAGGTCTCCGGTGAAGAAGGCAGTGTTGGCCGCGGTCGCGGCGCTCGTGATGGTCGCAGGATCGGCAGTGGCGTTTGCGCAGCAGCAGGCAGCGGGTTCGCAGCCTGTGCGCACGCAAGAGTTCAGCTTCACGGACGAGCTCGTGTCCGGCCAGCTCGTTCGTCCCGATGGTGAGAGCACGCGCCTTCGCCGTCGCGGGCCGGGCATCAGCCTGATTCGCATCCGCGAGCACTTCGTTCCGGAGATGCTCAAGTCGGTCGAGAACCTGTGAGACAGCGGCGCGGAGACGCGCAGCGCGACGTTCACACGGTTGTCACTGCGAGTTTCTGCGGAAGCTCTCGTTACTCAAAAAAAGTTAGCGCCCTCAAGAACGAGTTCGAGGGCTTGTTGTCTACGGGTCCCGGCAAGTGTGACGGAGACGGTCTGTCACGGCACCGGAAAGGATAGTGGGCGCCTCGAAAGCCCCGCGGACGGTACGACGATGACTCAAAAGCTGGTCGTTCCCATCACGTTTCAGATCTATCAGGGAGATAACCTGGTCCGGACCGAGACGATCGCGCAGAGCGTGATCAAGATCGGTCGCGATCAGAAGAGCCATCTCCGCCTCGATGACGAGAGCGTGTCGCGTATGCACGCCGTCATCGAAGCGAAGCCCGAAGAAGTGCAGCTCATCGACCTCGGGTCGGGCACCTTCGTGAACGGCTCTCAGGTGAACAAGTGCGCGCTCGCCGGTGGCGAAGAGATTCGCATCGGCAACACGCGGCTTGTGATCTCGATCGGAGAGGCTGTGGACGCAGCGAGCGTCGCTCAGCCGGCGGCGGCGGCGGCTCCGGCTGCGGCGGCTCCGGTCGCTGAGGCTGCGGCTCCGTCGATTGCTCAGGTCGCGGTCGCCGCGCCGTTCGCTGCTCCGTTGGCGGCTCCGTTTGGAGCTCCGGCGCCGAGCGCGCACGGTGGACACGACGCGGGGCACGGTCACGCGGGCGGAGAAGAGATTTTCCAGCTCATCAAGCGTGGCGACATCAACCCGCACGACGTCGAAGAAGTGGGCTCTCAGGCGGTCGAGGTTTCGATCCTCTGGAAGAACTCGATTCTTCACGTCGCGCACCTCGACGGCTCGAAGGACTTCTTGCTGACGAGCGAGCGCCCCAAGCATGGCCCTGCGGGCGTCGCGATGGGCGCTGGCCTGGGACTCGGCGCGCTGGTGATGATCGCGGGGGCGACCATCGCGGGTGGCGCGGGGCACTTTCAGCCGCACGACACGTCGACGGCTGCTGAAGTCGCGCGCGGCGTGATCAACAAGGGCTACGCAGTCGGTATGGTCGGCGTGGCGCTCACGTTCATCGGTACGGGCATCGGCATCGCGCTGGACAACAAGGACAGCAAGAAGGCGTCGGACACGGCGCGCTTCGTGGCCAGCCCCGAGATGATGGGCAGCACGCCGGAGACGACGATCGTTCAGAACTCGGGAGGAGGGACGAAGTTCGTGTTCCTTCCGGGCGCGACGGGCGAGGTCGAGCTCGACGGCGTGAAGAAGTCTCTGCAGGAGCTGATTGCGGCTGGGCAGGTTCGTCCGTCGAGCGCGGTTCCTGGCGGGCACGAGATCGATGTTCGTCCGAACGGCCGCTACAAGATGGAAGCGGGCGGACTCACGGTGCTCGCGAAGGTGGTTGCTCCTGGCCGCAAGGTCGCGGGCTCGGCCAAGCGCGATCCGGTGCTCTACGGAACGTTCGCCGCGTCGTTCTTGCTGATCTTCGGCTTCATCCTCGGAATGCGCTTCGCGATCTCGGATGACGGCGGGCTGCTCTCGCAGGGCAACGACGAGGATCGCCTCAACGATCTTCGCGCGTTCATCCAGCGTCAGCAGGAGCGTCAGCCCGAGCAGCAGCCGCAGCAGCAGACCAACGACGATCAGCAGGAAGGCGGCCAAGGCACGCGTCACGCTGGTCCCGAAGGCAAGATGGGCAAGCGCGATGCTCCTTCGCGTTCGGCTCGCTACGCGATCCGTAACAACGGCGAGCCTCCGCACATGTCTCGTCAGGCTGCGCGCGATGCGATTCAGAACCGCGGTATCTTCGCGGCCCTCGGAGCTCCCGGCGGCGGCGCTGCCGGTGGTGCTTCGGGCATCGTCTCTCCGTTCGGCGGCCTCACGGAGTCGGGTCTCGACAACGTGAACGCGAACGGAAACATGACGGGTGACTCGATCGGTGACGCGTTCGGCTTCGGCGGACTCGGCGCGACGGGCACCGGCTGGGGCGGTGGTGGAACCGGCGAAGGCACCATCGGTCTCGGAAACTTCGGAACGATGGGTCACGGCTCGGGAACGGGCACTGGCCAGGGCTACGGCTCGGGCGCTGGATCGGGGCTCCGCGGCCGTTCGAACCGCGGTCCGACGGTCCGCGCGGCTCCTCCGCAGGTGACGGGTCTTCTGTCGCCTGAGGCCATCCGCCGCGTGGTGCTCCGCAACCTCGGTCAGGTCGCGCACTGCCACGAGCAGGGCCTCGCGCAGAACCCGACGCTCGAAGGTCGCGTGGTGGTTCGCTTCATCATCGGCGGCAACGGCTCGGTCATGGGTTCGTCCGTCGCGGAGAGCAACGTCGCGGTTCCGTCCGTCGGAACGTGCATCGCGAACGCGGTTCGTCGCTGGCAGTTCCCGGCGCCCGAGGGCGGCGGAATCGTGACGGTGAACTACCCGTTCAACCTGCAGCGACCCGAGTGAGCTGATCTTTCGTCGACTGGCTCGCGCGTGAGGGCTCCGAAGAAGACTTCGGGGCCCTTCGTGTTTCTCCACTCACGGGCGAATTCTGTGTTGAGCGTGTGACGCGCGCTCTCTTAGAATCCGCGGCAACTTCGGGCGCGGAAACACCGTGGCTCGAACCGAAAGCACTCTCAGTGGTGACCACTCTGAGCGAGGAGCGAGTGATGAAGGGCGTCCGCGTGCTGTGTGCACTTGCGCTGATCGGCGCGAGCGCGTGCGGCGAGTACAACCGCGAAGCGGTCGATAGCAACAACCAGGGCATGGCGCTTCTGCGCGCGAATCGCTACGCGGACGCGCGAGAGAAGTTTCAACGCGCGGCAGAGGAGGATCGTCGCTTCGATCAGCCTCTGTACAACCTCGCGTTGACGTACATCCGCCAGAAAGACTGGCAGAACGCAGCCGAGTCGCTCTCGCGGGCGATCACGCGCAACCCGAACAACGCGGACTATCACTACCAGCTCGGCAACGCGCACTACATGATCGCGACCGCGCCGGACAACGCCGAGAGCGCGACGGGCGCGTCGCATCTCGAGCAGGCGAAGACCGCGTTTCAGGCGGCGCTGCAGAAGAACAGCAAGCTGTGGATGGCGCAGATGCGGCTCGGCCAGATCGCCGAGCTGCTCGACAATCCGCAGGACGCGCTGCGCGCGTACACCGACTGCATCAACATCGCGCCGCGCGCGTACGCCGCGTACGTCCGTCTCGCGCGCATCTACCGCGATCACAGCAAGTACGACGAGGCGCTGCAGGTGCTTCGCGAGGGCTTGAACATGGCCCCGCCGGGCGCGCCTGAGCGTGGCCAGATGTACAACGTGATGGGGCTCACTCAGCTGCGGCAGAACCAGAAGCCGCAGGCGATCGAAGCGTTTCGTCACGCGGTCGAAGAGGACTCGCGGCTGGTGGTCGCGTTGTTCTCTCTCGGCATGACGTACGGAGAGCTTCCCGATGGACGAGCGCAGGCGATTCTCTACCTCAACCGCTTCGTGTCCGCGCGCGGTGGCGATGCGCCGCCGGAGTACTTGCAGCAGGCCACTGCGCGGTTGAGCGAGCTGCAGACGCCCGCGCAGTGAGCGCGCTCCGCTGGCCGCGCGCGGAGAGCACAAGCGCGGCGCCGGTTCGACACAGAGATCGACACGAGCCCTGCGACCAACGATGGAGCAGAGGCGAAGAGCGCACGGTGCGGGAGTCATCAAGAACATGGATTCGAACGAGCTGGTCGCGAGCCTGAAGTCCGAGCGAAACGTCGATGCGGTTACTGCGGGCCTTCGGGAGCGCGTCCGTTCTGCAGCGTCGCCAGAGGAGGCGTCGAACATCGAGCTCGCTCTCGGGCGAGTGCTCGATGAGCGGCAGGGTGACAAGGTCGAGGCGCTCAAGGCCTACGAGAGCGCGTTTCGCGCGGACCCGCGAAAGATCGAGGCGCTCGCGCGTGCGCGGAGCGTGTTTCTCTTTCTCGGCAAGCTTCCGAACGTGGCCAAGGCGCTCGACTTCGAGATCAAGGCTTCGGCCAGCGATCCCGGAGCGGTCGCGTCGCTGCTCGTGATCCTCGGCGACACCCAGTGGGACCTCGGCGACCTCGCGGCGGCGGAGGCTTCGTACAACCGCGCGCTCGATGTGCTTCCGGGCGACGCAGAGGCGCTCGATCGCGTCGACGATGTGAAGATGACTCAGATCGACGCTGCGTCGCGCGCGATCGAGCTCGAGACCGACGCGCAGCGCGCGCACGGCGCGGACGCGGCGAAGCTCTGGCTTCGCGCGGCGCGTGTGATTCGCGCGAGCGACGCGGGCCGCGCTGAGGGCGCGCTGATCCAGGGCCTGCACGCGGATCCGACGAACGAGACGATCGCAGTGCTGCTCGACGCGCTTCACAGCGGCAGCGGTCGCGCGGGCGGAGTCAATCCGCACGAGGACGCGATCCTCGGCAAGCTCGCGGACGACGTGCGTCCGGAGGTGGCGGAGCTGTTCGGGCTTCGCGCGTTGCACCGTCGCGCAGACAACGCGCGGGCGCACGCGCTGCTCGAGCGCGCGGCGGGCGAGGGTGGGCGCGAGGCGGCCCGTGAGACGTTGCGCCGGCTCTCTGGTGGGACGACGGCCGCTGCGGCCGCTCCTGCGGCTCCGGTCGCCGCGGCTCCGGTCGCGCCAGCTCGTCCTGCGCCAGACCCTGCGAAGCTGGCGGCGCTCGACGAGCAGGTCGCGAAGTTCGAGACGGCGAAGCGATGGGCCGACGTGGTCAAGACGCTCGCTCAAAAGGCGGAGCTTCTCGCGGACGACGCTGAGCGCGTGGCGGTGTTCGAGCGCATTGCGCAAGTGCACACCGAGCGAACGAACAACGCCGCAGAAGCGATCAAGGCCTATGAGGCCGTGCTCGAGATCGACGGCTCGCACGCGGCCGCGCGCGAGTTCTTGAAGTCGCGCTACGAGCAGCGTCGCGACTGGGAGAAGCTTCTCAACTTGCTGCGTCGCGAGGCGCAGGAGTCGCCGGACTACGAGCAGCTCGATCGTTGGGTTTCCATCGCGAAGCTGGCGACCGAGAAGGTGAAGAAGCCGGAGCTCTGCATCGAGCTCTGGGAGAAGGTCCTCGAGCGTGATGGCTCGCACCCCGAGGCGCTCGCGCAGCTCGCGGGCTTCTACGATCGCTCGAAGGAGTTCGACAAGCTCGCGAGCGTGCTTCGCGAGCAGGCCGCGCAGACCGGCGATGCGGCGCAGAAGATTCTGCTCCTGGTGAAGCTCGGCACCATCGCGGGCGACAAGCTCAACAACGACGAGCTCGCGGTCGAAGCGTGGCGCGGCGTGCTCATGCTCGACCCGAACGATCGTCGCGCGCAGGAGGCGTTGAAGAAGCGCTATCTCGCGATGCACGCGTGGGACGAGCTCGAGGTCTTCTACGCGGACAGCGGCAAGTGGGACGAGCTGATCCGCGTGCTCGAGCGCGAGAGCGAGCAGCCTGGCGCGACCAACGAGGTGAAGATCAAGCTCTTCTTCAAGATCGCTCAGCTCTGGGCGGATCGTAAGGAGAAGACCGATCGCGCGGCGAAGTACTACGAGAAGGTCCTCGAGCTCGACGCGTCGAACCGCGCGGCGTCGCTCGCGTTGATCCCGATCTACGCTGCGGCGAACGACAGCAAGAAGCTGGCGACCGCGTACGAAGTGAAGCTCGCAGGCGACGCTGGAGACGAGCGCGTCGAGACGCTGCGCGTCCTCGGTGAGCTGTACGAAGCGAAGTTGAAGGACGCTCCGAAGGCGTACGAGCGCTTCGCGGCGGCGTTCGAGCTGGCCGCGGCCGACGAGCGTTCGGCGGCGGACCTCGAGCGCAGCGCTGCTGGGGCGTCGAAGGTGCTCGACGCTGCGCAGTTGATGGACCGCGTCGCAGCCAATGAGAGCGGCGAGAGCGCGAACGCGCTGATGCTGCGCTCGGGTCGCTTGTACGCGGGCCCGATCGCGAACACGGATGAGGCGATCGCGCGTTTTCGCTCGGTGCTGGATCGCGATCCGGACAGCCGCGACGCGCTCGCGGCGCTCGACGAGCTGTTTCGCAAGACCTCTCGCTGGTCGGATCTTCACGGGGTGCTCGAGCGTCGGCTCGAGCGCGCGGAGGGGCCCGACGAGCGTCGCGAGGTTCTCTACGCGATCGGCGCGCTGTCCGAGGGCGAGCTCAACAAGCCAGAGCACGCGGTGGACACCTACGTCTCGGTTCTGACCGAGTACGGCGACGAGGTCGAGGCGCTGCGCCGATTGGACGCGCTCTACACGCGCCTCGAGCGCTGGGAAGAGCTCGCGAGCATCCTCGAGCGAGAGCTCGTGGCGCTCGCCGACGACGAGAACGCTGCGCTCGACGCGAAGTATCGCCTTGGCAAGACGCTGCACGCGCATCTCAACCGCACCAAGGATGCGATCGATCACTTCCGAGAGATCTTGTCGCTCAACCCTGAGCACGTCGCGGCGCGCGAAGCGTTGGAGATGCTGCTGCGCGAGCCCGAGAGTCGCGGAGAGGCGGCGAGGATCCTCGAGCCGATCTACGAGCTGCGCGGTGATTGGGAGGCGCTCATTCGCGCGCTCGAGATCCTGTTGTCAGACGAGGCCGACCTCGAGCAGCGCGTGACGTTGCTGCGCAAGATCGGCGATGTGTGCTCGGTGCAGATCGGCGACGCCGACCGCGCGTTCGAGGCGTACGGGAGGGCGTTGCTCGAGGATCCGTCGCGCGCAGAGGTGCGCGATCAGCTCGAGTCGATGGCGGACTCGATCAACGCGTGGCCGCGGTTCGTCGCGCTGCTCCGTCAGGTCACAGAGAAGAACGTCGCGCCGGAGGTGGCGCGCGACGCGTGGCTGAAGATCGCCGCGGTCGAAGACGGAAAGCTCAATCAGCCCGAGACGGCGATCGAGTCGTTCAAGAAGGTCCTCGCTGCGGACGCCGCGGACGGCGAGGCGCGCGACGCGATGGAGGCGCTCTTGCGCCGCACCGAGCGTTGGCCGGCGTTGCTCGAGAGCTTCCGCGGGCGGCTCGAGCTCACGCAGGACCCCGAGCAGCGCGAGCAAGTGCTCTCGGCGATCGCGTCCGTGCAGGACAGCAAGCTCAACGATCCCGAGGCGGCGATCTCGACGTTCCGCGAGATGTTGTCGGCGGATCCCGCGTCGTCGCGCGCGCTCGCGGCGCTCGACCAGTTGTTCGAGCGTCTCGGTCGGTGGAACGATCTCGCTGACAATCTCCAGGCTCGCCTCGATCTCTCTTCGGATCCCGAAGAGCAGACGCAGCTGATGCTGCGGCTCGCTCGTCTTCGCGAAGAGAAGATGTCGCAGGTTGATGCTGCGGTGGAGATCTACCGTCAGGTGTTGCAGCGCGACGCGACGAACGCCGACGCGCTCGCGGCGCTCGAGCGCCTGGTGCAACTGCCCGAGCACGCGGCCGCCGTCGCCGAGATCCTCGAGTCGGTCTACCGCGAGTCCGCTGCGTACGATCGCCTCGTCGCGGTGCACGAGATTCAGGTGGGCCTCGCGTCGGACGCTGCTCGCAAGGTCGAGCTGCTGCACCGCATCGCCGAGCTGCAAGAGACGGCGTTGGACGATCCCGGATCGGCGTTTCGCACGTTCGCGCGTGCGCTCGCGGAGGATGCGTCGAACGAGGAGACCGTGTCGGGCCTCGAGCGGCTGGCGCGCGCGCATCAGGCGTTCAACGAGCTCGCGCAGGTGTACGAGCAGCGCGTCGCGGCGGTCGAAGACGTGAACGTGAAGGTCGCGTTGCATCAGCGCGCGGCGGTGGTTCACGAAGAGCTCTTGCAGAACTCGGACGGCGCGGTCGGGCACTATCGCGCGATCCTCGAGCTCGATCCGCGCAACGTGGACGCGGTCAGCGCGCTCGAGCGCCTCTACCAGCTCAGTGAGAAGTACGAGAACCTCGCCGAGACGTACCTGCAGAAGGCGTCGCTGCTCGAGTCTCCTGACGAGGCGAAGGCGTACTTGTTCAGGGCATCGGAGATCTACGAGACCGTTCTCGAGCGTCCGGCCGCAGCGGTCGGCGTGTACAAGAAGGTGCTCGAGGTCGACGCGGAGGATCTGCAGGCGGTCGACTCGCTCGTTCGTCTGCACGTCGCGCAGGGAAGCTGGGCGGAGCTGCTCGAAGTGCAGCAGCGCAAGATCGACCTCGTCGGAGATCCCGACGAGAAGAAGCGCCTCTACTTCGAAGTGGGCAGCGTCTACGAGAGCGAGCTCAAGGACGTCGCGAAGGCGATCGACTCGTACAACAAGGTGCTCGAGCTCGACCCGAGCGACCTCACCGCGTTGCAGCGGCTCGATCACCTGTACCTCGGCCAGCAGAACTGGCACGAGCTGCTGAGCGTGCTCGAGCGTGAAGCGGACCTCGCGTCCGATCCGGACGAGGTCAACGCGTATCGCTATCGCATCGCCGAGATCCACGAGAAGCAGATCGGCGACGTCGCGCGCGCGGTGGACATCTACCGCGGGATCCTCGACGCGACGCCGGAGCATCAGCCGACGCTCGAGGCGCTCGAGAAGATCCTGCACGGAGAGAAGGAAGCGGTCGCGGCCGCTGCGGTCCTCGAGCCCGTGTACACGGCCTCGGGCGCGTTCGATCGCCTGGTCGGCGTGCTCGAGGTGCAGCTCGCGCACACGCAAGAGCCGGCCGATCGCGTCGCGTTGTTGCACCGCATCGCTGAGATCCAAGAGAACGCGCTCGACAACGCGCGCGGGGCGTTCGACGCGTTCAAGCGTGCGCTCCCGAGCGATCCGCTGCACGAAGAGACGCTCGCCAACTTCGAGCGCCTCGCGGAGGGAGTGCAGGGCTGGCCGGAGGTGGGCGCTGCGTACGATGGCGAGCTCGCGAAGCTCTCGGCGGAACCGCAGAAGCTCGTCGAGCTCGGTCTGCGCACGGCCCGCATCTACGAGGTGCAGCTCGGAAACGTGGACGCGGCGATCGAGCGCTATCGCGCGGTGCTCGCTGCGGACGGGCAGAACGGCGACGCCGCTCGCGCGCTCGATCGCTTGTACGAAGCGGGCGAGAAGTGGCAGGAGCTCGCGGAGATCACCAAGGTCGCGATCACGCTGCCCGACGCGTCTCCCGAAGAGGTCGTCGCGCTTCGCTTCAAGCTCGCGCAGGTCAATGAAGGTCCGCTCGGTGATGTCGACGCGGCGCTCTCGGCGTACCGCGAGGTGCTCGAGGTCGAGCCCGAGCACTCGCCGACGGTGGCCGCGCTCGAAGCGATGTTCGGTCGCAACGTGAAGCAGGCGGAAGTCGCCGCGATGCTTCGCCCGATCTACGAGGGCCAGGGCGAGTGGCAGAAGCTCGCGCAGCTCAACGAGCAGGCGCTCGCGCTCGTCAGCGATCCTGCTGAGCGCGTCGCAGCGATGCGCTCGCTCGCCGAGTTGAACGAGTCGCAGCTCGCGGACGGCGTCGGCGCGCTCAACTGGCATACGCGCGTGTTGCGCGAGTCTCCGCTGGACGAGCAGTCGTTTGCGGACGCCGAGCGCCTCGCAGGGACGATGGACGCGTGGACCGAGCTCGCGAGCTGCTACGCGGACATCGTCGAGGCTTCGGCGGACGAGAACGTCAAGCGCGTCGTCGGCAAGCGTTTGGGCCGTGTGTACGAAGAAGAGCTTCGTGACGTCGAGAACGCGGAGGCTTCGTACAACTACGTGCTCAGCGTCGCGCCGCTCGACGTCGACGCGCTCGAGCGTTTGGACGTGATCTACACGGGGCTTGGCAACGCCGAGCGCCTCGCGCAGGTGCTCGACCGCCGCGCGCAGGCCGTCGAAGATCCTTCGCAGAAGATCGAGTTCACGCTGCGCCACGCGCAGATCCTCGAGAACGATCTGCAGCAGGCCGAGCCGGCGATCGCGCGCTATCGCGTGATCGTCGATCAGCTCGACGCCTCGCACCCCGAGGCGCTCGACGCGCTCGACCGCTTGTATACGGCGACGAACAACGCTCCGGAGCTGTACAAGGTCCTCGAGAAGAAGGCCGAGAACGCGACGGGCGACATCGATCGCGCGGAGCTGTACACGCGCCAGGCGCAGATGGCCGCTGGGCCGCTGAACCGTCCCGAGGACGCTGTTCGACTGCTCAACGAGGTCCTCACGCTGCGCGGCGAGGACCCCGACGCGCTCGAGGTGCTGGCGACGCTGCACCAGAACGCGAGCAAGTGGGACGAGCTCGTCGACACGCTCGAGCGTCAGCTGGTCTCGACCGATGACTACGAGCGCAAGGCGCAAATCGGCCTGCGAATCGCCAACGTTCACGAGCAAGCGCGCAACGACGTCGAGCGCGCGATCGAGTCGTATCGCCGCGTGCTCGACATCGACTCGGGCAACGATGCGGCGTACGTGGCGCTCGAAGAGATCTTCCGTCGCACGTCGAACTGGGACGAGCTCTCGGCGACGTTGAATCAGCACATTCAGGTGGGCGCTGCGACGCTCGACGCTTCGCGGCAGCGCGCGATCTGGGCGGAGCTCGCGATGCTCTACCAGAACGTGTACCAGCAGCACGCGGACGCCGTTCAGTCGTGGCGCAACGTGCTCGACGTCTCGCCGAACGACGAAGAGGCGATCGCCAAGCTGCTCGAGCTTCACTCGGCGGCGGAGGAGTGGCGCGACGTCGTCGACGTGTTGAAGATCCGAGTCAACGCGCAGTCGATCGACGAAGCGAAGATTCCGATCCTCGTCGAGATCGCGACGGTCTGGGAGGACAAGATCCAAGAGCCGGACGGCGCGCGCGAGTCGTACGAGCAGATCCTCGCGACCGACAGCCTGCACGATCGAGCGTTTCAGAAGCTCGAGGGGCTGCACCGCGACAACCAGCGATGGGAGCAGCTCGTCGAGCTGTACATCTCGCGACACGACGCGCTCGAAGAGGAGTCTCCGAAGGAGCGCGTGGACCTGCTTCGCCGCGCGGCGAAGGTCTACGACGCCAACCTCAACGACAACGAGCAGGCGTTTGCTGCGGCGATGCTCGCGTACGAGACGGACGTCGCGGACAAAGAGACCGTCGCGCTGCTCGAGCGCCTCGCTGCGGTGGGCGCCAAGTGGAGCGAGCTGCTTCAGCAGTCGAACGACTGGTGGAAGTCCGCCCAGGATCCGCGCTGGACGCACATCGGCCTCAACATGGCCAAGTGGTACGGCGTGGATCTCAACAAGCCCGAGTGGGCGTTGCCGATCTATCAGCAAGTGCTCGCGCGGCAGCCGGACAACCTGCTCGCGTTGCATTCGATGACGGCGCTGTATCGCAAGCTGCAGCAGTGGCCGCAGCTGACGCAGCTGCTCGAGCGCTGCATGGCTGTGGCGCGAACGGAAGAGGATCGCCGCAAGGTTCACGTCGAGCTCGGCGAAGTGCTCGAGCTTCACTTGAACCAGCCGGACGCGGCGGTCGAGCACTACAAGACTGCGCTCAACCTCAACGCGCGCGACGTCGCGGCGCTGACGGCGCTCGAGCGCGTGTACGAGGGCCGCGGAAACAACGCGGGCCTCATCGACGTGCTCTATCGCAAGGCCGAGGCGCTCGCGGCGCAGAACAACGTCGAGCAGGCGAACATCGTTCGACTGAAGCTCGCGGACGTTCTCGAAGATCGGGCCAACGACGCGGAGCGCGCGGTGGAAGTGCTGCGCGCGGCGGTGGCGGCGGACGGCAGCAACCTGCAGGCGCTGCGCGGACTCGAGCGGCTGTACGCGCGGCTCGGACGCGCGGCGGACTTGCTGGCGGTGCTCGAGGCGCAGCTCGACTACGTCTCGGTCGAGCGCGAGAAGATCAAGCTCCTCACGCGCATCGCGGAGATGCTCGAAGAAGAGTTTGTGAAGCTGCCCGAGGCGTCGACGCGCTTCGAGCAAGTGGTCGAGATCGACCCGAACAACGACCACGCGTACCGCGGGCTCGAGCGCTTGTACCGCCGTCAGTCACGGTGGAACGAGCTGCTCTCGGCGCTCGATCGTCACATCTCTGCGACGGCGGAGCGCAAGGAGCGCGTGCCGCTGTTTACGGCGATGGGCCAGGTGTACGCCGAGGAGCTCAACGATCAGGACCGCGCGATCGACGGCTACCAGAACGCGCTCGACATTGATTACACGTACCTGCCGGCGCTCGAAGGGCTGGCGCGCGTGTACGAGAAGCGCGGCGAGTGGGATCGCGCGATCGAGACGCTGCGCACGCTCTCGGACAACGAGCGCGATCCGGTCAAGCAGGTCGAGATCCGGTTCCGCATCGGAAAGCTCGCGGAAGAGCAGCTCAAGGACGAAGATCAGGCGCTCGATCTCTACCGCTCGGCGCTCGACGTGAACGACGCCCACGCGCCGTCGCTCGGCGCGATTCGCCAGATCTTCCAGCGCCGCGGCGATCAGTACGACGCCGCGCAGTACCTCGAGCGCGAGATCAACGCGACCGAGGCGCCGCGCGCGAAGGCGAAGCTCTACTACGAGCTCGGCCGCATCTGGAACGACCACCTCGACGAGCGCGACAAGGCCGTCGCGTGCTTCGAGGCCGCGATCAAGGCGGACGCTGAGCTGGACGACGCTGCGTTTCCGCTGGTGTTTCACTACGCGCAGACGAGCCAGTGGGAGGCCGCTGAGCCGCTCGCCGAAGTGCTCGTTCGCAAGAGCGCGCGCCGCACGCCCGAAGAGCAGCTGCAGTTGCAGCTGGTGATGGGACGCGTCGCGATGAAGCTCGGCAAGATCGATCGCGCCATCAAGGCGCTGTCGACCGCGCACGGGCTCGATCGGTCCAACGTCGAGGTGCTCAGCGAGCTCGCGCTCGCGTACTTCGAGAAGAAGGACTGGGAGAACGCGTTCAAGAACTACCACTTGCTCGTCGTTCATCACAAAGACGACATGGCGCCCGAGGGCCGCGCGGAGCTCTACTTCCGCATCGGCGTGGTCAAGCGCGAGCAGGGTGATCGTCGTCGCGCGATCAACTTCCTCGACAAGGCGCTCGAAGAGGTCCCGAACCACCGACCCACGCTCGAGGCGCTCGTCGACACGTACGCGCTCGAGAACCAGTGGGAGCAGGTGATCGGCTACAAGCGCGCGATCCTCGACAACCACCTCTCGAACGCCGACGAGCGATACAACCTCCTCGTCGACATCGCTGGGCTCTGGCAGGACAAGGCGAAGAACCCGCAGAAGGCCATCCAGAGCTTCAACGAGGCGCTCGAGATCAAGGGCGACGCCAACAACATCTTGTTGATGAAGCTGCTCGCGCTCTACCAAGAGACGAAGCAGTGGTCGCGCGTCGTCGAGACGGTGACGAAGATGTCCGAGGTCGAGAAGGACCCGGCGAAGAAGTCACGCTACGCGTACACGGTCGCGTCGATCTACAACAACGAGATCAAGAACCCGGACGAGGCGGTCAACTGGTACAACGCCGCGCTCGACCTCAACCCGAACGACCTCAAGGCCTTCGAGAAGATCAACCAGATCCTCACGGCGAAGAAGGAGTTCAAGCAGCTCGAGCGCTCGTACCGAAAGATGCTTCACCGCATCACGGGCAAGGGAAACCGCGACCTCGAGTTCTCGCTCTGGCACGCGCTCGGGTTGATCTACCGCGATCGCTTGGACAAGAAGGCAGAGGCGATCACCGCGTTCGAATCGGCTTCGAAGCTCAAGCCCGAAGACGAGACGGAGATGAAGATCCTCGCCGAGCTGTACACGATGGCGGGCGAGTCGCAGAAGGCGATCGACTCGTGGATGATCATGCTGCGTCGCGAGATCAACAATCCCGCAGCGCTCAAGGCCGTCTACGACCTGCACTACGCCGCGCGTCAGTACGACAAGGCCTGGTGCGTCGCGAACACGATGTGCTTCTTGCTCAGGGACAATGCGCCGCAGGACGCGCGCGCGTTCTACGAGCAGTACAAGCCGCGTCGTCCGCTCGCGCCGCAGTCGCGGCTCGATGAAGAGCGCTGGATCAAGGACCTCTTCCACCAGGACGAGGATCCCTTCGTCGGAAAGATGTTCGCCTGCATCCTCCCCGCGCTTCGTCGCGTGAAGGTGCGTCCGGTCGCGCAGTTCGGCTTCACCGCGGCGGATCAGCAGAACCCGCAGACCAGCTCGGTCGCGCTCGTCCGCGCGATGGGCTTGTCCGCGGCGGCGCTGAACCTCCCGCAGATGCCGGCGATCTTCTTGCGACCGCAGCAGCCGGGCGGGCTCGCGTATGTGCCGTCCGAGCCGTGGTCGTCGGTCTCGGGAGCGTCGTTGCTCCAGGGTATGCAGCCAGTGGATCTGCAGTTCATCGCTGCGAAGCACATGAGCTACTACCGACCCGAGCACTATGTTCGAACGCTGTTTCCGACGGTGGCCGAGCTCACGATGCTGCTGCTCGCGGCGATCAAGCTCGTGAAGGCCGACTTCGAAGTGCCGCAAGAGGTCATGTCCACGGTGCAGACGCTCGCGCAGCAGATGCAACAGGACCCGGTCAACCTCGAGGGCTTGCGCAAGGTCGTGAAGATCTTCTTGGATCAAGGCGGTCAGGTGAACATCAAGAAGTGGTTCCAAGCGGTGGAGCTCACCGCTTGCCGAGCGGGCTTCTTGCTGTGCGGCGACCTCGACGTGAGCAAGAAGATGATCGCGATGGAGCCCGGGTTGCCCGGCGACGTGGCGCCCACGGAGAAGCTCAAGGACGTGATTCTCTTCTCGGTCTCGGAGCCGTACTTCCGTCTCCGCGAGGCGCTGGGCATCACCTTCCAAGCGGCTGCTGCGTACTGAACGAGCGATGACAACCACGGCGTCGCGCTGAGCGACGCCAATGCGCGCCAACAGAGCCCGAGCGAGCGTGCGCAGGATCACCAGGAAATATCCCGGTAGAATGCGAATCGCGCGATCGCTCGAGCGCTGTCGGCGCGATGGAGCGGTAGTGCTGCGATGAGTGCTCCTTCGCCTGAAGCCGCCGCTGCAGAACTCGAGGCGCTCGTCTCGTCCCTTCGCGCGAAGGGGCGGGACGACGCCGCGTTTTGTGCAGCGCACGCGGGCGTGTTCTTGCTCGGCGAGAAGGTTCCCGAGCGTGCTCGAGCGTTCGCGACCGAGTATCGGCCCGCCCGTCCGCGGCGCGCGGAGGCGCCGATCGACGAAGAGGCGTGGTTCAAGCTGCTCGCGCACCCCGACGACGATCCGTTTGTCTCGAAGGTGTTCGAGTGCGTCCTCGGCGCGGTTCGCTCAGTGCGGTCGGTTCCGCTCGCGAGGGCAGGGCTGCACGCGCAGGACGCCGCGCACCCCACGCGCAGCTCGATCGCCGTCGTTCGCGCGCTCGGCGCCGCGGCGTTCGCGCTCGACGCTCCGATGCCGCTCGCGTTTCTCGTCCCCTCGCGAGAGAGCGCCGTCGACGCGCTTCCGACGGACCCGATCGCGTCGATCGCGGGCTCGAAGGTGACCGCGGGGCGCTCGCTCGAAGAGCTCGCGTTTCTCGCGGGCCATCACATGGCTCGCTATCGACCGGCGCAGTACATCCGCGTGCTCTATCAAGACTCGGTCAACGAGCTCACCGCGCTCTTCGCCGCGTCGCTGCGCGCCGCGCGCCCGCAGCTCGCGGTCGATCCCAAGGTGGCCAAGGTCGCAGAGCAGCTTCGCAAGATGCTCGAGCCCGCGGCGCTCGCGCGTCTCGAGCGCGTGGTCGAGCTGTTCGTCGAGCGCGGAGCGCCCGTGGACCTTTCGCGTTGGCTCGAGGGCGCCGAGCGAACGGCGCTTCGTGCAGGGCTTCTTCTGTGTGGAGATTTGCAGAGCGTTCGAGGGGTCTTGCCGCTCTTGCCGTCGGCGCCGAGCGACGCGTTGTCCGACCTCGTTCCGTTTGCGATGAGCGACGAGTACTGGACCCTGCGACAGCGGCTCGGAATCGCGTTGTGGCCGGATCACCCCGTGGCTGTCGAGGCGCCGCTCGAGCACGTTCGCTCGTCGCCGTCGGTGTTTCCTCCGCCGCACGAGCTCGACGAGGCGATCGCGCGCGCCGAAGCCGCGGAAGCGGCGGAGTCCGCTGCGAGCGATGCGCGCTCGACCGCAGAACATCCCGATGATTCAGTGATCGTCGACACCGCTGTGCCGCGCACGAGCGCCGACGAGAGCGGGCCGCATATCGTCTTCGGGCAAGAGCAAGAGCTCGAGCTGCAGGCGATGGTGTTCAGCGCTCCGAAGGTTCCGTCGGACCTCGGTGAGGTCGAGCATCCGGTCGAGGCGCCAGCGCCGATCGTCGCGTGGACGGCCGGTGAAGACACGAGCGTCGATCGCCCCACGAAGGTCGATCCGCAGCCTACGATCACCGCGCGCATCGAGAGCCTGCGCGCCTCGCTCGAAGCGCTCGAAGACGACGGCGAGAAGACCGAGATCGCCGAGTGGCTCGCGGCGCTCGTCCCGGCGCTGCGCGCGACGTACGCGAGGTCGCCCGCGGACTTCGACGTCGCTCAGTCGGACGAGTCGCTGCCGTTCGCGATCGCCCTCAAAGAAGCGTCGATGTGGCTGGGAATCTCCTCGCCGATCGTCGCGCGCTTCGACGGCCTCGGCGCGCTGTGGTCCGCCCCTCCGTGCACCCCAGCGCTCGTGCTCGTCGACCCAGAGCTCGATCGCGCGCTCAGCGCGCCGGCGCGCCGTCGGCTCGCTGCCGAGTGCGCTGCGCAGTTCGCTTCGAAGCGGCTGCCGCTGCGGCTCGCGCCCACGCCGCTGTTGCTCGCGGACGCGGTCGTCGCGGTGACCCGCGCGCTCGTCGCGGACGGAGAGCCCGACCCAGAGGGATCGAGCACGCACGCGATCGTTCGCAGCGTGCTCAGCGATCCGCTGTTGTGTGAAGCGCTGCGCCCGCTGGCGCGCAGGCTCGATGCGTTGGTGTTTCGCGCGGCGGCCCTTCGGTGGACGGTGGCCGCTGAGCGCGGCGCGGTTCGTCAGGCGATGGCCCTGTGCGAGAGCGACGAAAACGAGGACGAGGCGTTCGCTGCGCGTCCATTTCGCGCGGGATTTCTCAGCCCCGATGAGTGGCGCGCCGCCGTCGAAGGCGCGCGCGTCCACGATGCGCTCAGCGCCGCGCGCGCGAGCTTCGCGCGCTGAGAAACTGCGCGACGGCCTCTTTATGCGCGGGCAGCGCCCAGCTCTCGGCGAACGCTCGTCGCTCGCGGCGCTGCGCTTGCCGTCGCTGCGCGTCGCTCTCGTCGCGGATCAGCGAGAGCTGCAGTCGCGTCACGGTGGGGTCGACGTTCGCGACGCGCTCGCACCACGCGAGGGCCAGGTCGAGCGCGCTCACCTCGTGCGCGATCTGATCGACAAATCCCGCGCGAAAAGCATCTTCTGCGGACACCGACTCCGCGGCGAGCAGCCAGCGCGCCGCCGTCGACGCGCCCACGATGTTCACGAGCCTGTGCGTCGCGCCCCAGCCCGTGGTGACGGCGAGCTTGTTCTGCACCCAGTGAAAGCGCGCCGTCGCGCGGGCGAAGCGCACGTCGCAGTTGGCCGCGAGCTCGCACCCGCCCCCATAGGCGTCGCCGTCCACCGCGGCCACGAGCGGCAGCCCCGTCTCGACCAGCGCGCGCAAGAGCTTCTGCCCTTTGCTCGCGACGGCGCGGCCTCCTGCGCGGCCTTCGAGCGCGCCGAACTCTTTGAGGTCTCCGCCTGCGATGAAGGTCGGCCCGTTCGAGGCGAGGACGAGCGCTCTCGCTTCGTCGTCGAGCCCGTGCACGAGCGAGACGAGCGTGTCGATCGTGGCCGAGTCGAGCGCGTTGCGTGCGTGCGGGCGGTCGACGCGAAGGACACGCGTGGCGCCGTGGCGCTCGAGCGTCGCGGTCATCGTGCGCGGCTCTTGCGGCTCTTGCGTCGCTTCGCGCGCGCGACGCCGCTCTCTTCTTCGAAGACCTCAGCGGGGCCCTCGTAGGCCCCTTTGCGTCGTCGCCCCTGCCGCGCGCGAAAGAAGCGCTCTGCGTGTTGAACGATCGCGCTCGCGACGTCTTTTTGCGTCGCGCGCTCGATGCCTTCGAGCCCGGGCGACGAGTTGATCTCGAGGATGCGCGGGCCGCGTCGAGTCTCGAGCATGTCGACGCCGCACACCTCGAGGGCCATCACTTCGGCCGCGGCGATCGCGGCCTTGGCGTACTTGGGGTTGAGCTTCGAGATTCCCTCGGCGTCGCCTCCGCGGTGGAGGTTCGAGCGAAATTCGCCGCGCTTCGCGGTGCGCCTCATGGCGGCGACGACGCGGCCGCCGACGACGATCACGCGGATGTCTCGGCCCTTGGACTCGGAGACGAACTCTTGAAGGATGATGTCTTGCCCGAGGCTCCAGAAGCTCTCGAGCGTGGACTGCACGCTCTGTCGCGTCTCGGCGAGCATGACGCCGACGCCTTGCGTCCCCTGGTGCAGCTTGATGATCGCGGGCGGGGCGTCGACGAGCTGCAGGGCCGAGTCGAGGTACGCCGTGGACTTGGTGCAGACCGTGGTCGGGATGTCGAGGTCGCGCTTGGTGAGCAGCTGCATCGCCCGCAATTTGTCTCGCGAACGTGCGATGGACACCGCGTGGTTGAGCACGGGCACGCCCATCATGTCGAACTGCCGGACTACGGCGAGTCCGTAGCTGGTGATCGAAGCTCCGATGCGGGGCAGGACGATGTCGTAGCCAGAGACGGGTTGTCCGCGCAAAAAGAGCTGTGGCTTGCCGCGGGAAACGACGAGCGAAAACTCGAGCGGATCGATGATCGACACCACGTGTCCGCGGGCGCGCGCGGTCTCGGTGAGTCGCCTCGTCGAGTACAGCGAGGCCTTGCGCGAGAGGATGAGCAGGTGCATCGCCGAGTTCACTCCACGTCTCGCTCAGGGCGCGATTGGACCGCTCGGTCCACCCTGAGGAAGCGGCGATGGTAGAGGCTTCCGTCCAGGGGTCAAGCGATCGCGTAATTCATTAATAGTTATGCGGCATTGACGCGGGCTTCGGGAGCCCGTTCGCCGCCCTTTCGAGCCACGCGAGCTCGATCGCGACGCGCGCCGCGTGCGCCGCCCACGCGGCGAGCAGGGCGAGCGGGCGCGCGCTGGCGGCGGCGAGCAGCGCGAGCGCGAGCGAGGCGAGCTCGAGGGCGAGGCGGGAGGTGAGCAGGGCGAGCGGGCGTCGCCGCAGCTGTTCGAGCGCGAGCCCGAGCGAGGGGCGGGCGTCGTGGCCGAGCACGATCGCGACTCGGCTCAGCGAGAACAGCGTTCGCGCGGCGAGCATCGCGACCGCGCACAGCGCCACGAGCGCGTACGTGAGCGCGAAGAAGGGGCCTGGCGCGGGCGAGAGCGCGCGGGCGATCGAGGCGGTGATCGCGGGCCGAATCGCGAGCGCTGCGCACGCGAGAAGGGCGAGCTGAACGAGCGCGACGGCGACGAGTGACGGCGTGCGCGCGATCGATCGCGCCCAGGGGTTGTCGCGGCCGCGCGTGGCGAGCGCGGGCAGCACGCCGTGAAGCGGGACCGCGATGAGCGCGTAGAGGATCACCGTGAGCGCGATCATCGCGGCCGCGGACTGCAGCGCTCCCTGCTGCAGGACGAACAGCTCGATGGCGATGCGGCCGCCCTCTGCGGCGAGCGCTTCTCCGCCGCGCGGGTCGTGCGCGAGCGGGGCGGCGATGGCGTCCGCGAGGATCGCTCCGAGCATGAGCGAGGCGAGCCACTCGACCGTCGAGAGCCCCGCGGCGTGGGCGAACATCGAGCGCCGCGAGCGCACAGCGTCGTCGCTCATGGGCCGAGCCACCGAAGCACCACGGCGAAGGCCGTCGAGAGCCGGGCCGAGAGCGAGAGCAGCGAGCCGACGGGCGCGGCGTTGCGCGGTTCGTTGAGCCGCGCGACCGGAGGCAGCGCGGACGAGAGCGTCGATCGACGAGCGAGCGTCGGCTCGACGAGCGTCTCGAGCGTGGGGGCGAGCTCGGGTTCGGCGCGCAGCGCAGCGAGCAGGTCGCGCGAGGTCGGGTGGCGAAAGCGTTGGGCGCGCGCGTAGGCGGCGAGCGCGCGGTCGAGCGCGAGCGGGTGCCTGCGTCGAGTGAGGTCGAACATCGCGCTCGTGCGGCGGTAGACCACGTTGGCGTAGCTGTCGAAGTCGCGAAAATCGCTGGCCGAACGAAGGATGGGGCCGTCGTCGTTGGCGAGGTTCGAGAAGGCTCCCTGCATCGCCCAGAAGCTCACGCCGAGGCCGAAGGCGTGGCCGAAGGACGGCTCTCCGTAGAGCTCGTCGAAGAGCAGTCCGGTGGCAAACTCGGTGAGGCCTTCGTCGAGCGCGGGCTCGGCGTGCTCGTCGCTCGCGAGCAGGCCGTAGAACCATTGGTGAGCGAGCTCGTGCGCGGTGATGTACTCGACGCTGCGGATGAAGCTCGGGACGAAGGGGTTGCCTTCGATGGTGACGAGGCCGGGGTACTCCATTCCGCCGATGCCTTGAGCGTCGCGCGGGGCGACGACGACGGTGAGCGAGGAGTACGGGTAGGGGCCGAAGCGTCGCTCGAGCGCGGGGAGCGCGCGCTCGATGAGGGCGACCGCGCGCGCCGCGACGATCGCGTCGGGAGCTGTGTACACGGTGCGGATCGAGACGGGGCGCTCAGCGGGAGGCGAGTCTCCGTCGCGCCATCGCGAGAGCGCGACGAAGTCCTGGCGCACGAGCGCGCGCGAAGACCAGCCGAAGGCGCAGTCGTGCCCGTTCCCGAGCGCGAATCGATGCAGTGAACGGCCTGGTGATTTGAATACTGGTGCGCCGATGCTCTGCCCGTTCGCGAACACGGCGTCGGACGACGGGGCGTCGACCGAGAGCTCGTAGCGCCCGAAGTCTGCGTAGAACTCGCTCTGCGCGTGCAGGGCGAAGGTGCTCCATCGACCGTCGCGCTCGTACACGGCGAGCTTGGGAAACCACTGCGCGGCGAAGCAGAACCGATCGCCGCAACCGCTGCGAGAGAACGCGTCGGGCAGTCGCACGGTGAAGCGAACGGTGACGGTCGTCTCGACGTCGCGCGCGACGGGCGAGGGCAGCTCGGTGCGCATCCGGGTGCGATCTGCGTCACCGAAGTCGAGCTGGCTGCGCGCGAGCAGCTCTTCTCCCGTGCCCAAGCGAATCGAGTGGATCTCGATGCTGCCTCCGCGGCCGGGGGCGTTGCCGCGGTGCGCTCCGCCGCTCAGGGTGCGAAGAAAGAGCGAGCCCGGCGCGAAGGCGTTGGCGTACAGGTGCCACTCGAGCGCGGTCGCGGGCACGTCGCTGCGGTGTGTCCAGCGAACGCGGGCGGTGCCTTCGAGGGTGCGCGGCGCGATGATGCGCGCTTCGAGGGCGTAGTCGGTTCGATTGAGCGGCCCGTCGCCGTGCTGCGCGCGCGCCTCGCGAGAAGCAGCGACGAGGCAGAGGGCGAGCGCGAGCGAGCGATGCACAGCGCGTTGGGGGTAGCGCACGAGCGAAGTCTGCGACAAGAGTACCCGTGCTTCGACCGGTTCTGTGACGGGCGTGGCGAGAGTGCGCATGGAGACGTCGTTCGAGTTCGAAGGGCCCAAGGGCCGAGTGAAGGCGGCTGCGGTGGCGATCGGCGCCGCGGCGCAACGCGGCGACGTCGTGGCGCTCGAGGGGCCGCTCGGCGCAGGAAAGACCGTGTTTGCTCAGTCCGTCGCGCGCGGCGTCGGCGTGGCCAAAGAGGTGCGCATCGCGTCGCCCACCTTCGCGATCGTGCACGAGTACAAGGGGCGGCTGCCGCTCTTTCACGCGGACTTGTATCGGTTGAGCGGCCCCGAGGCGCTCGACGAGATCGGGCTGTTCTCGCTCGGAGCCGAGGGGCTCGTGGTGGTCGAGTGGCCCGATCGCGCGGGCGATCAGCTGCCGAAGGGCGCCCTGTGGGTGACGATCGAGCGCGTCGCGCCGCTGCGACGGCGCGTTCGTCTGCACGGCGAGGGCGCGCGCGCCGAGGCGCTGATCGAGGCGGTGCGCGAGCTATGGGAACGGCAGGACGCTGACGGGAATCGCTGACGGCACGGTGGTTCCGTCGCCGAGCTGTCCTTCGCTGTTGTCGCCCCAGCACCACACGTCGCTGCCGATCGTGCGCGCGCAGGTGTGCCGCGAGCCGCACTGGACTTCGTCGACCGGCCCGATGCGCACGCGTTGTGGAGTGAGCTCGCTCGCGGAGCGCGAGCCGATCCCCAGCTGTCCTTCTGCGTTGCGACCCCAACACCACAAGGCGTCGTTGGTGTCGACCATGCACGTGTGACCGCGGCCCGCGGCGATCTTCTTCGGCAGCACGCCTGCGGGCAGCGCCACGGCGACGGGGCTCGGGCGCACGAGGGTGGTTCCGTCGCCGAGCTGGCCATCGGTGTTGTCACCCCAGCATCGCAGCGTGGTGTTCGCCGTGTCGAACGCGCACGCGTGTCGTGCGCCCGCTGCGGTGGTCGCGAGCGTCGCAGAGAGCACTTGCACGGCCATCGCCGCGCGCGTGGTGGTCCCGTTGCCGATCTGCCCGTTGGTGTTCGCGCCCCAGCAGTACACGCCTGCGCTCACGCCGGTCGTCGTCGCGCAGGTGAAGTCGTCGCCCGCGCTGAGCTGCGACGGCGTGCCGCCGATCCCTCGCACCGCGACGACGGTCGGCGAGCTCGGCCCTGCGATTCCTTGTCCGAGCTGCGCTTGATCGTTGGCGCCTGCGCACACGACGGTGACCGCCTCGAGGAAGCACGAGTGCCTCGCGCCGACGGCCACCGCTGTCGTCAACGCCGAGCCCGTGACGAGCGTGGGCGAGCTCTGATCGATCATGGTGCCGTCGCCGAATTGGCCGCTGCTGTTGTTTCCCCAGCAAAACGCCTGGCCGGCGTTGCGGCTGAAGCACGTGTGGTCGGCGCGCGACGTGGTCGTGGGGCTCGGGTTGTTCGAGCTGAGCACGAACGCGGGCGTCGCCGAGAACGGCGCGGTTGTGCCTCGTCCGAGCTGGCCGACGACGTTGCGGCCCCAGCAATAGACGCCGAACCCGGTGCCCGCGCACGAGTGCGCGTCGCCCACGGCGAGGCGGTTGGGCTTGGGATAGCAGCGACCGGCGACGCAACGCTCGGTCACGTTGCACGCGGGCATGCACGGAACGGGGACGTCCACCGTCACGTCGCTCGCGTCGACGGCGACGTCCAACGGAGCGTCAATCCCCGCATCGATCCCTGCGTCGATGCTCGTGTCGAGCCCGATGTCGCGCAGGCGAACGTCCACTGACGGCACGCTCGCGTCGGCGACGTACGGGACCGCCTCCTGTGTCACCAGCGGAACGCATGGGTCCTCTCCCTCACCAGCGCACGTGTGCTCGACGCCCGTGCTGCGCGTTTGCTCCGCGCAACGATCGCGCACCGCGGGGTCGCTGCACACGCTCGGGACGAAGACGTCGAGCACCGTGGTCTTCTCGCGGGCGAATCGAACGCGCGCGCGCACGTCGAAGGGCTCGGTCGACGCCCCGCTCGGGGTGACGCGCAGCGTGACATCGACGGGCGTCGCGTCGCGCACGGGGCGCGGGGCTACGACGATCGTCCCAGGAAATCTCCGCACGATTTCGCCGCCAGGGCCGGTCAGCTCGTAGGTCGGCACCCCGGCGTCCATCGCCGAAAACGCGCTGTCTGGGCGGTCGATCCACGCCACGACCGCGCGCACCGCGGACACTTCGCCCTCTGCGAAATCAGTGCGAACGCGGATCAACAGCGTCGTCGAAGGGCGCGCGCACGCGCTGACGTTGCCGAGCAGCGCCGCGAGGATGATCGCGCGTGAGACGAGACTCGAGCTCACCGGTCGATGCACGGCGCTCAGTGTACGCCCGTTGTCGGCCGAGCACGGCGGGGTTCGCGCTTGATGGTATCGTGTCGGGTTGAGATGACCGATGTTTCGAGCTGCCGTCGATGCGGCGCAGCGCTGACCAAAGACGCGCGATTCTGCGCGCAGTGCGGTGCTTCTGCGCAGGCTTCGACCGATGATCGCATCGGGGGGCGCTACGAGTACGTTCGCGAGCTGGGCCGCGGCGCGATGGGCAAGGTGATCGAGGCGCAGGACGTCAACCTGGGGCGTCGCGTCGCGGTCAAGCTGCTCAACCGCTCGACGGTCGACGCGGACGCGGCGGAGACGCTGCGCCACGAAGCGTCGCTGCTCGCTGCGATTCGACACCCCAACGTCGTGACCGTGTACGAGTACGGACTGCACGACGGAGCGCCGTACATCGTGATGGAGCTGGTCGAAGGGATGAGCCTTCACCGCGTGATCGAAGAGCACGCTGCGCACGGCGCGCAGGTCCCCATCGAGCGCGCGTGGACGATCATCGAGCGCGTCGGCGCGGGGCTTCAGGCGTCGCACGAGGTCGGCGTGGTGCACCGCGACGTCAAGCCGTCGAACATCATGATCGAGCATCGAACAGGGCGCGCGGTGCTGATTGATTTCGGCATCGCAGCGCGCGGTCGCGCGGACACGACGGTCATCGCAGGGACGCCGGTGTTCATGGCGCCCGAGGACTTCTTCGGCTCGGACACCACCATCGGACCCACGTCCGATCACTACGCGTTCGCCGTCACCGCCTACGAGTTGATGACCGGTGTCTCGCCCTTCGACGAGGCCGACATCAACAGCCTCGTTCATCAAAAGCTGCGCGGAACATGGCGCGCGGTCAGCGCCGCCGACGCGCGCCTCGCGCCGCTCGACGAGGTCTTTCGCCGCGCGCTCTCGGGCCTGGTCGACCAGCGCTACCCGTCGATCCAGTCGTTTATCGACGCGCTTCGCGAGGCGCTTCGGTCGATGGATCGCGCGCGCGTCACGCTCGAGCGCCCGAGCTTTCGAAAGCCCGGCCCGACGGACGTGCTCGACATCCTCGCCGTGGACGATGACGACACGTTTCGACGGCTCGCGATGCGCGCGGCGCAGATCGCGTTCTATGGCCGAAAGGTGCAGACGCGGGGCGCGGCCACGGGCGCCGACGCGCTCGAGCTCGCCAAAGAAGCGCCCGCGCTCTTGCTGCTCGACTACGACCTTCCCGGGCTCAACGGGATCGAGACGCTCGCGAGGCTGCGCGCGAGGCCCGGCGGAGAATCCATGCGGGTCGTGGTCGTGAGCGGTCGCGCGGGCGAGCAAGAGCGCTGGCGCTTCAACGTGCTCGGCGTGCAAGATTTCGTGCGAAAACCCGTCGAGTTTGGCGCGCTCGTTCAGGCGCTCTCGGACGTCGCCGCGGGTATGGGCTGGACCGCGGAGGTCCCTGTCTCGAGCGAGAGCACCGGAGGGTGATGGCGATGCCGACGGCGCTGGTGATCGACGATGATCCGCAAATCCGCAGGCTGCTCGAGATCGCGCTGTCGAAGATCGGCCGGTGGAGAGTGCACGTCGCCGACAGCTTGGAGTCCGCGTCTGCGCTCGGCGTGATCGCGCCGGATGTCTTGCTCGTGGACGTGATGCTCGGCGACGGAGATGGACGAGAGGTGCTTCGATGGCAGCGCGAGGGGCGGCTCGCGCGAGCGCCGATCGTCTTTGTCACCGCGCTCGTGCGGAGCGAGCAGCGCGCGCAGTACCTCGCGCTCGGCGCGGTGGGCGTGATCGAGAAGCCGTTTGATCCGATGCTCGTCGCGCAGCTCGTCGAACAAATGCTCGCCGGAACGTCGCCGCGATGAAGGCTCCGTCCAAGCCCGAGAACGAGTCCGAGCGACTGACGGCGCTGCGCGCGACAGAGCTGCTCGACACGCACGCAGAGGAGGCGTTCGACGAGCTGGTGAGCGCGGTATCGAAGCTGCTGGACGTTCCGATCGCGATCGTCTCGCTCGTGGACGAAGAGCGTCAGTGGTTCAAGGCGCGCGTCGGGCTCGAGTCCGAGCAGACCGCGCGCGACGTCTCGTTTTGCGGGCACGCGATCCTCGAGTCGGGGCCGATGGTGATCCCCGACGCGTGCGATGACGCTCGCTTCAAGGACAACCCGCTCGTGCTCGGACCGCCGCACATGCGGTTCTACGCAGGCGTTCCGCTGCTCATGCCGACGGGCGAGGCGGTCGGTACGCTCTGCGTCGCCGATCAAAGGCCGCGCACGTTGAGCGAGGCGCAGATCGAAGCGCTCGAGTCGCTGGCCAAGCAGGTGATGAGCCTCGTCGAGCTGCGGCTGCTCAACTCGTTTGTTCGACGATCCAACGAGCGCTTGAAGCAGAAGGCCGCGACGCTCAAGCGCGCCCGCGCCCTCATCGAGTCCTCGCCGGACACCATGATCGTCGTCGATCGAAAGGGCCTGTGCCAGGATCTTTCGGCGACGATCGTGCTCCCGTGGGAGCGCGAGACCCCCGAGCACGACTCGGTCGTCGGAAAGTCCGTCGCGCAAGTGTTCGACGGGCTCGAGCTCGGCCTCGAAGCGCACGTGAAGGCAGCGATCGACCACGGACAGAGCGCAGAGTTCGAGCGCGTCGTCGACCGCAACGGAGCGCGGCTGCACTTGCTCGTCCTCGTCTCTCGTTGTGGTGACGGCGAGGCGCTCGTCGTCGTGCGCGACGTCACCAAAGAGCGCGAGCTCGCTCGGCTGAAGGACGAGTTCGTCTCGATGATCGCGCACGAGATTCGAACGCCGCTCAGCTCGATCCGGGCTTCGCTTCGGCTGCTCGATGGTGGAGTCTCGGGTGAGCTCAACGCCGATCAAGCCGAGCTCGTCTCGATCAGCTCGTCGAGCGCTGCGCGGCTCTCGCGGCTGGTCAACGACGTGCTCGACCTCGAGCGCCTCTCGCGTGGCCCTGTGGAGCTTCGACGCCAGGCGGTCCCGATCGATCAGCTCGCTCGCGACGCGGCCAGAGAGCTAGACGCCCTCGCGAAGAGCAGCCAGGTGCGCCTCGAGGTGCAGTCGCTCGAGGGCTTCGAGGTGGACGGAGACCGCGACCGACTGATGCAAGTGGTCGTGAATCTCCTGGGAAACGCCGTGCGATTCACGCGCGCTGGCGGCGTCGTGGTGCTGCGCGTGGACTCCGAGTCGCCTGGCCGCGTGCGGCTCAGCGTGCGCGATCAGGGGCCGGGGATCGCGAAGGAGCAGCAGGCGCGGCTCTTTCAGCGGTTCGAGCGCCTCGATCGTCGCGGCGCTGGCACGGGCCTCGGCCTCGCGATCGTTCGGGCGATCGTCGAGCAGCACGGCGGTCTCGTCGGCGTCGAGAGCGAGCTCGGACAAGGAGCGACGTTCTTCGTCGAGCTCGCGGGGCGCACTCCGTCGCAGCGCGCCCTCGCTCAGCGCTGGGCACGGGAGGCTGTCGAAGAGGCGAGGCGCTCGTTTGTCGCTTCGCTCGAGGCGGTCTCCGTCGAGCTCGCAGCGCTCGAGCGGGACGGCGCGCAGGCGGAGCATCGCGAGCCGCTGCGGCGACTGGCGCATCGGATCGCAGGCACCGCGGGGAGCTGCGAGCTGCACGCGCTATCAGCGCTCGCGCGGCGGGTCGAAGACGAGTGCGTGGGCGGCGCCGGGGCGGAGGCGATGCGCACACATATTCAAGCGCTGCGGCAGGCAGTAGACGAGCTCGTCAGTAGTTGACCACGTCGGTGGTGAAGCCGAAGTGGTGGCCGGGGCGCATCGGCTCGCCCGCGGTCGAGTGGCAGCTCGCGCAGATGGTGAGCGCGTTGCCGCTGGTGCCCACGCGATCGGCGAGCGTGCCGTCGGGCTGAATGGGCTCGGGGAGCATGGGCGGCGGGACGAAGTCCGCCGGGACGCGCTGATACCAATACCAGTCTGCTGCAGTGTTTCCCGGGCCGACCTTCACCATCACAGAGAAGCCGACGATCGCGGTGCGCGTGCTGTTCCAGAGCTCTTTGACCGCCGCTGCGCCGACGGGAAACACCTGCGAAGGCAGCGTGTTGATCCACAGCGTGTTCAAACACACGCGCGTGTTCGTGTGCCCCGAGAACATGGGGCTCGGATGCGCGCTCGTCTGACAATCCCACCGCAGGTAGTGCCCCTCGGCGATCCACGGAACGAGCGCCACCTTGCCCTGCGGCGGCGTCTGCGGTCCCGAGACGAGCCCGCCTGCTTCGTTCAACTCGACGTCCGGCGCCGGCGCTCGATCGACGATCGTGTCGTAGTAGTACACGTCGATCGCAGCGTCGCTCGCGTCGGGGGCCGCGGCTTCCATCGCGGCGTCATCGTCGTCGTCGACATATGCGTCGCCTGCGTCGACGGGCCGGCGCGGTCGCGGCTGACAGGCCATCAGCGCCGCAGAAGCGAGAACCGAAAGAGTGAGCAAGCGCATCGCCCTGGATCGTACCGCGCATTGCGCGTCCGGTGCGTTCTCTGTGTCGAACGACGCTCGTGCGGCGTGCGATCATCGCCGCCATGGCAGAGCTCAGCGAGGGCGAGACCGAGGCAGATCTGGTTCGACAGCTGCGGCAGATCGCCGGCGTCGACGAAGGGCAGAGCGAGTTCTTCGTCTCGATCAACGGGGGCCCTTCGATCTGGGTGCAGTACTCGAGCGGCTCTGGGTCGAACGTCGCGTTCTCGGTCCCGTACGGAAAAGGCCCGATCCCCGCGAACAGCGAAGCGCTCGCGGCGTATCGATCGACCGCAGGCGGCGCCCATCGCGCGTATCGCCCGATGCAGATCACGCTGCGGCGAGAGAACAACGAAGACCTGCAGGCCAAAGAGAAGGGGATCAACGTCGAGCACCAGACCAACGACCCGCGCTTCGACTCGACCGTGTACATCGACAGCGAGGCGCGGGACGAGACGCTGCACTACGTCTTGTCTTCGCCAGTCCTTCGGCAGGCTGTCCTCACGCTGCTCGACGAGAGCGCGACGCGCGTGGTGCTCGACGACGAGAGCGGGAGCATCAAGACGTCGATCTTCACGTTTGCGCACAAGAAGCACGACGAGACGCGCGCGCGTCGAATCCTCGAGGCGCTCGACGCGATCGCGCGCAACGCGCCGCCCGTCGAGCACTCGAACGAAGAGCCTCCGCCCGACCCGCAGCGCGCGTGGCTCGCGGTGGTGGGAGGGGTCGCGGGGTTCTTCTTCTTCTTGGGGCTGCCGTTGTACTTCGCGCTCGTTCCTTCGCGCTGCTGGGTCGGAAGCTCGGACGGCGAGGGCGCCTCGCTCAACTGCGAGATCGACGGGTGCTGCACGCCGATCACCCCCGGCGCGGTGATCGGCGTGGTGCTCGGCTCAGTGCTCGCGCCGCTCGTCGCGAGCCGCATTCGCGGCCGCTCGGACTCGGCCAACCGCCGAGGCGTCGCGCTCGTCTCGGTGTGGGTCAACTGCTTCGCGCTCTCGATGATCACCGTCGGCGTGTACTACTGGCACTTCAGGCGCTGAGCGGGCGATCGCTCAGGGCAGCGCGACGAGCAGCGGCGGGTGCTCGCATGCCTCGACGAAGCGCAGCAAATCCTCGCCCGAAATCGCGGTCGTGCGATCGTTGGTGAGCGGGTGGCAGTGCACGATCGGCTCGTTGACGAGCGATGCGTCGAGCACGAGCTGCACCGCGCGTTGTCGATCGTTGATCACCGCGAGCGGCGTGACGGAGCCGGGCTCGACGCCGAGGTGCGCTCGAAGTCGATCGTACGAGGCGAAGGACAGGTGCTTCGTCCCGATGGCCGCCGCGATTTGCGCGAGGTCGACGGCGCGATCTTCCTGCGTCGTGACGAGCCACATCGCGCCCTTCTTGTCGCGCACGAAGAGGTTCTTCACGTGCACGCCCCGCTCGTTCGCGGGGCGATGTTGCTTCGCTTGCGCGACGGTGAACACCGGAGGGTGCGAGCGCGTCTCGTAGCGAACGCCCATCGCGTCGAGCCTGGCGAAGAGCGCTCGCGCGGGGTCGTGCAGCGCGAGCTCGTGCGAGAGCAGTCGATCGCCGTCGAAGACGAAGCGCCCTTCGAAGCGGTGTCCCGCGAGCATCTTGGGCAACCACAGCGCGTCGTCCGCCCACATTTCGTCGTACGGAATCGCCTCGAGCGCGGTCCACAACGGGATCGCCTCGTCGGTCTCGACGGGCTCGCCCTCGCAGCGATCGCTGGTGAACACGTGGCAGAACAAGCGGTATCCGTCGACGAACTCGAACGCGAGCGTCCCTCGCTCGCGCGGGGCGAGCGCGGTGACGCCGAGCTCTTCGCGCACCTCGCGGATCGCTGCGTCGATGGGGCGCTCGTCGGGCTCGAGCCTGCCGCCGGGGGCGTTGATCTTTCCTGCGCCGAGGCCGCGCTTCTTGCGGATGAGCAGCGCGCGCCCGTTCTGGATCACAAAGAGCAGCGTCGCTGTGTCCGTGGGAGTCCACCGCGCCCAATCGATCTCGCTGACGTTCATGAAGGCCGTGGTGATGTATCGCAGGTGCGCCGGGGATTTGCAGTACGCTTCGCGGCAACTCCTTCACGATGCGCAACCTCGACGCTGCTCCTTCTTCGCCGATCGACCCGAGCTCTCGCGCTCTTCGCTTCGGCTCGTACCGCGGAACGATCCCCGGCATCGACCTCGCCCAGGTCGAGCGCAACCCGCTCGTGCGCATCGCGCGCGAAAAGCGCTGGCTCTACACAGCGATCGCGACGCCCGAGGTCTTCGTCGCCGCGGCCGTCGTTCGATTGGGCTATTCAGCGACGGCGTTCGCGTACGTGTACGACGCGAGAGAGCGCAGGATCGTCGCGCACGAATCCGTGCTCGGCCCCGCGCAGGTCGCGCGCGTCCGCGACGACGAGCGCGAGGGAGTGACGGCGCACTTCGGCCTCGGGCGATCGCAGTTTCGCTTGGAAAAAACCAGCAACGGATCGCTCGTCATCGACGTGCGCGCCGGCGCTGTGTCCATCGAGGCCGCGATGGACGCGACCGACGCTCCATCGTCGATCACCGCGGTCGCGCCGATCCCCGACGGCGTCGTGGACGTGACCGAGAAGCGATCGCTGCTCGAGACGCGGGGCTCGGTGCGCGTCGGACAACGGCGGTGGGACCTCGCCGGCGGGCGCGGCGGCTTCGATCTCACGCAGGGCCTGCTCGCGCGGCGGACGCGTTGGCGCTGGGCGTACGCGCTCGGACGCACCGAGGACGACAAGCCCTTCGCGATGAACCTCGTGCAGGGCTTCGTGGGCGCGCTCGAGTGCGCCGTGTGGATCGGCGACGAGCTGATCGGCGTGGGTGAGGGCAGGATCGAGCCCGGAGCGGGAGACTCGCGCGCGCCGTGGAGCGTGAAGACCGAGTGCGGGACCGTGGATCTTCGGTTTGTTCCGAGCGATTTTCACCGGGAGAATCGCGAGCTCGTCGTGGTCTCGTCGAAGTTCGTGCAAGCGGTCGGGACGTACGAAGGGCACGTGCGGTTGAACGACGGACGAACCTTCGTCGTGCGCGACGCGCTCGGCGTGACCGAGGATCAAGACACGCTGTGGTGATCGCTCACTTCTTGCGCGCGTCGAGCGCGGAGCGAATCCGCTCGTGCTCTTCCCGCGAGAGCGGGTAGCGCCACGCGACGAGCAGCGCGAGCACGAGCAAGAGCGCCGGCGTAGGGCCGAACATGATGCGAATGCCGATGATCGCCGACGGGCGTTGCGTCGCTGCGTTGGGGATGTAGCCGGTGAAGTCCAGGATGAGCAGCGCTGCGGGGACGGCCAGCGACGAGGCGACCTTCTGCGCGAGGCTCACGAGCGCGTAGAACATCCCTTCGTGTCGCTTGCCGGTGTGAAACTCGTCCCACTCTACGGCGTCTGGGAGCATCGCCCACGACAGGACGTGCGCGGCTCCGACGCCCAACCCTCCGAGCGCAGCGCACGCGAGCGCGGCGCCGAGGCCCCACTCGGGAGAGATCATCACGAGCACGATCTGGATCACCGCCCAGAACGAGATTCCCAGCAAATATGCACGTCGTTTGTCCCATCGTCGCGAGAGGTACTCCCACAGCGGCAGTGACAAGAGCGCGACGACGAAGATCGTCCCCGAGACGAGGTCGCTCTCTCGCTCGAGTCGCATTCGGTACTTGAGAAAGTACAGCAGCGACGCCAGGACGATGTCGACCGAGACCCACGTGAGCAAGAAGATCGTCGCGGCGAAGCGAAACGGGACGTTCTTGCCTGCGGCGCGCAGCGACTCGATGAGGCCCGGAGGCTCGTCGTCGCTGAACGCAGGCTGCTCGCGCACCTTCGCGAACACCAGCCAGAACGGCAGCGCACTCACGACGCCGAACGCCGCGCCGACGACGAAGACGCGCGAGACGTTCTCGGGCCGCATCGTTCCGATCAACGCCAACGGGACGGTGAAGGCCAGCAGCGCGCCCGCGATCGAGAACGCCATGCGGTAGCTCGTGAGCGCCGTTCGCTCGTCGTAGTCGCTCGTGATCTCTGGCGTGAGCGCGTAGTACGGCGTCGAGACCGCGGTCATCAGCGAGTCGAACACGAGGTACGCGAGCGCGTAGTACACCGAGAGGGCGAGCTGCGAAGTGAACGGCGGTCGCCACCAGAGCATCGCGAACGCGACGGCGAAGATGGGCGCGCTGAAGAGCAGCCACGGACGACGTCGGCCCCATCGCGAGCGCGTTCGATCCGAGAGGTAGCCCACGATGGGGTCGTTGACGTAGTCCCACGTGCGGCCGAGAAACACTGCGGCCGCTGCGTAGCGCGCGCGAAGGCCGACCACGTCTGTGAGAAACATCCCGAACAGCAGCGCCATGATGGTGTTGCTGAGGCTGATGCCGAAATCACCGCTGCCGTAGGCGAGCTTGGTCGCGCGGGACAGCGGTGAGCGCGAAGGGGCAGAGCTTTCACCCATCGCTTGAATTGTCGCCCATCTCGCGCAGCGCGGTCATCGCTGATCGTCGCGCACCGCTCGCGTCGAGCGCGCGTGGATTGCGTGCGAGATTGCCGTCGAGAAGCGTTGCGAATCGCGGGCAGTTCGCGCAAATCCGCGTGCGATGAACGACTCGCTCGACCCGCTTCTCAAGCCTCGCTCTGTCGCGGTCATCGGCGCCTCGCGCCAACGTGGGACCATCGCCGCGGAGGTGTTTCACAACCTCGTCACCGGGGGATTTCAGGGCGCTGTGTACCCAGTGAATCCCAAGGCGTCCGTGGTGCAGTCGGTGAAGGCGTACCCGACGATCGAGGACGTGCCGGACGCGGTGGACCTCGCCGTCGTGGTGGTTCCCGCGAAGCAGGTCGCCGATGCGGTGGCGGCGTGCGGTCGCAAGGGCGTTCGCGCGGTCGTGGTGATCACCGCGGGCTTCGCTGAGATCGGCGCCGAGGGAAGGGCGCTGCAAGATCAGCTCGTCTCCATCGTGCGCGAGAACAACATGCGCATGGTGGGGCCCAACTGCCTCGGGCTCGTCAACGCAGACCCCGACGTCGCGCTCAACGCGACCTTCGCGACGACGCAGCCGCCCTTCGGAAACGTCGCGTTCTCGTCGCAGTCCGGCGCGCTCGGCCTCGCGATCTTGGAGTACGCCCGCGAGCTCGGCATCGGCGTCTCGCAGTTCGTCAGCGTCGGAAACAAAGCAGACGTCTCGGGCAACGACCTCGTTGAATACTGGGGCGCCGACCCCAACACGCGCGTGATCCTCCTGTACCTCGAGAACCTCGGCAACTCGCAGAAGTTCATGGAGCTCGCGCGCAAGGTCTCCCGCGACAAGCCCATCGTCGTCGTGAAGTCGGGCCGCACCGAAGCGGGAGCGCGCGCCGCGAGCTCGCACACCGGCTCTCTCGCCGGCATGGACGTCGCCGTCGACGCGCTGCTCGGTCAGGCCGGAGTCCTTCGCACAGACACGATCGACGAGCTGTTCGACGTCGCGATGCTGCTCGCGAGCCAGCCCGTCCCCCGCGGCCGTCGCGTGGCGATCCTCACCAACGCCGGAGGCCCTGGGATCATGGCGAGCGACGCGTGCGAGTCGCGCGGGCTCGAGGTCGCCAGGCTCAGCGACGAGACGCAGCGCGCGCTCGAGGCGTTCTTGCCGAAAGAAGCGTCCGTCAAGAACCCGGTCGACATGATCGCGAGCGCGACGGGCGCGCAGTACGAACGCGCGCTGAGCATCCTGCTCGCCGCGCCCGAAGTCGACATGGTGCTCGTCCTGTTCGTCACGCCGATCGTCACGGACGCGAGCGACGTGGCGAGCGCGATCCGCGCGGGCGCGGCCAAGAGCGACAAGTGCGTCGCGACGTGCTTCATGGGGCGTCGCGGGGTGCCCGAAGCCGTGCGCTCGCTGCGAGAAGGGCGCTTTCCGAGCTACGCGTTTCCCGAGAGCGCGGCGGCGGCGCTGGCGAAGGCGGCGAGGTACGGCGCGTGGCTCTCAAGCCCCGAAGGACATCGCGTGATCCCGTCGGGAATCGATCGCGACACCGCGCGCACGATCGTGCAACAAGCCGCTGGGAGGTGGCTCTCGCCGGACGAAGTGCAGGGCGTGTTGCGCGCGTACGGGCTGAGAATTCCCCAGGCGTTCGTCGCGACGAGCAGCGACGAGGCCGCGCGCTTCGCGGACACGATCGACGGCGAAGTGGCGCTCAAGCTCGTCTCTTCGACGATCACGCACAAGAGCGACGTCGGGGGCGTGGTGCTCTCGCTGAAGGGCGCCGACGCTGTGCGCGAGGCGTACGCCGCGATCGAGCAGCGCCTCGAAGCCAAGGGGCTGCGACAAGAGATGCAGGGGGCGCTCGTGCAAGAGATGGTCGCGCGCGGCGTCGAGACGTTCGTGGGCGCCACGCGCGACTCGGACTACGGAGCGCTCATCGGCTTCGGGCTCGGCGGAGTGCAGGTCGAGCTGTGGAAGGACGTCGTGTTTCGCGTCGCTCCGCTGCGCGACGTGGACGCCCGCGCGATGACCGAGCAGATCAAAGCGCGCGCGTTGCTCGACGGATTTCGCGGCTCCGAAGCGGTGGATCGCGCGGCGCTGGTCGACGCGATCTTGCGCGTCGCGCAGCTCATGGAGGACCTGCCCGAGGTCAGCGAGGTCGACGTCAACCCGCTCGTCGCCACGGCGAAGGGCGCGATCGCGGTCGACGCTCGAATTCGTGTGCGCTGATTCAACGGTCGCAATCGCGCGTTGACCGTTCGGCCGTCGACTTCATAGCATCGCGCGCGATGAGAAGCGTGACGCGGTGGAGCGGTGTTCTGTTGTTGTTGTCGAGCGTCGGGGCTTGCGCGGACGGTCCCACGATGGTGCCGGTCGATGCTCAGCGCGCGGATCGCGCGGTGGGCGCGGACGCGAGCGACAGCGCGACCGTGAGCGACACGGGCGTGGCGCAAGACGCGGCGATGCTCGACGCGACGGTGACGATGGACGCTGCGGCCGACGCGCAGGCGGATGTCACGGTCGACGCTCCCATGTGTCCGACGATCGTCGGTGACGACGGGACGGGCGTGTTTCCTTCGACGTGCAACTGCGTTCCGAACACGACGCGCGCGTGCTCGATCGGGCCGCGCGCGACGGCGGGCGTCGGCGCGTGCCGTCGCGGCGTGCAGCGCTGCATCGGGAGCGGCGAGCTCGGTCGATGGAGCGAGACGTGCGAAGGCGCCGTCGCGCCCGTGGCCGAGCGTTGCGGCAACATGATCGACGACGACTGCGACGGAGCGACCGACGAAGACTGCGGCTGCATGGTGGGCTCGACGATGAGCTGCTACTCGGGGCCCGCGGGCACGATGGGCGTCGGCGCGTGTCGCACGGGGACGCGAACGTGTATGGCGGGCATGCCCGCGACGTTCGGAGCGTGCGCGGGCGAAGTGGTTCCGCGCGCAGAGGTCTGCGGCAACGGCGCCGACGACGACTGCGACGGGATGACCGACGAAGGCTGCGCGACGTGCGCTCCTGCGACGGTGCGATGGTCGATCCCCGCGGGCACCGTCGGCGGCCCCGAGTGCATTCGCACCGGCGGCGGAACGTGCGAAGAGATGCTCCAGTGCGCGGGCGCCTCGTGCGGCGCGATCCCCGGTTGCGGCCCGTTTCACTGCGGAACGCTCCGCTGCAACGACGGCACATACGTTCGCGACAACTACTGCAGCGTGCTCGCAGGCTGCACCGCGGGCGGCATCACGCCCACGGGATACACCTGGTGATCTGAGCGCGTCCCCCCCGCGGCCGAGCCCGAATCGAGCTCAGTCGTGCGCTGCGGCGTCCATCGCGGCGCTGCCGCCGTCGCTCGATGCGTACGCTGCTCCCCCGTCGCCGGCGGGCGCCGTCTGCAGCGGAACGAGCGAGGGCCTCGCCCCGAGCGCGCGCAGCCCCTGGTGCGCGTGGTCGATGGACAAGAACAACACGCGCCCTGCTTCGCCCGGCGCGTGGAAGCCCGACGAGTTCTCGGCTTCGACGAAGTCCAACAAGAACTGCGCGCGCATCTGCTCGGTGCGAGCGCCCGCGAGCTGCTCGTCCGTCGCGCCCGCGGTGCGCGCGGCGCCGATCCCGTGGATGAGCTCGACGAGCACGCCCATCGCGCGGTCGCGCATCTCGTGAGTGCGGTTCTGGATGGACTCGGCGCGGTCGCGCAGCTCGCTCTCGCTCACGCGGTGGCAGGTCTGGCACGCGTTGGCGATGTTGAGCAGCGGGCTGCGGATGTGGTGATCGCTGATCTTCAAGCCGCCTTCGCGGCGGTAGGGCATGTGGCAGTCCGCGCACGAGACCCCCGCGCGCGCGTGGATGCCTTGGTTGTACATCTCGAACTCGGGGTGCTGCGCCTTGAGCACGCGCGCGCCGCTCTCGCGGTGGGTCCAGTCGCGGTGCCCGTCGCGCTCGTAGTAGGCGAGGATGTCGTCTGCGCGAAGGCCGTTGGACCACGGAAAGGTCAGGCGCTTCTCGGGCCCACGAAAGTAGTACTCGACGTGGCACTGACCACAGACGTACGAGCGCATCTCTTGGTGCGTGGCGTCGCGGTTGGGGTCGAAGTTGGGGCGGCCGCGGCTCGCGTAATACGCGCGAATTCCCTCGATGAACGCGGGTCGCGTCACGCGCAGCGCCATGCTCGAAGGGTCGTGACAGTCGATGCACGAGACCGGGTGCCGGACGTTGGTGCGCGCCTCGGCGTACGGCATGTGATTGAGCGCGTCGAAGCCGCGAAAGATGTCTCCGTTGCCCAGGCGGTTGTACGTCGTCCACGTCGAGGCGTGGCAGTGGATGCACGCGCCCGGCTGACGAACGACGACCTGACGCTGCGTCGTCTCTTGATCGACGAGCATGTACGCGTGGCCGCGCTCTTCGCGAAAGTCGACGGCGAAGGCGTAGCCGTTCCACATGGTGACGAGGTTGGGGTCTTCTTGCAGGCGGTTCTGCGAGGTGACCGTGCGCTGATCGCGCGCCGTCGGGGTGTGCGGCATCGCCTCGCTTCCGCCCCAGCGCGTGCGCTGCATGTCCACGGTGCGACGGTAGCCGTCGTACTGAAGCGGAAAGTTGCGGCCCCAAACGGCGGGGTCCTCGGTCGTCTCGTTGAGCTCGACGACGCGAAAGAACGGGTTTCGCGCCTCGGTCTTCTTCTCGAACACGTTGACCAGCAACCCGACGAGCGCCGCGGTGGCGAGCGCCGTCGCGCCGACGGCGAGCGCGAGGCGTTTGGTGCCGATGCTCGATGCTGCGGGCTTGTTCGCTTCTTTTGTCTCTACGTTCTCTTCGCTCATGGTCGTGCTCGATCCGTGTGGGCTGTGAGAGCTCAGTGCAGGTGACCGACGTTGCGGTGGCAGCGGATGCACGAGACCTGCTCGTCTCCGCGCGCGGTTCCGCCGTGCGCGTGCGTCTCGATCGCGTCCACGATCCGCTCGTGGCAGTGCCGACAGGCGCCTTCGGTCACGCGTTGATTGAGGGCCGTCGTCCGAATGGGCTCGTGAAAGCGCCCCGTCGTAAACGCCCACGAGTGGTTGAACCCGTTGAGCGCCTTCACGAACAGCTTCGGAACGAGCGAGTGCGGCGCGTGACAGTCGTTGCAGGTCGCGACGGCGTGGTGGCTCCCTCGCTGCCAGCCCTCGAACTGCTCGCGCATCACGTGACAGTTCGCGCACGCGCTCGGGTTGTTCGTCAGGTACGCCCCGCCCTTGGCGTACGCGAACGTGTATCCGCCCAGGCCCACCGCTGCGCCGGTCAACAACGCCAACGCGATGGCGAGCCTCGCGCGAAGACTCGTCGTGGTCTTGGTCGCTCGCTCGGTGTTCGACCTCGAGCGCGAATAAAGTCCAACCCGTCCTGTGAACTCAACAAAATCGAGAACGTGTTGAGATCTCTCTCGCTGACCGTGCGTTTTGCCTACGCAAAGCGCGCGTCACTCGTCGCGCGTCGGGTCGAGATGCACGTGCGTCTGGCCCTCGCCGCGCAGCTCGATCACGCGATCGGCCCTGTTTTGCGTGAGCAATCGCGTCAGGTCCACGCCGAGCTCTCGCAGCGACGCCAGGTGCGCCTGCTGCGCGGCGTCGCGATTCTTTTGCACCGCGCGTTTTTGCTCGGCGTCGAGCCAGTGCTGCTCGCGCTCGAACTTCTGTCGCGCCTCGGCCTCGGCGAGCTCGGCGTTGCGCCGCTTCTCGCGCTCTTGCAGGTCGAACGCGTTGGTCGCCTCTTGCTCAGCGCGATGCTTCGTCGCCCGCGCTTGTTCGCGCGAGAGCTTGAAGTCTTCGAGGTCCTGCGCCTGCTCTTGCGTCGCGCGCTCGAGCTGCAGCCGCGTGCGGGACTCGATCGCCTCGTCGTGCATTCGCTGCAGCGATTCGGGCGCTCCGTAGCCGCGGTACACCACCTTGTTGATGCGATAGCCGCACTGCTCGGCGCGCGAGACGAGCTGCGCGTACGTCTCGAGCTCGTTGAGCTTCTCGGTGTTGCGCTTGAACGCCTCGAAGTCGTGCTTGCCCGTGAAATCGATGACGTCGCTCGTCGCGGCGTTGACGAAGTCGCCGATGGGGTCGTGCGTGCTGTCGAGCATCCGCTGCAGGTCGACCAGCTCGAAGAAGAGCATCAGTCGAATGGTGAGCACGGCGTCGTCGGCGGTCCTGACGTCGGGCGCGTCGTGATACATTTGGTCTGGCAAAAACCAGAGCTTTTGAAACACGAGCGCGTTCGGAACCTTGAGGTACCCGTCGGTTCCTCCCTTGGATCCGTGCCACGAGAACGTGTGCAGCCACTCGCCCGGCGCCGGGACGAACATCGCGGGCCCGTGCACCACGCGCCGCGCGACCGCGCCGTCCTCTCCCTTGGCGTACACGACGACCGCTTCTTTGGCGGCGATGGGCAGCGCCTCTTCTTTCTCGATCGTGAGGTGCTCCTTCGGGTCGAACCACACGCTCGCCGGGCCTGCGTGGTGCTCTTGCCGTCCGTCGCGAAAGCGAACGATGAGAAATTCTCCTGGGTGCGCGACGTTCTGCACCATGTGCTCGACCGTCTTCGAGCCCAGCCAGAAGCGCGCGGGCCCGTCGACGATCGCGACGCGACCGTCCTTGTGGATGATCCGTACGCGTTCGCCTTCGTTGACCGTATAGAAGAACATCCCTCGACCTCCACGGTTGCGTGGTCCTGCGATCGCTGCGGATCTCGGCGCGGGCGGCGCCGCGGGCGTTCGGTACGCCAACGATTGCGCGTGCGGCGACGCTGGGCCGCGCATCATCGCCGTGGACGTCGGGCCCGGTCCGAGGTTGCTCACGCCCGTCGTCTCTGCGTACTCGTAGTCTTCGAGGCTCGAGATCGGCGCTTGCATCGACTGCGCGCGCATCGACGGTCGCGCGCGCGTCTGCACCGCGGCCTGTTGCTGCTGCTGAGGAGCGACCTCGTTCAGCGCGCCGGCCTTCTTGCTGTACTTGTAGTCCACCGGAGAGAACCCCCTTTCGGGTGAGATTCAGGCAACCGTGATCGTGGACGAGCACGGTGCGGCCGCTCTGACGGCCACGCAACAGCGTTGGCAACTTGAATTCGTGGGACTCAGGCGCTCTTTGACTTCGCGCGGTCTTCGACGAGCCAGGCGATCGCGAGCGAGGCGTAGCCCGTCATCGAGGCGACGCCGAAGGTGAAGATCTGCCAGCGTGGCCAGAGCGCGACGGCGATTCCGCCGGCGCCGAGCGCGATCCCGGTGAGAACGATCTTTCGGTCGAAGAGCATTCCCACGCCGATCCATCCGCCGGCGATCCACCAGAGAAATTGCACGAGCGCGTGGTTGAGCGACATGCCGAGCGCCAGCGCCAGAACCCAGTGCGAGATCAGCCCGATGCCCAAGAGCACCGCGGTGAGCATCAGCCGTCGCACCGCGGCGTTGGGGTTGTGATTTCTTCGCACGTACTCGCTGACCGCGGCGGTCACGAGCGTGTTCAGCGTGATCGCCGCGAGCGCCTCTCGGTAGCCGAACGGCCATCGCCCGGTCAGGTCGAGCGCGCCGGCGACCATCGAGAGCGCGAACCAAAACACCCCCATCGAGAGCAGCATCTTCGCGCGCGCTCCTGCGGCGGACTGCGTGTCGGCCTCGCGCTGAAACGCCTCGAGCGCGTGCAGCTTCGCGCGCTTCTCGTCCGCCGCTCGCACCGCCTCGGCCACGCGCGCAGCGAGGCGCTCGTTGCGCTCGGGCAGCTGCGCGAGCAGGTCTTGGGCGGACGAGGCGTTGTCCTGCGAGAGCTCGCAATCGATCATGCGCTCGATCGCGCGCTGCAGGCCTTCGCGGGCCGCGGCGTTTCCGCTCCACGCGCGCAGCGCTTGAAGGTGTCCGAAGCGACACTCGGTGAACAGCTCGTGCACGCGCTGCGAGTGGTCTCGGGCGTCGAGCAGCGCGAACAGCTCTTCAGCGCGCTGATTGGCCTCGCGCGAGAGCGCGAAGGACGCCCGGTGCTGCACGAAATCGAGCACGGCGCGGCGCAGCTCGTCGGCGCTCGCGTGCCGCTGCGACGGCGCCCGCGAGAGCGCCTGCGTCGCGATGCGCGCGAGCTCGGGCTCGACGCTCGAGGCGAGGGGCTCGTAGCTCGAGTCGTACGCGCGGATGAGCTGCTCCATCACCGACGGAGCGTCGAACGGAGCGCGCCCTGCGATGAGCTCGTACAAGATGGCTCCGAGCAAGAACACGTCGGTGCGTTCGCTGAGCTCTTCGACTCGGCACGCGCACATCTCGGGCGCCATGTAGCGCGGCGTTCCGGCGAGGGCCGTCGCGTGCTTGGCGAGCGGGAGCATCGAGTCTTCGTCGCGCAGCGAGACGGCGAGGCCCCAGTCGACGACGTAGACCTCGCCGTACGCGCCGAGCATCACGTTGTCGGGCTTGAGGTCTCTGTGCACGATCCCCTTCGAGTGCGCGAAGTGCACGGCCTCGCAGACGCGAACGAAGATGGACAGGTGAAATCCCAGCGGATCGTCGCTCGCGTGGCTGAAGAACGCCGGCGCGGCGCTCGGGTTCGCGAGCACCTTGCTCCACGAGACGCCCTCGATCCGCCGCATGACGAACAGCGGCGAGCCCTCCGGCGTCATCCCCAGCAGATAGACCGGAACGATGTTCGGGTGCTCGAGCCTCCCCGCCACCATCGCCTCGCGAAGCAGGTCCGCGCTCGCGTCGGGCGCGCTCTCTTCTCGCAGCATCTTCACAGCCACTTCTCTGTGAAGCGCCACTTGCTGCGCCGCGTGCACTCGTCCCATTCCCCCTTCGCCGAGGATCGAGGTCAGCTCGAGGTCCTCTCGTCGCAGGACGGGCAGCTGCGAGGGCTTCGTTCGCGCGTGCGGCTGCAGCGTCGCGAGCGTGCCGGTCGAGTCCACCACGAGCTGCGTCGCGCTGTAGCCCAACGTCGCGAGGTGGGCTTCGAACCTCGATCGCGCCTCGGTCGCATCCACGATTGCCCAGCGAGTATGCGCTCGTCCCGTGCGCTCGCGGTGCGATTTCGTGTACCGCTATCGACCGAGAGAAATGCAATACAACCTCCTCGGTCGCACGGGCGTGCGCGTCTCGAGCCTCGCGTTCGGGACCATGACCTTCGGCGGCGACGCCGACGAAGCCACCTCGCGCGCGCTCTTTCAGCGCTGCGTCGACAAGGGCATCAACCACTTCGACACGGCCGACGTGTACAACGGCGGCCGCAGCGAAGAGCTGCTCGGCGGCTTCATCCAAGGGATGCGCGATCAGCTCGTGATCGCGAGCAAAGCGTACTTTCCGGTCGGGACGGACCCGAACGCGCGGGGCACCTCGCGCTATCACCTCGTTCGCGCGTGCGAGGCGAGCCTGCGTCGATTGAAGACCGACCGGATCGACCTGTACTACCTGCATCGATTCGACGACGAGGCTGAGCTCGAAGAGAGCCTTCGCGCGATCGAGTCGCTCGTGGCGCAGGGCAAGGTGCTCTATCCCGCGGTCAGCAATTTCGCCGCGTGGCAGGTGTGCAAATCCCTTGGAATCCAGCAGCTCAACCGCTGGTCTCCCTTCGTCGCGATCCAGCCCATGTACAACCTGGTCAAGCGACAGTGCGAGGTCGAGCTTCTGCCCATGGCGCGAAGCGAGCGGCTCGCGGTGTTTCCGTACAGCCCCCTCGCGGGCGGTTTGCTCAGCGGAAAGTACAGCGCCACCGAGCGTCCCGCGGGCAGCCGTCTCACCGAGTGGCCGCTGTACAAAGTGCGCTACGGCGAGCCGGCGCTCTACGACGTCGCCGAGGCGTTCAGCGCGATCGCGCGCGAGGTCGGGATGCATCCAGCGACGCTCGCCGTCGCGTGGGCGATGGCGCAGCCCGGCGTCACTGCGCCCTTGCTCGGAGCGCGCTCGGTCGCGCAGCTCGAGCCGTCGCTCGCGGCGGCGGACGTCACGCTCGATCGCGCGTTGATCGAGCGGGTGAGCGCGCTGTTTCCCGCGCCTCCGCCGGCGACCGACCGCAGCGAAGAGGGGCGCGTCGCGGGCCCTGGAGCGCAGAAGAAGTAGCGCTCACTTCGAGAGCATCGAGCGCAGGACGGACTCGAGCGTGGTCGTCCCGCGGACGAACTGCGCGGAGCCGCCTTCGAACGCGACGTGATCCGCGTTGATCCCTTGCACGAGCTCGCCGTATCCCGCGGCGATCTCTTTGGACGCGCCCATTCCTTCGAGCGAGCCGACCATCGCGGGGACCGGGACGCTCACGGCGGTCACGGGCTTTGCGCTGACGCGGCTCATCACGGCGGCGGTGTCTTCGAGCGAGAGGTCCTCGGGGCCGGCGAGCTCGATCACGCGCGTCCCGCTCGTGTGCGGCTCGATGAGCGCCTTGGCCGCGGTCGCGCCGATGTCCTTCGTCGCGACCTGGGCGAACTTCTTGTCCGCGGTGAGCCCGTAGTACAGCTTGCCCGACTCGAGCGCAGATCCGAGCGAGCCGCCCCAGTTCTCCATGAAGAACGCCGCGCGCAAGAGCGTGCTGCGCAAGCCGCTCTCGCGCAGGGCCAGCTCGATCGGGTGCAAGAACTTGATCGGGCCCGTCCCGTCTTTGTGCTGCGCGCCCACGGACGAGAGAAACACCGTGTGCTTCGGCGCCGCGTCGCGCAGCGCGGTCAGCAGCTTCTCGGTGAGCGAGGCGCGGTTGGCCGCGAGCTCGCTCTGGTTCCACGCGGGCGGCGGAAGGAGCACGTACGCGCCGTCCGCTCCTGCGAGCGCTCGGGTCATCGAGGCGGGGTCTTCGAACGACGCGATCGCGACGTCTGCGCCCTTCGCGCGCCACGCGGCGCCCTTGGCCTCATCGCGAACCACGACGCGGACGGGGAGCTTGGCGGCGAGCAGCGTCTCGGCCGCGGCAGAACCAGTGTGACCCGTGACTCCAGTGACGACGAACATGGCTGTGCACTCTCTCTTTCGACCGACCGCGCTCACCGCGAGCGCCGAAGGACGAGGGGGACAGTGCGCTCGTCGCAGACATTCAGCCAATCAATGTGTGTGATACAAACTATTCACGCCATGAATCTTGGATCGGTGGACTTGAACCTCCTGGTGGTCCTCGACGCCCTGCTCGCCGAGCGCTCGGTGACGCGCGCGGCGCGCAAGCTCGGGCTCAGCCAGCCCGCGACATCGAGCGCGCTCAACCGCCTTCGCGCGCACTTCGGCGACCCGCTCTTCGTGCGCACTTCCGCGGGGATCGAGCCCACGGCGCGAGCGCTCTCGGTCGAGCGACACTTGCGCGCCGCGCTCGACGCGGTGCGGGCGACGCTCGCCGAGCCGAGGCCGTTCGACCCTGCCACGGCGAAGAAGGCGTTTCGGATGAGCGTCCCGGACTCGTTCGCGGTGCAGCTGCTTCCTCCAGCGCTCGAACGAATGGAGCGTGAGGCGCCCGGCGTCGATCTGATCCTCAAGCCGTTCGCTGCGGACGCCGAGCGCGCGGACCAGCTGCTTCTCGAGGGGGAGCTCGACGCGATCGTCACGCGCGACGAGACCCCGCGCGCGGGCCTTCAGCAGCGCTTGTTGTGGAAGGAGAAGTTCGTCTGCGTCCTGCGTCGCGGGCACCCGATGGCGACCAAGCGCGCCTTCACGCTCGAGCACTGGCTCTCGCTTCGCCATGTGTTGGTGGCTCCTCGCGGGACCGTCGGATCGCTCGTCGATGACACGCTCGCGCGGCTCGGGCACACGCGACGCGTGGCGCTGCTTGTTCCGCAGTTCTTGATGGCGCCCGAGATCGTCGCGCGGACGGACCTCGCGTGGACCGCGCCCGCTTCCGTGGCGCGCGCGATGGAGGCGACGCACGGCCTCGTGATCAAGCCCGTCCCGATCGAGCTCGAGGGCTTCTCGCTCTTTCTTCGTTGGCACGACCGGTTCGACCGCGATCCGGCGCACCGATGGCTGCGCGCGCTCGTCGCGGACGCCGCGCAGAAGGCGAAGTCGCGGTCCTGACCGCCGCTGTGTTACCAACAGAAACAGCGCTGATGCTCGCCAACTACCACTCGTCGCTGGTCTGGATCGAAATCACCCTCGCGGTCCTGACCTTCGTCTCGCTGCTGTTCATCACCGCGCCGTACGGTCGTCACGCGCGCTCGGGATGGGGCCCGACCGTCTCGGCGAAGCTCGCGTGGGTGCTCATGGAGTGCCCGGCGGTTCTTCTCTGGGCGTTGGTGTTCTGGATGGGGCCGTTCGCGCGCTCGCCCGGCTCGATCGCGCTCTTGCTCTTGTGGATGAGCCACTACGTGCACCGCACGTTCTTCTATCCGCTCACGCTCAAGCCGGGCGCGCGGCCGACGCCGCTGTTCATCGTGCTGACGGCGATCGCGTTCAACACGCTCAACGCGCTGGTCAACGCGGGGCAGGTCGCGCACGTTCGCGCGTACGACGGCGGCTGGCTCACGGACGTCCGCTTCGTCGCGGGCGTGCTCGTCTTCGCGCTCGGCTACTTCATCAACAAGCAGTCGGACTCGATCCTTCTGTCCCTGCGAAAGCCCGGCGAGACCGGCTACAAGATCCCGTACGGCGGGATGTATCGCTGGGTCTCGTGCCCCAATTACCTCGGCGAATTGCTCGAGTGGGTCGGCTGGTCGATCGCGACGTGGTCGCTCGCAGGCGTCGCCTTCGCGCTGTACACCGCGGCCAACCTCGTCCCGCGCGCGCTCGACAATCACCGCTGGTACCAGTCGCAGTTCGACGACTACCCCAAGGACCGCCGCGCGGTGATCCCGTACTTGCTGTAGCGACGCAGAAGCTGCGCTCGTCGCGCAGAAGCTTTTCAGCGAGAAATCACGGCGGGGGTGAATCGAACCACGAGCCTCGGGACTCTCTGTCTTCGAAGGCGCTGATCGACGGCGCCGAAAACGAACCAACAGGGAGACCCGTCATGCTCGCCAAGATCCTTCCGAACAACGAACACCCCATCGAGCGCGCCATTCGCGTGATCGTCGGCCTCGTCGTCCTCTCGCTCGTCTTCGTCGGCCCCAAGACCTTGCTCGGCCTGATCGGAATTGTTCCGCTGGTCACAGGGCTCATCGGAAGCTGCCCGCTGTACACTCTCTTCGGCTTCAGCACATGTCCCGTGAAGGCGAAGGACAACACCCCGACGACGACGTGACCCTCGTCGCGCGCGTCGGACAACGAGACCCCGCGGCGCTGCGACTCTTGTTCGACCGACACGCGCCCGCGCTCTTGCGCTTCGCTCACGCGATCGCGCGCGACCGCGCCCTGGCCGAAGACGCCGTCCAAGAGTCGTTCGCCGCCTTGTGGCAGCACGCCGCGAGCTTTCGCAACGAGAGCTCGCCGCGATCGTGGCTGTTCACCGTCGCGCGCAACGCGATTCACCGTCGCTTTCGTCGCAAGGTCGATCGAGACACGGACGTCGCCCTCGAAGAGCTCGGCGCCGACGCAGGCTGGGGCGACGCCTCCGCGCAGCGCTCGGTGCACGAGCGCATCGAGAGCGACGACTGCGTGAGGCACGCGCTCGCCGCGCTCGATGACGAGGACCGCGAGGTGCTCGCGTTGATCGACGTCGAGGGCCTGTCCACAGAAGAGGGAGCGCAGTCCCTCGGCCTCTCGGTCGCGGCGCTCAAGAGCCGCTTGCACAGGGCGCGTCTGCGCTTCGTCGCAGCGGTGCGAAAGGAGGACGATCGATGAAGGGCGAAGCACGAGTCGGCGGGCTTCTTTGCAGCGAAGTGCTGGCGGTCCTCTCGGAGTACATCGACGGTCAGCTCGACGAGCGCACGCGCAACAAGGTCGAGGCCCACGTCGCGATCTGCGCCGTGTGCGAGCGCTTCGGCGGCAGCGTCGGAGCCTCGGTGGCCGCGCTGCGACGGCAAAAGCGCGCGCCGTCCGATGATCGCGCGATGGACGCCTCTCTCGCGCGGCTGCGCCTCGCGCTGCCTGACGAGTCCGCGAAGTGATCGGCGCCCAGGTCCGGCTCGGCGATATTCTGGTGCGCGATTTCAACGTCGCGCGCATCTCCGTCGAGCAAGCCGCCGCCTCGCAAGCCGCCAGCGGAAAGCGCATCGGAGAAGAGCTCGTCGCGCAGGGCCTCGTCGACGAAGCCGTGGTGTTTCGCGCGCTCGCCAAGCAGCACCGCCTGCCGCTCGTGACCGTCGACGAGGTCGAGCGGCGGTTCGACCCTGCCGTCTCGCGCGGCGTTCAACGGGCGTTTCTCGAGCGTCATCGCGTGCTGCCGTTCGCGCGAGAGGGGGGCGCTGTGCACGTCGTGACGTGCGATCCGCTCGAAGACCTCACGCCGGTCTCCAAGGCGATGCGCGCCTCGATCGTGCACGTCTCGCTCGTGACCGCGTCGGATTTCGAGCGGCTGTGGCGCCTCGTCGAGCTTCGCGCGAGCGAGCGGCCGACGATGGCCCCCGACGCGCAGCCGTCGGTCGAGCTGCTCACGCGCGGGATGGACCGCGAGGCGCGCTCGGTGGCGCTCTTCGACGCGCTCTTGCTCGAAGCGATCGCGCGGCGCGCGAGCGACCTGCACGTCGAGCGCTACGGACACAACGTCCGCGTGCGCTTTCGCATCGACGGAGACCTGCACGACTACAGCGGGCTGCCGCTCTCGATCGAAGACGTCGACGGTCTGGTCAACGTCGTGAAGGTGCAGGCCCAGCTCGACATCGCTGAGCGCAGGCTCCCGCAGGGCGGTCGCATTCGTCGAAGAACGGGCGACAAGGCGTTCGACCTGCGCGTGCAGACGCAGCCCTCGCTCTGGGGCGAGCACCTCGTGCTGCGATTGCTCCCGCAAGAGCAGCGGCTGCTCTCGATCGAAGAGCTCGGCATGCCGGGCGACCTCGCGGTGCAGTTTCGCCGCTTGTTGGATGCGCCCGGAGGCCTTCTGCTCGTCGTCGGTCCGACGGGCTCGGGCAAGAGCACCACGCTCTACGCGGGGCTTCAGCACATCGCGCAGGACTCGACTCGAAAAGTGATCACCGTCGAGGACCCGATCGAGTACGCCGTCGTGGGCGTGCAGCAGACGCAGGTGCGACCCGAGCTCGGGTTTCAGTTCGCGACGGCGATGCGCGCGTTCGTGCGCGAGGACCCCGACGTGATCCTGGTCGGAGAAATCCGCGACGGAGAGACGGCGCTCGAGGCGATCCGCGCCTCGCAGACCGGGCACCTCGTGCTCTCGACGCTGCACTGCAACGACGCGACGGACGCGGTTCAGCGCTTGCTCGACTTGGGGATGCAGGCCAACTCGATCGCCTCGGAGCTCGTCGCCGTCGTCGCGCAGCGGCTCGCGCGGCGGGTGTGCGAGCAGTGCCGCGAGCGCGGCGAGCTCGCGCCGACGTTGGCGAGAGAGCTGTTTCCGCAGGGGATTCCAGAGGACTTTCAGTGCTTCAAGGGCCGCGGGTGCGAGCACTGTCAGGGGCACGGGACGCGCGGCCGCGTCGCGGTGATCGAGTACTTGCGCTCGACCGCCCCCGTGCGCGGGGCGATCGCGAAGCGCTCCACCGTGGACGAGCTTCGCGAGGTCGCGCTGAAGGCGGGGCTGCGCCCGATGCGAGAGGCCGCGCTCGACCTGGTGAAGCGCGGAGTGATCCCCGCCGACGAGCTTCCATGGCTCTTGCCGCCCGAGCGCATGGCGCCCGAGAGCGTCACGGTCGTGCCCACGGCCTGACGACCGCTGCGCGCGCTCAGACGTCGGTGCCCGATCCTTGCGCGGCGGAAGAGCGCGAGCGCCACAGGGCGTCGGCGAGCTTGGCTCCTTCGCGTCGCGCGTCGTCCCATTGCTCGATGGGCTGCGCGAGCGACTCGCAGAACCGACGCGCGATCACCAGGCCGTCGAGCGTCTTTCGCCCTGAGTTCGCAGCGCCGAACATCATGAGCATCCCGACCGCTGCGATCGCCGCGTTGCGCGAGAACGACCCGCGGTCGGTGGCGAAGTACGTTCCGAGCGAGGCGACGATGGCCGCGAGGGCGGCGCCTCCGATGGCCGCGCCCAGGTCCGTGAGCACTTCGAGCCGCAGCGCGTTTTGCGCGGTGTCCATCGCGCGCTTCCACGCGACGTCGAAGGGCTCTCCCGGCGCGGGCGCGTCGCGAAAGTGCTCTTGTTCTCCGCGCGGATCGCCCACGCTCGGGATGTGCAACGAGAGCGCGCGCACGAGGAGCAGCGCCACCCATCGGTCCTCTGCGGCGGCCAAGAGCTTCGCGAGCCGCGCGTAGTTTCCTGCGGCGACGAGCTTGCCGCACATCGCGACGAGCGCGGGAGCGTTGAGCGCTCGGCGAAGCAATCGAATGAGCGAGCGAAGCGCGATCGCTCCGAACAACGCCATCGCCGCATAACGAACGATGGCGAAGGTGTCCAACGATGAGTTCACGGTGCAAGCCTACCTTCGTGCGGCGTCTTGCAAGAACTTCGCTCGATTCGTCGCGCTCTGATAAGGGCGATTTTTGTGCAGCCGTCGATCACCGCGTTGATGGGATGGATCGCAGCGTTCTCGGCGCTGGCGGCGTGCGGCGACGAGCCTCGCTCGCCCGAGCCGTCGCGGCCCATCGCCGCGTCGAGCAGCGAAGACCCTGTTCGTCAGGCCGCCGAAGCACGCGAGGCCATCGCGCGCGCGACGCTCCCGGCCAACACCGATCGCATCATCGCCCGCTTGGACGCCCTCCGCGGAACGCGCCGCGAACGCGAAGCCTCTGTCGCCGCCGCGCAATTGCTGCACGAGCGCTACCGACGCTTTCGAGACAGCCGCGACCTTCGAGCCGTCGAGCAACGGTGGCGCGCGCTCGCCTCGGGGCAGGACGCGGTCGCGTGCGACGCGCTCGCGCGGCTCGGCGCGCTCGAGCACAGCGCGGACGATCGCGACGGCGCCCGATCAGCGTGGCTCGAGTACCTCCGTCGCTGTCCTGACGGCTCGGCGAGAGAGCACGTCCGCGCGTCGCTCGCGCTGCTCGACCCCGCCTCGGCGCGCGCGGCGACACAGGCGACGCACAACGACCAGCGCACGCTCGACGGAACCACACAACGCCGCTCGGTTCGTCGCGTGGTCATCGACGCGGGCCACGGCGGAAGCGATCCGGGCGCGCGCGGACCGTCGGGCCTGCGCGAGAGCGAGGTGACGCTCGCGGTGTCCCGTCGCGTGGCCGAGCGCCTCGCGGTCGAGCACGGGATCGACGTCGTGATGACCCGAGACAGCGACGTGTACGTGACGCTCGAAGACCGCGCGCAGCGCGCGAACGAGGCGAGGGCGGACCTGTTCGTCTCGATTCACTGCAACGCCGCCGAGCGCGCCGAGGCGAGGGGCGTCTCGGTGTACGCGCTCGACGCTCAACACGAGCGCGTCGAGAACCGCTTCGCGCGGCGCGTGAGCATCGAGCGCGAGCTCGACCCGCTCGACGACGCGGAGGTCTCGCACATCTTGGCCAACCTCCAGCTCGCGACGCAGGGCGCTCGCTCGTGGAGGCTCGCGGGGAGCGTGCAGCGATCGCTGCTCGAGACGCTGCGCTCGTCGTACCAAGACGTCGACGATATGGGCGTTCACGCGGCGCGCTTCAACGTGCTCGTGGGCACTGAAATGCCGGCGATCCTCATCGAGCTCTCGTTCATCTCGAACCCGATGGAAGAGTCGCGGCTGCGCGACGAGGGCTATCAGAACCACCTCGCGCGCGCCGTCGCCGACGCGGTCGCGCAGGGGCCGGGCTGAACCGATCCCCCGTCGCCGAACCAGCAGCGCGGCACGAGCGGACGCATCGGCGCTCTCCGTGACGTCGCGGAGGTGAACGGTTCGGGGATGCGCGATAGCGTGGCGAGCGTGAGCGCGACGAATCGCCCCGCACAGCAATCGATGGAGTCGATGGAACCGAACAGCCCCGCTTCGGACGACGAGCGTCCACGCCCCTCGCTCTCGCCCTCGATCGTCGCCGCGACGCGACAGTTTCTCTCCGCGCATCGAACGCCCATTCGCCAGGCGGCCCTTCGCGGCGAAGGCGGAACAGCGCTCGCCGCCAAGACCGCGACCCTCTACGACGGGCTGCTCTCTGCGTTCTTCTGCGCCGCCGCAGCGAAGTGCGGGCTGGTCGGCGCCCCGGTCGCCCTGCTCGCCGTGGGCGGCTACGGACGCGGCCTCGTCGCGCTCGGAAGCGACCTCGACGTGCTCGTGCTCGCGCAAGACGCCGAAGACCCCCGCGTGCAAGAGCTCGCCGAAATGCTGCTCTATCCCTTGTGGGACGCGGGCGTCTCGGTGGGGCACGCCGTGCGCTCTCCCGCGGATCTCACCCAGCTCGCCCGCGACGATCTGCGCACCGCTACGACGGTCCTGGACGCGCGCGTGGTCGCCGGAGACGCCGCGTTCGCGCGAGAGGCGATCGACCGCGGGTGGCGAGCGCTGTTCGACGGCGAGGTCAACCAGCTGCTCGACGCGTTCGGCGAAGAGATGCACGGACGGCACTCGCGCTTCGGAGCGTCGGTGTTTCTCCTCGAGCCCGACATCAAGCACGGCCGAGGCGCGCTGCGGGATCTTGATATTGTGTGCTGGGCCCTGGGCGCGCGCTTTCGTGTGAGCTCGTTTCGCGAGGCGCTGCAGCGAGGGTTCGTCAGCGCGGATGAGTGCGAGCGGCTCGAGTCCGCGAAGGAGTTCTATTGGCGCGCGCGCTGCGCGATGCACGCGATCAGCAACCGCCGCGCCGATCGGCTCACGTACGACGCGCAAGAAGAGTGCGCCCGCGCGCTCGGCTACGTCGAGGGCGAGAGCGACGAGGCCGTGGGGCAGGGCGCCGAGAAGCTCATGCAGGCGTACTACGGGCACGCGCGCACCGTGGCCACCACGCTCGAGCTGGTGCTCGAACGATGCCGCACCGGGCGCTCGTCGCACGAGCGCATCCCGCGCGCCGAGCGCATCGCCGACGGAATCGAGCGCTTCGACGGCGCGCTGAACTTCACCGACGCGCAGGTGCTCGTGCGCGACACGTCCGCGGCGCTGCGCATCGTCGAGCACGCGGTGAAGTCATCGCTCCCGCTCTCGGCCAGGGCGCGAGAGTCGATCGCGCGCGCGACGAGCGAGGCGGGCTTCTGCGAGCGGCTGCGGGCCAACCCCGCCTCGGGGCCCACGTTCTTGCGGCTCATCTCGCACTCGCCCAAGGCGCGTCTGCGACAGCGCGGAACCGCCGTGAGCGCCGCAGAGCAGGGCGAGGGCAGCGTGATCGCCGAGCTGCACGACCTCGGGCTCTTGCTCGCGATGGTGCCCGAGTTCGCGCCGGTCACAGGGCGCGTTCACCACGACGTCTACCACGTGTACACGGTGGACGTTCACAGCGTGGCCGCCGTCGATCGGCTGCACGAGATGGCGCGCGGTGAGCACTCAGAGGCGTTCGAGACCGCCGCTCGCGTGCAGGCTGACGTCGATCGTCGCGCCGTGCTCTGCCTCGCAACGCTCTTGCACGACGTGGGAAAGGGCCGGCGCGGAGACCACTCTGCCATCGGCGCGGACCTCGTCCCGTCGATCGCGAATCGCCTGGGAATCTCCAGCGAAGATGGCGCGCTCGCCGCGTGGCTCGTCCGGCAGCACCTCGCGCTCTACCACGTCGCGACGCGACGCGACCTCGCCGACCCCGAGACGATCGCGTCCGTCGCTCGCCTCGTCGGAAGCGAGTGGCGCCTGCGCGCGCTGTACCTGCTCACGGTCGCGGACCTCTCGACCACGAGCCCGACGTCGATGACGACGTGGAAGGCGCGCATGCTCGACGAGCTCTTGCGTCGCACCGAAGAGATGCTCGCCTCGGGCGTGGTGGCGGACGACGCGAGCGCGCTCATCGATCGCGCCGCCGAGTGCGCCGGCGCTGATCACGCGATCGTCCGCGCGCTGTGCGCACAGCTTCCGCCGCGGTACGTGTACGCGACGCCGAGCGAGAGCATCGTTCGCCACGCGCGCGCGCTCGCGAGCGCCGTGCAGGGACAGCCGTTCGTCGTCGCGACGCCGCTCGACGAAGGGGCGAGCGGCGAGCTGGTCGAGGTGCTCGTGAGCGCGCCCGATCGACCGGGGCTGCTCGCGCGGCTCTCGGCCATGCTCTACGCGTGTCGCTTGGACGTGCAGAGCGCGCAGCTGTTCGCGCGGCAGCGAGAGGGCGGCGCGGACGCGATGGACGTGTTCGTCGTGCGGCGATTGGACGACGACCCCGGCGGGCTCGCGCGGCTCGAACAGCGGCTCCCGCGCGAGCTCGAGCGCGTGCTCGCGGGCGACGAGCCGCCTGCGGCCGAGGCGAGTCCGCGCGCGGTCGCGTTTCGACGCGCAGAGCCGGCGGTGCGGACGGAGGTTGCGATCGACAACGACGCGAGCGGTCGATTCACGGTGATCGAGCTGTTTTGCCGCGATCGACCGGGGCTGTTGCACGCGGTCTCGTACGCGCTCTACGGGCTCGGGCTCACGATCGCGTCGGCGAAGGTCAACACCGAGGGCCGGCGCGCGGCCGATGTGTTCTACGTGCTCGATCGCGATCGAAAGAAGCTCGATCCCGCGCGGTTTCAAGCGGTGCGCGAGGCGCTCGCGCCGGTGCTCACGACCAGCGCGTGAGCGCGCTACAGCCCGGCGTCCGCAGGGCGAAGCTCGGGCGTGAGGATCGAGTCGACCATGCGCGCGTCGGCCGTCCCGTGGCAGGTGTTGCAGGTGATCCCGGCGGTGACGCCGTACGGGTCGCCGTCGCCGTCGGTGCGCGGAGCGAGGCCGCGCTCGACGATCGAGACGCTGTCACCTTGCATGCGCAGCGTGAAGAACTCCCAGTTGCGCGCGCCCTCGCGGTTGAAGTCCCCGCCGCGCTTGGCCATCGCGATGACGGCCCACATGCTCGTGTCTGCGCTGTTCTGGGTGATCGCCTTCACGATGATGGTCCCGACGGGATACTCGCTGCCCGAGGGGCGCTGGGCGGTGTTGATGAAGGCGAGGCGCGTTCCGGGAGGGTGACCGGCGAGCATGACGGTGCCGAGCTCGACGCGCCTCCACTGGAGAAAACCAGCAAAATCTCTGTCCATCGCGATGAAGACCGCCGGGCCTTGCTCCGAGCACGACCCGAGCGCGAACGAGAGCGCGATCACCGCGAAGAGCCTTCGATTCACAGCCCGCTCTCGTCAGGAAACGCCGCGCGACAACGCTCTCGCGCCGCAGCGTCGACCGTGGTCGCCGCGAGCGTGGGCGGAGTCATGAACGGCGGATCGCTGAAATCGAAGACGTCCATGGGGGGCGTTGCGTTCGCGTCGCGCGCGGTCATCGCGGGCAAGCCGAAGCGCGCCTCGATGAACCTCGCAACCGCGCTGTGATCGTACACCGTGTGCGAGACGAAGCGCCGCTTCGCATACGGCGAGACGACGATGAACGGAACGCGAATTCCCAGTCGATCGAACGCTCCCTCGACACGCTGCCCCATCGAGTTGACCGGCGGCAGCGCGTCGGGCGCGCACGCCTCTGGGGGCACCACGTGATCGGCGAATCCTCCGTGCTCGTCGTACAGAATGAACAGCGCCGAGCGCCGCCACGCCGGTGAGGCCATGAGCGCGCGCACGATCCCCTCGACGAACTGCGAGCCCATCTGCGGCATCCCTGGCGGGTGCTCATCGACGCGCGTGCCTCCGTTGCCTCCGTAGCTCGGCTCGATGATCGAGAGCGCTGGGAGATTTCCTGTGCGCAGGTCGTCCATCAAGTTGTCGATGTTGCGCAGGCTGCGCCGCGTCGCCGCGCGAAGAATCCCATAGTACGGATAGAACGCGATCTGTCGAAACCCACCCGAGTAGTTGCGCCACTCGAGCTGCGCCTCGTCCATGCGACGAAACAGATGATCCACCGGCGTCGTGCTCGTGTCCGCGCCGACGAACGTGTTCACCGTGTTGCCGAAGGACGTGGCGGACATGAAGTACAAGCGATTGGGCCACGTCGGTCCGAGCACTGAAGCGAAGTAGCGATCGCCGATCGCGAACGTCGTCGCGAGCGAGTAGTAAAACGGCAGATCGCCCTGATCGAGGTAGCCCATCGCGCGACGGCCGTTCGGGTTGTTCGTGCGAACGAACCCGTTCATGGCGCCGTTGTTGTACTGCGCGTGCGTGCCGCCCCAGCCGTGATCGGGGTCGCGAACGCAGAACTCCGTGTCGTGGTAGCGCGAGACCGGCGTTCCGTCGGCGTCCGGGTTGGTCCACGTCTCGGGGGCAACATCGACGTCGGTCTGCCCCGCTTGCGGCAGCCTCGAGAAATAGTGGTCGAACGAGCGGTTCTCCATCATCAACACCAGCACGTGATCGATGGGAATCTGCTCGCCGATCGGCACCTCCATGCCCAGCGTCTCCGCCGGCCACGCGCCCGCGCGAAACATGCAGCCGCGCCGTTGATCGACGCGCGTCGCCTCGGGGGTCGTGCGCTCGATGGGCGGCGGCCTGAGCGCGGGACGATCCTCGGAGATCACGTCGGGCCGCGACGTGGGCGCGTCCATCTCCGATCCATCCGCGGTGATCGATGCGTCGACGACGTTGGCGTCCGGCATCGGCATCGGAGCGGGCGGGGGGCTGCAGGCGGCGACCGCGATCGCGCCGAAACACAAGGGCCGGATGATGTTCTTCACGCCTCGAGGATAGCGACCGTGCGTGGAGTTTGGGTGTCAGCTTCGCGCTCGTTGTGCGAACGGATGGCGGTCATGTAGCGGGACACAGAACAAATTCCGCGCTTCGCCGTCTACCATCTCCGCCGTGAACACCCGATCGCTGCTCGCCGTCTGCGTCGCGCTCTCGCTCGCCTCGACCGCCGAAGCGCAGATGCGCATCCCCATTCGCTTGCCGGGCCAACAAGCGCCCAACGCCACGCCGTTCGACCTCGCGATCGCGCGCGGCGACCGAGCGTTGCAGCAGGGCAACCTCGATGAGGCGCAGCGGCAGTTCGAGCAGGCCTCGCGGCTCAACGCCCAGGACGCGCGGCCGTCGTTTTATCTCGGCGAAATCGCTCGTCGTCGCGAGCAGTGGCCCGCGGCCGAGGCTCACTTTCGCGCGGCGATTCAGCGCAACGCGCGCATGGCTGAGGCGCACGCGTCGCTCGGCGCGGTGCTGCGCGAGCTCGATCGCGGAGCGGACGCGCAGAGATCGTTCGAAGCGGCGCTGCGAATCGACCCGCAGCTCGGCGAGGCGCACTACGGTCTCGCGCTGTGCTTGGAGGACGCCGGTCAGCGCGAGCGCGCGGTGAGCGAGTATCGAACGGCGGTGCGGCTCTCTCCGCGCGATCCGCTGCCCGCGCTCAACCTGGGGATCCTGCTCGCGTCCGATCGCCCTGCGCGCGGGACGCAGCCGCGCGCCGAGGCGCTCTCGATGCTGCAGACCGCGCTGCGCAACGGCTCGGACGACGTCGCGGTGTTGATCTCTGCTGGCCCTGCGCTGCGGTTGCTCGGCGAGCACGCGAGCGCAGCGGACGCCCTCGAGCGAGCGAGGGCGCGGTCGCGAACGCCGAGCGCCTCGCTGTTGGGAGAGCTCGCGCAGGCGCTGTGGGCCGCGGGTCAGCGGCCGATGGCGCTGCAGCGCATTGGAGAAGCAGTGCAGCAAGCGCCGAGCGCGGCGGAGCTGCACTACGTGCGAGCGTTGATGCAAGCGGAGTCTGGCGATCGCGCGGGCGCGCAGGGCTCGTTGCGCGCGGTGCTGCAGCACGGCGCGAATACTCCGCTCGCGGCGAGGGCGCGACAGCGGCTCGCGGCGCTGGGCGGTCGCTGACCGGACGGCGGAGATTGTTCGGGCGAAGTTGTTTCGAACGTCACACCGCGGTAACAACAAAGCGGCGAGGCAGCGGAGGCAAGCGATCAGTGCTTCGCGCTCGAACGCAACCATCGATCGACCGAAGCCCACGCCACCATGCGCCAGTGTCCCAAGTGCGGAACGAAATTCTGGGGTGACAGCGAGAAGCAGTGCCCCAATGACGGAGCGACGTTGCAAGACGTCGTCGTCACCAGCGACCGCACGCGCCTCTTGGGCTCCATCATCCACGGCCGCTACGTCATCGAAGGCGTCCTGGGCGACGGCGGCATGGGCGTCGTCTACCGCGCGCGCGGCGTGCAAGACTCCCGCTCCTTCGCCGTCAAAGTCCTCCGCGCTGAATACACTCACGAAGAAGAGCTCGTCGCTCGCTTCGAAGTCGAAGCCCGCGCCGTCGCCGCCGTGCAACACCCGAACATCGTCCAAGTGTTCGAGTTCGGCGCCCTCGAAGACGGCTCTCGCTTCTTCGTCATGGAGCACTTGGACGGACAGTCCCTCGCGCAGGTCATGCACAACGCGGGGCGCACCCAAGACGGGCACCGCCGCCCCTTGGATGCTCGTCTCGCCCTGAGAATCACCCGGCAAATCTGCGCAGGCCTCTCCGCCGCTCACGCCGTCGGGATCGTCCATCGCGACATGAAACCCGACAACGTTCACATCGTTCGTCGCGGTGAAGACCCCACGTTCGTCAAGATCCTCGACTTCGGGATCGCCAAAGTCGCCGGCTCGCAAGCGGCCAAGACTCGCACCGGCTCGGTGTTCGGGACGCCCCAGTACATGTCCCCCGAGCAGGCTGCAGGCGAGCGTGACATCGACGCGCGCACGGACGTCTACGCCACGGGCATCCTCCTCTACGAGATGGTCACCGGGCAGCTTCCCTTCGAAGCCGACAACCTCATGGCCATCCTCGCGGCGCACATGTACCAGCCGCCCATTCGTCCGCGAACGATCCCGGCCGCCGCGAAGAACGTCGACGCCGCGCTCGAGTCCGTCTTGATGAAAGCGCTCGCGAAGGACCGCGCCGTTCGCTACCAGTCCATGGCTGAGTTCTCGGCCGAGCTCGAGCGCATCGAGAACGGACTGGAGCCGCTGGCCCTCGATGACGCCGAGCCCACCGTCGTGCAAGACGGCCGTCGCGGCTCGCTCATGCCGCCCGCGATCAACCCTGCGATCGCTCCTGCGCCCATGGCGTCCGCGGTCCCGCAGGCGACCATCTCTCCCGTCACGACGAGCCCGCGATCGGGCGCGAGACCGTCGGCGATCAACCCGCTCGTGATCGTGCTCGGCGCCGTCGGCGTGCTCTCGTTCGTCGGCGCGGGCGCGATGATCGTGCGCCGCGCGCAGTCCCGCGATCCTCGCTCCGTGGTCGACGTCACGCGCTCGGGCGAGCCCAACAGCAACGCACCCAACGGCGCGCTGCCCACGTTGCCGGTCCCGAACAACGCGCCGAACAACGGTCTTTCTCCGACGATTCTCATCGCGACGCAGCCCGCGGGCGCAGAGCTCACCGTCGACGGACGCACCGTCGTGTGCACGACTCCCTGCGCCGTCGCGCGGCCAGCCACGAGCGCGGTTCGCTACCTCGTCAACGCGCAAGGGTTCGAGCGCTCGTCGTTCGAGCTCGCGCCCAACTCTGCGCCGCACATTCAACTCGTGCTGCCTCCGCGCAATTCCGCGACGCGCCCGCAAAACACCGCGCGCCCCGCGGGGCGCACCAACGCTGCGACGACCGGGACGGCGCCGCAGGGCACGAGCAACACCCCATCGGGAAGCAACAGCCCGCTGCTGCACCCCTGGCAGTAGTCTGCCAACGCAGTCGCGGTCGCCGTGGATTCGAGCGTGCGGGATGACTTCGGTCCGGGCTCGCTGTAGGGTCCGCCGTCCGAATGAACCGATCGTGCTTGAGATTCGCCGTGGTGGTGGCGTGCACGGCTAGCGTGAGCGCGTGCGACGTCGAGAGCGGGCGTCGCCCGACCGTGGGCGTGCTGCACTTTCCGACGGCCGCGACCGCGTCGCCCGACGGAAGGTTTCTCTACGTCGCCAACTCGAACTTCAACTTGGAGTTCAGCGGAGCGCTGATCCAAGCGTTCGACCTCGACAAGATCCGCGCCGCTGCGGACAACGCGAAAGCTCACCCCGAGACGCCCGCCGCGGCGTTCGAGCGCGACGAGTCGAAATTCGTCGCGAGCGACGGGCAAGGGGGGTTTCCTCGCGGCGCGGCGGTGCGCGTCGGCTCGTACGTCACCGCGCTCAAGCTCGCGCCGGACGGAAACCGGCTCTACGCCGCAACCCGCGCCAGCGGCTGCATCGCGTGGATCGACCGCACCGCCGAGGGCCTTCTCGAGTGCGGACAGCAGTCCGCTGGAGGCGCGTGCGACGAAGCTCAACCGAGCGCCGCGCAGCACTGCGTCGGAGCCTCGCGCTCGGGGCGCCGAGATCTGCTCCTGCCGCCCAACCCAACGTCGATCGACGTCTTCGACCAAAACGGCTCGCGCTTCATCACCGTCACGCACCACGAAGAGACCCGCTCGCGAGTCTCGTTGCTGGTGCAGCCGACGGCCAACGACGCGCCGGTGCTCGCGCACTTCGCCAGTGATTTTTCAGCGCGTTTGTGGACTCAAGTCCGGCTTCCGACCGCGCAGCCGCACTGGCTGGTGTTCTCGCGAGACGATCCCTCGATGGGGCACGTGCGGCTCTTCGAAGACGGGATGTCCTCGTTTGTGTTTCGCGCGCCCACGACGATTCCGACCACCGTCTCGAGCACGCTCGGCGTGATGCACGCGGCGCTCGACCCGTGCAATCCCAACCGCGTGTACGCCGCCGCGCGCGTGCGGCGCTCGTCTGGGGCGGCCGCGGGCGACGCGATCTTCGCGATCGACGTGAGCAACCCGGACGATCCTCGGGTGGTCGACACGCTCTCGATGCCGATCGGGCCGACGCGAATCGTCCCCGTGAGGCGAGGCGCGACGTGCGCCGACGGCGTGGACCTCTACACGGTGCTCTACGACGCGCGAAAGCTCTACGTCGTCGACGCCTCGAGCTGGAGCGAGGTCGCGCAGATCCGCACGCAGGTCGGCCCCGCTGAGTTCGTCGTCGACCCGCAGTTCGGAACGGCCGGGCACAACTACTTCTACGTGATCAATTTCTCTTCGATGTGCATCGAGGTCATCGACGCCGCGACGCGCACTGTGGTCTTCACCATCGGCGAACCGATTCGACCGAGGGAGCTGTCGTGATTCGTTCGAGGTTCTTCTTCGCTGCTTGCGCGCTCGGCGCCGCGGCGGTCGGCGCGAGCTGCGCTGCTCCCGTGTCCAACCCCGCTTCGTTTAGCTTCAATCGCCCCACGTCTGTTGATTTCGTGTGTCTGCGTGTCCCCGTCGGAAGCGACGGGCGCATCTCGAACGACACGCTCACGATGGGCGCCGAAGTCGAGGCGTTTCCGCTCTCGGACTGCCCCACGGTCAACGCCGCGTCCAACAGCGACGTGCAGATGGTGGGCGGCGGCTACGTGGGGCTGCGCTTGTTCGCGCTCGTCACGCAGGCGGACCGCGGCGAGGTGGCGGTGGTCAACCTCCACCCGCGATTCAACACGGGCAACTTCGACACGCAGCCGCGCGTGCCGGGGTTCACGTTCATTCCGTCGGGGCTCTTCGCGAGCGCGCTGAGCGTGCACCCCGCGGGGCGCGTCTCGTACGTGGCCAACGCGGGCGAGCGCTCGATCACGATCCTCGACAACCGACGGCTGCTCGCGGGACACGCGTTTCGCCTCAGCCAAAACGGCGCGGCCGTCGCGATCACCGACTTGCCTGCAGAGCCGATCGACCTGGCGATTCGCACCGTCGGCGCCGCGCCCGCGCGCTACGCGCTCTACGTGCTCCTGCGCAACGGCGCCGTGCGCGTGTACGACGTGAGCGATCCGCTCGTCGCTCCGGTGCTCAGCTCCGAGGTGCAGCTGCGCAACCCGAGCTCGAGCGACGCCGACGCGGGCGCCTCCGACGCGAGCGCGGACAGCGCTGCCGATGCAGCGGGAGACTCAGCGCCGGATTCGGGGCCCGACGCCGCGCCCGACGCCGTAGACGCAGCCGCTGAAGCGAGCCCCGACGTGCTCGACGACGCGAGCGACGCGTCTTCGGACGACGTGACCGACGCCTCGATGGACGCGAGCGACGCAGCGCGAGACGCGGGCAACGACAGCGCCGCGGACGGGGTGGGCCCAGATGCGAACGTCGATGCGAGCGTCGATGCGACGAGCGCGAATATGGACGCGAGCGCAGACGCTTCGACGACGCTGCCCGGCGTGGTGATCCCCACGAAGTTCGCCGTCGCCGATGACGGTCGCGTGTTCGTGAGCGATCGCGGACTGCCGATCGTGCACGTGCTCGAGCCCTCGACGGACGGCTTCGTGTTGACCGAGGGAAGGCCGCTGCAAGCAGGGACCGGGACGGTCGAGCTCGCGGTTTCTCCCAGGCTTCCGTCGGATCAAACGCACTGGGTGTACGCCGTCACGATCAACGATCGACAGCTGCTCGCGATCGACGCGACGCGCACCAACGGCGCCCCCTCGGCGACGTACGGAACGCTCGTGCGCGCCAACTCGATCGCGGATCACCCCGGTTGCCGCGCGCTGCCGTTCGACCCGAACGCGTGCCCGAAGATCGACCCGAATCTGCCGCACGATCGCGTTCCGGTCCGCGCTCCGACGCGCTCGGTGCGGTTCGTCGCGGTGTCGGGTCGCAACGAGAGCGGCCTCGCCTCGTGCGATGTGTCGCAGCCCTTCGTCGAGCAGTGCACGTCGAGCCCCACGCCGCGGCTCGATGTGTTTCGAGGCGTGCAGGCGGTGGTCGCGCTCGCCAACGGACAGATCCAGCTCGTCGACCTCGAGGACCCCGATCGCAACTGCGATGTGCGCGTCGGAAGCTCCGTTCGCCGCGCGTTTCTCAGGCACATTCCCCGCGGCGGAGACGCGACGTCCAAGCCGAGCTTGATCGGCGCTCCGCAGCTCACGATCAACGGAGGCTCGTCGTCGTTCGGCGGTCCCAATCCGCGGCTCGCGCGCATCGACGGCACCGACGGGGCGTGCGACAGCAACAACAATCACTGCGTGGTGCTGCCGCTGCAGCCGCAGGACCAGACGCAAATCGACCCGGTGGCGGTGCGCGACGCGACGTACACGCTCCGCTACGAAGGGCAGCTCCCGCTGCGCGCGATCAACGCGGCGTCGTTCGTGAGCACGAGCACCGACGGAGTGATCCGAATGCAAGCGCCCGGCGCGCGCCTCTGCCAGCTCGGCGCGGTCAGCGGTGATCGCGTCGTGCTCGCGGGGCCGAGCCCGTATACGGACATGAACCTGCGCGCGGACGCGAGCGTTCCCATCGCGCCGACTGATCCGGCGTGCGTGCCCGACGAGTGCCGTCGCGTGTTCGGCGACAGCAACGTGTTGTGCAATCGCGAGTTCGCCGTCACGCGCGCGACGCAAGACGGGCTCGACCTCGAGATTCCGCGCACGATGCTCAACGGTCAGCTCGTCGCCGGCGCCCCGTGCGGAACGATCAACGCCCCCGGAGGCTTCGCCGCCTCGTCCGCCGAGTTCGCGCGGCTGCTCTCGTGCTGCTACCCGCAGGCCGCGCGCGTCGAAGTGCGCGCCTCGCAGCGCTGGGTGCTCTCGACGTTGCCCGCGGGCCGCTCGGTCGAGTTCGCGCACAACGTCGTCGAGCGCGACGGCGCGTGCGTGCAAGACCCGTCGCTCGGCCCATCGGGGCGCGTTCGCGAGAACGAAGTGTACGACGCAGGCTGGTTTCAGCTGCGAATTGCCTCGGGATCGCAGCCTACGCTCAGGGACACCTCGATCAGCTTCGCGACCGGCGGCGGCTACGCGCAGCTCGTCTCGAACAACGGAGCCTCGGGCGCGTCGGTCATCCGTCACGTCTGCAACTCGGACCGCGTGTACATCGTCGATCAGACGCCGGCCACGCTGCGCGAGTATTCGCTCGCGCCGTTCATTCAGACGCGCACGTTCAACTGAGCGCGCGGGGGGTTGGGTGTCGCTGGACGCAAGTCTGTGGGACTCGTGCGGGGGATGAGGCTGACGTCGGCCTTCGACGAGGCCGACTCTGCGCGTCGCGGATCACTCGACCTGTCGTGACATATCCTGTCCGCACAAAAGCGGACGGCTCGGGAGCGCCGCGGTACACCTCCGCGATCGTCTCGAGCCATGTCCATGCAGCCTGCCACTCGCTCGTCCGGAAAGAGCAAAGACCCCACTCCCTCGATGCGCCAGTACCTGGCCGCGAAGGAGCAGTACCCCGACGCGCTGATGTTCTTTCGCATCGGTGACTTCTACGAGCTCTTTTACGAAGACGCCGTCACGACCGCGCGCGCGTTGGATCTCAAGCTCACCTCGCGCGACAAAAACGACCCCGACCCGATCCCGATGTGCGGCGTGCCGCACCACGCGGTGCAGGTGTACCTGCCGCGGCTGCTCGAGCAGGGCTACAACGTCGCGATCTGCGAGCAGCTCGAAGACCCGTCGAAGGCCAAGGGGATCGTGAAGCGCGCGGTGGTGCGCGTGCTCACCCCAGCGCTCGTGCTCGACGGCGAAGCGCTCGCGCCGAGGGCGAATCAGTTTCTCGCGGCCGTCGTCCCGCCGGACGCTGGCGCGGACGCGCCTGGAGCGTGGGGCTTCGCCGCGTACGACCTCTCGACCGGCGAGCTGTTCGCTGGAGAAGCGAGCGACTCTGCCGCGATCACCGGCGAGCTCGCGAGGCTCGACGCGCGCGAGCTGGTCGTGACGCCCGAGTGCGAGTCGCTCGGACGCAACGCGTGCAAGCTGCTTCCGCGGCTGTTTTTGCGGGTGCAGAAGGACATCGGCCGCAGGGCAAGCACCGAGGCGCTCACCGCGGCGCTCGGCGCGACCGAGCTCGAAGCGCAGGGCGACGGGATCTCGGCGGTGGGTCGGCACGCGGCGGGCGTGGCCCTGGCGTACGCGAAGAACTCGCAGCCCAACCACGACGTGACCGTGCACCGGATGGTGCGCTTGGACTCGCGCGACTACCTCGTGCTCGACGAGCGCGCGCAGTCGCACCTCGAGCTCTTCGCGTCGGCGCGCGGAGAGAAGAAGGGCTCGTTGCTCGCGCACTTGGACGAGTGCGTGACGGCGATGGGCGCGCGGAGGCTGCGCACGTGGCTCGCGTTTCCGCTGACCGACGTGCGCAGGATCAAGCGTCGGCTCGAGGCGGTCGGCTCTCTGGTGACCGCCGCAGACGCGCGCAACGAGCTTCGCGAGAAGCTGCGCGGCGTCGCCGACGTCGAGCGCATCGCCGTTCGCTCTTCGCTCGGAGCCATCACGCCCAAGGACCTCGCGGCGCTGCGCGACTCGCTCGACCGGGTTCCTGCGCTGCACCAGCTGCTCGAAAAAGTGGGCCCGTCGATGAAGGGCCTGCGCGCGCCGGACGAGTGCGCGCCGCTGCGAGACATGCTGAAGAAAGCCCTCGCGGACGACCCGGCGAGCGCGCTCGGCGAAGGGGCGGTGTTTCGCGCGGGCTACGACGAGAAGCTCGACGCGCTCACCAAGCTCGCTGGCGGCGGCCGCGAGCAGATCCTCGCGATGGAGACGCGCGAGCGAGAGCGCACGAAGATCAACTCGCTGAAGATCGCCTACAACCGCGTGTTCGGCTGGTACATCGAGGTGACGAAGGCGAACCTCAAGAACGTTCCGGACGAGTACAAGCGCAAGCAGACGATCGCGGGCGGAGAGCGGTTCATCACCGAAGAGCTCGTCGAGCTCGAGAAGACGATCCTCTCGGCGGAAGAAGAATCACAAGCGCGAGAGCGCGCGCTGTTCGACGCGCTCGCCGGCGAAATCGCTCGCCGCGCGGGCCCGCTCACGCAGCTCGGCCGCGTGCTCGCCGACCTCGACGCGCTCTGCTCGCTCGCCGAGGTCGCGCACCGCTTCGACTACGTGCGACCCGACGTCGACGACTCGCCGATGATCGAGCTCGAAGAGGCGAGGCACCCTGTGGTCGAGACCGCGCTCGAGCCCGGAGCGTTCGTGCCCAACGACGTCACGCTCGACGCGAAGGGCGAGCGCCTGCTGCTCGTCACGGGCCCCAACATGGCCGGAAAATCCACGCTCATGCGCATGGTGGCCCTGCAGGTGATCCTCGCGCAGATGGGCTCGTTTGTCCCTGCGCGACGGGCGCGCGTGGGCGTGTGCGATCGCGTGTTCACCCGCGTCGGCGCGAGCGACGACCTCTCGCGCGGACAGAGCACGTTCATGGTCGAGATGACCGAGACGGCGTCGATCCTGCGCGGCGCCACCACGCGCTCGCTCGTCGTCTTCGACGAGATCGGCCGCGGAACGAGCACCTACGACGGCCTCGCCATCGCCTGGGCCGTGAGCGAGTACCTGCACGACGTCGTGCGATGCCGCGCGCTCTTCGCCACGCACTACCACGAGCTCTGCTCCCTCGCGGACAGCAAGAAGCACGCGGCCAACGTCAACGTGAGCGCGAGAGAGAGCGGCGACGAGATCGTCTTTCTGCACAAGCTGCAGCGCGGCGGAGCCTCTCGCAGCTACGGCATCGCCGTCGCTCGCCTCGCAGGGATGCCCGAGCCCGTGATCGCCCGCTCGCGCGCGCTGCTCAAGGACCTCGAGCGCGGCAACGGACCCGGCCACCCAGCGAAGCAGATCGGCCTGTTCGAGCCCAAGCCCGAGCCCGTGAAGCACCCGGTTCTCTCGACGCTCGAAGGCGCCGAGGTCGAGCGCATGACCCCCATCGAGGCGATGCTGTTTCTCGCGCAGCTCAAGGGGATGATCGGCAAGGACAGCGCGTAGTTCGCCGCTGAAATGACAGCGGTTGCGCGTCCCCGAGCCACGGATGCCCGCGCCGTCCTGGCGGATGCAGCGGCGTCGATGCGTGCCGCGCGCGCTGTTCGAGGATGCGATCTAGAACGGCCTTCGCCGGGTCGCGTTCACGATCGCCGCGCGCTGGTCGCGCGGCGCGTGAGAGGGCGCGGTCCAATCGTGCGCGCTTCGGCCGCTCATCGTGAAGACCTGCGGTCCTTGGGGCTCTCCGCGCACGACGATCGCGCACTGATGTCCGTCCCACTCGAGGCCGCCGCTGCAGCGGTCGTCGGCGCGCGCGGTGGCGCTGAGCGCGAGCGCGAGTCCCGCAGCGAAGAGGGCCAGACTTGATTTCGTGGGCGCGCGCAACAGAGAGAGGGTCATGGGGTGATGCTCCTTCGGTCCCCGTGCATCGCCCGCGAGCGCGCTACTGTGACAGGCTCATGATCGCGCGCGGTTGCGTCGCGCGTGCGCCGCGGCGGCCAGGAGGATCCCTGCGGCGACCGAGACGTTGAGCGAGTCGATCGCCGACGAGCCAGCGATCGAGACGAGGTCGTCGCACTGCGAGCGGACCTCGGGGCGCAGGCCCTCGCGCTCGTTTCCGAGGACGAGCGCGCACGGGCCGGCCAGCGGCTGGTCGAACAAGTGCGTCTTGGCGGCGCGGTCGGTCCCCACGACGCGAACGCCCTTTTTGCGAAGGCGCGCGAGGGCGTCGGGCAAGCTCGCGCAGCGCGCGATCGCGATGTGCTCGGCACCCCCTTCGGCGACGCGCACCGCCGACGGCGTCAGCACGCGCTGCCCCTCGGGCGCTTCGAACAGCACCGTGTCGATCCCGAAGAACGCTGACGAGCGCAGGATCGCCCCGATGTTGTGCGGGTTTTGCACGCGGTCGAGCGCGAGCGCGAAGCCCTTGGTGCGCACGAGCGACTCGGCCACGGAGTCCGCGCTCATCGGCGCCGTCGGCGTCACGAGCAAGAGCACTCCCTCGTGGTGCGTCGACTCGCACAGACGATCGAGCGAGTCGACCGAGAGCACGCGAATGGCGACTCCCTTCGCGATCAACGGGGCGAGCGCTTCTTCGAGCACCGGGCGCATCGCGGGCGAGTGCATCACTTGCAGGATCGCAGAGGGGCGCGAGCGCATCGCCGCGAGCGCAGCGTGAAGGCCGTACACCTTGTCGCCGACGAGCTTCTCTCTGCGATAGTCGGGGCGCTCGTCGCGCCCGCCGTAGCGAGAGTCGTCCTCGCGCGCGCCGTACCGCGGGGGCTCGTCCCTTCGCGGAGGCTCGCGGCGCGGCTCGTCCCTTCGCGGGGCGAAGTCTCTCGGCCCGCTCGAGGGCGAGGGCGCTGGCGCTGAGCGGTCGCGGGGAGGAGGGGGCCTTCGGTTTCGGTCGTTCACAGTGAACGTGGTAGACGAGCAGGCCGTGCGCTTCAACAAGTCCCCGCGCAAAGAGCGTCCTTCGTCGAGCGGTCCGGCGCGAGAGGCCCCGGCGCCGGTTCTGGATTTTCGCTCGTGGATCGTGTTCGAAGACGACTGGCTGCTCGCCGTGGACAAGCCCGCGGGCGTGCTCTCGCAGGGCGGCGAAGGCGGCGAAGGGATCAACCTCGTCGACCTCGCGCGTGAGTATCTGGGCGTCGCCTCGGGCATCGGCGTGCTGCATCGGCTCGACCGCAACGTGAGCGGGCTGGTGCTGCTCGCGAAGGACTCGAAGACGGCTTCGACGATGACGCGCGCGTTCGCGGCGGCGAAGGTCGAGCGCGTGTACGAGGCGGTCTCGCTCGTGCGGATCGCTCCGTCGCACGAGCGCTTCATCGTGGACGCGTGGCTGCGCAAGGACGAGCGCAACAATCTGGTCGAGGCGAGCGACGCTCGGTCGCTCGAGTCGCGCAGCCCCCACGTGCGCGCAGAGTTTCGTGAAGCGCGAACAGACCTGCGAATCGTCGAGCGGATCGCCGCTCCGTTGGGAGCGCTCGCGCGGTGCGAGGCGCGCCCCATCACCGGTCGATCGCACCAGATCCGCGTGCACCTCGCGTGGGTCGGGCTGCCCATCGTCGGCGACCCCAAGTACGGAGCGCTCTCTCGCTCGGTCTCGCGCCCGCTGCTGCACGCGACGGCGCTGCGCTTTCGTCACCCGCGCACGCAAAAGCCCGTCGAAATCCTCCGCGCGCCTCCGTGGGACGACGCCCTGCTACATTCGTTGTCGTGAACCTCTATCGCCTCGCGGCGCCGCTGTGCGCGTCGCTCTTGTCCCTGACCGCGTGCGCGACGACCGCCACGCGCGCGCAAGGGACCTCGTCGGGCACCGCTGAAGCGCTGATGCGCGCGGGCCCGGTGGCGCGCGATGCGCATGCCGAGCCGCTCACGCTCGTCCCTCCGTCGCCCGTCGCGTGGGTCAAGCTCGAGACGGCCCGCGCTCGCGCCTCGAGGCACTGGCCGACGATCACCGCGCTGATGACCAACCAGGGGACGATGGAGGTGGTGCATCGCTTCGAGCGCGAGCTCGGCTTCGACCCGCTCAACGCGAGCTCGCGCGTGGTGGGCGCGCTGTACCGACGCATGCAGAGCCTCGACGAGATCCCGCTCGCGGCCATCGTCGTGATCAACGGCTTCGAGCCCGAGCGAGTGCGCGCCGCGCTCGCGCGAGACGGGCGCATCGTGCACGAGCAGGCGTTCGGCGCGCGCGCGGTGTTGAGCAACGGCCAGTACGCGGTGAGCTTCCTCGCGACGGACGTGATGATCGCGTTTCACCCTGCGTTGACCGAGCGCGTCGTGCGACAGCTCTCGGGCGAAGAGCCGGGGACGATCGAGGCCGACGCGTCCTTCGATCCGCTGTGGCAGCGCGCGGGCGGCCGTCGGCCGGGAGTCGCGCAGAGCGCGAGCAACGAGACGGTCGCGACCGAGCTGCGCACCGAGGACGGGCAAACCGTGCAGATCCCGAGCTTTCGTCGCGTCGTGAGCTGGGTCGACGGAGACGACGCGGTCTCGGTGCGCGTCGTGGCCGAGTCCGAGAGCGCCGCGGCTGCGTCGCAGTTCGTCACGAGCGTCGATGGGATTCGCCGCGAGTATGGCGGGCGATTTCTCGTGCGGATGATGGGCTTCGGCCGCCTGCTCAACGACGGAATCCACTTGAGCACCGACGAGTCGTTTGTGCGCGTGGCCATCGACGCGCAGGGCGGAGAGCTTCAGCGCGCGCTGCAGTTCGCGAGCGCAGGCGCGGCGCTCTCTCGGGCGAATTGAAGGGGATCGACGGGATCGACGGAGCCGGGCACTTCAGCGGGCCCGGGACTTCTGCTACACCCCGCGGCGCATGAAGCGCTGGATCGTCCGCGCGCAGACCGCTCCGTTGAGGGGCGCCGTGCGCACGCAGGGGGACAAGTCCATCGGGCACAGGGCGCTGATCCTGGGCTCGATCGCCGAGGGCGTCTCGCGGGTGCGCGGGCTCTCTCGGGGCGAAGACAACGTGTGCACGCGGCGCGCGTTCGAGCGCATGGGCGTGCGCATCGTCGATCAAGACGACGGCTCGGTGGTGATCCACGGCGTCGGGCTCGACGGGCTGCGCGCCGCGGACGGCCCGATCGACTGCGGAAACTCCGGCACAACCATGCGCCTGCTCGCGGGCCTGCTCGCGGGGCAGCCCTTCGCGAGCACGCTGATCGGCGACGCTTCGCTCTCGCGCAGGCCCATGGGTCGCGTGTGCAAGCCGCTGCGGTCGCGCGGAGCGAAGATCGACGGCCGCTTCGTCGCCGAGAAGAACGACGAGTGCGCGCCGATCGAGATCCGTCCGATGCCGAAGGACCTGGGGCTCTCCGAGCTCGAGTTCAACTCGCCGGTCGCGAGCGCGCAGGTCAAGAGCGCGCTGTTGTTCTCGGGCTTGTACGCCTCGGGCTCGACGACGATCACCGAGCCGGTGCTCTCGCGCGATCACACCGAGCGGATGCTCTCGGTGATGGGCGCGCCGATCTCGACGATGGGCCCGGCGGTGCAGCTCGAGCCCGATGGCTGGGACCACAAATTGAGCCCGCTGGATTTCACGGTTCCGTCCGACCCGTCGAGCGCGATGTTTGTGTTGGTCGCCGGCGCGTTGGTGCCGGGCAGCCGCGTCGGAGCGCGTGGCGTGTGCATCAATCGCACGCGCACCGGAGCGCTCGATGTCCTTCGCGACATGGGCTGCGCCACGCTCTGGTCGCCCAAGGGTGACGAGGGCGGCGAGCCCGTGGCGGACCTGTTCGTCAGCGAAAAATCAGGCGCGCTGCGATCGGGCGCGCGCGTCGGCGGAGAGACCGCGGTGCGCGCGATCGACGAGGTCCCCGCGCTCGTGGCGGCCGCTGCGAGCGTCGCGCACGTGAGCGAGTTTCGGGATCTGAGAGAGCTGCGCGTCAAAGAGAGCGACCGGATCGAAGCGCTCGCGAAGGTGCTGCGCGCGTTCGGACGCGAGGTGCAAGTGCTCGAAGACGGGCTGGTATTCGAGGGCGGCGCGCTGCGGCCCACGTGGGTCGAGTCTCAAGGAGATCACCGCATCGCGATGGCCGCCGCGCTCATGGCGCTGCGCGCGACCGCAGAGCCCGCGTATGGATCGGTCAACGGCGCGACGGTCATCGAGGACACCGAGTGCGTCGCGACCAGCTTTCCGGGGTTTGTTTCAGTGCTCCGCGGATTGGGCGCGGACATCATCGAGGAGGAGCTCTCGTGACGAGCGCAACAACGAAGCGAGCGCGGCCCGTCGTCGCGATCGACGGCCCCGCCGGCGCCGGAAAGAGCACGGTCGCCCGCGAGGTCGCGCGCTCGCTCGGCTACGTCCTGGTCGACACCGGCGCGCTGTATCGAGCGGTGGCGCTCGCCGCGCATTTGCGCGGGATCGACCGAGAGGACCGCGCGAAGGTCGAAGCGCTGTGCGACGAGCTCGTTCGATCGGGCGCGCTCGAGATGCGCGCGGGCCCCGGCGAGAGGCCCATCGTGATCGTCGACGGCGTCGAGCGCACGGACGAGCTGCGAACGCCGGACATTTCGCAGGGCGCTAGCGTGGTGAGCCGCTACCCGAGGGTGCGCGAGTCGCTGCTCGACCTGCAGCGCTCGTTCGGTCGCGACGGCGGCGTCGTGCTCGAAGGTCGGGACATCGGGACCGTGGTCTTCCCCGACGCCGAGGTGAAGTTCTTTCTCACGGCGACCGATGAAGAGCGCGCGCGACGACGGCACGAAGAGCTCCGCGATCGCGGTGACGCGAGCTCGCTCGAGTCGGTCCTCGCCGAGGTGCGCGAGCGTGACGCGAGAGACGCCGCGCGCGACGTCGCTCCGATGCGACCGGCGGACGACGCCCGCGTCTTGGACTCCTCGACGCTCTCGATCGCCGACGTGGTCTCGATCATCGTCACGCGCGTGCGCGGGCACTGACTGTCATCGCGCTGGCTCGAATGAATCTCGGCGCTCTCGAACAGCGCCGCTCGCGGGGCGAATGCACCGTTTGCAGAGCGATCGCAAACGCCGCGGACGAACCGCGGTTTTCTTCGGTGATTTGCGCGCGGCGCAAAGTGAAACAATCCGGGATTTGCCGAATGGGCCGCCGCCGCGCTGCTGGTCCGCTCGTTGCTCTGTCGTGAGGCTCGTGAAAGATCCGCACGACCCGAATCGATGGACGAGCGACCGCAAGGCGCGGGCGATGCTCGGCGCGATCGACGCGATCGAGTCGGGGGTGATGGTCGTCGACGGGTATGGGTTGATCCGGGCGATCAACATCCGGGCGTGCGTGATTTTGCGCAGGCTGCCCGAGCAGCTCGAAGGGCGCAGCGTGCTCGAGATCTTCGGCAATTTCGAGTCGGGGCCTGACGACACCCGCGCGACGATGAGCGGCAATCGTCACTGCGAAGTGACGCTGCCGTCGGGCGAGAAGATCACCGTGGGCTATTCGCGAAGCGCGGTCGAAGGCGACCCGGACGGCGCGGTCGCGATGATCTTTCAGGACATCACTCCGAAGCGAAAGAAGCAGGGAGAGCGCGATCAGCGCCTGCAGCTGAGCGCCGTGGGCGAGGCGATGCCCACGATTTTGCACGAGCTTCGCAACCCGCTCTCGGCGGTGATGAGCGTGATCGAAGTGCTCAAGGACGAGCGGGCGGGAGACGCGGATTTGTCCGAGCACCTCGCGATGATCGAGGGTGAAGTGCGCCGGGCGCTGCTCGGGCTCGACGGGCTCGGGCTGGGGACGCGCAAGCTGCGCTCGCAGTTCGCCGAGCAAATCGAGCCGGCGATCGAGACGGTGTGCACCGTGCTCGCGCCGCGCGCGAAGCGGGCGGGCGTGACGATCTCGATGAAGGTGCAGGCGATGCCGCCGCTCTACATCGATCCTGCGGCGGTTCGAGCGGTTGTTTACAACCTGGTGACCAACGCGCTGCACGCGTGCGTGCAGGGGCAGCGGGTGCATGTGAGCGCGTCGTTCGACGATGACGTGAAGGTGCTGCGGTTGGTGGTCGAGGACTCGGGGGCGGGGATGAGCCCGGATGTGCTGGCGCGGTGCACGGAGCTGTTCTTTACGACCAAGCGAGTGGGCAGCGGAATCGGCCTGGCGCTGTGCAAAGAGCTGGTGACCAAGGGGGGAGGGCGGTTCGAGATCAAGAGCGTGGAGGGGCAGGGGACGAGCGTGACGATCCTCGTTCCGATCGCGGATCTGGCGCCCGGTTGAGTCGAGGTTGACCGGGGATTTTCAGCGCGACGGGCTTTGACAGCGAGGCTTGTGATCCCTTACAACGCCGCTCCGCTTCGGCGGAGTGCGTTCTCTCAGAGGCTCAGCATCACCCGCGCCAGACGCTCGGAGTCGCATCGATGGTCGATGGACGTCCCGAGGTTCGGCGGACAGGAATTCCCCGCGTGATCCTCGCTCAAGGCGAACGCCCCACGCCGAAGACATCCCTAGGAAAGCAGGTCACTGTCGATCACATGTCGAATGAAACTCAGACCCTGAAGACTGGAACTAGCTTCGCCGATTTGTTCGAGGCGAGCCTCGCTCAGCAAGACAGCGTGAAAGAAGGGGAGATCGTCAACGGGACGGTCCTCCGCGTCACGAAGGACAACGTTGTTGTCGACATCGGCTTCAAGAGCGAGGGCGTGATTCCGCTCAGCGAGTTCGCAGGCGCGGTCGGTGAGATCACCGTCAAGCCCGGCGACAAGGTCGACGTGTTGGTCGAGTCCCGCGAGGACGACAACGGCCTGGTTCTCCTCTCGAAGGAGAAGGCCGACAAGATGAAGGTGTGGGACGAGATCTCCGCCGCGTGCGAGCGCGAAGAGGTCATCGAGGGCACCATCTCTCAGCGCGTGAAGGGTGGCCTGAGCGTCACGATCAAGGGCGGCGTGAAGGCCTTCCTTCCGGGCTCGCAGGTGGACCTGCGCCCGATCCGCAACCTCGATAAGCTGATCGGCCAGACCTACACGTTCAAGGTCATCAAGTTCAACAAGAAGCGCGGCAACATCGTGCTGTCGCGCCGCGTGCTCCTCGAGAAGGAGCGCGACGAGATGAAGTCGGTGACGCTGAAGACCCTGCAAGAGGGCCAGGTCGTCAAGGGCACCATCAAGAACATCACGGAGTACGGCGCGTTCGTCGACCTCGGCGGCATCGACGGCCTGCTCCACATCACGGACATGACCTACGGGCGTCTCAACCACCCCGAGGAGATGTTCAAGGTCGGCGACGAGGTCCAGGTCAAGGTCCTCAAGTACAACCCGGACACCGAGCGCGTCTCCCTCGGCCTCAAGCAGACCCAGGAAGATCCCTGGACGCTCACCGAGAAGAAGTACGCCAAGGGCACCAAGGTCAAGGGCAAGGTCGTCTCGATCCCCAACCAGAACTACGGCGCGTTCATCGAGCTCGAGCCGGGCGTCGAGGGACTCGTTCACATCAGCGAGCTCAGCTGGTCCAAGCGCATCAAGCACCCGCGCGACCTCCTCAAGGAGGGCGACGAGGTCGAGTGCGTGGTGATCGACGTCGATGCAGCGAACCGCCGCATCTCGCTCTCGATCAAGGACCTCGAGCCCAAGCCGTGGGCGCTGTTCGTCAGCGAGTTCAGCCCTGGCATGAAGATCTCGGGCAAGGTTCGCTCGATCACGGACTACGGCATCTTCATCGGCATTCGCGACGGCGTGGACGGCATGGTCCACAAGTCCGACCTGTCGTGGACGCTCAAGGTCAACAACCCCGCGGACCTCTTCCGCAAGAACGACGACGTCGAGGCGATCATCCTCTCGATCAACCACGACGAGGAGAAGGTCTCGCTCGGCATCAAGCAGCTCCACGATGACCCGTGGAACCGCATCCCGAACGACTTCCCCCCGGGCAAGGAGATCAACTCGAAGTTCCTCTCGCAGTTCGAGGGCGGCGTGTACGTCGAGCTCGAGCCGGGCATCGAAGCGCTCATCCCGTCGCACGAGCTCGCCGCCGACATGGAAGGCAAGAAGCTCAAGCGCGGCGACGCTCTCACGGCCCACGTGATGAACCTCGACGTCAGCGACAAGCGCATCCTCCTGACCCAGCGCGTGGGCGCCGCGTCGGCCGCCAAGGCCGCCGCTGAGTCCGCTCGCACCGAGTCGGGCGAGAGCACCCCGAAGGTCCGCCACAGCGCGCCGCCCCCCGCGGCCGCCAACGCCCCCAAGCGCGCTGGAACGCTCGGCGACCTCATCAAAGAGAAGCTCGGCGACTCGCTCGCCGACGTCGTCAAGACCGACAAGGACAAGTGAGCTCCACCGCTGCGCCATGAGCGCAGCGTGACTCGCTCGAAGAGGCTCGCGGAGGCAGACTTCGCGGGCCTCTCGTCATTTCTCCCCCTCGCGACACGCGTGCTCCGTGCGCGTCGGGTGCGCGAGGGGCTCGATGCACGCCGAGACGCGCCGGCCGCGAGGGGCGCGCGACGGAGTTGAATTCGTGGGTGGGTCATCTCTGGTCCTGCGCGATCGAGTTCGACCGCGAGGGGCGCTCGGGAGACGCGAGCATCGAGCGAGTGATCTTCGACCCCGAGCATCGCGAGCGGCTCTTCGTGACGGCTCTTGGGCGAGCGTTGCGAGAGCGAGTTTCGTGTATCAGCGCCGCGCGTGGGTGCCGCACGACGAGCACGATCCCGTGGACTTTGCGCTCGCCGTCCCGCGCGCCCCCGAAGTGCGCTACCAATTCGCTCTCTGCGAATGAGTGACTCGCCCGAACCTCGCCCCGAGAGCACGATCGACGACCCGAAGAAGCGCCGCTTGTTCACCGCGGTCTGGTGGGTCCTCTTGGTCGGCGGGCTCTTCATGTTTCGCTCGGTGCTCGTCCCGTTCATCCTCGCGGCGGTCATCGCGTACGTGCTCAGCCCCGTCGCGCGCGCGATGTGCCGCTGGAAGCTCGGTGAGAAGCACCCGCCCCGATGGGTGGCCGTGCTCTCGCTGTACCTCGCGATCATCGCCGTGCTCGCGGTGACCACCACCATCGCGATCCCCGCGCTCATCGGGACCGTTCGCTCGTTTGTGCAAAACGAGGTTCCCCGGCTCAACGAGCAGTATCGAACGCAGCTCGCGCCGAAGATCCGCGCTGTGCAAGAGCGCTTCTCGGGCAAGCCCGAGCGCGACGAAGACCCCAACACCTCGCACGAGCCCGACGTTCGCATCGAGCCCGTCAGCGACGGCGCCGGTGGCTTTCGTGTGCGCCTGCCCGACCGCGGAATCATCGTCGAGCACGACGACGACGAGAACCGCTACCGCATCCGCGCCTCGCGCCAGACCGCCGCGCCGACCAACGACAACGCGATCACCGAGCGCATCCAGAGCTACATCACCGAGCACACGGGCGACGTCGTGCGCGTCGGCAGCGGCATCGTCGGCGGCGTCGTCGGCGGAGTGTTTCGCTTCTTCATCACGCTCATGCTCAGCGCGTACATGCTGCTCACCGAGCGAGAGATCATGGGCTTCTTTCGCTCGCTCGTTCACCCGGTGCGCAGGACAGCGTTCGACGAGCTGCTCGCAAGGCTCGATCGCGGGCTCTCGGGCGTGGTGCGCGGGCAGTTCGTGATTTGCCTGGTCAACGGCTTTCTCAGCGGGATCGGCTTCGCCATCGCGAAGCTCCCGTACTGGCCGCTGCTCACCGCGGTCGCGACGGTGTTCTCGTTGATCCCCATCTTCGGAGCGTTTCTCTCGTCGATCCCCGCGGTGCTCCTCGGGCTGCGCTCGGGCGTCGGTACGGGCGTCTTCGTCCTCGCGTGGATCGTCGGAATCCACCAGCTCGAAGCCAACCTCCTCAACCCCAAGATCCTCGGCGACGCGGCGAAGATCCACCCCGTCCTCGTCGTCTTCTCGCTGCTCGCGGGCGAGCACTTCTTCGGAATCATGGGCGCCCTTCTCGCCGTCCCCACGATGTCCATCGCGCAGTCGCTCTTTCTGCACTGGCGCAAGTACGCGCTCGGCGAGCCCGCGAGCGACCCCGCGGACGAAAGTGACGATGGTGACGACAACGCGAGCGCTGAGCCGGTCGCGACCGCCGTGACCGTGAAGCAAGAGGCTCCGTCGAAGCCCAAGAAGAACAAGCGCTGACGCGTTCGACCTCGCCCGTTCAGCGCACGGTGAACGTCGCGCGCAGCGGAGTGCGCTCGCTGTCGGGCCCCACGCGCACTTCGTACATCCCTGGCTCGACGCGCATCGATCGGCTTGCTTCGTCCCACACGGCGAGCTCACTCGCGGCGACGCTCAGCACGAAGGTCTGAGTCGCTCCCGCGGCGATCTCTCTCTGCTCGAACGCGCGCAGGTCCATCGGCGCGCGCATGATCGGCGAGCCCACCGCGGCGACGTAGAGCTGAGCGGTCTCCCTCGTCGCACGCGTCCCCGTGTTGCGCACGGTCACGCGCGCCTCGATCGACTGCGTGGCGCTCACCTCGGCGCTCGCGAGCGCGATCGTCTCGTAGCTCACCGACGAGTATCCGAGGCCGAAGCCGAACGCGTACCGCGGAGCGCGCCTCGTCGCCTGCAAGTGACGATACCCGTGCAAATAACCGTAGTTCACGCGCGCTGAGCGATGGTCGAACGCGGGCAAATCGACCTCGCTCTCGGGCATCGAGAACGGAAGCCGGCCCGACGGAGCCTCCGCGCCGAACACGATGTCCGCGATCGCGTGTCCGCCCTGCGCTCCCGGATAGCCCGCCCACAACAGCGCGGGCACCGTCGTGTCCCAGCTCGCCGTCGTGATCGCCGATCCGCCTTCGAGAACCACCACGGTCCTCGCGTTGAGCGCGCTCGCTTCGCGAATGAGCGCTGCCTCTTGCGCAGAGAGCTCCATCGTCTCGCGGTCGCCCGCGGCGATCTCTCCTTCGCCTTCGTCGCTCTCGATGTTGCCCGTGACCACGATCACCGCGTCCGCTCCGCGAATTTGCGCGCGGTTCGCGTCGCTCAGCGTCGTCTCCATGATCGAGCTCACCGTCGCCCCCGCGCCTGCTCCCTCGGTGATCCCCTGCAGCGCGGTCACGACGGCGCTCGGAATCACCGCCGAACTTCCTCGGTCGCCGATGTTCGCGACCGTCGCTGCGCGACCCAGGACCACGATCGAGCGCACCGCGGCTCGATCCAACGGGAGCACAGCGCGCCCCGAGACCGGCTCGTTCTTCAAGAGCACGATTCCCCGGCGCGCCGACTCGCGCGCGAGCGCCAGCGTCGAAGCGCTCTCGCGCTGCTCGGGGTGGTTCTCGTACGTGCGCGCGTCGAGCCCGTAGCACCACTGCGCGCGGAGCATGCGCCGCAGTGATCGGTCGATTTCGTGCTCTGTAATCAAGCCCGACGAGACGGCGCTGCTGAGCGCCGCGTACTCGTTGAGCACGGGCATCTCGAGGTCGAGCCCCGCGCGGAGGGACTCGACGGAGCCGTGCGTTCCGAGCACCCAGTCGGACATGACGAAGCCCTGAAAGCCCCACTCGTCGCGCAAGATGTCCGTGAGCAAGTGCCCGTTGAGGTCGCAGTACCGGCCGTTGAGCTGGTTGTAGCCCGACATCACGCTCGCGGCGTTTGCCTCGCGAATCGCCCGGCGAAAGTGCGGGAGGTACACCTCGCGCAGCGTGCGCTCGTCCATCTGCACATCGACCGTGTGCCGCGTGTCCTCGATGCTGTTCGCCGCGAAGTGCTTGATCGAGGTGAGCACGCCGCGCGACTGCGCTCCGCGCACGAAGGCCACGGCCATCGAGCCCATGTGCCAACTGTCCTCTGAGTACGTCTCTTGCGCGCGGCCCCAGCGAGGGTGGCGCAGGATGTTGATCGTCGGAGCGAGCAAGACGTTCGCGCCCATCGAGCGAGTCTCGTCAGCGATCGCGCGGGCCACCCGCTCTTCGAGCAATGGATCCCAGCTCGCGCCGCGAAGGCTCGCGGTGGCGAACGCCGTCGCGCGGTGCGGCGGAGCGACGGCGACCCCGCGAGGCCCGTCGATCATGCGAAATCCAGGGATCCCAACGCGAGCGACGCCTCGCACGAGCCACACTCCGTCGACGCGTCCGAGCGCCGCGCCGCCCATGAGCGCGCGCTTTTCTCCGCGCGAGAGCGCTCGAAGCGCCTCGGTGATCCGAGCTTCGATGCCGTCATCGTCCGCGCCGGCGCAGTACGCGCGCGTGCGCTCGTTGGGCGCAAACGGCTCGGGTTCGTACCCGCGCCCGCTGTCCATCGGCTCACTGTCGGCCTCGGCGTCTGGAGTGCTGTCGTTGCTCGCGTCGATCGTGGGGCGCGATGGCGTCGAACAAGCGCTGACGTGGAGCGTCATCGCGAGGACCGCGAAGAGAGATCGCATGTCTCGATATTGCACGAGCGGTCGAACGCGCGCGCACGGTGTTACGCTCGCCCCGCGTGTTCACACGCAAGGAGTCGATTCGATGGCGATCAACATCAACAAGGCGCTCGACAAAGCATACGAAGGAAAGTCCCTCAAGGAGCTCTGCGACATGCCGCTCGCAGGCTTCGAAGGACTCACGGACGAGAGCGCCAAGCACCTCGAGAAGCTCGGCGTGAAGACCGTGCGCGATCTCGCCGAGTGGAAGTTCGTCCTTTGGGCGCAGGGCATCGTGGCCCTGTCCAAGGTCGAGGAGTAGTCGCTCTTACTTCCGTCGGCGACGCGCGACGGAAGCGAGGCCCATCGCGACGATCGCCAGCGCGCGAGCGTCGAGCGATCCCGGGCCTGCGACGGTGCTGCACGAGCAGCCATTTTGCTGCACACCAGGGCCGCCGTCGCGGGCCGCGCCCGAGTCTCGTTGTGGCGCGCCGCCGTCGGACGGAAGCGGAACGCCCGACCCGCTGTCACTCGGCGCCGCAGCGTCTTGCTCGGGCACGCCCGTGTCCGCGACGGGGCGCGTGCTTCCACCGTCGTCGGATGCGCCGGCGTCGGACGCGCCGGCATCGGGCGTTCCTGTGCCGGGGGGCATGACGCGAACAGAGAAGGACACGGCGTTGTCCGCAGGGCCGAACCACGCGGTGCCTTCTTGAACGAGGCCGAACGTCTCGGTGATCGTCGTGGGCGTCGAGACCGTGGGGATGTTGAGCACGAACGAGAAGCGCCCCACCGCGCCAGGAGCGGTCGCGCGATCGACAGCGCTCGGCCTGTGATCGTTGACCCAGTTGACCATGTCGAAGAAGCGGCTCGCGTGATCGCGCGGCCCAGTCGTGCCCAAACGGGTGTTGGTCGTGTCCCAGGCCATCGAGCCCGTGTTGCGATACTCGACCCACGCGACGGGGCGCGTGCCCGATTCAGCGGTCATCGGATAGCTCGTCCCGACGAGCGTCGCGTCGTACGCAGGAACGGGCGGTCCCTCGACGCCGTTGTTGCGCACGAGGTTCATGTAGCGATCCCAGTCCCACTGCGTTCCGCCGTTGCCGGGGTCCGTGTGGCGACCTGCGCCGCCGCAGTTGGTCGCCGTCACGCCGCACGGAGCTCCGGTGCCCGACGTGGGCACTTGATAGTGCCCGATGATGTGCTGTCGATCGATGGGGATGCCGTACTTGTCACAGAGCGCGCGCGTGAGCCTCGCGCTCGCGACGTACATCGCCGTCGTGTACCAACGCGCTGGATCCGCGACGAAACCCTCGTGCTCGATGCCGATCGAACGGTTGTTGATAAACGAGTTGCCCGCGTGCCACGCGTTGTCCGACTCGCGGACCATCTGCGTGATCTCTCCGTCGCTCGACCGAATGTTGTAGTGCGCGCTCGCCTGCGCGGCGGCGTTTTGAAACCACGAGATCGAGCCCGCGTACGAGCCCTGCATCGTGTGAATCACCACGTACTGCACCGATCCGCTGCGGCCGGTGTTGTAGTTGCTGGTGCTCGCGGGCACCCAACGCGCGGGGCCGTAGTCCGTGGAGAACTGCGCGGTCTGCGCGACGCCCATGAGCTCGCGCGCGGTGCGTCCTGCGGCGGGCGAGAGCTCCAGCGTCTCGCCGGTAAACGCTCGATCGCGGAGGCCGCGACGGATCGCGGTCCACACGTTGTCTGCGTAGTCCGCTTGCGCGCTCTCGCCGACGAGGCCCGAGTAGCGACCCACCGCGCGCGCCCATGAGTCCACGCTCGCGGGCTGCGCTCCGGTTTGCGCGCCGAGCTCCGCGAGGACCGCGGCGGCGCCCGCGACTTGAAGACCCACGCTCGCGCGGAGCTCCTGCTCGCTCACTTGCAGCAGCGCCGTCGCGCGCGCGAGCGAGTCGTAGCCCGCGCCGTGACGAAGGTTCATCGGCCCGATTTCTCCGGGCGCGTGCAGCGATCCAGGCTCACCCGCGTGCGGGTCTTGCTCGCTCGGCGCGCGCCATCCCGTCTCAGCGAAGCTCACCGCCATCAACACCGCGCGCGGAACTCCGAAGCGCTCGGACGCCGCGTCGATCGCCGCTCCGAGCGACGACGTTTGCTGCGCGATGATCCGCGCTTGCTCTGCAGGAGTCGGAGCACACGAGCCGACAACGAGCGCTGCGACGAGCGCGAGACCACGAAGAGAGCGACGCATTGCAAACCTCATCGAAGGGGTGAAAACGCAAGCATTGTACCCAGGAAAGTCCGTGAACACGCGCCCGTGGCGAGCGACCTTTTGCTAAGAAAGCGCCGCACTCCAACGACAACGGTCCATCGAAGGCAGAGGAAGAGGTCCCACCATGGGAGAAATTCTGGACGGCAAGGCGATCGGCGAGGCTCTTCGCGGCAAGGTCGCCGTGGGCGTCGAGGCGTTCGCGCAGCGCACCGGACGCAAGCCCGGACTCGACGTGATTCTCGTCGGCGAAGACCCCGCCTCGTCCGTGTACGTGCGCAACAAGCAGAAGAGCACCGAGGCCGCAGGAATGCGCGGCGAAGTGCACAAGCTCCCCGCGGACACGAGCGAGTCGGCGCTGCTCGCGCTCGTTCACGAGCTCGACGCGCGCGACGACGTGGACGGGATCCTCGTGCAGCTCCCGTTGCCCAAGCACATCAACGCCGAGCGCGTGCTCGACGCGATCCTGCCGTCCAAAGACGTCGACGGGTTTCATCCCATGAACGCGGGGATGCTCTTCGAGGGACGCACGGCGCTCGTTCCGTGTACGCCGTGGGGCTGTATGCGCTTGCTCGACCACGCGAAGGTCGACGCGGCGGGCAAGAACGCCGTCGTCCTCGGCCGCAGCAACATCGTCGGAAAGCCCGCCGCGATGCTCCTTCTCCAGCGCAACGCCACGGTGACCATCGCGCACTCGAAGACCAAAGACCTCCCGGAGCTGTGTCGCACGGCGGACATCCTCGTCGCCGCCGTGGGTCGCACCGAGATGGTGCGCGGCGATTGGATCAAGCCCGGCGCGGTCGTCCTCGACGTGGGGATCAATCGAAAGCCCGACGGAAAGCTCGCGGGCGACGTCGCCTTCGCCGAAGCCCAAGAGCGCGCGGGATGGATCACTCCGGTCCCTGGCGGCGTGGGCCCGATGACCATCGCGTGCTTGCTCGAGAACACCCTTCGCGCGGCGTGGGCGAGGGCGGGGCTCGCTGCGTCGGAGCTCCCGCTCTGAATCACCGTTCAGTCGCGGACCTTCGCGCGACCGAGCGCGATCACGGGCCGAGGATCTTGTAGATAAAGCGGTCGAGCTGATCGAGCGTGTCGTACGCGATCTCGACGGTTCCGCTCTGCTTCGAGGGGTCTTCGCGGACGACGACGGGCATGCCGAGCGCGCCCGAGAGCTTGGCTTCGAGCTCCTTCACGTTGGGGCTCTTGTCCTTCTTCTCTTCGGTCGCGGCGGGTCCTTCTTTGGATCCCTTCGCGTCCACGGGCTTGCCGTCTTCTGCGCGGCCCGTGAGCTTGCGAACGCGCGCTTCGACGTCGCGAACGCTGAGCTTCTTCTCTGCTGCTTCGTTGGCGAGCGCGACGAGCTTCGCGTTGTCTTCGCTCAGGCCCAAGAGCACTTTGGCGTGCCCTTCGCTGAGCTCACCGACGGCGACCTTCTGTCGAACGGCGTCGGGCAGAGAGAGCAAGCGCAGCGAGTTGGTGATCGAGACGCGGGACTTTCCGACGCGTTGCGCGAGCGTCCCGTGGTCGTACTCGTGCTCGTCGATGAGGCGCTTGTACGCGAGCGCGGTCTCGATCGGGTCGAGGTCCATGCGCTGGATGTTCTCGACGAGGGCCCACTCGAACGCGGTCTCTTGCGCGACGTCCTTGATGACGACGGGGACTTCTTTGAGCCCCGCGCGCTGCGCTGCGCGCCAACGACGCTCGCCCGCGATGATCTCGAGCTCGTCGCCCGAGCGACGCACGACGATGGGCTGAATGAGCCCCTGCGACTTGATGCTCTCGGCGAGCTCGTCGAGCGCGCTGTCTTCGAAGCGCTTTCGCGGCTGATCCTTGTTCGGAACGAGCCTCGACACCGCCACGCGCTGAAACTCTTGCTCGACCTTCTCTGCCGCCTTGGCGGTCACCGCGGGGAGCAGCGCTTCGAGTCCACGTCCGAGCGCGCGTCGCGGCTCCGGGCCCTTCTTGCCTTTGTCGTTGCCCATCAATTACCGAGCAGTTCTTTGGCGAACTCGAGGTAGCCCTGCGCGCCGCTCGAGCGAGCGTCGTACAGGATCACCGGTTGCCCGAAGGAGGGCGCCTCGCTGAGTCGCACGTTGCGGGGGATGATCGCCTCGAAGACCCTGAAGTGCTTTCGCACTTCGTCGGCCACCTCTTTCGAGAGGTTGTTGCGACCGTCGTACATCGTGAGCAGGACGCCCTCGACCTTGAGCTTGGGGTTGCGCGCGGCCTTCACGCGCTGGATCGTGTCCGTGAGCTGCCCGAGGCCTTCGAGCGCGAAGTACTCGCACTGCATCGGGACGAGCACCGCGTCCGCGGCGCACAGCGCGTTGAGCGTGAGCAGGCCGAGCGAGGGCGGGCAATCAATGAAGATGTAGTCGAACTTTCGGCGCACCCGTTCGAGAGCTCCGCGCAGGATCAGGTCACGATCCTCGCGGTCGATGAGCTCGTACTCCGCGGCGACGAGGTCACGCGAGGTGGGCGCGACCTTCAGCGTCGGAATCGCCGTTGGCTGCAGAATATCCATGAGATTCGCGCGACCGATGAGCACGTCGTACGTGCCTTGCTTCACCGTTCGCGGCGCGATCCCAACGCCCGAGGACGCGTTGCCCTGCGGGTCCATGTCGATGAGAAGAGTGCGCTTCTCCGCGGCGGCGACGCTGGCCGCTGCGTTCACGCTGGTCGTGGTCTTACCCACGCCGCCCTTCTGATTGACCACTGCGAAGACACGTCCCATGCGAGCGAAGGGGGTCTGTACATCGTTCGCCCCCGTGCTGCAACGCATGCCCGATCCACGCGCGAGCGCGCGCACGATCACGCGCTCGATCAAGCCGTGAATCACACGCTCGATTCACACGCGACGCGCGAGCGCGAGCCGCGTGAGCGACGCGACGGATTCCGTAAAGTTCACGAAACACCGCTGTTCGACGGCAAATCACGGTGGCTTTGTTGCGACTTCGGTCGTTTCGGATAGGGTCGGAGCAGATGTAGGTGTGAGTGGGCGGTTCGAAGAATCGCTCGGTCCCGATGCGGCAAACGCGTCGTGAGCGAGCGGACAGAGAACGTCCGTCTCGAAGCCAACGCGTCCGTCGCGACGGTGGGTCCGTCGCGCAGTGTCGCGCCGCTCTTCGACGAGAGCGCGCGCGAACGCTGTCGAACGCGTGCGTGCGATCGAGCGCTCACGAACGCCCTCACGACCAACGCACTGGCAGTTCAGACGAAGGAGCGCACGCGATGAAGACGTACCGATCGTTCGAGGAGTTCTCCCGCGAAGAGATCCGCCCCACCACCCGCATCGGCTTCTCGCTCGACGAGCTCGACATCGACAACGGCTACTGTGAAGAGCTCACGTTCTCGGACAGCGAAGACTCGTGGGACGACGAAGACGAGGAGTGAGCGCCGCGGTTCGCGCTGCGGGACACGCAGAGTGAATCGCTGCTGCTCTTGCGCTCTCGTGCGAGCGAAGCGCTGCCCGGTGTGCGACGCGTCCTGCGCGCTGCGGGCAGCGAACGAGCTCAGTTCGCGGGCTGTCCGTTGCGCTGCTGCAGCGCGTGCTGACGGATTTGATTCAGCATCGCGGGTGTGATCTGCGCGGGGTTGCGCGGCAACGCGACGGTGCCTTGCGGCTGCGCGTTGTTGGCGCTCGGCTGCGCGGGCTGCGGCGTGGGCTGCGCCGCGGGATCAGGCTGCGCGGGCTGCGGCGTGGGCTGCGCTTGCGCGCCCGGAACCACCGCGGGTCCCAAGATCGGAACGATCCCTGGCTGCGCCGTCGCCGCCGTCACGAACGTGATGCGACCGAAGCGCGGAATCGTGTGGAAGCTCCCAGCCAAAGGCGCGCTCCAACCGGCAGCGCGCTGCCCGCCCTGCTTGGTCTTGTCCATCACGAAGAAGTTCACGCGCCACGAGTCACCCGCTTGCGGCGGCGTGTGCGCTGCGCCTGCGTTGATGTCGCTCCACGGGATCGCCATCTCGACGGTGTAGCCCGTGTCTTGATCGGACGGGTTTCCGAGCGTGCCCTGGCGGGTGACCACCACGCGCATGTTCGGGTTCCACTCCATGCGACCGAAGTTGCCGCCCGAGGGAGGCTGCGGCTGCTGCGAGTCGAACGTGTGTCCGCCAGGAGAGACCTGGATCTCGTAGTAGTTCGTTCCGTCGCCGTCGGGATCGATGAGGGCTTCGACCGTGTCGTTCTCCCAGTAGTGCGCGTCGCGCGTCGTGCCGGTCTCGACGAGGTTGTCGTCCTGCACTTCCCAACCGAGATAGAGAAACTGATCGTCCCAGAGCACGCGCACGTTCGCGTGGGCGTCGTCCGCGCCAGCGGGCTGTCCCGTCATCGTGTTCACGAGAGCTCCGGTCGAAGCCGCCGTGCGCCACGCAGCGTCGTCCAAGCGCCCGTCGATGTTCGGCGGAACACCGGCGCGCGGTGCCGATAAATTGCTCGGCTGCTGCGCGGTCGGCGTGGGGTTCGCTGCGGGCTGTGCTGCGGGCGCGGTCACGCCCGTCTGGATCTCGATCGCGAGCGCGCGGCCTTCGCTCATCTGGTGCCCCGTCGAGCGGACCGGCATGCGGTCGTCGCCCTTCCAGAGGCCGGTGTACACGCGGAGGATCGGCTGGTTCCAACCCTCTGCGAGCGTGAACTCCTGCACGTCGGTGATGTACTCGCCGCGGCGCCAACGCTCGGGCTGGTACAGACGACGCACTTCGCTGCCGTCTCCGTCGTGGTTCTCGCGCGAGGTCGTCGCGTCGGTGAAGTGCGTGAACAGCTTCCATCCGTCGCCCACGGCCTGGTCGCACTTCCAGTACCACTTGACCGTGAAGCGCGCGCCCGGACGCACGCTGGTCGAGTCCGGCGTGATGTCGTAGCCGAGCAACGTCACCTTGTTGTCGAAGTTGATGTTCAAGCGGTGCGCGGGGGTCGGCGCGGTGTTCGACGCGACGCGCGCCCGCACTGCCTCCACTTCACGCGACGAGGGACCGCCGCCCGAGCCCGCGCGGCGCGGTTGCTCCACACACGCGGCGGTCAACAACGCTCCGCACACCATCCAGCGAGCCAGGTTCTTCATCGAAGTCATTTCTCCCGTAAATCGATCTTCTCGTTGTGCTGTTTGCTTCGCTGCGGGTGTGTCCCTCGCCGCAGCGTCGAAGTCTCGTTCGCTCGGAGCTCCCTGGCGCACTTGAATTCGTGCTCCCGAATCACCGAGCGCGAAGCTCACTCACTTGCGTCGCGCCTTCTTGCGCGCGTCGCGCTCGGCCTTGCGCGCCTGCTTCTTCTTGTCCTTGTCGTCGAGCTTCTTGCGCGGACCCGTGCTCGAGTCTCCCGCGCCGCCTCCGCCCAACATCGCCGCGAGCGCTTCGGCGTCGGGCATCCCTCCGCCCATGCCCGGAAGCCCCGGCATCCCGCCCATCCCAGGCAGTCCGCCCATCCCAGGCATCCCAGGAAAGCCCGGCATTCCGCCCTTGCCTCCGCCCGCGACGCCCGCCTCGACCATCTCTTTCGCGAGGTTCTGCAGCGCAGCGTCGCCGCCCTCTGCGTTGAGCATCTTCTTGAGCTGCCTCGCCATCGCGAGCTGCTTGGCGCCCGGCAACTTCGAGAGCAGGCCGACCTGCTTACCGATGTTGCCCATGAAGCCCTTCATGAAGTCGAACTTCTCGACGAGCTCTTTCACTTGCTCGGGCGTCGTGGCGCTTCCTCGCGCGACGCGCTCGACGCGGCCCGGCTGCTTGAAGAGCGAGCTGTCAGCGCGCTCGGCCTTGGTCATCGAGCGAACCATCGCCTCGATGCGGTCGAACTCGCGCTCGTCGACGTTCATCCCTTGCGACATCGCCTCGCTGGCGAACGGGATCTTCTCGAGCAGGTCCTTCAACGGGCCCATCTTTCGGATGGTGCCGATCTGCTGAAGAAAGTCGTCGAACGTGAACTGATCGCGAAGCATGCGCATCGCGTTTTCAGCGGCTTCTTTCTCGTCAACGACGTTCTTGAAGTCGTTGTAGAGGCCCATCACGTCGCCGAAGCCGAGGATGCGCGAGGCCATTCCGTCCGGGCGGAAGGGCTCCAACCGATCCATGTGCTCGCCCGTTCCGACGAACTTGATCGGGACGCCGGTGACCTCGCGGATCGAGAGCGCTCCGCCGCCGCGCGCGTCGCCGTCGAGCATGGTCATCACCGCGCCGGTGAGCCCGAGTCGCTCGTGAAACGCCGTGGCCGTCGCGAGCGTGTTCTGTCCTGCGGCCGCGTTGGACACGAGCAGGATGTTCTGCGGCGCGGTCTCGCGCTTGATGTCCGCGAGCTCTTGCATGAGCTTCTCGTCGACGGCGAGGCGGCCGGCGGTGTCGAAGATCACGATGTCGCGCTTCTGCACCTTCGCGACAGCGAGGCCCTGCTTGCACACTTCGACGGGCGAGAGGTCCATGCGCGCCGGCTTGAGCACGGGCACATCGACCTTCTTGCCGAGGATCTCGAGCTGCTCGACGGCCGCCGGGCGCTGAAGGTCCGCTGCGACGAGCAGCACCTTCTTGCCCTGCCGCGAGTACATGCGCGCGAGCTTGGCGCTGGTCGTCGTCTTACCTTGCCCTTGCAGACCGACCATCATGATGATGGTGGGCTGGCCCTTGGGGGCTTCGTGAATGTCCTGACCGGCTTCGTCGGACATCAGCCGAACCATCTCGTCCGAGCAGATCTTGATGAAGTGATCGGCGGCCGTGAGGTTGACCTTCTTGCCTTCGTGCTGCGCGCGCAGCGCGACGGTCTGGCCGAGCGCCTGCTCCTTCACGCGAGCGAGGAAGCGCTTGGCGACGCCGAGCTCGACGTCGGCCTCCAAGAGCGATCGCCGCACGTCCTGGAGGGCACCTTGAATGTTGTCTTCGGACAACTCGGCGACTCCCGTGAGCTTCTCACGAGCGGCGCGAAACCCCTTTGCAAGCGCTTCGAACATCTGGAAATTTCCGCGTTGCGAGGTAGCACGGCGCAACGGGGGGCTTCAAGGGACGCCCGCCCGATGGTTGCGCGACCGGCCGTAAGTTCGCTGCGGATGGACGGACTTGGACGTCGGTGAGCGGATCGGATGCGAGTCGGTTCTCGTTCGAGCACCAGCGATTCCTCGAGGCGTTCGAGCCAGAGGGCGCCTCGGCGATCGGGGGGGTGTGGCGCGGCAGCACCGCCGACGCTCGCGCAGAGCCGCCGCCCCCGCGGAGCTCGTCGCCGCGAAGCTCAGCCAGCGCGCGCCGCGCGCTCGTGGGCGCTCGCCGGACCAGAACGGGCTCGACGCAAACGCCACAGCGCAGAGGCGCGCTGCGCAGGGCGGACTTTCTCTGTTCGTTGAGTGATCACACCGACCGGAGCGGGCATCGAGCTTGCGTTGCTGACGGAGCATGAGCAGGACTTCGATTCGTTCAGCCTCTTGGTTTTTCGCAGCGATTCTCGCGTCGATGCAGAGTCGTTGCTCTGTCCCGCCGACGCCGTCGGACGCAGGCGATGCAGGGGACGTGCAGAGTGTGTCCGACGTCGGCGCGATGCGAGACAGCAGCGACGCCTCGATCGTCGATGACACCGAGGCGCTCACCCGTGCGTGCGCGGTGCTCGTGAGCTGCGAAGAGTCCTCGTCGTCCATCTCCATCGCGTCGTGCGTGAACGTGGTTCGCTACTTCGCAGACCCGGCGCTCGTGCCGTTCGCCGCATCGGGAACGGGCGCGATCATCAACCGCATTCAGTGCGCGTTGTCCCAGAACAACTGCAGGGACTACCTCAACTGCGCGACGCTCTCTCACGGTCCGACGTACTGCGATCAGCACCCGTCCGCGAGCTGCGACGGAAACGTCGCGATCACGTGTCCGACCACCGCCAGCTGGGCCTCGTCCGCCGTCGACTGCGCTGCGTTTGGCTTGCAGTGCCGCATCTCGAACGCGCGAGCGACCTGCTCGACCGGCGCGATGTGCAGCACCTCGTACACGCGCTGCGACGGCCCACGGAGGTTGCAGTGCTCGGGCGCGGGCACCTACCAGACGCAGCTCGATTGCTCGCAGTGGCCGGGAGGCGGAACGTGCCAAATGGTCGGCGACGCAGGCGCTCAGGCAGAGTGCGCGCCCACCGCTGGAGGTCGCGCTGTTTGCACGGGTTCGTCCGTCGCGCACTGCGTCGGCTCGGTGCTGCACCAGTGCCTCGAGCCGGGGTTGCCAGAGCTCGAGATGGACTGCACGAGCCGGGGAGGGCGCTGCGAAGTCGGCGATGCGGGCCGAGGAAGCTGCGTTCCGACGGTCAACGAGTGCTCGTCGTCGTCGCCGGATCGCTGCGACGGAGCGACGCTGGTCACGTGCATCGACGGTCGTTGGCGTCGCATCCCGTGCTCGTCCGTGTGGCGCAGCCTCTGCGTCGTGAACGGCACCGACGCTCGTTGCACGGACTGAAGTGGTCTTCAGCGGCTTCGCCCTCGGCGGGTGGCGCGCGACGAGAATCTCTTGGAAATGTCCAGATAGATTGCTCGTGGCGTGTCGTCGTTTCGACCGAGCTTTGATCTAGGGCGCGCAGATGTTGGCGGAGCGCGCGACGCAGAACTCACCGCCGTCACCGCTGGTCGTAGAGCGAATTGTCGCGCACACGAAGCTGCCGTCGGGCGTGCAGTTCTCCCCAGGGCGAGCGCTTCGTCGCGTCGAGCCGTCGACGACTTCGATTTGTGCACACGAAAGGGTGCACGTGCAGGTGTTCGTGTCGCCGAAGAGGATTCCCTCGCCGCGCGGGCAGTTGCGCGGGCTCGTCGGCGTCGCGCACGCCGCGCCGAGGTTCGCGATCGAGCCCGAGAACGGGAGCACCGTGATCGAGAAATCACCGCGGCAACCGCCGCTCGAGCTCGCCGCGCACCGGCCCGATTGGCACGAGCCCGAGCAGCACGGCTGCGTCGCGCTGCACGATGCGCCCTCGGTCGAGCACGCGCTCACGGCGCGACACGTCCCGCTCGCGCAGCCGAGGCCCGCGCAGCACGGCTGCGACGAGCAGCTCGCTCCCTCGGCCGAGCACGTCGGCGGAGGGGTGGGCGTCGCGCACGTCCCTGCGATGCACGAGAGGCCCGCGCAACAACCGCCGAGACCCGCGCCGCAGTGATCTCCAGCGGCTCCGCACGCGACGAGCGTCGTGCACGTGCCGCCTGTGCACGTCCCCGAGCAGCACTGGCTCGATGACGTGCATCGCTCGCCGCCGATCCCGCAAGAGATCGAGTCTTCGCAGCGCCCGCTCGCCGAGCAGTTGCCCGGAAAGCAGCACTCTTCGCTGCGCGTGCACGTCGCTCCGACGTTCTTGCAGAGCCGTCCCGAGACCGTGTCGATGCGACACAGCCCGCCGAAGCACATGTAGCCCGGGCAGCAACCGCGACCTGCGCCCCAGCAATCGGTCCCCTCGGGCACGCACGCGGTCGCGCTGCAGCGATCGTTGGCGCACATCCCGCTCGTGCAATCGCTGTGGTTCTCGCAGCTCTCTCCGAGCGCGCGCGCCTGACAGCGACCGCTCACGCAGCGCGTGGCTCCGCAGCAGTCGAGGGTCGAGCGGCACGTGCTTCCGATGGCGCGACAGCACCGCTCGCTGCCGCGCGTGTAGATGCAACGGTCGCTGTCTGTGCAGCACTCGGAGACCGAGTTGCACGAGATGCTCTGGCTGCGATCAATGGTGAGGCAGGCGCTCGCGCTCGGGCGCGTGTCGCAGAAGCCCGCGCGGCAATAGCCCGAGCAACACTGCGAGTCCGTCGTGCAGTCCGCGCGGTTCGGAGCGCAGTCTTGGCACCGGCCGCCCGTGCATCGCGCCGCGCCGCAGCAGGGGTTGGTGGCAGAGCACGCCGCGCCGAGCGAGGCGCAGCTCGGCGTGGTCGGGCGGCACGCGTTCGATTGGCACGCGAGTCCCGCGCAACAGCCGCCAGCGGCCGAAGTGCAAAACGACCCCGAGGGAATGCAGTAGTTCGTCGGCGCGCACACGCCGCGCTGGCAGCTCGTCCCGTCGCAACACGGCGCGCTGGCGTCGCACACGAAGCCGTATCGAGCGCAGCGCGCGCCGCTGTCGACGCTGCCATCAGCGCTGCTGCCGTCGGGGACGCGCGCGTCGATGCTGCTCGCGTCGAGCGAGGCTCCGTCGCTCGGGGGCTCGTGGTCGCGCGCGGTCGCGTCCGAAGATGCAACGTCCGAGGGTTGCAGCGACCGGTCGTCGATCGACGTCGCGTCGTCGAGCGATCGGGCGTCGCGCTCGGCGACGAGGACGACGTCCGCGCACGCCGAGAGCGCGATCGCCGCAGAAATCATGAGCTGAAATCGATACGCCATGGTGTCTTCGCCGCGGACTGTAGAGAGCAGACGCGACGCGCTCACGGGCGCTCGGGGTTAGCTCGGGTTACCGCTCGGGCGCGGGGACGAATTGACAGCGCCCGTCGCGCGGTGGTCGAACTCGATGGTGTTGTCGCTCGAAGGGCGCGTCCCAGCGCCTCCGTCGGTGTTCGTCGGTCGAGAGCAGGATCGTCGACGCCTCGCGGTCCTGCTCAACCGCCATCGCTCGGTGACCGTCTGCGGCCCCGGCGGACTCGGAAAGACCTCGCTCGCCCTCACGGTCCTGCACCACGCCTTCTCGTCCTGGCTCGAGCGCGTGCGCTGGGTCGCCGCCCGATCCAACACGGGCCTGGTGCGCGCGATGTGCGCCGCGCTCGGGGTGGAAGAGCGCAACATGAGCGTCTCGTCACTGTTTTTGCTGGCTGAATCACAGCGACTCGTGATCGTCATCGACGACGCGCACGAGCTCGACGCCGACGAGCGCGACGCGCTCTATAGCGTGGTCGAGCGGTACGCGATCGAGTCGCGCTGGCTTCTGCTCTCGCGGGTCGCGCCCGCGCCGGGACCGGATCGCGTCTTGCTCTCGCTGCAGAGCCTGAGCTCGGACGAGCTCGACGAGCTCGCACACGAAATCAACCCTGCGCTCGACAGCGAGGATCGCGCGCGGCTCTCGCGGGCGGCCGCGGGCTCTCCGCTGCGGCTCCGTCTCTTGCTCTCGGGGGCGATCGCGGACGAGGTTCAGGCCCCGCCGCTCGCGCGCGGCGAGGGGCTCTCGCTGCTGTGCGCGCTGCAGTGGCTCTCGCACCCGGTCTCGCGTTCGCTGCTCGACGCGCTCGTCGGCGACGCAGACGCGCAGCTCTCGCGGATCGACGCGCGCGCGCTGCTCGAGCGAACCGCGCGCGGAGTGCGCCTTCACGATGAAGCGCGCGCGTTGCTCGGCGCACCTCCACCGCTCGACGATGCGCTGCGCGATCGACTCTCGGACGAGCTGCTGCGCAGCGATCAGCCCGCGCTCTGGCTCGAGGCGATGCGGCTCTTGCTGGCTACGCAGGCGCAGCCGCGGGCGCTCGACGCCGTGGATCGTCGCGGCGCCGCGCTGCTCGACGCGGGCCTCGCGCGATCGCTCGCCACCCTGCTCGAGCCCGTCGATCACCGGCGCGCCAGACGTTGGCTGCTGCGCGCGCTGACGCAGTATCCGTCACCCGCGCTGCTCGAGCTGATCGTCGAGCCCGAGCCGAGCGACGTCGAGGCGAGGCGCGATTTCGCGACGGCGCTCTTTCGCATCGGCCGCATGAACGACGCGGCGCGCGTGTGTGACGAGAGCCTCGCGTTCGCGAGCGCCGAGCGCCGGTTCGACCTCGCGCTGATGAGCGCCACCACCGTCGCGGTGCAGGGAGACCTTCTGCGCGCGCTCGCGCTCGCCGAGAGGCTCGAGCCCGTGCTCGACCGGCAGCGGTTCGCGGTCGACTCGTATCTCTGCCGAGGGTACGCGCTCGCGGCGCGGCCCGACCTGGCGTCGCAGATCGTCGATCGATGGTGCGAGGCGCCAGAGATTCCGCAGGTCGATCGCGCGATCGCGCTGCAGCTCGTGTACGCGGCGGGGCTGCTCGGCAGGGTGCGCGACGCGCGGACCTTGCTCGCGCGAATCGACGCGGGGCAGAGCTACGATCGATGGAGCACGCTGCTCGCGTGGCTGCAGCTCGAGCTCGAGTCCGGGCGGCTCGACCGCGTGCAAGCGCTGCACGAGCAGCTCGCGCTCGAGTGGGCGGCGAACGGCTATCTCGCGCCGATCTTGGAGTTCGTCGCGATCGCGACGGCGATCGATCGCGGCCTGTGGGAGGGCACCGTCGAGCGGCTCAACACGCTCTCGCAGACGCTCGCCGCGAGCGAAGATCGACAGACGCTCGCCCTGGTCGACGCGCTCGCCGACGAGCTCGCCACCTGCGGAATCGCTGGCATCCCTCGCATCGACCGCCCCGCGATCAACAGCGGCGCGGTGTTCAATCGCTGGCGCCGCGAGCGGCTGCGGGATCAGCGCGAGCTCGATCCTCCGTTCGTGACGGCGAGCGTCGACCGCCGCGATCTTCGCACGATGGTCCTGGCCCACTCGTGCGAGGCCCAGCTCGCGGCGCTCGAAGGAGACCTTCTGTCCGCGGCGCGTTCGGTCGACGAGGCCAGGGCGATCGCGCAGCGCGCGGGGCTCGTGCGGTCGTTCTTCGCGATCGAGCGCAACGGCGCGGTGCTCGCGGCGTGCATGCGGGACGACGCGCGGCTCAGTCGGCACCGCGAGACCTTCGTCGAGCTCGCCGCGGAGATGCCGTCGCGCCGCGCGGGAGCGTGGGCCCGCTTCTGTGAGCTCTGCGCGGCCCCCGAGCCTCCTCCGCCGTCGCATTGGATGGCGCTGCACGACGCGGACGCCGAGCTCGCGGTGCTCGTGCTCGCGTTGCTCGGCGCAAAGCACAACGCCGATCGATGGCAGCTCGCCGCGATCGAGGGGATCTGCGCTCGATGGCCCGAGCACCAGTACATCGTTCAGCCGGCGGTCGAGCGGCTCGGCCGCGAGGCGTGGACGCTCGACGCGCACCGAGCGACGCTGCGCGTCGGCGAAGAGGCAGAGTTGGACCTCTCGAGATCCGAGCAGACCGCGTCGATGATCGAGCTGCTCGCGCGAGAGCGCGCGGCGACCAAGCGCGTGCTCGCCGAGCGCGTGTGGGGCGTGCGCGACTACCATCGCCTGCGCGACGACAAGCGCATCGAGGTCGCGGTGCGAAAGCTCCGTCTCAAGATCGAGCGCGACCCGTCGCGCCCGCGTCGTTGGCTCACCGATCGCGACGGCTACACGCTCGGCGACGAAGCGCCGCTCGTGGCGCTCGTCCGCCGCGAACGCGCGACTACGGGAGGTTGACCTCGGTTCGAACGAGCTCACCCGCGGTGAACCCGGGGCGAGCGACCTCGACGGTGGCGCCGTTCTTCCCGGTGATTCGCAGGGTAAACGGCCCCTCGCCGAAGCCTCCGTCGTCGTTGAACGTCCCGTCGCCGCCGCGCCGCATCGCGAACCAGCTGCTGTGATTGGCGCTGCGCACTTCGACGCGCTCGACCGCCACGCTCGGCGCGCGAACCCACAGGCTCGTCCACCACGGGTTCGCTCCCGTTTGAAACTGCAAATGGATCGGGTCGTTGCCCGGACAGCGCGTGAGCCTCCAGCGCATGCGTCGCACGGGCTCGTTCGCGTGCAGCACGTTGAACGCAGCCTGACTCACGTCGATGTTGCCCGGCGCCTGCGTCACTCCGTACGTCACCACGCGCGCCGTCACGCTGCGACCCTGGTCGGTCGTGATCGTGATGCACGCGTCGCAGAAGCTCCCGTTCGCGGCGACCTCGTTCGAGAGGCCAGCGAGCATAGCTCCTTCGATCTGCTGCACCGGCGCGGGGTACGGAGAGCACGCGTTGTTGAACGAGCCCGTCCACTCGACCGGGCCGAGGTGGTACTCGCCGACGTGCTCTTCGCCGAAGGGCATCGGCGTGCTGCTCGCCGCGTCGTTTGCGCTGGACGCTCCGTCGTTGGGCGCAGGAGACGACGCGGGCGCGCAGCGCGCGAGCATCACCGCGAAGAACAAGCACGAGCGACGCGAGGTCATCATGCCTCGCAGCCTACCGCACCCCGTTGTCCCATCGATCCGCGCGCGCTTCGATTTCTCAGTGTAATACCAAGGAATCCGCGCGTGCGACGATCCCCTACGCCGCCCGCGACGCGCGCGTCGCGAGCGCGAACGATCGCTGCGCCCAGAGCAAAAGACCCGCGACCAGCGCCGCGACGATCGACGCGCGCGCGACGAAGGCGCCCGTGCTCACTGCGCTGCGGTCGGCGAGCAGCGTCGGGCACGACAGATAGAGCGCCGAGCGATCCTCGATCGCCGTCGCGACGATCGTCCAAAGGACGAGCATGATGGCCGCGGTGATGAAGACCGGCTGCCAACGACTCGCCTGACGAGCGCGCCTCACGACCGAGTGCGCCGCGCCTCCGACGACGATCGCCGCGCCGAGGACGAACGTCCCGATCGTCTGTGTGTCCATCGCGGGCGCGACCACGAGGGCGACCGCGCAGATCGCGCTGAGCGCGGCGCTGAGCACGATGGCGCGGCGAGGATCGCGCGGATCGAGCGCGCGTCGTTCGCTGTCGAGGCTCCATCGCACGAGGTCCTGCGCGCCGTCCGTCGCTCGGCTGCGCGCCAACGCTGCGATCACCCACGCGAACACGAAGGCTGCGCGCAACACGAGCGGCCCGTCTTCGACGACGCGCGAGCCCACGAGCAGCGGAACCATCGCGCAGACCACCGCGGTCTGCGTCGCGATCGCGATCCCCACCGAGAAGAAGGGAGCCTCGTCGTCGTAGAGCTTTCTCGCAGCGCCCGCTGCGAGCGCGATGGTCGAGACCGCGACGAGCGCGAGCGGCGCGAGCGTGGGCGCGACGGGGCGCGTGGCCAATGAGAGCGCGAAGGCTCCTGCGCCGAGCGCGCCCGCGACGGCGAGCACCGAGAGCCCTGTGGTCGAACTCGGAGCGTCTCTGCGATCCACGGTCGACGCCACCGCGATCGCAGCGACTGTGGCGACGATCTGCGCGGCGAACACGACGAACGGATACCAGTGCACCGCGCGCTCGGTCTGGCCTCGCGTCACCCACCAGAACATGGGCGCGGTCACGAGCGGCGCGGTCACGAAGAACCGCTGCGCGTTGAGCGCGTACTCTCTCACCAGCGCGAAGACCGACCGCCTCGTTCGCTGCTGCTCGAACGCGATGAACCCCGAGTTGCGATCGGTCGCCAGCGCGGCGGCGCACTGAATCGGGCCCACCACCGAGGCCACGACGGCCACCATCACCCACGCCATCATGAACGCGTCGGATTGATCGGCGACCGGCATCGTCTTGAACGCCAGCGGGATCACCACGGACAGCGCGAGCCAGCCGAGCGAGGCGTGGACGATCGAGATCTTGTCGCGGATGAGCCGGATCGAACGTGCGGTGTCTGAACTCATTTCACCGTTCCTTTGCGACGCGCGCGTACGCGTCGGCGAGCGACGATCGCTGTGGTTCGAACGATAGCAGCGGCAGGCCGTCGTCCATCAACGCCCGCAACGCCGCGCGATGCGCCTCGGCGCGATCGGGCAACGAGAGCTCGAGCCCGTCTTCATCAGCGCGAACCACGGTCGCTCCCTCGATCTTCGCGATCGCTCGCCGCGCCCGGTTCGTCGCGTCCTGCAGCGAGGGCGCCCCGCTCTCGTGCGCTTCGACGCTGCGCGAGACCAGCCAGCGCGCGCGCACGCGGATCGCGTCGGTGCCCGAGAGGATCTCCGACGGCTTTCCTGCGCCGTGCAGACGACCCCGATCGAGCAAGACGAACTCGTCGCAAAACGCCTCGAGCTCGCGCAGCGCGTGGCTCGAGACGATCACCGTGTCGCCCTGCCGAGCGCGCTCGCGCAACAAGATCGCGAGCAGCTCTCGGCCTTCGGGGTCCACCCCGTTCGTCGGCTCGTCGAGCAGCAAGAGCGAGTGTCGTCCGAGCAGCAATCGCGCGAGCGAGACGCGCTGCTTCTGTCCGAGGCTCAGCTCAGCGCACTGCCGGTCGAGCAGCCTCGCGACCCCCACGCGCTGACAGATCGCGTCGATCTGGCTCGCCGCGCCGCGCTCGACGGACTGCGACAGCGTGTCGCGGACGCTGCTGTTGCCCCGAAGCGGCGCGTTGTCGGGCATCCATCCGACCGCGTCGATCAGCCCGAGCCCCGCCGTGTACAAGCGCTCGCCGCACACGTCGATCGCCCCGCGAATGGGCCGCTGTAGCCCGGCGAGCGTGCGCAAGAGCGTGGACTTTCCCGCGCCGTTCGAGCCGACGAGCCCGTACACCGTCCCGGCGTAGAGCGCGAGCGACTCGATGTCGAGCGCGATCAGCCCCGCGTAACCCGCGAGCAGCCTCGCGATCGAGACGGTCTGTCTTCGCTCTGCCTTCGTCGGCGCTCCCTCGTCCGGTGCCCGGTACACGACGGGGATTGTACCGCGCATCGCCGCCGCCGCCGGCGACGTAGCTCACCCGCGCGGTTCGCGGATATCGTCGAGCGCCCCAGCATGCACGCGAGCGACGAGGGTGAGCACACGCAATCAAGTTCGGTGCGCGATCGTCCTTCGACCGCGGGGCGAGCGCTGGCCCGCGGCGACAGCGTCGGGCGCTACATTGTGCTCGACGTCGCGGGCGAGGGGGCGAGCGCGGTTGTGTACCGCGCGTACGACACCGAGCTCGATCGCCGCGTCGCGCTCAAGGTGCTGCACCCTCGCTCGATCACAGAGGCGCGCGAAGAGCGACTGCTCGAAGAGGCGCGCACGCTTGGGCGCCTCTCACACGAGAACATCGTGACCGTGTTCGACGCGGGGCGCGTCGGCGAGCGGGTGTTCGTCGCGCTCGAGTTGGTCGCGGGCTGCACGCTCCGCGAGTGGCTCTCTCTCGCTCGCCGGCGATGGACCGAGATCGTCGCGGTCTTCGCGCGCGCCGCGCGCGGGCTCGCCGCGGCGCACGAAGCGGGCGTGGTGCACCGTGACTTCAAGCTCGACAACGTGCTCGTCGGCGACGACCACCGCGTGCGCGTGGCGGACTTCGGCCTCGCTCGCCACGAAGACCCTCAGCGCTCGCGCGCGTCTTCGCCGCCCGCCGGAACCCCCGCGTACATGGCTCCCGAGCTGTTCGACGGCGCGCCCTCTGACGCGCGCTCGGACCAATACGCGTTCTGCGTCGCGCTGCACGAGGCGCTGATCGGCGAGCGGCCGTTTCGCGCGTCGTCTGTGGAAGAGCAGCTTCGACTCGCGCGCCGAGGGCTCGCTGAACACTGCAAAAATCCAGAGATTCCTGAGTGGCTCTACGCGTGCGTGCGCCGCGGTCTCGACCCCGACCCGACCCGGCGCTTCTCGTCGTTGCGCGCGTTGCTCGAGCAGTGGCCGGACGATCCCGACGCCGACCTGCGGCACTCGAACAAGCCTCGCGCGGCGCTCGTCGCAGCGGTCGTCTCGATTCAGCTCGCGCTCGGTCTGTGGCTCGAACCGCCGGGCACGACGCGCGCACGCGCTCCGCAAGACGGGCGACTGGTCCTGCTCTGGATCGTGTTCTCTGCGGCGATCGCCGCGATCATCGTCGCGCGATTTCGAGCGCGCTTGCTCGCCACGCGCACCTCCCGTCGCGTGCTCGCCGCGCTGGCGGCGCTCTATTACACCTCGGTCGTCGTCGAGTTCTCTGCCCAGCGCTTCGCCGCGAGCGAGGCGCACAACGTCGCGTCGACCTTTCTCTGGGCGGGCGCGTGCCTCTTTGGCTTGGGCCTCGGGCTGCACTCGTTGTTCTTGCGGGTCGCCGCGCTCTCGTTCGCTTCAGGCGCGCTCGTGTTGCTGTGGCCCTCGTCCGCGCCCTGGCTCTCGCGCGTCGGTCCGTTCGCGATGGCGATGGTCCTGATCGCGCGCTGGGCGAACACCGAACGCGCTCAGCGCTCGTCGCGCAGCCCGAACGCCTCGAGCCAGCGGTAGATCTGCTTTCGGTCCCGATCGAAGTGCTTCGCGAGCGCGCGCACGCTGCCGTGATGCGCTTCGTACGCCGCGACGAACTCTTCTCTCGTCGGCGTCGGGCGCTGCGTCGGCGCTGCGGTCTCTCGCGCTGTTTGATCGCCGCGCGCGAGCTCTCCGTCGATCCACGGAGGAAGGTCCGCGAGCGCCACGGTCGCGCCCGTCCGCGCGGACAACAGCCGCGCGAGCCGGTCGACCGCGCGAAGATTGAGCGGCCATCGCGCGCACAGCGCTCGCTCTGCGGCGTCAGCGCTGAGCTCGAACGGCGCCGATGGGCTGAATCGATCGAGCCAGTCGAGCACGTCCACGCGCCGCGCCCGCAGCGGCGGAACGACCAGCTCTCGCAGCGCGATTCTCCCGTACAAATCCTCGCGAAACGACCCCGCCGCGACCGCCGCCCGCAGGTCGCGGTGCGTCGCCGCGATGACCTTCGCCGTCGTCCGAACGGGCGCGGCGCTGCCCACCGGCAAGACCTCGCGCTCTTCGATGACGCGAAGCAGCTTCGACTGCAGTTGTTCGGGAAGCTCGCCGATCTCGTCGAGCAGGATCGTCCCGTCGTGGGCCGCGCGAAACAGCCCTTCGCGCGCCTCGGTCGCGCCGGTGAACGCGCCCTTGCTGTGGCCAAAGAGCTGGCTCTCGACCAGCTGCGGAGCGATCGCCGCGCAGTTGACCGCGATCCATCGACCGCCTCGCCGAGAGGCCTCGTGGATCGCTCGGGCCACGCGCTCTTTGCCGCTCCCGGTCTCGCCGAGGATCAGCGTCGGCGCGTCGTCGCGCGCGGCCTCGCTGATCGCCGCGCGCAGCTCGAAGAGGCACGCCGCTCGCCCGAACACCGCGCGCTCGTGCGCGTCGCTCGGCTCGTGCTCGATCCTCTCGTACACGGCGAGGACGTCGCCCAGGCGCAGGACCGCGGGCGATCGAATCGCGATCGGACTGTGAATACGCTGGCCATCGACGCTGGTTCCGTTGTGGCTGCCGAGGTCCTCGACGCGGTGCGCGCCCACGGCCTCGTCCCATTCGATCGCCGCGTGCGCGCGAGAGACCGTCTTGTGCAACAGGCGCACGTCGCCTCCTCGTCCGACGACCACACGCGCGCGGCCGAGCTCGAACACCGCGGCCAGCTCTCGCGGAAACACCACCGTCCATCGCGCGCGAACCGCTCCGCTCGCCACGGAGTCGACGCGCATTCGAGAGACGGTGGACGAGAGCAGATCGTCGTTCAAATCGGGATCGAGATCGTACCCCACCGAGCCGCACGACCGCCGTCACACTGTGACGTCACCCTGGGACACCCCCCTCGCTGCCGCGCGTTCGGTCGCGGCCATCGTCGGAGCTTTCACGGATCGAGCGCGTCGGCGCGCGGCTTGCGATGACCGCGCGCGATGACCGAACGTCCCTCGCTCGCACTTCGTTGGCTCACGTTGATCGCCGCGTTCTCTCTGGTCGTGATCGCCGCGTTCGTCGCCAATCAGCCGATCGCTCCGCTCGGGCTCGACGCTCCTTCAACGCAGTTCTCCGAGGCGAGGGCGCGGCCGATCGTCACGATGTTGGCGGACTCGATCGGCGTCCGCCCCACCGGAAGCGACGGCGCCGAGCGCGCGGCGCAGTACCTCGCCTCGCAGCTCAGAGCGATCCCGCGCGTCGAGGTCGAGATCCAACGCGTGAGCGACCAGCGCTTCTACGAAAACACTCCGTATCCGTACCCGCTGCTTCGCTATCACGTGACCAACGTCGTCGCGCGATTGCCCGGACGAACGAGGGACGCGATCTTGCTCGACGCGCATTTCGACACCCTCGGAGACTCTGACGGAGCGGGCGACGACGCGCTCGGCGTCGCTGCGATCATCGAGGCGCTTCGCGCGCTCGCCGCCGGACCCATGCTCGAGCGCTCGGTGATCGTCCTCGCGAACGGCGGCGAGGAGTACGGTCTGTTCGGCGCGGACGGCTTCGTGCGCAATCATCCGCTGGCGCGCGACGTTCGCGCGTACGTGTACATCGACGGGAGCCCGGGCGGCGCGGCGACGCTGCTCTACGCGGGGCCGGGCAACCCCGAACTGGTCGAGGCATACGCGCGCGTCGCGCCGAGGCCGCAGGCGAGCTCGGTCGTGCTCGACCTGATGGAGAGCGGAGCGCTTTCGCACGACGGTGACTTTCGACCGCTCCGCGACGGCGACAAGCCAGGCCTCTCGCTCGCGGGGATCGGCGATCTCTGGGCCGCCCACACCTCTCGTGATCGCTCGGATCGACTGCAGCCCGGAACGCTGCAACACCTCGGGCAGACCGCGCTCGCCGTCACGCGCGAACTCGCGAACGGCCGCCCGTTGCCCACGGGAAACGACACTCGAAGGATGACCTACTTCGACGTCCTCGGCCTGTTCGTCGTGCGGTACACCTCGACGACCGCGGCGCTGCTCGCGGCGCTCGTGCTCGTGCTCTCGGCCGGCTCGATCGCCTTCGCCCGCCGCCAGAGCGCGCTCTCTGTGGGCACGCTCGCGACGGCCGCTGCGTATTGTGTGTTGGCACTCGCCGCGGCGGTGCTCGCTGCGGTGTGCGCAGGGCTCGTGCTCGCGTTCGTGCTCCGTCGACCGCACGGCTGGTACTCCGCGCCGTGGGTGACCATCCCCGCGTTCGTCGCCCCTGCGCTCGCCGCGATGCTCGCCGTGCACCGACGCCTCTCGTCGCGTCTGCGCGCGCGCGGCGTCGATCCGACGCTGGCCGTGTGGCTCGTCGCGCTCGTCGGTTGGTCATCGTTGCTCGCGCTCTCTGCCGCGCGCGGCGCTCGCAGCGCGTACATCCCGCTCGCGTGGACCGCGGGCCTCGCGCTCTCGCTGATCGTCGCGGTGTTCAAGCCGAGGACGCGCGACGCGTTGTTCGCGCTCGCGGTGGCCGGCGCGATCCCCGGAGCGATGACGCTCGCGTCGTTTGCGCCGGTGCTCAGGACCATGTGCGCCGAGGTCGCGTTCTTGCCGCTGCCGACCGCGGCCGATCCGATGCTCGCGGCGCTCGTCGCCTCGTTCGTGGCCGCGGCTTCGGCGGGCGCGATGATCGCTGCGCACGCCGTCGGAGCGCACGGTCGCGCGTCGCTCGCCTTCGCGCTGCTCGCGCTGCTCGGCCTCGGCGCGAGCGCGGCGCGAGAGCCCTTCACCCACGAGCGCCCGCGTCGGGTGTTCGTCGTTCACGGAGAAGAAGGCGGGCGCAGCGCAGTGCTGCTGCGCGCGATCGACGCGCTGCCGTTCGATCCTGTCCTGCGATCGGTCCGTGACGCGCGCCCCGTGCAGCGACAATGGCCGTTGTTCGAGGTGTTCATGCCCGCGCCCACGCACGAGGTCGCCGCGCCTTCGCCTTCGTTCGCGCCTCCGTCCGTCGAGGTCCTCTCGAGCACCGCCAACCCCGGCGCGACGCGCACCGTCCGCCTGCGATTGCGCACGGCGACGACGCAGCTGCGACTGTTCGTCGAGCGCGATCGCCTCGCGCGCTGGTCGCTCGGACGCAGCCTCGCCGTCAACGAATTCGCAGGAAACCGCCCCACCGCGTACTTTCAGGGCGTCGGCCCCGAAGGCGAAGAGGTCGAGCTCGAGGTCCGCGGAGCGTCGCCCGTCGAGCTCGAGGTCATCGCGACGAGCTTTCTTCCCGACGAGGCGATGCTCCGCGTCGCGCGGCAGTTTCCGTCGTGGGCCGTGATGACGCCCATGGTGGCTCGCACGATCCGCGTCCGGATCTGATCGCGCGCCGCGCGGCGGGTGCGCGTATAACGCTCGCCATGGCTGAGAAGAGCAAGACGCCGGAGTTTCCCTTCTGGCAAGTGCACCGCTCTGGTTCGCTCGCGCGCGTGATCGGCGAAGTCTACGAGCGCGTTCGGCTCGAGCCCTCGAAGCACTGGGCCGTGCACGAAGCGAAGCTCTCGGTCGCCGCGCGCATGGCAGCGACGGCGATCGTGCGCAAATCACCGCAGTTTCGCCTGCCGTTCTACGGTCCGCTCGGCCGCCTCGACGCCGACGGATACGATCGCTTGTCCGCGCTGCACGGCCGATTCGACGCGCTCGCCGTGAGCGACCTCGAGCGCGCGCGCGCGCTCGCCGACCTCTGCGTCGTCGCTTCGCTGCTCGACTTCCACTGCGGCCCCACGTGGCGCACGCGCACCCGCACCGGAGCGCTCCTCGGCTCCGAAGCGGGCACGCTCACCGTCGCGTACGGCATGTTCGTCAACGGCCACTTCTCCAACGGCAAAGAGAAGGACCCGCTGCGCGTCGACGCGGAGGCGCTCGAAGCGCTGGACCGCGCCGCGCTCGAGCTCGCCTTCGCCGCGAGCGAAGGAGCGCCCGCAGAAGGGCTCGACGACGCCCTCGCGCGGCTGCGCGCGGTGGTGCCCAACATCCCCAAGGACGAGTCCGGCGCCCGTCGGCTCGGCGCCTCGATCGTCGACAACGCGCGAGCGCCAGTGCGCAATTTCGTGCCCAAGAACGTCGCGTTCGACGCGCTCTTTCGCGAGTCGATGCGCGCGACGATGGGCGCCTTCGAAGACCGCACCCGCGTGAGCGCCGATCGTCCGATGACCGCCGCTGACGTGCGCTACGCGAGCCTCGCGCACTCGCTCGCGCCGCTCTTCTCGCTCGCCGGGCTGCCCTTCATCGCGCAATCCGAGTCGATCAGCCCGCCCGATCGCTGGAGCCTCTCGCTCTTGCTCGACCTCGGCGCCATCGCGCCGTCCAAGAGCCAGCCGCTCGAGTCCTTGCTCGCCACGCCTTCGGCGGTCGAAGAGCTGTACGCGCTCGCGTCCGCGTCGCTCGACGCCGTCGTGATCCAAGTGCAAGCGCTCACCAAGACCGACGACGCTCGCCTGCCCAAGTCCTCGGTCCTCGCGTGGGGCACTGGCGCCGCTGGCCGCGCGCTCTCGGCGCGCGAGCGACCGGGGATCGCTCCGCTGCTCTGGACGTAGTTCGGCAAAACCGAATGTTTATATTGGTTACATCGGTGGTTCGAGCGAATCGAGCGGTCTCGGCATCAGACTTCGAACGCCATGAACCAATCGCGAACCCATCGCATCACCGTCGCTGAGGGCGACGGAATCGGACCCGAGATCACCACCGCGGTCCTGCGCATTCTCGACGCCGCGGGATGCCCGCTCGAGTACGACAGGATCTCCGTCGGCGAGCGCTCGTATCTCGCGGGGCACTCGAGCGGAATCGAGCCGAGCGCGTGGGACGTGCTTCGCCGCAACCCGGTCTTGCTCAAGGGGCCCATTACGACGCCGCAGGGCTCTGGGTACAAGAGCCTCAACGTCACGATCCGCAAGACGCTCGGCCTGTTCGCGAACGTGCGCCCGTGCCGCAGCTTTCATCCCTTCGTGCGCACGCAGCACCCGAACATGGACGTGGTGGTGGTGCGCGAAAACGAAGAGGACCTGTACGCGGGCATCGAGCATCGGCAGAGCGTCGATGTGTTTCAGTGCCTCAAGCTGGTGAGCATTCCGGGCAGCGAGAAGATCATTCGCTACGCGTTCGACTACGCGCTCGCCAACGGCCGCTCGAAGGTCACGTGCCTCGTGAAAGACAACATCATGAAGGTGACGGACGGCCTGTTCGCCGAGACGTTTCGGCGCATCGGAAAGGACTATCCGGGCCTCCAACAAGAAGTGCAGATCATTGATATCGGCACCGCGCGCGTCGCGACGCAGCCCGGTCGATACGACGTCGTCGTCACGCTGAACCTCTACGGAGACATCCTGAGCGACGTCACCGCCGAGCTCTCGGGCAGCGTCGGAATGGCTGGCAGCGCGAACGTCGGCGATCGCATCGCGATGTTCGAAGCGATCCACGGCAGCGCGCCGGACATCGCGGGGCTCGACGTGGCCAACCCGAGCGGGCTGCTCAACGCGGCGTGCATGATGCTCGTGCACTTGGGGATGGCCGAGCACGCGCAGCGCATTCAAAACGCGTGGCTGTGCGCGCTCGAAGACGGCGAGCACACGGCGGACATCTTTCGCGACGGGCTCTCAGCGCGGCGCGTGGGGACCGCGGCGTTCGCCGACGCGGTCATCGCGCGGCTCGGAAAGACTCCCACTCAACTCCGTCCCTACACCGCCTCGGGCGAGGCGATCACGTCGCGGCCGTACCTTCGCCCGCAGCCGCGGCGAGAGCTGTGCGGTGTCGATGTGTTCGTGTGCGACGGACAGAGCGCTCCCTCGCAGCTCGCAGAGAAGCTCTTGGCCGCGACGAAGGGGATCCTTCGGCTCAAGCTCGTCACCAACCGCGGCGTGAAGGTGTGGCCCGACGGCTTCGACGAGACGTTCTGCACCGATCACTGGCGGTGCCGCTTCGTCTCGAACGACGCCTCGATCTCCGAGGGAAAAGCCACGTACGAACCGATCGACCGCGGCGCCATCGTGCGCTTGCTCGACGCGCTCGATCGCGCGGGCGTCGACACGATCAAGACCGAGAACCTGTATCTCTTCGACGGGACCCGCGGATTCTCGCTCGGTCAGGGCGAGTAGCGATCGCGCCGCTCAGCGCGTTCCGAACAAGCGATCGCCCGCGTCTCCGAGGCCCGGAATGATGTAGCCCTTCTCGTTGAGCTTCTCGTCCACGGCCGCGGTCACGACGGGCACGTCGGGGTGCGCGTCGTGAAAGGTCTTCAGCCCTTCGGGGCACGCGAGCAGGCAGACGAACTTCACTGCGCCGGGCTTGTTGCGCTTGAGTCGATCGACCGCGGCGACCGCAGAATTGCCGGTGGCCAACATCGGATCGCACACGATCACCGTGCGGTCTTGCAGCTTTCCGGGGACCTTGAAGAAGTACTCCACGGGCTCGAGCGTCTCGTGGTTGCGGTACATCCCGATGTGCCCGACGCGCGCGGCGGGGACGATCTCGAGCATCCCGTCGAGGATGCCGAGACCGGCGCGCAGGATGCCGACGAGCACGAGCTTCTTTCCGTCGAGCACGGGCGCGTTGGTCATCTTCTGCACGGGCGTGTCGATCTCGACGTGCGTCACGCTCAGGTCGCGCGTCGCCTCGTAGGCGAGCAGCATCGAGATCTCTTTGAGCAGCCTGCGAAACTCAGCGACGGTGGTCTCTTTGCGTCGCATCAACGTGAGCTTGTGCTGCACGAGCGGGTGAGTCACGACGATGGTTTGTGCGCTCTCGGTCATAACCGCGGAGTGTCGTTCGAAGCGCCGCTTCGTGGGTGAGAAAAAGCTGCGTTCTTTGCATCGGATCGCGTTCGGTTTCGTACTACCGTAACCGCCGTGAACGCTGGACGACGCCCCGTACGCTCTTTGCGCCGGGCACTGCCGCTCGCGCTTGTGCTCGCTTCGAACTCGGCCTTCGCAGACACGATCCCCATCGAGATCGTGGATCGCGCGACGACTCGCATCCTGCCCGACGGGCGCCTGGGCGAGTGGCGACGCTTCACCGAGCTCATCGGCTTGGACTCGCGCGCGCAAGTCGTCTCGGGCGTAGATCGCTGGATGAGCGAGGCGGACGCGAGCGTGGGCTTCGCGCTCGCGCGGGACGACCAGTACCTCTACGTCGCCGCGGAGGTTCGCGACGATCAGATCGTGCGCACCCGCGAGCATCGGCCGGTGGACGACGCGATCGTCGTCTCGCTCGGCGCGAGAGCGGGCTCGCGCACGGTGGGCTTCGACATCGCGATCTACCCCGGCGTGCCCGGCAGCTACGCGGGCGCCGTCGAGTTTCGCGGAGCGCGCTCGGGCGCCGTCGCTGGGGCGCGCGTGGTCGAAGAGAACCTCTCAGGCGGCGGAGGGTTCACGATCGAAGCGCAGATTCCCTGGTCTTCGTTGCCCGATCTGCGAGCGAACCTCGCGTCGCTCCGCGGTCGCGTGGCCTATCACGACTCGGACAACCCCGCGCGTCCCGCGATCGAGAGCGTGCTGGCGACGGGCCCAGGCGACGGGCGCAACTACGAGCAGCTCCCGCCCGCGCGCGGATCGACGGTGTCGACCGCGACCGATCTGATCACGCAGTTTCGCCAGGCGCAGAACCTCGTGACGAGCGAGCCCTTTCTCGATCGCTCGGGCAACATCGCGGGCGACGCGCAGCTCGAGCGCGTGGTGATGTTTCCGCGGTACTGCGTGGTGGCGGGGCCAGGGATCGCGGGCGGCTCGCGCTACGCGTACTTCGAGCATCCGGTGATGACCTCGGAGGACCTCGCCGAGGTCGCGCTGCGCGACGTCACGGGGGACAGCCGACTCGACGTGATCATTCGCGCCCGCGTGAACACCAACAACATGACGCGCGAGATCTTGTACGTGTACGCCGCGGTCGCCGGAGCCGATCAGCTCGAGCGAGTGTTCGCGCACGAGCTCGCGCGCTCGGCCGCGGGGCGACGCGTGGTGAACCGCGCGACCTACGAGCAGGGCCCACGAATTCGAGTGGTGTTCGGAAGCAACGAGGGGTTCACAGAGCAGAACTTTCCGCGCGTTCAAGAGACGGGCGTGCTCTTGCCGATGCTCGCGTGGGGCCAGTATCGAAGCGTCGCGTACCGCTGGCAGGAGGGGCTCAATCGATTCGAGATCGACGGCAGCGAGCCCAATCCGCAGCGCGGCGGCGCGCAGGTCACCACGCAAACCGGCGCTGAGACCACCGCCGGCGGAACACCCGGCGCCACGGTCGCCGTCGTCCCGTCGGACCTCAACGGCGTGCTCGCGCTGGCTCGTCAGCGCGCGCATTTGCCCGCCAACGCGCGGCCTGATTTTCAAGCCGAGGGCAACGTCGCCGAGGACCGACAGCCCGAGGTCGTGCATGTGTACGGCCGCACGATCATCGTCGCGGGGCGCGCGTTTATGTCCGGCCGCTCGTACTACAGCATCGATCTGCCCGAGGGCTTCACGGTGATGGGCTTGGACCTCGCGGACGTGACGGACGACGGGCAAATGGAGGCGCTCGTTCGTGCACGCCGGCCGCTCACGACGCAGGTGCGAGGACAACAGCTCGAAGTGATGAAGGACTTCTTGCTCGTCTACTCGTTTGATCCCGCGCACCGCGGACGAGTGTTCTCGGCAGAGGTGGCGCGTCGGATGGGCAGCGACGGGATCGTCAACGAGGTCCGCGGAATCTCTCGCGGACGCGGCAATGGACTCACGATCGCTCCGGGCCGAGCGACGGGATGGACCGAGCAGAGCTACCCGTTTCGCGACAGTCCTCCGCAGGGATTCTCGCCCTTGCTGCTCCCCTGGGCGACGCGCTCTCCCGTGCAATACCGCTGGAACGGGCAGACGCTCGCCCCATAACAGCGCAGCGACAGCCGCTACGCGGACACCGCGCGACGAAAGGGCCTCTCCGCCCCGATGCGCGCGGTCTCGAGCTCGCGAATGAGCACGGTGATCTCCCGTCGCGACGGAGTCTTTTCGCTTCGATACTCGTTGATCGCGTCGAGCATCTCTCCGTCGGAGTCGACGATGCGCTGCTTCGTTCGAAGCAGCATCCCGACCATGCGCAGCACCGAGCGCACGGCGATCGAGCGAAACGAGTTTCCTCTCGGAAACGCGACGATCCCGCGGATGTTCGAGAGCAACCTCGTGCCCATCTCGACGGTCCACTCCTGCGCCTCGCGGCCAGGCAGCGCAGAGCCGTCAGCGATGATCTGCGAGTAGATGATGGTGCTTCCGAGCTCGGCGATCAGCGCGCGCGCAAAGGCTTCGACGCGCTTCATGTGCGCGACGGTCGGAGTGTCGAAATAGTAGATCAGCAGCAGGTCTCCACACGCCGCGAGCCCCATCCCGTCCTCGTACACGAGCCGTTGCGCCACCATCACGGACGAATGTAGCTTAGTTTTGTAGTGTAATAAATGGAGGGGCGCGTTGACACGATCGGATCACCGACACACCAGTGCGGCCTCGTTTTCGCCGGGCGAAAGCGAACTGGAGGTCAACATGCGTGCGTCGAAGCCAACCCCGAGCCGTCCTTCGCTGTCGTCGACCTCCATCGTGCTTCGCTGAGCGCCCAGGCGCTTCGAGCGACACGTCGGTGAGCGGCCTGCGATCGCGAGGGATTCGTCTGTCCATGCACTCGAGGTCAGAGAATCTTCTATGGGAAATCGCAGTATTCGACGCGAGCGAGGCCGCTCGCGCGACGGGATTGTTTCGTTCGAGAGTGAGCAAGAGCACAGCAGCAAAGGGCACCGAGGCGAGCGCCTCGAACGTGTGATCGAGCAAGAGCTTCGATCCATGGTGTCCGACGACGTTCGGGATCCGCTCGCGCAACGCGCGCGTGTCCTGCGCGTCGAGCTGTCCGTGGACTATCGAAACGCGCGCGTGTACTGGGCGGCGCAAGGCGCGTCGCTCAGCGAGATTCGTTCGATCGAAGGCGCGCTCGATCGATGCGCGGGCTTTCTTCGCGCTGGGCTGGCGGACGCGTTGGCGATGGACCGCGTTCCGCTGTTGCGGTTTGTGTTCGAGGCCAATCCGCCCGCGGAGTGGCTCGACGACGACGGAGGTGACGCTTGCGCGTGATCGAGTCTGTCTCGCACAGCCCGATCTACCTCTGGTCCACCGTGGCGAGCGACGAGTGCCTCGCGCAGCTTCGCGCGATCGCCTCGCAGCCGTACATCGTCGGCGCGGTCGCGGCGATGTCCGACGCGCACCTCTCGTCCAGCGGTGTCGCGGTCGGAACGGTCTTCGCCACCGCGCACGAGCTCGTCCCCGACGCGCTCGGCGACGACCTCGCGTGCGGCGTTCGCGTCGCGCGGCTCTCGCGATCCGCGTCCGCGCTCGATCGCGCTCGTTGCGAGCGACTGCTCCGGCGATTTCGTGAGGCGATTCCCACAGAATCGCGCAGGGCTCGATCGCTCACCGAGCGCGACGACTCGATGAGCGAGGCGGTCCTCTCGACCCGAGAGCTCACTCGACGCTGGCCCCAGCTCGTCGATCGGCACCTCGGGACGCTCGGCGGAGGAAACCACTTCATCGAGCTCGACCGCGACGCCGACGACGGGCTGTGGCTCCTCGTTCACTCGGGCTCGCGCGGCGTCGGGGGCGCGATCGCAGAGCACCACCAGCGCGCTGCTCGTTCGAGCGGGCCCGTCGCCGCGCCGCTTCGAGCGCTCGACGTTCGCAGCGAGCAGGGCGCGAGCTTCTTCTCGGACCTCGCGGCGGCCACACAGTTCGCCGCGCACAATCGAGCGCAGCTCGCGCGTTTGGCGGTCGAGTGCATCAGCGCGATCGTGGACGAGGGCGTCGAAGAGCTCGACGCGTTCGACGTCGTGCACAACACGATTCAGCGCGAAGAACACCAGGGCAGAGCGCTGTTGCTCCATCGCAAAGGAGCGGCGAGGGCGAGGGCAGGCGATCGCCTCGTGATCCCCGGCTCGATGGCGACGGCGACGTACATCGTCGATGGCCTCGGCGACGAACGCTCCTGGTGCTCGTGCTCGCACGGCGCGGGGCGCGTCCTGTCCCGGCGCGAAGCGCACAAACGGATCCGCTCCGAGGCGCTCGTCGCCCGCATGGGCAAGGTCGTCTTCGATCGCGCTCGCGCTCGTTCGCTCGTCGAAGAAGCGCCGCAGGTCTATCGCGACGTGCGCGCGGTGATCGACGAGCAGCGCGAGCTCGTCGCGCCCGTGCTGCGCATCGAGCCGGTCCTCTCGTTCAAGGGCTGAGCCCTGTCACAGCGAGGCGCCGCTCGTCGACAGGCCTGCTCGAACAGAGAGGCAACCGGAGATGAGCGACACTTCCATCGCGCAGCCTGCGCGGCGTGACGACTATGGTGCGCCGACGCGCGCAACGTTCAGCGCTGCACAGTGGCTGAGGATTCGACGACAGACCAAGGCGCGTCCCCATGATCCGTCGGTGGGAGGCGAGCTCAACATCGTCCCCCTGCTCGACGTCGTGATGAACGTGATGCTCTTCGTGCTCGCGACGATCACGACGATGTTCACCGCGTCCGTCTCGGTCCCCGCGCCTGCGCAGGACTCCGGCGGTCGCTCGAGCTTGTTCGACGGGTTCACCGTGAAGATCACTCGCGGCGGGTTCATCGTGGGCGGCCATCGAGGATTTTTGCAGGCAGATTGCCGCTCGATGGGCGGTCCCGCGGTGACTGTCCCCGCGGTGTTCGGCGCGCTCGACTACCGCGGGCTCACGCAGTGCCTGGCAACGGCGCGGAGCAACCCCGCGTGGCGCACCACCCTCGCGCGCATTCGTACGATCAACGTCGCGGGAAACGGCGATGTGCCCTACGCGATGCTGGTTCAAACCCTCGACGCCGTGCGCGAGACGCGCCCGGCAGCAGCGGACCTCTTCGATCAACCGCGGCTCGGACTTCTGTAGTGACCGCGCGTTGTGAAATACTCGACGCCTGATGGACGGAGGGTTGCCCGCGGGTGAACGTGTCGTCGACTGGAGCAACGGCGAGCACACGTTCACCGTGACCAAGCTCGCGCCGACGGTGTTCGTCACGCGCGGCGTGGGCGTGATGACCGGCGACGTCATGGAGCGATTTATCGCCATGCTCGATCGCGAGGTCGCCGCAGGCACGCGCGGGATGATCTTCTTTCACGACTGGGAGCACATCGAGAGCTACGAGCCCGCGATGCGGCAGAAGCTCACCGAGTGGCGTCGCCGCGCGCCGAAGGGAGCCACCAAGGCGATCAACGTGCTCGTTCGATCGAAGCTCGTCGCGATGGGCGTCTCGGCTTCGTCGGTCCTGCTTCGCCTGATCGGCCTCGAGATCCAGTCGTTTTCGTCGCGCGAAGAGTTCAATCGCGCGATCCGCAGCGCCGCCGCCACGCGCAGCATCGCGTCCCCCAAACACTGAGCCCCGCGCCTACGTCGCTTCGAGCTTCTTGCGATCGATCCCGAACACGCACAGCGGCTCTGGCGACAGATCGAAGCTCACGCGCTGGCCCATCTCCAACGCGAGCGGCTGCCGTGGCCCGTCGAGAAACAGATAGCCCTCGCGCATCTTGTTGAGCGCTTCGATCTTCGTCCCCGGGTCGATCAGCGCGCGCTCGACCTGGTAGCGACTGCCGTCCGGCGTGTAGGGCTCGCGCACGATGAGCTGCAGCTTCTTCGATCGCAGCGGCAGCACTCGACCGCCGGCCGAGCGAATCGCCGCGGTGCTGCCCACGGCGGGGCCGATGTAGAACCCAGAGCTCTTGTGCTCCTCGGTGACGTCGTCGACCGTGAGAAAATAGCGCGAGGTCATCGCTGGGCTCTTGTGCGCGAAGAGCACCTCGTTGAGCACCCTGCGGTGCACTTCGCGCCCATCGACGCTCACGCGCATGCGCGTCAATCGCTGCAGCGGAGTGCGCCCTTCGACGATCGACGTGAGGCGCTCGAGCACGTTGCCCTTCTGCGCTCCTGCGAGGAAGCCCACAGAATCAAGCGGCGCAGAATTGATGCCGAGGATCGGCGTCGTCGCCAGGTCGTGCGAGACCGAGAGAAGCGTTCCGTCGCCGCCGACGGTGAGCACGAGGTCGAACTCGTCCACGCTCCCGCGCTGCGCGCGATCGCGAAAGCGCGCCTTGAGCCCGAGCTCTTTCAGCGCGGCCCGAACCTCGTCGAGCGTCTCTCGATGGTGCTTGTCCGCGCGGACGAGCCGCTCGACGGAGGGGTCCTTCTTGCGCAAGAGCTCTTGCACGCGTCGCATCTTGTGCTGGCGCACGTAGAGGTCGTACGCGGACTTCTTCGAGACGACCAGGACGCTCTCGAACCTGCGCCTCATCGATCGGCCTCGCGACGGGCGCCCTCGAGCCGGTCTTTCAATCGTCGCAGCGCGAGCTCGGTCTTGCAGTCTTGAATCACGCCCCGCTCGGCGAGCGCGAGCGCTTGTCCCAGCGGAACCCACGCGATCTCCGACGCCTGCTCCACGATCTCTGTCGCCGTCACCTCGCGGTGATCGTCGCGATCGATCCACGCGTGCACGAAGTAGATCTTCTCTGCGCACAGCCCTGGCGAGAGAAAGACCGGAGCTCCGAGCATCGCGAATTGATCGCTCGGCACGGTGTAGCCCGTCTCTTCGCGGCACTCTCGCGCGGCGGTCTCGCGCACCGCGTCGCCCGATGGATCGACTTCGATGAGCCCCGCCGGGAGCTCCCACAAAAGCGCGGTGGGCGCTTCGGGGCGCGGAAGAGCGCGACCCGCGCGCAGCGCGACGGGCGGTCGCATGGCGGTGCGCAGGCACACGAAGGGCTCGTCGTGGCCGAGGTCGGTCGCGGTGAGCGCGATGATCACCGCGTCGATCGCCGCGCGATCGGCGACGTCGTAGCGAAACGGGTCGCTCTTTCGGCCGTCTTCGAAGCGCGCTTCGAGCGTCAATCGCCGCACAGAAATGAAGCCCTGATCGCTCGGCGTCTGGCTCGTTCGGTCCTCGAGGACCTCGACCTTCACGCGATCGGCGGCCACGGCGTGCGCGAACGGCGCGTCCTCTGAATTGCTTCGCTCCATCGTCGGGCTCGCGATGGTAGCGCCGTTCGCGCCGGGTGGCGCTGCGGTTTCAGGGCCACATCGCAGGCGCGCGCAGGCCGAGCCCCTCGTCCCATCGGAGCGAGAGGTTCATGCACTGGATCGCTTGCCCAGAGGCGCCCTTCACGAGGTTGTCGATCGTCGCCATCGCCACGATCTTGTTCGCGCGAGCGTCGTACGCGTAGCCCACGTGCGCGCGGTTGGATCCGCGCACCCAGAGGGTGTCCGGCAGCGCTCCTGCGTCGAGCACGCTCACTGACGGAGAGCCCTTGAAGTACTCGCGAGCGAGCTCGACGAGCGCTTCGACGGTCACGTCCTTGGCGGGCGTCGAGTACGACGTGGACAGAATGCCTCGCGTCATGGGCACGAGCGTCGGCGTAAACGTCACGCGCATCTCGCGTCCCGCCGCGCGAGAGAGCGTCTGCTCGATTTCGGGCGTGTGCCGATGGGTGCCCGCGACCTTGTACGCGCGGATCCCCTCGGAGCACTCGGGCAGGTGATACGCCGCCGCGGGCGTGCGACCGGCGCCCGAGACGCCCGAGAGCGCGTGCACCACGAGCGGCTCGTCCGTGCGGATGAGCCCGTGGCGCAGCAGCGGAAGCAACGGAAGCGTGCTCGCCGTGGGATAGCAACCCGGGACGGCGACGAGCGTCGCGTCCGCGAGCGCGTCGCGGTTTTGCTCGCACAGACCGTAGACCGCGCGCGAGAGCAGCTCTTTCGCCGCGTGCTCGGCGCCGTACCACTTCGCGTACACCGCGGGGTCTGCCAGCCGAAAATCCGCGGACAGATCGAACACACGCAGACCCTTGGCGTGCAGCGCCGTGACGGCTTCGATCGAAGCGCCGTGCGGCAACGCGCAGAACGCGACGTCCGCTTTCGCGGCGATCGCCTCAGGGTCTAGTCGTTCGATGGGCAAATCGAGCACCCCCGTGAGCGACGGCAGAACCGTGCTCGCCTTTGGGGTGACCCGCTCCTTCGCGACGAGCGCAGTGATTTCTGCGCGCGGATGCTGAAGGAGCAATCGAACAAGCTCGGCGCCGGTGTAACCCGAGGCGCCGACGATCGCGACGCGAACGCGCTCCATCGAAGGGAGGGATGCGTTGCGCGATCAGCGCTTGCTGTACTGGAAGCGCTTGCGGGCTCCCGGACGGCCGTACTTCTTGCGCTCCTTCTTGCGCGCGTCGCGCGTGAGGAGGCCGGCCTTCTTGAGGGGCGAGCGGCGCTCGGAGTCCATCGCCGCCAGGGCGCGGGCGATGCCGAAGCGAACCGAGTCAGCCTGCGCAGCGAGCCCGCCACCGGCCACGTTCGCCTCGACGTCGTAGCGGCCCATGACTTCGATCATCTCGAAGGGCTGCTGGACGAGGAGCTGCGAAGCAGCGCGGGGAAAGTACTTGTCGTACGGGCGGCCGTTGACGGTGATGACACCGGTTCCCGGGCGAACGTACACACGGGCGACGGCGTTCTTGCGCTTGCCGGTCGCGTAGGTCTTGTCACTCTGCGTGGTAGCCATCGAGCTTCACTCCAAAACGATCAAAGGCGGACGGGCAGCGGCTTGGGCTGCTGCGCCTTGTGGGGATGCTCGGCGGCCGCGTAGACCTTGAGCTTGGTGAACATCTTGCGACCGAGCGGGTTCTTCGGGAGCATTCCCTTGACCGCGTGCTCGATGAGGTGCTCGGGGTTGCGCACCAGCATGTCCTTCGCCGTGGTCGTGCGCAGGCCGCCCGGGTGACCAGAGAACGAGTAGTAGTTCTTGGTCTCGAGCTTGTTGCCCGTGAGCGCGACCTTCTCCGCGTTGATCACAACGACGAAGTCGCCGGTGTCGACGTGCGGGGTGTACGTGGGGCGGTGCTTTCCGCGCAGGACGCTAGCGATCTCGCTAGCAAGGCGTCCGAGCGGCTTATTGGTGGCATCGACGATGAACCAAGACCGGGTCACATCCGTCGGCTTGGCACTGTAGGTGGACTGCATCGCAACGATCCTTCGAGGACTGAATAACCCGGAAAACGGGAGGCGGGACGATACCTGTGACCGTCTCAGTGTCAAGCACCCGTGAGCGAGATCTAGCGCGCCGCGGGCGCCGGACGTGTTCTGACCGCAGCGATCGCGCGGTCGACGCTGTCTCCGAGGCACGAGTTGCACACGCTCCACCCGCAGCGCCGCGGCGGGCGAGGGACGCTCTCGAGCGTCGAGACCGCGCGCGCATCGCCCGTCGCCGCGAGCGCGTCGACCGCGGTGCGCAGCTGGTTGCAGTTGCGCGCGCGAAACACCTCGATGATCTGCAGCACCGTCGCGTCGATGCTCGTGGCGAAGTCCGACGAGAGCAGCGCGATGTCTCTCTCTCGGTCCTTCTTGGTCCTCGCCGTCGGCAGTCGCGCGATGATCCGCGGCGCGACGTGCACGCGCAGCGCTCCGTGCAGAAGGTCGCGCGCGCGACGCGTCTCGTTTCCGCGCGGTCCTTCGGCGGCGTCGATGACCGCGTCGAGCAGCGTCTCGTCCGCGGCGAACTCGGGGCGCGCTGAGACCGCGGCGTTGAACCGATCGAGCATCACGCTGCGACCGCGGCGTCCTTGCCGCGCGTACAGAGTCCCGAGCGTGTAGCTCATGAGCGGGTTGTCCATCCCGCTCGCTCGAAGCGCCTCGAGCGCATCCACGCGCGCGCGCAGCGGCATCGCGCCGCGGGGGTCGAGCAGCACGTGAATCGCAGGCTGCGCGCGAAAGGCCGCGAGATCCGCGGCGAGGTTTCCCGTCGGCGCGGGGCCTGTCGGCAACGGCTGAACGACGTTCGTCGTCGGCGTCTGCGTGGGCGTCTGCGTCTGCGTTCGCTGGGTGTCCGGCTGCGCGACAGGGCGCGTTGAATTCGTGTGCGTCGTGTCGATTCGCCCGCTGTTGCTGTTGGGCTCGCCGTTGTTCGTCGTTCGCGCGCTGTTGCTGTTGTTCGCGGCGGAGGCGATCGTCGTCGCGTTCGGTTGCGGACGGGACGGCGTCGCGACGATCGCGAAGACGAGCGAGAGCGAGACGCTCGCCGCGATGGCGGCGATGGCGGTCTTCTTCTTCTTCTGATCCTTGGCGAGCTCTTGCCATCCGTCGCGCGTCGCCGAGACGAGCGTGGTCGCCGCCGCGCGCGGGATCACCACCAGCGATTGGCGAGCGATTTCGCTGAGCGGAACAACAACGGGCGGCGACGTGATCGGCGGGCTCGTCGGCGTCGCGACCGCTGAGATCGGCCCCGACGGAGTGGGCACGGCGTCGATCTTCTGGCTCGTCACCGCGGACGGAACGCCGACCGTGCTGTGCTGCCCCGTGATCGAGAGCGCGCTGTTGCGTCCGGTCGCTGACGGGCCGAGCCCGGTGAACGTCTGTCCGAGCGCTTGCGAAAACGCGGCGACCAGCTCGGTGGCCGTGGCGAAGCGCTCCGACGGCTTCTTCGCGAGCGCCTTCGCGAAGAACGCGTCGAGCTCCGCAGGCACGTCGAGGTCCGGCGCCATCTCGAGCAGCTTCGGAACCGGCGCGGACATCTGCATCCCGAGCAAGCTCACGACGTCCTCTGCGTCGAACGGGCGTCGACCGGTGATGCTCTCGAACAGCAAAACGCTCAGCGCGTACAGGTCCGCGCGGTTGTCGACCTCGGCGCCGAGCGCTTGCTCGGGGGCCATATACTCGGGCGTCCCGAAGACCATCCCGACTTGCGTCAGGCTCTGGCCGTTGGTCATCCGCTGGTTGACCTTCGCGATGCCGAAGTCGATCACCTTCGCGAACTCGGCGTCGCCCTCGCGCTGCACGAGCACGATGTTGTCCGGCTTCAGGTCGCGGTGAACGATGCCCATCTCGTGCGCGCGAGCGAGCGCAGCGCCGACGTGCCGCGCGATGTGCAGCACTCGCGCAGGCGAGAGTCTCCCCTCTTTTTCGAGGACGGCGCCGAGCGTGGCCCCGTCGACGAAGTCCATCACCAAGAAGAACGACCCGTCTTCGTCGCGGCCAAAGTCATGGGCGGCGACGACGTTTGGGTGATCCAAGATGGCTGCGGCCTGCGCCTCGCGCTGAAACCTCGAGACGACCTCGGTCGAGCGCGAAAGCTCTGGGTGAAGAAACTTCACCGCGACGCGCTTGTGCAACGTCGTGTGCTCGCCGCGGTAGACCGCGCCCATTCCGCCTTCGCCGAGCAGCTCGACGATGCGATAGCGACCCGCGACGATCTGCCCGATTCGATCGCGAATCTTCAGGGCCAGCGGCCCGTCGTCGCTCAACGCGACCTCGCCCGTGTTGGTCGTAGATGTGCTGCCGTCAGCATCGGCTGGACCGAAGGCCGCGGTGTTCGAACCGGATTTGCTCGGAGTGTTGTCCTCCGCAACCGGGGTCGTGGCGCTCTCGTCCATCAAACGCAGGATACGAAACTACCGCATTGTGGGTCGGGGCGGCAGTGAGTTCCGGTGTCGAGCGTGTGGGGTGTGATATGCCGCCGTCGCCCATGGCCTCTTCGCCAGAACCGGACGCGCTCGCGATGCGGCGGCCGACGAGCTTCATCCTCACCTGGTTCTACCGGACGGTGTTCTCGAAGGTCGCCGTCGACCCGACGTGGGTGAGCGAGGTGAAGCAGCGCAGCGCCGAAGGGTCGGTCGTGTACGTCATGCGCTCGCGGTCGTACTTGGACTTCTTCGCGCTCTCGTACTTCGTTGACCGGTTTGGGCTCCCGGCGATCGCCTTCGTCATGCACCTCGGGCTCTGGCTGCTCGAGCCGCTCATGCGCGGAACGTTCTGGCGCGGGCTCTTTGGGCAGCGCGAAGACGAACAACAATCGCTCGTGCGCGCGGTGCGCTCGGGCCAGTCCGCGCTGTTGTTTCTGCGGGCGCCGACGCTCGTCGGCGCGTCCCGCCGCGGCGAAAACGTCTCGCTCGACCACGTTCGATGGCTCATCGACGAGCAGAGAAAACGCTCGGAGCCCATCCTTCTCGTTCCGCAAGTCATCGTGTGGGGCCGCAACCCCGACTCGGTCGAGACCGGAGTGTTCGACCAGATCTTCGGCCGAAGAGACACCCCTGGCGTCGTTCGCGTCCTCGGCCAGTTCTTCTGGTACCTGCGCCGCGCGATCTTGCGCGCCGCTGAGCCGCTCGACCTCAAGGCGCTGCTCGACGCAAACGCGCGCAGCGACGCTCCGCTCGACGACGACGCGCTCGTCAACCGCGTGCACTGGATGCTCGCGACGCGGCTCGACCGAGAGCGCCGCGTGATTCTGGGGCCGAGATTCAAGGCGCCTGATCGAACGCTGGACGAAGTGATTCGTCACCCGCACGTGCGCGCCGCGATCGAGGACGCCGCCAAGCGCGAGAACAAGAGCGTCGAAGACGTCACTCGCGCCGCGCGCAAAGAGCTCGTGCGGCTCGGAGCGCGGCCGGCGCCCTGGATGTTTCCGTGGGCCGAGAAGGTCATGGACGCGGTCTTCAACCGCATCTACGACGGGATCGAGGTCGATCAAGACGGCCTTCAGCGCATCCGAGACGCGGCGCGCTCGGGCCCCGTCGTCCTGCTCCCGTCGCACAAGAGCCACTTGGACTACCTGCTCATGTCCTACGTGTGCTGGCGCGCGGGGATGGCGATCCCGCTCATCGCCGCGGGTGACAACCTCGCGTTCTGGCCCGCGGGCCCGGTGCTGCGACGGTTCGGCGCGTTCTTCATTCGTCGCAGCTTCGGCGGAGCAAGGCTCTACACCACGCTCGTCGACACGTATCTGCGCAAGCTCCTGGCGCAGTGGACCACGATCGAGTTCTTCATCGAGGGCGGCCGCTCTCGGACAGGAAAACTCCTCGCGCCCAAGCTCGGACTGCTCACCATGGTGACCGAGGCCGCCGATGCGGCAGGGGCTAACGTCGCGTACGTCCCCATCTCGATCGGCTACGAGCGCGTGGTGGAGGAGCGCTCGTTCGAGCACGAGCTCTCCGGCGGCGAGAAGCGCGCAGAAGACGCAGGTCAGCTCGTCGAGAGCCTGCCGCGCGTGCTCGCGTCGCGCTACGGACGCGCGTACATCCAGGTCGGCGAGATCCAGCGCTTCGAGCGCCCTCGATCGCAAAGCGATCGTCCGCAGAGCGAGCCTCCGCCCGCGGCCCGCGCGAGCAAACGCGCCCTGCTCGAGAAGGCCAACGCGCGACGCGCCGAGGTCGCTGTGCTCGGCGACCGCGTCATGCGCGAGATCAACCGCGTCACGCCGGTCACGCCCGCGGCGCTGGTCGCCACCGCGCTGCTCTCTCGTCGACGCGGCGGAATGCCTCGCGAAGAGCTCTTGGAGCGCATCGATCAGCTCGTGCTCGACCTGCGCGCCTTGGGCGCGCGCTTCGCCGGCGCGCTCGCCGTCGGCTACGAGGGCGGCCGTCGCCCCTACCGCGTCGACGCGATCGATCAAGTGATCGCGCTGTTCGTCGAGAGCAAGAGCGTCGAGGCGCACGGCCCCGCGCACGAGGCGATCTCTCAAGTGCCGGACGGGCGGCGAATCGCGCTCGATTACTACAAGAACAACCTGCTGCACTTCTTCGTCGCGAGGGCCCTGCTCGCGGCGGCGACGCTCGCGGCGCGCAAAGAGAGCGAGGCGCCGTCGCTCGCGCAAGTGCGCGAAGAGTTCGACGCGCTGCGGGCGATGTTCTCCAAAGAGTTCTCGTTCGACGCGGATCGTGAGCGTGAGTTCGCGCTCGCGCTGCAGAGCGCGATCGACCGCGGCGACCTCGTTCGCGACGGCGAGACGCTCGCGATCGCCGACGCCCGCGCCCTCGAACGGCTGCGCTTCGACGCAGGAATGCTGCGAAACTTCGTGGAGGCCTGGTGGCTCTCGGCCCGCGCCATCGTGCAGCACCTCGAAGGCGGCTCGATGCTCGCGAAGGACCTCGTCGCGCGCACGATCGCGCTCGGTCAACGCTGGCTGCTCACTGGAGAGCTCACCCGTCGCGAAGCGGTCACGCGTCCGTTGATCGAGCGCGCCTTCGCTCACTGGCGCGAGATGGGCGTGCTGGTCGGCGGCGACTCGGGACCGCAGCGGCGCACCGAGCGCTTCGCCGAGCGCGAGGCGATGGAGTCGCTCGTCGCAGAAATCGCTCGGTATCTGTGAGCGCTACACCGCATTGCTGATCCTCTGGCGCGGCGCGACTCGATGCATTCTGCATCGAGCGTGACGTCGCGGGAGTCAGAGGATCAGGGATGCGCTCTCGTGCCGCCGGTCAAGAAGACGGGCAGGTTTTCGAAAGAGCCGCGAGCGATGCAAGGAGCGGCGACGCTGCAAGGCTGGATGCCTTGCGAGGAGCCGCGACGCCGCAGTGCGACGCGGATCTGCACGAAACCTGCCCGTCTTGCTGACCGGCGGCACTAGGGGCACGACGGCGGGGTGAGCGGGCTGCCGCCGAAGCGAAGCGTTCCGTTGATGCGGCCGGTGTTGGTGAAGCCTCCGTTTGCCACGAGCGTGGTCGGGCCGTTGATCGTCCCCATCACGTGAATGGGCGCCATCGGCGCGTTGATCACGAACTGCGAGACGTTGCTCGTTCCGACGAAGTTCAACGTCTGCGCGCCGGACGCGTCGATCGCGACCACCGACGACGGAGCGTCCACGGTGAGGTTGAACGGCGCTCCGCTGTTGTCCACGCGAAAGTGCACCGACGCGCTCTGCGCGGTGATTCGAACAGTGGGCGTCATCGTCGGCGTCGTTCGCGGCGCGATGAGACCGCGAAGCACCGAGGCCCGCGCGCCCGTCAGCGAGAGGTCGAGCTGGTCCTCGCACATCTGCAGCAGCGCGCTCGCGTCGGTGCACGCGTAGGTAAACGAGTTGCCCATCGCGCTCACGCCGAGCCTTCGCATCGCGGCGAGCTGCAGCGATCCGTCGCCGTTCCAGTCGGTCCAAACGTAGCCGCCCGTGCACGTGGTCGGCGGCTGACACGTGCGGTTGGTGCACGTCCACGAGGGCGGACACGAGGCCACGCTCGCGCAGGCCGAGGAGCAAATTCCGCCTCCATAGTTGCCGGTGATGCACGTGCCTCCGGTGCACGTTCCGCTGCTCGTGCACGAGCGGCCGTTGTTGCTCACGCCCGTGTCGACGGCCACGCCGCTGTCGGTCGTCGAGTCCTCGGCGATCGCGTCGCGCCTCGCGTCCGCCGCGCTGTCCCCGGCGCTGTCCATCGCCGCGTCGATCGCCGCGTCGATCGCTGCGTCCATCGCTGCGTCCATCGCTGGCGGTGCTTGCACGTCGAACCCAGCGTCGCTCGATGGTGTCACCATCACCTCTGGGGGCACGCACGTCCCGTCGTCTCCGCACGTCAACGCGCGCTCTTCGCAGAGCGCGGCGATGGTGCACGCTTGCGGCGGAAGCCTCGCGCACCCCGTCGTCAGCGTCGCGCATCGAACCGGTAGAAAGATCCGGACTTGACCGTTCACTCCTCGGTTGAACTGCCACCGCGCGGTGCGGCGAAACCGCAGGTCTGGCTCCGCAGCGGAGCGCCCGCGCACGAGCGCCTCGAGCTGCAGCGTCACTCGGTGATCGCGGCTCGATCCAGCGACGGGCACCACGCTGAAGCTCGCGGGAAACATCGCTTGCCCTGCGGCGCTCCCTCGCTCGATCACCAGCGGCTCGCGCGCGCTCGGCGGCGCGTCGCCGCGAAACGCCAAGACGCTCACCTCGAACGAGCGCGACTCGGGCGCGTCAGTGTCGATCTGCACTTCGACGTACGTCGCTGAAGTTGTGCACTGACTCGAGCCGAGCGCCGAGAGGGCGAGGGTGACCAGCGTCGTTCGCCGAGACATCCGCTGCATGGTACTCGCCCAAATCAGCGTCGTGGAGCATGATCCGCCGCACGGATCGCTGCGATGTTCGGTCGATTGCGCGCACGATGGTCGTTGCTGTTCGCACTGGCGATCGCTGATCTCACGGACGGATGCGCTCCGCGCGCGCCCGCGCCGCCGCCGATGGCGCTCGCGTCCGGAGCGCAGTCGCGGCCGCGACGGCGAAGGCGTCGAGAGCGCTTTCCGCTCATCGCGCCGCTGCCGTTGGTGGTCACGCTGCAGGCGCGCGAGGTGCGCGACGTGAGCGCGAAGATGCGCGAGCGCTTCGTGAGCAACGACTGGCGAAAGGTCCAGCGCGCAGCGGTGAAGATCGAGTCCGCCGACCGCGCCGGAGTCAGCGCGCTGATGATGATGCTCCGTCGCAACCGTCGTGTCCGACTGATCAACACCGGCGATCTGATCTATCCAGGCGCGCTTCATCCGTCGACCGAGGGGCGCGTGATCCAGTACGAGCTCGACTGGACCGCGGATCGCGTAGGCTGGGTGCTCGAGGCGATGACCTTCGAAGACTTCGGCTTCGCCAGCGATTCGACCGGTGATACCGCGAGCGAGGGCGTCGCTGCGCAGCGAAGGGCGAGGGCGGTTCGCGCGGCGCGCGCTTGGTGGAGGCAGCACAGAGACCGCTGGACGAGGCTCGATGCCGTGCGCGACGCGCTCGCAGGGAGCCCCGATCGACAGCGGCGCGTGCTCGAATGGCTCCGGTTCGGAACGACCCCGTGCCGCGGGTTCGATGTGCGCTTCTTCAACGCCGAGATCGTCCCGCAGCTGCGCGCGATCTACGCGCGCACCCGCGACCGCGATGTGCGCGAGCACGCTGCAGAGCTGCTCGGCCGCGTCGCGGAGTGACGGCTCACGCGAGCGCGCTGCGCTCGATGCGCGATAGACTGCGCGCGTGTTCGAAACGATGAACGGACGGTGCTTGCTCGTGGCCGCGATCGCGCTCTGCGGCTGCGCTCGCGGGTCGATTCGCGATGACGTGGCCGTGCGCGGGTCGGTGCCTGCGGCGACGCAGTGTCGTTGGAGCGGCGAGCAGATGCTCGGCGCCGGCGTCGCGCTCTCGAGCGCGCCGGCAGGGCCGGTGGTCGTGCGATTCGCCGGACGAAGCGCGGCGCTCGAGGCGGTCGTTCGCGGCGCGGATTCGACGGTGCACCGCGCAAGCGTACGCGTGGACGGCATGGTGTTCTCGGGCTGGATCGAGAGCCACGACCTTCGGCTGCGCGCCCGCCGACCGATCGCGCTCGCGCGAGAGCACATGGTGATCGAGCGAGGCAGCGCGGTCTTGGTCGAGCGCGTGGACGGAGCGCTGCGGGTTCGCGCGCGGTTCGCGCCGTTCGCGACGAGCGCCCCTGTCGAGTGTGACGCGATCGAGGTGGGCGAGCCTCGCGCTGCGCGCGCCGCAGAGAGCCCGAGCGACCCTGTGCACCTGCGCGGCGAGCGAGCGAATTTGTACGCGGGCGCCGAGGGCGCGCCGGTCGGAGCGATCGAGACGAGCGGGCGGATCCCTACGTTTTCGCGGGTCGAAACGCAGGGCGGACGCGTTCACGTCCGCGCGAGCGGCGCGGTGAGCGTGGACGGCTGGCTCGATCTCGCGAGCGTCGAGGAGGGCGAGGGCACCGACTGCGACGACTGCGAGGACTACGGCGTGGCGGACACGTTGGACACGTGCGACAACCCCGACGCGGAGTCTGGCTGTCCCGATGCAGGCCCGGTCGAGACATGGGCCGGCGCGAGCGCGACGATCACGAGCGCTCCGGACGAGAGCGCGCCGCGCGTGGGCACCATCGAGCCAGGAGCGCGGTTCTTCGTGCGCGAGCGACGCGACGGCGGTTGGCTCTCGGTGAGCCCCTCGCGCTTCGTCGCAGCGCCGGGCGCGAGCGGCTTTTGGGTGCGACGGCGGTGAGCGCGTTCACGGCGCGGTGATCGAGGCGGTGATGAGCGCGTCGATGGTCTGAGCGAAGTCCGCGGCCGCGCGGATGTAGTAGCCGCGTTGCGTCGTCGTGCCCACGCGGCGCAGCGGAGAGCCGCCCGCTTCGGCGATGGCTTCGACGCGCGAGCTCGAGACCGTCGTGCCGAACGCCATCACGAACACGCGCGTTCGATACGCGCGTTGCTCGCCAGGGTCGTAGCAGTCACCGTCGTTGTTGAGGTCGATGTTCGATTCGTATCGACCTCGAAGCGCGGGGTTGGGGTGGTCGGGGGCGAGCGGGTCGTCGATCGTTCCGCTGCGGTCGAGATCGACCCGCAGACAGCCGATGTTGCGTGCGTTGAACGCCGCGCCGGTGTGCATCGACGAGAGTTCGCAGTCGCTCCCTCCCGAGCTCGAGCAGCACTCGTCGCCGTCGGTGAGCAGGATCACGTTCATGGCGCGTTGGTGCCCGAGAGGATCAACGTCGCCCGTACCGTCGAAGCGCACGTACGGGCTGCGGTGCTCGCGGAGGTGATCGCCGAGGTAGAGCGCCGCGTAGCGAAGCGATCCGGCGAGCGGAGTCAGACGCGAAGGCATCTCTTGCCAGACGTTCGTCGAGTACACGAAGTCCGGACCGCCGAGCTGCCCGAGCGCGACGTTGTTGTCGCAGCTCGAGAACACCCCGTCCCCCCACACGCTGAGCGCCTGATTCGCGCGGGACGAAAACGGAATCCACAGCGTCCCTCCGTCGTCGCACCCATAGAACGGAAACGGATATCCCCCGTTCGCCATCGGATTCGGCGCGGGTGTCGCCGAGGGAAATCGATACTCGCAGCCCGACGCGCCGCAGCCAAAACCGCTTCCTCCCTGCAGTCGCGGCTCGCTGTTGGCGCAGCGCAGCGCGAAGGTCTGCATCGCCCACAGCGCGTTCTGCGTGCGTCGTCCGAGCTCGAAGAGCCCGCACGCGACGCTGTTGATTCGGCGCGGCTCGAAGCCGCACGCGTTCGGACCGGCGTCATTCACGCGCATCGAGCCCGAGCTGTCGACGATCAGCAAGAACGCCGGCGCGATCGCCGAGCAGTTTCCTCGCCCGTCGCACGTCCCTCCCAGACACCGCGCCCCCGCTGGAGAGAGCGTCGCGCGCACGCACTGCTGCTCGAGGCCGAGGCATCGAATCACGCCTGTTTCACAGGCGTTTCCTGTGTTGCAGGCCGCTCCTTCGGGGCACGAACCGCAGCGTCGGTCCGCGCTGCAGAACAGCCCCGGCGCGCACGCTCCGCAGCTTCCGCCGCAGCCGTCGCTGCCGCAAGCGCGATCGACGCACGACGGGCGGCACGTCTCGATCACATCGACCGTCCGGCCGACGACGTCAGCGATCGCGTCGCGCCGAGCGACGTCGATGACGTCCCACGCGAACGGCTCCGCTCCAACGACGTCCGCCGCGGCGCTGTCATCGTCCGCGTCGGTGTCGAGCTGCCCTCCATCGACCGCGCCGTCCGACGTCGCGCGAGCGAGGGGCTCGCGCAGCGCCGTCTTCGCGCCGCACGCGCACGCCAACCACGCGATGACGAACATTGCTGCCAGCCCCCGCTTGTTCATGATCACACGATAGCACGCCGCCCTCGAACGGCGGAGCACCAGTGGGCCGTTCGGCGATCTCTCGATGCGACGCGTGCGCATCGCGCTACGCTCGTTGCACCCCATGAGTGACCTCTCTGCCCGCTTGCGGGCGACCCTCGAGTCCGAGCGCTCGCGGCTCTCGGCGGCGCATCAAACCCTCTCGTTCGACGAGTACCTCGAGCTGTTCACCAAGGATCCCAAGCGACACACGCGCGACGCCGCTCGGTGGATGCGCGACATGTTCGATCACTACGGGACGCGCGAGGTCGATCGCCCTTGGGGCAAGGCCACTCGATGGAAGCTCTTCGATCTGCCCTGGGAGAACGCCGAGGGCCAGCGCGAAGCGCTCGTCGCGCACGAGGAGCTTCAGCGCGAGGTCTACCGCGCGATCCGCAATTTCGCCGAGCAAGGTCGCGTCGACCGCCTGGTGCTCTTGCACGGTCCAAACGGCAGCGCGAAGAGCACCTTCTGCGCGACGCTCATGCGCGCGATGGAGGACTACTCGCAGCTCGACGAAGGCGCGCTGTATCGCTTTTCGTGGGTGTTTCCGAAGGGGCGCGGCGGCGGCGAGGCGCGCATCGGCTTCGGCACCGCGGCGATCAAAGACGAGGGCCCCAAGCCCGGCGAGAGCTATGCGCACCTCGACGAGTCCGCGATCGACGCGAAGATCCACTGCGAACTCAGGGACCATCCGCTGCTGCTCGTGCCCACCGAGGCGCGCCGCACGATGCTGCGCGACGCGTTGGGCGAGGGCGAGCGCGCGCCGGACATGCTGTGGAAGGGAGGGCTCAGCCACAAGAGCCAACAGGTCTTCGACGCGCTGCTCAGCGCGTATCGCGGCGACCTGTCCCGCGTGCTCGCGCACGTGCAAATCGAGCGGTGGTTCGTCTCGCGTCGGTATCGAGTCGGCGCGGTGACGCTCGGTCCGCAGATGGCCGTGGACGCGCACGAGCGACAGGTGACGGCCTCGCGCTCGCTCGCCTCGCTGCCCGCCTCGCTGCAGAACGTGGCGCTGTTCGAGCCGTTCGGCGAGCTCGTCGACGGCGCCGGCGGGCTGCTCGAGTACAGCGACTTGCTCAAGCGCCCGCTCGACGCGTGGAAGTACCTGTTGCTGATGATCGAGACGGGCGAGGTCGCGCTCACGACCTCGAACCTCTCGCCGAACCTGGTGATGATCGGTTCGGCGAACGAGCTGCATTTGGACGCGTTTCGTGAGCACCCCGAGTTCGCGTCGTTTCGCGGGAGGCTCGAGCTCTTGCGCGCTCCGTACCTGCTCGATTGGAAGGCGGAGAAGAGCATCTACGAGCGCCAGGTCGTGCCCGCGGTTCGCCGGCACGTCGCTCCGCACTCGATCGAGATGGCCGCCGTGTTCGCGGTGCTCAGCCGCATGCGCAAGCCGAGCCCCGACCGCTACTCGAAGGAGATCGCGGCGCTCGTGGCGGACCTGACGCCCATCGAGAAGGCCGACCTCTACGCGAGCGGGACGATCCCTGCTCGACTCGAGGGCGACGCGGCGAAGGTGCTTCGCTCTGGTCTCGAGGCGATCTTTCGCGAGAGCGACATCTATCCCAACTACGAGGGGCGCACCGGCGCATCGCCCCGCGAGATCCGCGCGCTCTTGCTCGAAGCGGCGCAGAGCGGCGCGTACGCGTGCTTGTCCCCGTGGGCCGTGCTCGACCAGCTCACCTGGCTGATCACTCGAAAGAACGAGTTCGAGTGGCTGCGGCAAGACCCGCTCGCCGGCGGCTACCACGACCCTCGGTACTTCATCCGCGTGCTGCGCGATCGACTGATGGACCGGATGGAGTCCGAGCTGCGCGACGCGACGGGGCTCGTCGACGAGGCGCGCTACTTCGAGACCTTCGAGCGGTACGTGTCCAACGTGCGCGCCTTCGTGAAGAACGAGAAGGTGTTCAACAAGGTCACCCGCCGAGAAGAGGCCGCGGACGAGGCGATGATGCGCGAGATCGAGCGCACGCTCGGCGCCACCGGGACGCCTGCGAATTTTCGCGGCGATCTCATCTCGATGGTCGCCGGCTGGGCCATCGATCACCCGGGCGAGCCCGTGGACTACGCGTCGCTGTTTCCGCGGCACCTCGCGAAGCTCAAAGAGAGCTTCTTCTCCGAGCGCCGCGCGCGCGTGGTCTCGATGGGCAAAGAGCTGCTCGTGTTTCTCACGGACCGCTCGGGGCTCGACAACGAGCAGCTCGCGCGCGCCGAGCGGACGCGCAACAACCTCGTGCAGCGCTTCGGCTACTGCGATCGCTGCGCGAGGGACATGGCCGCGGCGCTGCTCAAAGAGAAGCTCGTCTGAGCCGCGCGGCTCGGGCTCAGTCGCACGGGCCGTCGAGCGTGCCGGCCGCGGGGACCGCGGGAGCTCCGCGCGCGAGCGACTCGAGAAAGCAGCGGTACTGCCGTCGAGGCGCGATGGTCTGAAACACGACCTCGTGCCCGTCTTCGACGCCGTCTTCGCGGGTCTGCGTGAGGATCGCGGTCACCGTCGCGCCGCGCACCGCGCGGTTGCCCGTCGCTGGCAGAGAGAGAACGCTGCGGCCGTTGAGCATCAGCAGCGGCGCGATGGGCGTAAACGACGCGATCTCGGGCGTGGTCGCGTCGATGGGCGTCCCTCCAAAATCGAGGCCGAGCGACAGGCTGCCCGCGTTCGCGATGGACGGCAGGATGTAGTGATCGACGATGCCTTGCATCATGAGGACGTGCCTCGGGCGCATGTCCGGCGCTTCGTCGATCACGTATCGGTTGAATACTTGTGCGTCCGCGGTCTCGCCGGCCCACTGAAGGACGTTGAGGATCGGGTCGTCGGTGCGCAGCTGGCGACCGGTCCCCGAGTAGCCGACGAGCACGTCGGCGAGCGGTCGAACCGCGAGCGGATGCTGCTTGAAGATCACGTTTTCGGTCCAGCTCGCGCCCGCGCCCGAGAGCAGCATCGCGCGAAACATCGGCTCGAAGGCCGCTGCGAGCGGCGCGATGGACGCGCCCATCGAGTGCCCCATGATCGTGAGGGCGCTCGCGTCGAAGCGCGCCTCGGGCGCGGCGCCGGGACAGTCGCTGCTGTTGATTCGCAACGTGGGGAGCATGTGCGCGGTGAGCACGAGCTCGAGCGCGCTCTGCCGCAGGTTGTCGCGCATCGCGGCGAGGTTCGTGAAGTTGAAGATCAGCAGCTGTTCGTCGCCGCGCGTGACATTGCGCATCCCTCCGTGCGGGCCGTCGGGGCTGATCCCCGCCCAGCCGGCGCGCGCAAACTCGAACGCCGGGCCGCTGCCGGGCGTGATCGCGGGCCCGCCGGGCATCGCTTGGACGCCGCGATCGACGAGCGGTCGATCTCCGCCGCCGCCGGTGCGAGAGAAGAGCACGATCGGGTAGCCGTTTGCGGGCATCGCTCGACGCGGGACGGTGACCACCACGCGCGCACGCTCTCTGCGTTGCACCAGCGGAACGCCCCGCGAATCCACGGTCCAATCACCGCCCGTCGTCGCGTACGGCGGCTCTCCGCGCTGGTAGACCGGCATCTCGACGACGCTCTCGTACACGCAGTAGCTGTCGAACAGGTCCGTGCGGCGAAAGCTCGCGAGCGGCGTCGGCAGCGGCTGCGAGAGCGCGTGCTCGCGAAAGCGCTGCATGTCCCGCGTCGGGTTGCCGGTGCGAAACACCGTGAGCCCGGCGATGGTCGCGAGCGAGACGCCTTGCGTGCGAAGCGCGTCGATTCCGCGGCGAAACGCGTCGAGCGCCCCGGCGCTGAGCGCGGTCGGGCTCTGTCCTCCGAGCAGCTGCGCGAGCGCCGGTGACGGCTCGAGCGGCCGGCCCTGGGCGTCGTTGACCGTCGTGAGCACCACCGCGGCGTAGAGCGTCTCGGGCCGAAGGACGAAGCCCTGCACCGGCCGAATCGCGAGCAGATTGCGAGCGCCGTACACGCCCGCGTCGAGCTGAAACGAGACGTGCACGGGGATGCGCTGCGCTGCGCCGGGGCCCTCGATGCCCACGAGAAACACCTTCGCGTCGGGAGCGACGCTCGCGGTGATGCTCGGCAGAGCGTCGACGTTGATCGCGCCAGTGAGCTGAAAATACACTGCCGAAGTGAGCCCGAACCCGTCGCGCTGCTCGGCCAGCGCGACGAGCGACTGCGCGTAGTCGTTGCGGCGAGGGTTGGGGTAGCCGGTGAGATCCACCGTTCCGTCGCCGTGTCGGCGGTGCTCGCCAGGAAACGGAGCGCTGAAGAAACCCTGCGTCAGCGAGAGGTCCATCCGCACCGACACCGGCGCGCTCTCGACCGCGTCTGCCCCCGCGTCGCTCGCGTCTCCGAGGGTCGCTTCGGAGGCGCCGTCCATCGACGCGTCGATGCGCGGAGACGACGGAGCGCACGCCGCGCTGCACAGCCCGATCGCGCACAGCAACCGGACAGAAGGTGTTCGTCGAAGCAATCGCACTACGACGAGCGTAGCGCACGTTCGCGCTCGGGTTACCCTCGCTCGCACGGCGATGGGACCTTCAGTGACTACCTACAAGAGCGCGCACGACGCCTATTTCGCGCAGTGGCAGGGGCTTCTGCAGCGCGATGGAGACGGCGTCGCATCGTTGGTGATCGACGAAGCTCGGGTCCGCGCCAACGCCGATGCCGTGCGATCGCTCTGGCCGAAGCGCCACGCGCTGCGCCTCGCGGTGAAATCCCTCCCGTGCGTCCCGCTGCTGCGCTCGCTCGCCGCGCAGCTCGAGACCGACCGCTTCATGGTCTTTCACCCCGCGCACGTGCGCCCGGTGCTCGACGCGTTTTCGTCTGGCGATTTGCTCTTCGGAAAGCCCGTTCCGACCCGCGCCGTCGAGCGCGCGCTGGAGTCATTACAAGCCCACGAAATCAACTCGGTCTGCTGGCTCGCGGACACGCCCGCGCGCGCCCGAGAGCTCAGCTCGCTCGCGCGTTCGCGGGGCGTCGAGCTGCGCGTGGCCCTCGAGGTCGACATCGGTCTGCACCGCGGCGGCGCGAGTTCGTCCGACGAAATACAGGGTTTTCGCGATGCGTTCGCGCCGGGGTCCGGCCTTCGCTTCGCGGGGCTCATGGGCTACGACGGGCACCTCGGGCGCATTCCGTGGCCGCTGCAGCGCATCGAGCGGTCCCACGCGCGCTCGATGGAGCGCTACCTGCAGCACGTTCGTTCGGTCGACGCGCTCGGCTGGTCGTGGGAGGGCGCCGTTCGCAACGCAGGCGGAAGCCTCTCGTTTATGGAGTACCGCGAAGGCGACCCGACCGACGACCTCACGATCGGCAGCGCCCTGGTGAAGCCCGCGCACTTCGATGACAAGCGCCTGCGTTCGCTCTCGTGCGCGCTGTGGATCGCCACGCCTGTGCTCAAGCGCGTCGAGCGCTTCGATCCGCCGGACACCGAGTGGCTGGCCGCCCTGGTCCCGCTCGTGAAGGGGCTGCGCGGAGCGGGCGTGTACTTGTTCGGCGGGCGATTTCACGGGCAACCCGAGAGCCCAAAGGGCCTCGTCGCGAACCTGGCCCTCGGCGACAGCGCCAATCAAGCGCTCTATCAGCTCGATCGCAGCTCTTCGCTCGCGGTCGACGATTGGGTGTTCTTTCGCCCGCACGAGAGCGAGGCGACGATGGACACGCTCTCGCATGTGCTCGTCTCGGACGGCGCTCGTCCCCTCGAGCGTTGGCCCACCCTTCGAGTGTGATCCCGCACAGCCGCAGCGCGGCGCTCAGTGCGCGGCGCTCAGTGCGTGGTGGCGCCTTCGTGCACGATCGTGGGGACGCTTCCTTCGCGTCCGCGACGCACGCACGCGTTGAAGCCCGACTCGAGGCCGGGAGGAGGCGTGGGGGCAGACATCAGGTCGTGCCCGAAGCGGTTCCAGCGCATTCCGCAGCCGGCGCCAGGGAGGTTGGACCACCAGATCCACAGCGCGCGCCCCTTGATGTTCTGCATCGGAACAGGGCCCCAGAAGCGCGAGTCGTAGCTGTTGTCGCGGTTGTCACCCATGACGAACACGTGGCCCGCGGGCACCGTGTACTCCTCGGTGAGGCCGAACGAGCGCGGCGGCGGATCGGCGAAGTTCTCTCGCGCGCGAAGCGTGAAGTACGAGAAATTGCCGTGCCATTCGATGTAGAGGCGCTGCTCTTCGCCGGCGCTTCCCGGCGGTCGACCGTCGCCGTTGTCCCCGCTCCAATAGCCGACCTGGCAGCGCGAGAGCGGTCGCCCGTTGACCTCGACGACGCCGTCGGGATGAACGCGAATGCGATCGCCCGGCAGTCCGATCACGCGCTTGATGAAGTCCTTGCTCGGGTCCTGCGGGTACACGAAGACCACGATTTCGCCGCGCTCGGGCAGCCTGCCGTTGAACAACCGCTTGTTCGTGAAGGGGACGAGCGGCCCGTACACGAACTTGTTCACGAAGATGTTGTCGCCGACGTTCAGCGTCGGATACATCGACGGCGAGGGGATCTTGAACGCCTCGACGACGAACGCCCGCACGCCGAGCGCGACGAGCACGGCGAACGCGATCGCCTCGACGTACTCGCGCGTCGTGCCCTTGCGCGCGTTGCCGAGGTGCTTCTCGATCTCGCCGTCGAGCGCGCGCAGCGCTTCGTCGAGCTCCTTGGCCTTTTTGTTGGTGATCGCGGCGTCGACCGTGGCCATCGCGGTCTCGACGGCCTTCTTCGCGTCCTCGCTGGGCTTGGCCTTCTTCAGTAGCTTGCGCGCTTCTTCTTGAAGGTCTCGCCCGTCTGCTTGCAGCGCTGAGAAGGATTTGAGCACGCCCTGGTGCGCCATCACCTTGTCGCGGATCGTGAGCACCACGACTTCGATGACGGCGAACGCGAGGAGGTACTGCCACGGCGCCGGAGGCTCGGCGAGCAGGCGCAGCGCCCACGCGGCTTGAAGGTTCGCGATCGCGAGCCCCGCTGGAAGGATGAAGTACCAAAACGCCTTCCAGAAACTCTCCTTGGCTCCTTCGCTCATCGACTCTCCAACGCTGTCACAGTGCGAACAACTCCGCCAACCACCGGCGCAATCCCGCGCTCACGTCACCTTCAAGATCGCGAGGAATGCCTCTTGCGGAATCTCCACTGAGCCCACGGCCTTCATGCGCTTCTTGCCCTCTTTCTGCTTCTCCAAGAGCTTGCGCTTGCGGGTGATGTCTCCGCCGTAGCACTTGGCCGTGACGTTCTTGCGCAGGGCGCCGAGGGTCTCGCGGGCGATGATCTTTCCGCCGATGGCGGCTTGGATCGCGACTTCGTACTGCTGGCGGTGGATCAGCTCTTTGAGCTTTCCGGCGAGCTCGCGGCCGCGTCGCGAGGACTTCTCTCGGTCGATGATCACGCTGAGCGCGTCGACGGGCTCGCCGTTGACGAGCATGTCCACGCGCACGAGGTCGCCCTCGCGGTAGCCGATGAGCTCGTAGTCCATCGAGGCGTAGCCCTTCGAGATTCCCTTCAATCGGTCGAAGAAGTCGAACACGACCTCGTTCATGGGGATCTCGTACGAGAGGATGACGCGCTCGGTGCCCGCGTACTGCATGCCGGTCTGCGATCCGCGGCGGTCCTGGCAGAGCTGCATGATGGCGCCGACGGCGAAGGCGGGCGTGTGGATCGTGACCTTGAGAAAGGGCTCTTCGATCGAGTCGATGCGGCCCATGTCCGGCAGGCGCGAGGGATTCTCGACCATCACGGGGTCGCCGTGCTTGAGGTTGACCTTGTAGACCACGCTGGGCGCGGTGGTGATCAGGTCCAAGTTGTACTCGCGCTCGAGGCGCTCTTGGATGATCTCCATGTGCAGCAGGCCCAAGAATCCGCAGCGAAAGCCGAAGCCGAGGGCCTCGGACGTGTCGGGCTCGAACTGAAAGCTCGCGTCGTTGAGGCGAAGCTTCTCGAGCGCGTCGCGCAGCGCGGGGTAGTCCGCCGAGTCCGTGGGAAAGATTCCCGCGAACACCATCGGCTTGACCTCTTTGAAGCCGCCGAGCGGCTCGGTGGCGCGCTTTCGGGCGTCTGTGACGGTGTCACCGATCTTCGTGTCGTGGACGGACTTGATGTTGGCCGCCACGAAGCCCACTTCGCCGGGGCCGATCTCGTCGATCGCGCGGGGAAACGGCGTGAACACGCCCATCTCGACCACTTCGTATTCGCGCTGCGTGGCCATGAGATAGATCTTGTCGCCCTTGCGAAGGCGCCCCTCTTTCACGCGGAGCATGATCACGGCGCCGCGGTACGAGTCGTACCAGCTGTCGAAGAGCAGGGCGCGCAGGGGCTTGTCGCCCGCGTCGATCGGGGCCGGAATTCTCGCGACCACCGCCTCGAACAGGTCCGCGATGCCGATGCCGGTCTTGCCCGACGCGGCGATCGCTCCGGCGCCATCGAGCCCGACGACGTCTTCGATTTGCTTTCGCGTGCCTTCGACGTCGGACGACGGGAGGTCGACCTTGTTGAGCACGGGGATCACCTCGAGGTTGTTCTCGAGGGCGAGGTACACGTTGGCGAGGGTCTGCGCCTCGACGCCCTGCGTGGTGTCCACGATGAGCAGGGCGCCCTCACACGCGGAGAGCGAACGCGAGACTTCGTAGGTAAAATCCACGTGTCCAGGCGTGTCGATGATGTTGCACTGGTACGTGTTTCCGTCCTTGGCCTTGTATTGGAGGCGGACGTGCTGGGCCTTGATGGTGATCCCGCGCTCGCGCTCGATGTCCATCTTGTCGAGCAGCTGGTCTTTGGCCTCGCGCTCGGAGACAGCACCAGTGAACTCCATCAAGCGATCGGCCAGCGTGCTCTTGCCGTGGTCGATGTGGGCGATGATGGAGAAGTTTCGAATGAGCTTCGGATCGGTCGGCATCGGGTAGCGCGCGAGCGTGTAGCAGAACTCGCGGCTCAGCGCGACGCGCCTTCAGCCCTTGCGCGGCGTTGCTGTCGGATCGAGCGAGAGCTGACCGGGCAGCAAGTGCTCGTACTTGGCGAGCGCGAGCTCGATCCCTTCACGGATATAAACCGCGACGGGAACCTTCGTGCGCTCGTGCAACAACCGAAGCTTCTCGGCCTGCTCGGGCTCGATGTAGACCGTCGTCGATACCTTCTTGCGGGCCATGGCTTTGCGCGGAGTTGCTGGGTGTACCGTCGTTGCCGCCGGAGTCGGGGTCGAAACCGATGGCGCCGTCAGGGGAGCGTCGATGGGTGACGGCCGATGTGCCGCCTCGTCGCGACCTGGATCGGCCGCGACAACGGCGGTCGAGACTGTAGTGCTCTTCTCGTCCACGTGTGTTGGCCTCCGCAAGAGAGATTCGCTGTTACCCTAGATGCCTGTACATGCGGTGTCAATCCAATATGTTGTCACCGCAACATAGTGTCATAGAATCCTAGCAGGTATCGGGCGATTCGCACGCGAAAACCAGTTGGTCTTTGTGCTTCGTTTCGAGCGAAAGTCGCATTCGCGCTGCGGCGGTCGAATTGTCACCGAAAGCTCTTGCATCCAATCCGTACCAGTTTGTGACGATGCACGATCGACCTCAGGACGACTGCAGCGAGACGATGGACGACCATGGCAGCGCACCGTGGTGAAGCACCGCTGCGATTCTGGACGAGGCGTCGCGACGATCTGAAGCGCGCGTCGAGCGATGTTCGGTGAACGAACGAAGCCTCGCGCGCGACCGTCGATCGAGCGAGTGTCGCGCTCTCCAGGGTCGGTGATCGTCACACGCGGCGACGCGAACGATGGACTCTGCGCGACGATGCACATAGAACGCAGGTTGAACGCTAAGAGAAGGTTCGAGGCAGGGACGTGACGAACGGGACGATCAAGGCAGTGTTGGGAGCGGGGCTGGCGGCCATCGCGATCGCGTGCGGTCCGCAGAGCAACTCGAGCTCAGGAAGCACCCTGCGAAACACAGGGCGTTCGACGGCGCGCGGTCCGCAAGTCGAGCCGATGCCGCACGAGGCGTGCGTGGGCTCGGGCGGCGAGGAGACGCGGTTGTCCGTGGGGGCGGACCGAAGCGTTCCGGTGGTCGAAGTGCGGCGGGGCGGGCGGCTGTTTTGCCGCGAGACTGACGCCAACTTCGACGGTCGCGTGGATATCACGCGGTTCTTCGATGATCAGGGGCGCGTTCGCCGCGTCGAAGACGACTACGACTTCGACGGAAAGCTCGACGTCGTGGCCACCTACCGCGACGGCACCATCGTCTCGGACATCCTGGACACCAACTTCGACGGTCGGACCGACACCTGGCGCGAGTACGAAGGCGGGCGGCTCGTTCGGTCGCAGCGCGACTCCAACTCCGACGGCATCGTCGACATGTGGGAGGACTTCGACGAGCGCGGCAACGTGACTCGCACGCGCACCGACGCGGACGGTGACGGTCGGCCCGACGAAGACGCGGACGCTGGCGCGCGGCCCGCTCCCACGGTGAGCGCCGCTGCGACGAACGCCGCTTCGACCGGCGACGCCAGCGCTCCGACCGCTGCGAGCGCCGCAGACGCAGGAGGACAACCATGATTCGTATGCGAGGAGCCGTCGTCGCGCTCGTTCTGCTCGGGGCCGCCTGCGGAACGCAGAACAACACTCAACGTCGCATGGTCGCGCGCCGCGTCTCGCGCATCGACACGCCGCAGTCTCGCGAGGACCGCAGCCGCTGCGACGCCAATCGTCCGGGTCGAACCATGAGCGAGTACGACACGAACAGCGACGGCGTTCCGGACGTGCGCAAGGTGTACGAGATCGTGGGCGAGGGACCCGAAGCGCACCCGACCTTGATCTGCCGCGAGGTCGACCTCGACCACGACGGAACCAAGGACATGTTTCGCTTCTACAACTCCGAGGGTCGCACGGTCCGCGAAGAAGAAGACCGAGACTTCGACGGTCGCATCGACGTGATCAGCTACTTCGACCGAGGTGAGGTCGTCCGTCGCGAGATGGACACCAACCGAGATGGCCAGGTCGACATGCGGATCTTCTACCGCGAGCACCGCCCGTATCGCGCTGAGCGCGAGCTCAACAACAACAACAGCCCTGATTTTCGCCCGGACTACTGGGAGTACTACGACAACCGCGGCAACATCGTCCGCATGGGCTGGGACTACAACGGCGACGAGCGCGCCGATCAGTGGGATCGCACGGACCGCGTGACGCCCAACGCCGCGACCGCAGACGACTCCGACGGCGGAGAGCCGGTCGAGCAGAGCGCCGCGGACGCTTCGGCGCCGCGCGGCTGATCGGCGAAGACGTCTCTACCGGGGGATTGGATGGACGAGCGGTCGACGCGAGAGCGCGTCAGGGCTTGCTCGTTCCTTCGCGACCGTAGCTGTCTTCGAGGCGAACGACGTCGTCGAGCTCGGTCGTCGAGACTTCGAACACTTCGACGTCAGTGACCGCCACCATGCGGTGGATCGTCCCCGGCGTGACGTGAAAGGGTTCGCGAGGCTTGAGCCTGCGCACTTCGACGTTCGGAGGAGAGCCGATCTCGAAGTCCATCTCGCCGGACTCGACCATGATGGTCTCGTCCTTCACGTTGTGAAACTGGCGCGAGAGCTTGTGACCGGCCTTGATGAACAGGATTTTTCCCACGTAGCGCTGGGTCTCTGCCCAGACGATCTCGTGGCCCCAGGGCTTTTCGACGCGTCTCATGAGTGAGTGGCGTTCGATGGTGTATGGTGCGCGCACGAGATGCAATGGCCGACGGCGAACGACTGCAGAAGGTACTAGCGCGAGGCGGTGTCGCTTCGCGGCGCGAAGCGGAGACGCTCATCACTGAGGGCAGGGTGAAGGTCAACGGCGAGGTTGTTCGAACGCTCGGCACGCGCGTCGACCCCGCGGTGGACCGCGTCGAGGTCGACGGGCGCGAGGTCGAAGCCGAAGCGCGCGTGTACTTCCTCTTTCACAAACCGCGTGGCGTGGTCACGACGCTCGAAGACCCCGAGGGCCGGCCTTCGATCAAGGACTACGTGAAGGACGTGGGCGCGCGGGTGTTTCCCGTGGGGCGGTTGGACTTTCACACGTCCGGCGCGCTGTTGCTCACCAACGACGGGGCGCTGGCCAACGCGCTGCTGCACCCGACCAAGTCCGTGGCGAAGACGTACGTCGCGAAGGTGCGAGGCGTTCCGACGGACGAGCAGATTCAGAGGCTGCGGACGGGCGTCGAGCTTGCGCCGATCGGCGACGAGCGCGGCGTCGAGCGGACGCGACCCGCGGAGGTCGAGGTGCTTCGCTCGGTCCCCTCCGGCGAAGGCTCGGTTCGCGAGGACGGAACGACCTGGCTCCAAATCACGCTCCGCGAGGGAAAAAACCGGCAGATCCACCGCATGGCCGAGGCCGTCGGGCTCTTCGTCATGCGCCTCGCTCGCATCTCCTTCGCGGGCATCAACACCGAAGGGCTGCGCGCTGGACAGATCCGCGAGCTCACGCCCGGTGAAGCCTCGCTCTTGCGTCGCACGTACCTCGGCGAGAGCGACTTCGACGAAGACGTTCGCCCGAAGCCTCGCGAGCGCGCGCCCGCCCGCTCCGCAGCGCCGAGTCCCACGCGACGAGACGACGAGCGACGTCCTGCGCGAGGGGAGGACCGACGTGCCCCGCCGCGCCACGAGAGCGACGCGAAGCCCACGCGTAGCGCGAAGCCGAAGAGCGCTCCGCACCGCGACGACCGCGCGCGACCCGCGACCAAGGACGACCGCGATGCGCGTTCGCGCGCGCCCAGCGAGCGAAGCAAGCGCGAGACGCGAACGAGCGACACACGATCGACCGCAGCAAAGAAGCCGCGAAAACGTTGAGTGAAGATTTATCGTTGACATCGCGCGCCGTCGCCCGTACAACACCGCCACTCCTGACGCAGGGTGGAGCAGCCTGGTAGCTCGTCGGGCTCATAACCCGAAGGTCGTAGGTTCAAATCCTACCCCTGCAACTAATCAAAACGATGGCGCCGGATTCGCGAAAGCGGGTCCGGCGTTCTTCGTTTCTCCCCGTGAATATCCACGGTTGCTCGCGTCGTGCGCCAACCGCGGGGCCCCAACGCGCGCGTCGGGCGGTCACTGCGAACGAGATACAGTTCGCGCGTTGCGTGAACCAACGGAGCGAGCAGAGAGTGTCGTGAGCGCGCGCTGGTTGTGGCTCGCGCTGAGCGCGCTGGTCACCGTCGCGATCGCGCCTGCGCTGTTCGGCGGCTGGGTCTACGACGACCACGCGCTGCCCATTCAGCCGCTGTACGCGCGATGGAGCGACGTCGCGCTCGCCTTCGTTCGCAGCAGCGACGACTACTTTCGCGCGATCCGCCCCGATGAGCCGCTGGCGAGCGGGGGGCACACGTGGAGGCCCGTTCCCAACGCGCTGTTCGCCGCGGTGAACGCCAGCGTCGGCCCGAGCGCGCTCGCGCATCACCTCGTCTCGCTCGTCGCGCATTGGCTCGCGCTGCTCGCGCTCGTGCGGTGGGCGGCGCGAGACGGGCTCGTACGCCGTGCGCACGCGATGGTGATCGCTGTGTTCGCGCTGCACCCAGCGCTGATCGAGGCGTACGCGTACATCAACGGTCGCTCGGACGTGATGGCCGGCGCCGCGCTGCTCGCAGGCGCCCTCGCGCTGAAGCGACAACGTTGGGGCTGGTGGTTCGCCGCGCTGCTCGTCGCCGTCGCGTCGAAAGAGACCAGCCTCGTCGCCTCGTTCTTCGTCGCGCTCGCGTTTGCCAGGGGCGAGCGCGAGATGAGGCCCGCGTGGCTCGCGTGGGTCGTCGCGCTCGGCGTCGGGATCGGCGCGCGCGCGGCGGTCTCGGGCTCGAGCGCCACGATCCGCTCGGACGCCTCGCTCGTCGAGCTCAGCGGTGCGTGGCTGCGGTGGATCGCGATCGCGACCGAGTCTCTGCTGGTTCCGTCGGTGCGAGCGATGCGGCTGCTCGCGTGGGAGCTGAGCGCTCCGTGGACCGCGCGAGCGCTGCTCGCCCTGGTCGCAGTCGGTGCGCTTCTGGCCATGTGTCGCGGATGGGTCTCGCGCGTCCTCGTCGTGGGCGCGATCGCGACGGCGTCTCCTGCGATCGCCGTGGCCAACGCGTTTTGGATGGGCAGCGATCGATACCTGTACCAACCCGCGGCGCTGCTCGCGCTGGCCGCGCTCTCGATGAGCGACGAGCGCGCGCGCAGCGTCGATCGCAAGGTGACCCCGCTGCTCGCGGGCGTCGCGCTGTTTGTTCTGGTGACGCTGACGGCGATCTCGAGCTTGAGCTATCGCAGCGAGCGCTGGTTTGCCGCGCGGATGCGCGACGCGCGTCCCGATGATCCGACGGGGTACATCGTCGGGGCGCGCGAGGCGATCGTCGCCAACGATCGGGACGAGGCTCGGTCGTTGCTGGCGATGACCGAGCGGCAGCGCGCCGTCGCGCCACAGGCACATCGAATCATCATGCTTGCGATTTCGCTCGGTGATCTCGCGATCGCCGAGCGCTCGATCGGCGCACAACAGGCTCGCGGTCCCATCAACGCGAGGCTCACCGCGGACCTGTTCGACCTTCGCGCGCGGCAGGGGCGGTGGCAGGACGCCGCGCGTGCGGCGAGCGCGTTGCTTGATGGCGCCGGCGGCGAGCGCGATCGTCGCGTGCGGGTTCTTCGGGCGATCGCGCGATCGTGGCCAGCGGCGACGCAGCGCGAGGCGCAGGCGCGCGGCGTCATCGACGCCCTGCGATGATCGCGAACGCGGCGGGGCCAAGGTTGTTGTGCGCGCGCGACTCTCACGGAGACAATGGGCGAGCGATGCGGCCGGCGCGCAGAGCGCAGGCGCGACGTCGCTGCGAGATCGAAGCGAGCACGATGAAGACAACGATGGTTCGATGGGCGGCGCTCGTGGGCGCGATGGCGGTGGGCTCGATCGCGAGCGAGGCGCGCGCGGACCTGTTGCCTCCTCCTGACACGTCGGGCTGCGCCGAGCGTGACGCGGGCGCGGCGTGCGTGATGCCCAACGGAGCGCCGGGCCAGTGTCGCGTCGACATCGACACGCGGCGCAATCGCAGATTCACGCGGTGCGAGGCGGTGCCCGAGTGCGAGGTCGTCGCCGTGGGCGGCGTGTGTCACGGCTTCGGCGGGCGACCGGCGCACTGCCGAGAGATCATCGATGACCAGACGCGCCGACCGTTTCGCATGTGCGTCGCGGACGAGAGCTCGTATGCGGCGCTCAACGATGCATCGGTCGCAGAGAGCCCCGAGCCTGCGCCGGTGACGCCGGCGATTGCTCCGACTCCGCGGGTCGCGCGCGATGCTCCCGCGAGTCCGTCGGCTCGGTCGCGGTGCTCGGTCACCGTGGTCGGCGCGGGATCGCGCGGCGCTGTGTTGGCGGTGGCGCTCGCGATGAGCGTTGCGAGCGTCCGTCGTCGTCGTTGACGGTTTCGTGCGTTGCGAATGCGGCCGTGAGAAGAGCTCTGCCGGAGGTTTCGAAGGCAGACCATGGTGGATGTCGGTGCAGTGATCGAGCCGATCGAGCTCGAAGGTGACGACGGAAAGAAGCACACGATTCGCGCTGCGAAGGGCGAGACGCTGGTCGTGTACTTTTATCCGAAGGACTCGACTCCGGGGTGCACGCGCGAGGGGCAGGCGTTCAGCGGGCTCGAGGCGGACTTCGCGAAGCAGCGCGCGAAGATCGTGGGGATCTCGCGCGACTCCGTGAAGAGCCACTGCAGCTTCAAAGAGAAGTTCGAGCTCTCGGTGCTCTTGCTCTCGGACCCCGAGAAGAAGGCGCACCTCGCCTTCGGCGCGTGGGGCGAGAAGAAGAACTATGGAAAGGTCTTCGAAGGGACGATCCGCTCGACGTTCATCATCGACGAAGCGGGAAAGGTGCTTCGCGTGTGGAAGAGCGTGAAGGTCGACGGCCACGCGGAGTCGGTGCTCGCCGCGGTGAGCGCGCTCAACGGCGCGGAGGTCGAGCCCGCGAAGGCCGCGAAGCCTGCGAAGAAAGCGGCGGACACGACGGCCGCGAGCGCGAAGGCTCCTGCGAAGAAGCCCGCTGCGAAGAAGCCCGCTGCGAAGAAGTGATCGCTCAGCCTTCGCGGTAGAAGAGCACGATCGTGACGCAGTGAAAGCGCTCGTCGCTCGACTGCACGACGGCGCGATCCACCAGGACGATGGGGCGGGGTTGCGTGCGAATCCACTGCGTGATGCGCTCGCCGAGCCGCTCGCGCTCGCCGCCGGTCGTGGCGGAGAACACTTTGACAGCATCGAATCGCTCGCAGGCCATCGCTCTTGGCGACAGAGGCTACTGCGACTCGCAGCGCGAGCCCGCATTTTCGGCGGCGAACGCCGGGCTCGGCTCAGTACAAAACCCAGCGGGGCTCGATGCGAAGCCCCTCGTCGGAGGGCGAAATGAGCACGAAATGCGCGGAGCGCTGCGCGCTCTTTCCCTTGTTTTCGGGGGCGTCTCCGACGCTTCCGGCTCCAACCAGCGTGAGCCCTTCGAGCGGTCGCACGAACGGAACGCCAGCGCCCCCCGAGACGATCACGTCGGCCGTGTCGTCGCCGACGAGGGCGAGCGCTTCGTCGTCGGTCAGGTCGATGGTGATGGGCGTCATGGGATCGCGGGGCGAGCCGTACATGACCGCGAGCTCGGCTCCTGAAGCGAGCTCGACGCGAAAGCAATCGGGCAGGCGTCGGAGGCGCGCGAGCGTGAGCTCACCGACCTCTTCGCGGGTCTTCACGAGCCGGTCGAGCGCTGCGCGCTGCGCGTCGTCCTTCGGCTTGACGTCGCGCGTGGTGAGCGTCGCGAGGGCCATGTCCGGCGTCCCTCGCGTGCAGCGCGCGTCGTTCTCTTGAAGGCGTTGCCACACGGCCAGGGGGCTCGTGCCGCGGTGAAGGATCCCTCCTGCGACGAAGATCGCAGAGGCTCCTGCTTGTTTGCAGCCTACGAGCACGGCGTCGAGCGCCTCGATGTTGGCTGCGACGTCCGCGAGCACTGCGATGGGGCCATCGAAGCGCTCGGTCTTTTTCTCTCCGCCGTCGTTCATCGGTGATGGCGGCGGACGCTAGTTTCAGTGCGTCTCTGCTGTCGAGGGGGTCGGCTCGTCCACGACGATTTCGACCTTGGTCGCTTTTCGCGCGTCGCCTTCACGAACGGTGAACGTGAACCCTTGCCACTTCACCGTCGTTCCTGGGACGGGGACTCGGCCCGTTCGCTCTGCGAGAAATCCGCCGAGCGAGGCGTACCCTTCTTCTTCGGGAAACTCGACGCCGAGCCGCTCTGCGAGGTCGCTGATCGCGATGGCCGCGGCTGCGACGAACTTCCCCGTCGCGTTCTCGACGAACTCTGCGTCATCGAGGTCGTCGTGCTCGTCCGCGATGTCGCCGACGAGCTCTTCGAGCAGGTCTTCGAGCGTCACGAGCCCTGCGACCGCGCCGAACTCGTCGATCACCACCGCCATGTGCGTTCGTCGCGACTGCATGTCCCTGAGCAGCTGCATGGCGCTCTGCGTGGGCGGCACTTGCAAGACGGGCTTTCGAATCACGTTGAGCAGGGTGCCCTTGATGTCCTGGGTCGAGGTGCCCTTGGCGAGCTGCGCGCCGACCTGCCGAAAGAGGTCTTTGACGTGGAGGATTCCGACGATGTTGTCGATCGCTCCGTCGTAGACGGGGACGCGAGAGTGGGCCTCGTCCGAGACGAGCACGAGCGCTTCGACGCACGGGGTGCGCGCGGGCAGGGCGTTCATTTTGGTGCGCGGGACCATGACGTCGCGCACGGTGACGTCCTTGAACTCGAGCACGTTCTGCAGCATTTCGCCGCGTCGACGGTCGAGCGCGCCTTTGTTTTCAGCGGCCTCGACGACGTACTCGACCTCGCGCTCGATCACGCTGCGATCGCTCTCTTCGGTCTCTGCCGTGGCGCGCTGGCTCGCGCGTCGCGCGAGCGCGGCGATTGGCGCGGCGAGCGGGGCCATGATCCACTCGACGGGGCGCGTGATCTCGAGCGCGAGCGGGACGAGCTTGGCGCCGCGCGCGCGACCCACGGACGAGAAGAGCTCGACCGTCGCGGCCCACGCGCCGATGAAGACGAACAGGACGATCGCGGTCCGCACGGAGTTCGAGTCGGGCACGAGCGCGCGAGCCACGAGCTGCGAGGCGAGCACGAGCATCACGATCCTGAACGTGAGCCACCGCGAGAGCAGCGAGTGCGGGTCCGCGAGATATCGTTGGATGTGCTTCGAGCGGGACTCGCCGAGCTCGTCGGCGAGGGCGCGCAGCCGCGCCTCGGTCATGCTCGCGATCGAGGCCTCAGCGGCGGCGACAAACGAGCCAGCGAGCACGCAGCCGACGGCGATCAACAGCGAGAGCCAGGGCGTCATGCGCGCCTCCGACCGCGCGCCATCGCGTCGAAATCGAGTCCGGGCGCGCGTCGCTCTTGCTCGGCGATCGGCGGTTCACAACGGAGCGCGCGCTCGTGGCGGCGCAGGCACAGTGAGCAAATCACAGCGAACACAGCGGTGGTGTCGGACGCTCGCTCGCGTGTCGAACCCGAACCGGTCCGGCGTGCGGAGGTTGCTTCCACACAATCGAGACTATCAAGCGGGGCCTGCCCGGTCGAGGCGCAGCGACGCCGCCCGGACCGTGGGCAGTGACAGAGAACGTCACTCGAGCGCCGCTCGTGCTGCGCTTCACCTTGCCCAACGATGCTCGCGCGAGTACAGAACGTGAGCGCTGCCGTGCTGCTTTCTCTGCAGGTTCGAGACCTCGCTATCATCGACGCGACCGAAGTGAGCTTCGGTCCGGGGATGAACATCGTGACCGGAGAAACCGGCGCGGGTAAGTCGATCTTGATCGACGCGCTCCTGCTTGCGCTGGGCGGGCGCGCGATGCCGGACATGGTTCGGCTGGGCGCTCCGCAGGCGGAGGTGAGCGCGCTGTTCGACTTGCGCGCGCTTCCGCAGGTGCGAACGCGGCTGCTCGACGCGGGAATCGAGTGCGAAGACAACGAGCTAGTGGTTCGTCGCGTCGTCGCGTCGGACAAGATCGGCAGCGGTCGCTCGCGGGCGTACCTCAACGGCAGGCTGGTCTCGCTGACGCAGCTCGGGCAGTTGACCGCGGGGCTGGGCGACGTGACGTCGCAGCACGAAGCGCAGTCGCTGACCGATCCGACCACGCACCTCGAGCTGCTCGACTCGTCGGCGAAGCTCGAGGCGCTGCGACGCGAGGTGTCTGCGACGCAGGCCTCGTACGCCGAGGCGAGCGCGCAGCTCGAGTCGCTGTTGCGCGAGCTGCGACAGCGCACGGACCGCGAGGATCTGCTGCGCTTTCAGAAGAAAGAGATCGACGATCTTCCGATGGCGCCCGGCGACGAGGCGCTGTGGATCGCCGAGCGCGATCGGCTCAAGCACGCGACGAAGCTCGCTGACGGGACCGCTGAAGCCGAGGACGTGCTGTACGCGCGGGACGGCGCTGCGGTCGATCAGCTCGGCGCGGTGCTGGGCGTGCTCGAAGAGCTGGCGAAGCTCGACGGTGAGCTGTCTCCGGTGGTCGAGCTCGTCGAGAGCGCGAAGGCGCAAGTGGACGAGGCGGCGCGGACGCTGGGGCGCTATTCGCGCTCGGTTCACGCGGACCCCGAGCGGCTTTCGGACCTCGAGGATCGCCTGCAAAAGCTCTCGCGGTTGAAGCGCAAGTACGGCGGCTCGATCGAGTCGATCTTGGAGCACCGTCGCAAGGTCGGCGAAGAGATCGACAACCTCGAGCAGGGCGAGTCGCGGGTGGCCGAGCTCGAGCGCACGGTCGAGGCGACCCGTGAAAAAGCTGCAAAATCAGCGAGAAAGCTCTCGGCCGCGCGCAAGGCAGCGGCGAGCGCGCTCGGCGACTCGATCTCGAAGGAGCTCACCTCGTTGGGCATGGGCGGGGCGCGCGTGGTGGTGGACGTGACGCCGACCTCGCCGTCGTCGGGAGAGCTCGCGATCGACGGCGTTCGGTTCTTGCCGACGGGCATCGATCGGGTCGAGTTCTTGATCGCGCCGAACAAGGGTGAAGAGCCGAAGCCGTTGCGAAAGATCGCGTCGGGCGGAGAGCTCTCTCGCGCGCTGCTCGCGATCAAGCGAGTGCTGACCGAGGTCGGAAGCGCGGGGCTGTACGTGTTCGACGAGGTCGACACGGGCGTCGGCGGCGCGGTGGCCGAGGTGATCGGGCAGAAGCTGCGGGCGATTTCGCGGCGCAATCAGACGCTGGTGATCACGCACCTGCCGCAGATCGCCGCGTACGCCGACCGTCACTACGTCGTGAGCAAGCGCATCGAAGGCGAGCGCACGGTGAGCGAGGTTCGCTTGCTGAGCGAGTCCGAGCGCACCGAAGAGATCGCGCGCATGCTGGGCGGCCTCCGCGTCACCGACCGGACCCGAGCCGCGGCCGCAGAGATGATCCGAACGGCTGCGGCTCCATAACATTCCGCGGCCGCAGAGATGATCCGAACGGCCGCGGCTCCATCACGTTCCGCTGGGGCAGAGATGATCGGAACGGCCGCGGCTCCATAGCGTTCCGCGGCCGCAGAGAGGCTCGAGACGGCGACGCCCCAATCGCTCCATTTCACTGCGACGATGCTGCGCGCGACCGGTTGCGCGACGTGGGGTTCAGCGGTGATCGACAGAGCCGAAGGCTTCGAGGTCGTACTCGATGTCGACGATGTTGCCGTGAAAGTACTCGAGCTCGCCTGCGGGCAAGTGCCACACGGCGCGCAGGTGCGAGGGGACGAGGACGCCGCCCATCTCGATGTACTGCGAGCACTCGGCGCTCCACGTGTGCTTGGAGAACTTGGACTTTCCCTCGCTCAGGTAGCGGTCCTCGGTGACGAAGCGCGAGCACAACCCGCGCTCGTCGAAGTGAAATACCCCCGAGACGCTCTGCTCGTTGAACGTGAGCGTCGCGCGCGCCGAGCGGTCATCGACGGGCTCCCACCGGATGTACGGCTGCACCGCGACGCTCGGAACGAGCAGCGCCTCTGCGAGAAACGTCACCAGCGCCGAGGCGTCCATCTCGGGCCCTCGCTGGTCGCCCACCACGAACGATGCGAGCGCCATGTGCATGCTCCCGTGTCCGTCGTGCGTCTCGTCGAGGCCCTCGAACGGGACCACGCCGAGCACCTTCGCGCGCATGTACGCGAAGCGCGCGGGCGACGCGACGGAGTTGAACTGATAGCAGTCCAGCTTCATCCACGGCGCCTCGGGCTTGCGCTTGAACTGCACATCGTCCCAGTGGATGCGCGCGTTGAACGGCTTGGCCTTCTCGGCCCACCGCGATTGATGCAGAAAATTCTCGATCGGATCGGGCAGGGCCGCGAGCTCGTCGCTCGAGAACACCGACGGCGTCGTGGGCGGGTGCTTCGCGATTTCGGCGGCGACTTCCGAGAGAAACAGCGACTGCTGCGCGTGCGTGTCGAACATCGTAGACCTGAGACGGATGCGGGGAGGCGATCGAGCGAGGGCCGTCAGCGTACCGCTTCGCGCAGCGCGGTGACGAGACGTTCGTGGTGGGCCTCGGTCGAGACCGTCACGCGGACGAGCGAGGAGAGCCGACCGCCCTGGCGATGAAAGCTCCGCACGAGCACTCGGGCTGCGAGCAGTCGGTCGAACACCGTCGCGGCGTCGCGGCCGACGTCGAGCCAGAGAAAGTTCGCGTCGCTCGCGTGCACGGTGATCCCGGGGATCGATCGCAGCTCGTGCGCGAGCGCGACGCGGCGGTCTGCGATGGCGCGCGCGTTGGCTCGGAGCGCGTCGCTGTGCTCTTCGAGCGCGCAGCTGGCCATCGCTTGCGCGACGGCGTCGACGTTGAAGGGCTGGCGAGCCTTGTCGATTTCGTGTGCGAGATCTTCGGGGAGCACCGCCCAGCCGACGCGGAGGGCGGCGAGGCCGATTTTCGAGAGCGTTCCGAGGCGAGCGACGTGCGGGAGGGCGGCCATGGTGTCGGCGTAGTCGCGGCCCGAAAACGGCGCGTACGCTTCGTCGAGCACGACGAGGCAGCGGCCCGCGCACGCTTCGATCAACCGCGCGACGCGCTCGTCGGAGTAGCGGTTTCCCGTGGGATTATTGGGGCTCGCGAGAAAGAGCACGCTCGGCTCGTGCTCGTCGATCGCGGCGAGCATCGCGGGCACATCGAGGTCCCACTGCGCGTCGAGCGGGACCGTCGCGACGTCGAGCCCCGCGCACAGGGCGCTCACTCGGTACATCACGAACGTGGGCGAGGGCGTGAGCACACAAGCGCGCGCGCGGCCGGGCTTGGGATTCGAGAGCGCTGAGAGCAAGAGCGCGATGGGCTCGTCCGAGCCGGTTCCGAGCAGCAGCTGCGACGGCTGACAGCGAGCCCACTGCGCGACCGCGCGGCGCAAGCGCGTGGCGCGCGCGTCGGGGTAGCGCTCGAGCGGGACGGCGCGGGCCGCGTCGAACAGCGCTGCGGTGATCGCCGGATCGAGCGGCGGGCTCTCGTTGGCGTCGAGCCGGATGAAGTCCGGCGGTGTGGGATGCGGGACGTACGCGTCGAGCTGCGCGAGCTGCGAACGGACGAGCGCGCTGAGGGGACCTTTGTGAACCGTCATTCAGTTTGCAGCCGGGAGGGTAGCAATCTGCGACGGAGTCGAGGGACACTCGGCCGCACCGATGAACGCTTCGACGCCCCTGTCCTCTTCACGAAGATTTCTCGTCACTGCCACGGTGATGGCGCTCTCGCTCGGCGCGTGCGGCCCCGTCTCGATGACGATGGACGCCTCGCCCGACGCGGCGAGCTCGGCGGAGACCGGCGCGCCCGAAGCGTCGCTCGATGGAAGCGCTAGCGATGGCGCTGCGCCGATGGACGACGCCGCGGTGCCAGCCGACGCGTATCCGGGGATGAACTGGGACGTCGCTCCGCTGCCTCCTGGGATGCCCATCAGCGCGACGATGGAGCAGTGGACGTGGGTGCAGTTTCCCGAGGCGCGCTGCGGAACGGGGACGGCCACCGGCATCGCGGTCAACCTCACCAACCGCTCGAACAAAGTGTTCGTGTACATGATGGGCGGCGGGGCGTGTTGGGACCAGGCGACGTGCTACGAGCTGCGCACGGCGGCGAACCTCGAGGGCTACTCCGAGGCCAATTTCACGCGGGATCGGGCGCAGTTCGACGCAGCGGGGATGTTCAACCGCGACGACATGACGAACCCGTTTCGCGACGCGAGCTACGTGTTCATCCCGTACTGCACGGGCGATGTGCACGGCGGCAATCGCATCGCCGTTCACGACACGAACAACCCCGACCAGCGCACCTATCACGTCGGCGCGAACAACGTCGCGCTCTACCTCCAGCGGCTCGTCCCGACCTTCGCCAACGCCGATCGCGTCTGGCTCACCGGCAGCTCTGCGGGCGGCGTGGGCGCGACGCTCAACTGGCCACGTTTTCAAGAGGCGTTTCCTCGGGCGCGCGTGGACCTGCTCAACGACGGCGGGCAGCTGTGCGACGCGAACAACGGCCGGGCGGCGCAGTGGCGGCGGGCGTGGTCGCTGCCGGTTCCGCCGGGGTGCCCCGAGTGCGCGACGAGCCTGCAGGCCAACATGGTGTGGATGCACCGTACGATGGGCGCCACCCGACGCAGCGGCTTGATGGCGACGCTGCAGGACTCGACGTTGCGCGGGTTTTACACGGTGACGCCGGCGACCTTCGAGACCGCGACGCGCGCGCTGCTCACGGCGGCGTACGACCCCAACATGAACACGCGGTACTTCGTGCTGCCCGGCTCGATGCACACGTATTGGGGGCGCTGGAGCATGATCATGGCCGCGGACGGCACGCGCGTTCGCGACTGGATTACTGCGTGGGCGACGGACGACCCCACCTGGCGCAACGTCGGTCCGTGATCGAACGCGGGGGCGCTGGAGGGGCTACACGCCGAGCAGTCCGCGGAGCTTGCGGGAGGCCTGCCGCGAGACCTCGAGCTTCTCGCCCGTGTCGGTGAGCAGCTGCGCGCGGCCTCCGGGCAGATCGTCGATGGCCGCGACGTGGTCGAGGTTGACCAAGAGCGCGCGGTTGGCGCGAAAGAAGCGGCTCGCGTCCAAGCGCGCTTCGAGCGCGGCGAGCGTGTAGTCCGTCGTGTAGCTCTGCCTTCGCGTGTAGACCACGACGAGCTCGTGCTCGACCTTGCAGTGCGAGATCTCGGCGACGGGAACGAGGATCACGCGATCGTTGACCGTCACGGGCAGCTTGTCTGCGAGGGGTCTGCTCGCGCGCACTTGCGCGATGAGCGGCGCGAGGACCTCGGTCGCGCGCTCGCGGAGCCCGCGGGACTCTGCGCGGGTGACGGCCTTCACCAGGCGCGCGGCGTCGAAGGGCTTGAGCAAGTAGTCCACCGCGCCGGCGTCGAAGGCTTCGAGCGCGTAGCGGTCGTGGGCGGTGGTGAAGATCACGTACGGCTGCGGGTGCGGCATGCGCGCGACGAGCTCGAGGCCGTCGATCCCCGGCATCTGCACGTCGAGAAAGAGCAGGTCGGGCTCGTGCGTCGCGATGGCGGCGAGCGCGGACTCTCCGTCGGTGGCTTCGCCGACGACCTCGACGCGGCCCGCGAGGCTCTCGGTGATCATGCGAACGAGCCGTTGGCGCGCGGGCGCTTCGTCGTCGATGACGAGCGCGCGGACCGGGGATTTCTCAGGTGCTGCGGGCGGAGGCGTGAGTGTCATAGCGGCCTATCGTCGGAGTGGAGAGGGCGTGCTCGCGCGGTCGGGCTGCGGGCGCTGCGGCTCGGGCGGAGAGGCAGGGGCGACGATGCGCGCGACGCACTCGTCTCCTTCGGTCTCGATGGTGAACGTCGCGTCGCTGCCGTACGCGAGCTCGACGCGGCGTCGAACGAGCTCGAGGCCGAGGCCACCGTCGCGTCCGCCGCGAAAGGGACCGTGCGAGCGCACTTCGAGGGTGAGTCGATCGCCGTCGCGCTTGGCCGAGACGATCACGGGGCCGTGCGCGTGATCGCCGTGGCGCAGGGCGTTTTCGAGCAGCGGCTGCAGCAAGAGCGGCGGGACGCGGATGCTCTCGCTCTGCTCGGGCTCGATGAGCTCGTAGCGAAGGCTGGGAAAGCGCGTGGCGAGCAGCCCGAGGTAGTCGCGCGCGAGCGAGAGCTCTTCGTCGAGCGAGTGCAGCGCGCGGCGACGGGTGTCGAGCACCGTGCGCAGCAGCGACGCGAGTCGAACGATGTTGTCCTCGGCGCCGGGCGGGTCCGTGGTGCACTGGCTCGCGATGGCGTTGAGGGCGTTGAATAGAAAATGCGGGTCGAGATCGGCGCGGATCGCGTAGAGCCGCGCTTCTTCGAGCTCGGCGGTGAGCCGGCCTTGTCGGCGGATCGTGCGGTCGAGGCGCTGCTCGAGCTGAACGTCGCGCGCGAGGCCCCAGCCGCCGACGAGAAAGAGCAGCGTCGAGAGCAGAAACTCGCGCGGGCGCTTCGCGAGGTAGCTCGGCGTTTGATAGACGGCGTCGACGATCCACGCGTAGGGCACGACGAGTGCGGCGAAGAGCAGAAAGCCAATGGCCGCAGCGATGGCCCATCGGACGAGCTTGTGCAGCCGTCGGCCGTCTTCTTCGAGCGGGACGAGCACGCGCCACGGGAGCGGTCCGAGAAAGAGCGTGTAGAGCGCGGCGACGACGCCGAAGACGAGGCCTGCGCGGGCGCCGGTGTAGCTGCGCTCGACGAAGCCGAAGCCGATTCCGAGCGCGAGCGCGGCGGGCAGTCGCCACGAGCGCGCGGCTTCGCGCATGGTGTCGCGCAGGACCCACGGGAGATCGGTTCGTTCGGAGGTAGCCAAGAGCGCGAGCACGAGTGTATCCGCCGGACGATGGGTGTGCGTGCAATCGATCGCCGCGGCAATCGTCGGGCGCACGATCGGCGGCGCGCGCGTCGCGAGCGGCTGAAACCGAGGCGCGAACGGCGCGCCATCGTCGCGTGGCGCACGCACAATGCGCGGCACCGACCGAGCGCGGTCGCATACACTGAGCGCAGACCATGCAGCGACGACGCGCCGGAGAGTTCTCGGTCGAGTACTTGCTCGATCTGCTGTCCAAGCGGGGGCTGATCAAGGACGAGCAGAAGCGCATGGTGGTGGCGCGCGAGAGCGCGCAGCGCATGCGGCTCACGCGAGAGATCGGAAGCGGGCCGCGGCGAAGAGAGCTCTCGCCGGTCGAGCTGCTCGCGAGCTTCGACTTTCCGGACCCGAGGCGAAGGCCCGAGAACTTGGATCAAGACAAGCTCGTGGCGCTGGTCGCGGCGGACACGGGGATGAGCTTTCGTCGGGTCGATCGGTTGAAGCTCGATGCGGCGCTGGTCACGCGCACGCTCTCGCTGCCGTTCGCGCGCAAGCACGGGGTGCTCACCCTCGAACGGTCGGACAAATCTCTGGTCGTCGGCGTGATCAACCCGTTCGACGACGCGCTGCTCGACGACCTGGTCGAGCTCACTCGGTGCGACGTCACGCGGGTGCTCTGCACGCCGGCGGACGTGTTTCGCTCGATCTCGGAGGTGTACGGGTTTCGCTCGTCGATCCGCGACGCGCAGCAGCAGCTCGGCAGCCGCGCGGACAAGGGCTCGCTCGAGAACCTGGTGACGGTGAACGTCGGCGATCACCTCGAGGCGGGCTCGGGGCCGATCATCAACGCCGTGGACTACCTGCTCAACTACGCGTTCGACCAGCGCGCGAGCGACATCCACATCGAGCCGCGGCGCGACGAGACGACGGTGCGCATGCGCATCGATGGGGTGTTGCATACGGTGTATCGCGTTCCGCGGAGCTTGCACGAGGCGCTGACGAACCGAGTGAAGGTGCTCGCGCGCTTGGATATCGCCTCGCGAAAGCCGCAGGACGGGCGCATTCGAACGCAGCGCGCCGAGGTCGAGATGGACCTCCGCGTCTCCACGTTGCCCACGGCGTTCGGCGACAAGGTCGTGGTGCGCGTGCTCGACCCGGCGATGTTTCTCAAGGACTTGAGCGAGCTCGGGTTTCTCGAAGACGAACAGCCCGTCTTCGAGAAATGGCTCGCGCGCCCGACGGGGCTTCTGCTCGTGTGCGGCCCGACGGGCTCGGGAAAGACCACCACGCTCTACTCCGCGCTGCGCGCGGTCTCGTCGCCCGAGGTCAACATCACGACCATCGAAGATCCCATCGAGGTCGTCTACGAAGAGTTCAACCAGGTCAGCGCCAACGCCAAGACCGGAACGGACTTCGGCGAGGCGCTCAGGCACATCCTTCGGCAAGACCCCGATGTGATTCTCATCGGCGAAATCCGCGACGAACAAACGGCGCAAGAAGCCGTGCAAGCGGCGCTCACCGGGCACCTCGTCCTCTCGACGTTGCACACCAACCACAGCGTCGGCGCCGTCGCGCGCTTGATGGACCTGAAGGTTCCGCCGTTTCTCATCGCCGAGACGCTGGTGGGCGTGCTCGCGCAGCGCCTCGTTCGTCGCGTGTGCCACAGCTGCGGCGAAGACGTCGTGCTCACGCCGGACGAGCTCAGCGAGCTCGGCGTCAAGCACCCCGATGAGTACGTCGGCCGGCTGCTCGCTCGGCGCGGCGTCGGCTGCCCTCGCTGCAGACAAACCGGCTACTACGGCCGCACGGGCATCTATGAGCTCTTTCACTGCAACGGTCGTATGCGCGAAATGATCGCCGAACACGCCGCTCCCGAAGCGCTCGCGCGCGCCGCTCGCCAAGACGGGCTGCGCACGTTGCGCGAGCACGCGCTGCGCAAAGTCGCGCGCGGATTGACCACGCTCGAAGAGGCCCTGCGCTCGACGGCCGACTCCGAAGGACAGTGATCGTCATGGCGAACGCACCCTCCTTGCTCGAAGAGCTCGCCGAACTGTGGGACGCAGGCGCAGCGGTGATCGAGGTCATCACCGTCGAAGAGCCGCGCGCGCTCGAGCTCGGCCAAAAGCTCGCCGCTCGCGTCGGCGCTCGCTTCGCGTACTGGTCGATGCACCGCGGGCTCGATGGGATCGACGCCAACGCGCGCGATCCCATCGCCGCGCTCGACGCGATCGCCCGCCATCCGGGGCCCACCGTCGCCGTGATGCTCGATCTGCACGAGTCGCTCAAGACTCACCCGGTGGCGCGACGCCTGCGGGATCTGGTCGCGTGGTACGCCGCCAACGATCGATGCTTGCTGCTCGTGAGCGCGCAGGGAGGGCTTCCGCGCGGGCTCTCGGAGGACGCGGCGCGCGTGGACATCGGGCCGCCCGATGAGCGCGAGCTCGCGGCGCACTTCGATCAAATCGCGGCGGACACGGTGCCCGAGCGAAAGGTGGACGCGGCCTCGCGCCATCGGCTCGTGCGCGCTGCGCTGGGGCTGACGACCGCGCACGCGCGCCGGGCGTTTGCGCGGGCGCTCGCGCGCGACCCGATGGCGGGCGCGTCGGCGCTGAGCGTTGTCGCGCTCGAGAAGAAGCGCTTGTTCGCGCAGGATTTGGGCTTGGATTTCATCGAGGCGCCCGAGACGCTCGACGCGCTCGGGGGGCTCGAGTCCTTCAAGCAATGGCTCATCGAGCGGCAGTCGGCGCTCGGTCCGACCGCGAGCACGTACGGGCTCTCTTCGCCGAGGGGAGTGTTGCTGCTCGGCGTTCAAGGGTGCGGAAAGAGCCTCGCGGCCAAGTGCGCGGCGAGCTTTCTCGGGCTGCCGTTGGTGCGCTTGGACCTTCCGCGGGTGATGGGCTCGGGCGCCGGCGGAGCGACCGCGGAAGAGAGCCTTCGTCGCGCGTTGGACGCGGCGGAGCAGAGCGCGCCGATGGCGCTGTGGGTGGACGAGATCGAGAAGGCGTTTGCGGGCTCGGGCGCGAAGGGGACGGACTCGCGCGCGGCTCGATTGTTGGGCGCGTTTTCAACGTGGCTCCAAGAGCGATCGAGGCCGGTGTTCGTCGTCGCGACGGCCAACGACGTGAGCCAATTGCCGCCCGAGCTCTTGCGCCGCGGGCGCTTCGACGAGCTGTTCTTCGTGGACCTGCCCGACCTCGAAGCGCGCGAAGGCATCCTCGCGCTTCACCTGCAACGAAGAGGAAAGGCCATGAGCCCCGACGCCCTTCGCGCGGTGGCTGAGCAGTGCCTGCACTTCTCGGGCGCCGAGCTCGAGCAGGTGGTGCTCGCGTCGCTGCAGCGGGCGTTTTCGCTGGGGCGCGAGGTCAACGAGGGCGATCTGCGAAGGTCGGCGAGGGAGCTCGTCCCGCTGTATCGAACGTACGAAGAGCAGATCAAGCAGCTGCGCGAGTGGTCTCGCGGCCGCGCGCGGCTCGCCGGGCGCGAGGGGACGCTGCTAGATCTGTTTCGACGTGCGCCGACCAGCGGTGACGGTGCACCATCGTGACCGTGAGCGAAGACGAGCTGCGCGCCCTCACCGCCGAGCGAGACCTGTACGCGAGGCTGCTCGAGCTCAGCGGGCACTCGCAGGCCGAGTCGTTCTTGGACGAGGCGCTCTCGCTCGTGGCCGAGACGTGCGGGGCGCGCAGCGGATATCTCGCGCTCGGCGCGAGCGACGCGCGAAGCGAGCCTCCGATCGCGATGATCCGTGGGTTTTCGCAGGACGAAGTGAGCTCGATCCGCGAGCGGCTCTCGCACGGGATCATCGCCGAGGCGCTTCGGACGGGGCGAACGATCGCGACGGCCAGCGCGATGGAGGACCCGCGCTTCTCTTCGAACGCCTCGGTGCGGGCGGCGAAGATCGAGGCTGTGTTGTGCGCGCCGATCGGCGGCGACGCGAGGGTGGGCGTGCTGTACTTGCAGGGGCGCGAGCGGCCGGGGCCGTTCACCGAGCGCGATCGCGCGATGGCCGAGCTGTTCGCGAAGCACGTGGCGGCGACGGCGCAGCGGCTGCTCGAGGCGAGGCGAGCGAACGCGCGAGAGGATCACACCGCGGAGCTGCGTGCGAAATTGCAGGTCGAATCGCTCGCGGGGACGTCGCGCGCGATGGCGTCGATGCTGCAGCGGATGAGCGTCGCGGCGCTGGTGGACGTGACGGTGCTGGTGACGGGCGAGAGCGGGACGGGCAAGACCGAGGTCGCGCGGGCGCTGCACGCGAGCTCGCCGCGCGCGGCCAAGCCGTTTGTCGCTGTGAACTGCGCGGCGATCCCCGAGGCGCTCTTCGAGAGCGAGCTGTTTGGCGCGGAGAAGGGCGCGCACTCGACGGCGACGCGGCGGATCAGCGGAAAGGTCGACGCGGCCCAAGGCGGGACGCTCTTTCTCGATGAGGTGGCCGAGCTGCCGCTCACGGTGCAGGCCAAGCTGCTGCAGTTTCTTCAGTCGCGAACGTACTTTCGTCTGGGCTCGTCCGAGGCGCTCACGGCGGACGTGCGCTTGATCGCGGCGACCAACGCGGACCTCCAGGAGATGGTGCGCGCGAAGCGCTTTCGCGAGGATTTGTACTATCGGTTGGAGGTGTTCACGATTCGGGTTCCGTCGTTGCGAGAGCGGCCCGAGGACGTGAGCGCGATCTGTGATTTCGTGTTGGCGGAGCTGTCGCGATCGATGGGCCGGACGCTCGCGTTGACGTGGGCCGCGCGCGCTTCGCTGGTGCGCTCGGAGTGGCCTGGCAACGTGCGGCAGCTCGCCTCGACGCTGCAGCGCGCGGCGGCGTTTGCGCTCGGGGACGGGACGGACACGATCGACGTTCGGCACGTGTTCGCGGATCGAGCGGACGCGCAGCGCGCGGCGGTGACGGCGCAAGAGCCCGCGGCAGAGTCGCTTCCGTGGGAAGAAGCGACGCGGAGATTTCAGCGAGAATTGCTCGCTCGAACGCTGGACGCGACGAAGTGGAACATCACCGAGACCGCGCGTCGCCTCGGCCTCGCGCGGTCGCACTTGTACGAGCTGCTGCGGGCGCACGGCTTGTCGCGGTCGCGGTCGTGAGCGAGGCGCTCGTCGAGGGCGCGCGGGTGGGCCCGTACACGATTCGCGCGCGGATCGGCGTGGGCGCGAGCGCGTGGGTGTACGAGGCGATCGACGAGCGTGGCGGTCGGGTCGCGCTCAAGGTGCTGCGCGACGAGGCGCGGGGCGAGCTCGAGTCCGTCGAGCGGATGAAGCGCGAGGCCGCGGTGCTGCGCGCGATCGATCACCGCGCGATCGTGAAGGTGCTCGCGGACGGAGCGCTCGACGACGGTCGTCCGTGGATCGCGCTTCGCATCGTCGAGGGCGAGACGCTGCGGGCGTTGATCGCGCGAGGGGCGATCGACCGAGACCCCGCGCGGGCGTGGGCGCTGCTGCGGCCGGTGTGCGAGGGGCTCGCGGTCGTTCACGGGAGCGGGGTGATTCATCGCGACGTGAAGCCCGAGAACATCATCGTGCACGACGGGCGCGCGTGCCTCGTGGACTTCGGCCTGGCGCGCAGCGCGGACCCTTCGCAGACCGCGCTCACGGGTCCGGGCGTCGCGCTCGGCACGCCCGCGTACATGGCTCCCGAGCTCTGGTGGAACGCGGACGTCACCGCCTCGGTCGACCAATACTCCGTCGCGTGTGTGCTGTACGAGCTGCTCACGGGCGCGCCGCCGTTCGCCTCGGACTCGTTCGGCGGGTGGATGGAGGCGCACATGCACGGCGCCGTTCGACCGATCGAGCGCCCCGAGCTCAGCGCCGAGGCGCGGGGGGCGATGGACGCGCTGTTTCGCACGGCGCTCGGCAAGGATCGCGGCGCGCGCTTTGTGTCGATGGACGCGTTTGTTCGCGAGGCCGACCGCGTGTTTGCCCGCGCAGAGAGCGCTCGGTTGATTTCGTGGTCTCTATTCATTCCGCTGGTCGCGGCGCTGGGGCCGGCGCTGGTGGGTCACGGCGACACGCGCTCGCCGTTCGCGCTCTTTCGGCTCGCGGGCTACGGGGCGTGGCTGATCCTCGCGTGCACGGTCGTCGCGGCGGTGGCGGCCGCGCGTCGCAGCGCGCTCACGATGTTCGCGGGGGCCGGCGCGGCGCTGCTCGGGCTGCTCGGCGCGGCGACGGGCTGGACCGTGGTGCTCGCCGCGGTTGAGCGCGCGGCGCCCGAGGGGCGGTTCACGATCTTGCATCAGGGGTGGGTCGAAGCCGACGTGAACCGCGCGATGGGCTATTGGGTCGCGTGGGGGGCGGCGATCGCGGCGCTGCTCGCGCGCGGTCGATCGCGGGTTCGTCGCGCGGGCTGGATCGCCGTCGCGCTGTTGCTGGCGGCGCTGTTGCTGTTGCTCTCGCTCGATGCGTCCTCGGCGGCGTTGTGCGTGACGCTCACGTTGATTTCGGTCGCTGTGGCGGCGAGCCGCGAGCGCGCCTCGCGCGATGATGCGCTGGCGGTGCTCGTGCTCGGGTCGCTGGCGGTGCTCGCGGCCGCGGCCGCTTCGCTCGTCGCGCACGGCTCTGCGCAAGCGCAGGTGTGGAACGCTTCGCTCGACCGCGCCCTTCGCGTCGCGCGGCTGACGGCGCTCGCGCGCGAGGGCTCGCTGCTCGTGGTCTCGTGGGCGCTCTCGCTGATGGCGGTCGCGTTCGTGGCGGTGGAGCGCTGGCGTTCGCTTCGTTGGACGCACGGGGCGTCGAGGGCAGCGCGCGCCTGGGCGCCGATCGTCGGGCTCGCGTTGACGGTGGGGGGGCTCGATCTGGCGCAGCGCGCGCGGGTGAGCGCGGCGCGCGAGCGCGCGAGGGCCTCGTTGGCCGGTCAATTTGCGCTGTTTTCGCGGCTCGATCTGGTCTCGATGTCGGGGCTGCCGACGCCGCACGTCGCTCCTTCGGTGCAGCTCGCGCAGGACGTGGTCGCGATCGACGGCGTGGCGGTGGTGCGCGCCTCGGCGCTCGGAGCACCGAGCGTGCGCGCGACGTTGGCGCAAGATCTGTCGCACCGGCTCGCGCGCGAGCGAGCGACGAGCGAGCACGGTCCTCGCTGGACGTTGGCGGTCGATCAGCGCGCGCCGTTCGCGAGGGTTCGCGCGGTGCTCGCGACGGCGAGGGAGGTGGGGGCGGGGCCGTGCGAGCTGCTCTTCGAGCGCGGGGCGCGACCGCAGTGGAGCGTGTGGGCGCCGGTCGAAAGCGCGCTGCTCGTCCCTGCGGACTACGGCGCGATCGAGCTGCGCTACGAGCCGACGGACGCGAGCGCGATCGCGATCGAGGACGGGGCGCGCTTCTCCGAGGTCGCTCCGTTGTTGCGGGCGCGAGCGAGCGCGAGCGGGCTGGTGTTGGTGCGGTGAGAACCGCGCTGTCCGCTCGAGCGGACGGTCGTCTGATCGAGCGGACGTGGCGGCGGGCTCGGGGTGTCTGCGCGAGCGGACGGGCTCGTTTGCGGTCGAAGGAGAGACGCGCGAAGAGCTGCAAAAATGCAGGCTGAGCGCGGTTTTCACACGCGTGGCACGCCTGTCGCAAACACTGTCTTCGAGCGGCGCGAAACATTCATCGCGCCCAACGAAAGGACGGACTCCCGATGCTCAACTACGTGCGCGAAGGCGGATACTCGATGCTCTTGATCATCCTCGTGGCGGTCGTGACCGCGGCGGGGGCTGCGTTCAGGCCTGCGGGGCGACAGCGAGAAATTCTCTTCGCCGGCGCGCTCGCGGCGCTCGCCGCGGGAATGCTCGGCATCGCTACGGGGTTGCAGGCGGTGGCGGCGAACTTCCGTCGCTTCTCGGATCCGCTCGAGGCCCTCGGGTGTGGAATGCGAGAGCTCAGCTACAACGGCGTGTTTTCGGCGCTGGTGGCGACCGCGTTGGTGGTCGCGGCGCTGGTGGTCAAGCAGCCCGACGCGAAGTGACGCGAGGGCGCTCGCGAGCGGCCGCGCGTCGGGGCGGGAGCGAAGCGCAAACGAGCTGCAAAATCAGCGGCGAAGTGCGTTCGATCGAGTGACAGTTCGCGGGCGAGACGGTATAGCCAACGGACGATGGACGGACGAATGGCGCGACGGTCTTGGATGCTCGTGACGGTCGCTGCGGCGGCGTTGAGCGTGGCTGCTTGTGGCAACAAGCGTGATCGCTCGGCGATCGAGGCGCTCGAAGGGCTGCGCGGCGCGCTCGCGGGCAACGGCGATCTCAATCGTTGGGGAGACTCGCGGGTGATCCAAGAGGCGGCGATCTTTCAGCGCGCCGAGGGGATCGAGCGAACGGGGATGGTTCCGCTCAGCCAGGGCGCGCTCGACGTGATGCTCGCGGACATCGTTCCTGTGGTCGAGCCGAGGACGTATTGGCAGCGCGCGCGGGTGTACTTGCGACCGGGATCGTGCGTGAAGATCGAGGATGTGACGCTGCCCCCCGACGCGCGAACCTCGCAGCCGTCCCACGGCTGGCAGGCGAGCGTGCGCACGAAGCACCAGGCGGTGATGGCTCGGCTCACCGACGCGTTCGCCGCGGATTTTCGCTGCGGGGACGGTCCTCGCTTCACCGCCACGTTCACGCGACCCACGCCGATCGACGGCACGCTGCGCGTCGCGAACATCACCGCTTCGTCGCGCGGGCGCTGACCGCTGCTCACTCGAGCGGCTCGATGCGCAGGATGCGATCGGCTCTGAGCAGGATGGGCGTAGCGCTCGAGCGTCGAACGCGAACGTGCGGCTCGTCCCAGTGCTCGACGGAGCCGCGCACCGTGCGCGGCGCGTGACCGCCGTGACGGACCACGAACTGCGCGGGACGTTGGCTGCTCTTCAGCGACGCGATGCGATCGGCGATCGATCGGCGAACGCGCACCGCTTGCTCTTGCCCCACCCGCACCTCCCACAAATCGCGCGCGGTGGTCGGCGCGAACATGGGTTGCAGGTTTTTTAAGAGTGCCATCGTCGCCAGCGCGTCGCCGTGCGCGCGATGAAACCGCTGCTTCGGAAGAGCGAGCGTCGAGCACAGCGCTTCGAGCGTGTATCTCGGCGCGCGCACCGCGCGGCGCGCGAGCGTGAGCGTGTCGATCGCGAACACTGGCGCCGATCGTTGGGGCAGCCATCGAGCGATCGCTCGCTGTAAAAAGACAAGGTCCATCTCGATTCCGTGACCGACGAGCACGCAGCCGTCGATCGCGTTCAAGAAGGCGTCGAGCGCGCGGTCAGGCGGAGCTCCGACGGAGATTTCTTCCTGTGAAATGCCATGCAACGCCGCGGCTTGTGGCGACGAAGCTCGCGTCGAGAGCACGACGGTGTCGAGCGCGACCGGACTGTCATCACCCGAGGTGACCACCACGGCGATCTCGACGATCTCGTCACAGTTTGGATCGAGCCCGGTCATTTCGAGGTCGAACGTCGCGAGCGAAACGCGGTCGATCGGCTGGTCCCAGATCGAGTCAGATGGCGGCTCCACGGTGACAGCGTCCCTTGCGACTCAACGAAGATTCCGGGTATCTCTTGAAGTATGCGACTTCAGGACTGCCTCGAAGCGCTCACGGCTTCTGAGCGAGCCGCGCTGCGAACGCGGAGAGGTATTGTACTCGACCCCAACAAGCGCATCGACGAAGTCGAGCAGACGGCGCGCGCGCTCGTGGCCGAGACCGACCTGCGCAAGAGCAAGTTTCCCGCGGAGGTGCGGTCGCTCTTGCATCGGCTCGCGTCGAGTCACGGAGTGCTCGCGGACGGCGTGTCCGATCCAGGCGCGCAGCTGTTGATCGACCTCGGAATCGCGTACCGCGTTCGCGAAGGCGGAAAGGGCTCTGCGGCGCGCAGCGGCAAGCGACTCGCGCTCGGCGTGCTGGTGATGCCGTCGGCGTTTCTCGTGCAGGTTCCGCTCGCTGAAGGAGACGATCCGCGCTCGTTGCGATCGCTGCTCGGCCGCGCCGAACACGAGATCATCGCGCTGATGCTGCAGACCGTCGTGGGCAAGCCGCTGCCCGTGGTCGGCCCGCTCGCGCTGCAAGAAGTCTGGGAGGTGCTCGCGAAGACTGGCGAGCTCGAGGCGCGCATTCAAGCGCTGCCCTCGCAAGAGGCTCGTTTGCTCGACGCGATCGAGCGCGCCGGCAGCGAAGTCACGACGGACGAGCTGCTCGCGCTCGATCAAACGCCGGGGCTCTACCGCACGGCGTCGGGAATCGCGGTCCCCAAGCGCGGCGCGCCCTACATGCTGCAGCGTCGCGCGCTGTTGTTTCCGGTGGGCGTCGATCGGTTCGTGCTGCCGACGGAGGTCTCGCGGATCGTGGGCGCTTCGCGTGCGCAAGAGCGCGCCGAGCGCCGCGCGCACTTGCTCGCGACGCTGTCTTCGGACGATCACGCTCCGTCTCGCGCGCGCTTCTCGCGTGACCCCTCGCCGGTCGTCGTCGCCGCGCTCGGAATGCTCCGCGCATGGGACATCGCGCTGCGCGACGACGTGGCGGTGCCGCGCGCGACGATCCGTCGCATCGCTGAGCGCTTGGGAGAGCGAGAAGAGAGCATCTCGCTTCTGCTCGCGCTCTCGCGCTCGTGCGGGCTGTCGCGATTGACCGCTCCTTCGGCGATGGTTCCGCAGTCGATGACGCGGACTCAGGTGTGCGAAATCGCGACGCTCATCCGCAACGCGTATCGCCGCGGCGGCTCGTGGGACGAGTCGAGGCAGGTGCCCGAGGCCCTTCGCGCCGCGGGCGACAGCACCTCGAGCGTCGGATCTCTGCTGCGATCGATGTTGTTCGACGCGCTCGACGACAGCGTTCGCGACAAATGGGTTCCCGTGGATCTTCTCATCCGACTCGTGATGGAAGACCCCCGCACGCTCGGCGCGCGGCGCATTCACGAGCGCGCTCGTCGCGAACGCGCGGGGCAGTTTCGCGACTCGCTCGAAGACTCGCTGCGCGTGATGCTCGTCGAGTCGCTGCCCGCGCTCGGGCTCGCCGACGTGAGCGAGGACGGCAACGCGGTTCGGTATCGCGCTCGTGAGCGCAGCTCGGTGGCGCTCGACGCTGAGCCGACGCTCAGCCGAAGCACGCTCGAGGTCCCGTCGAACACGCCGGCCTACGCGCTGCTGGCGCTCTCGGACTGCGCCGAGCCCGAGCACGTTCGTTCGGACAACGGCGCGGTGCTCTTCAACGTGGGCGTCAACGCGATCACGCGCGCGCGCGCTCGCGGGCTTTCAGAGAAGCAGATCGTCGAGCGGCTCGAAGCGCTCGGGTTGAGCGCGCCGTTTCCTGGAGCGTTGGGAGAGCTCGCGACGAGCCTCGGCGTCACGCACGAGGTGGACACCATCGCGCTCTCGGCGGCCATTCGCGTGGACGACGACGAGCTTCGCGCGTCGCTCCTCGCTGACGCGTCGCTGCGCCGGATGATCGTCGAGGTGGACGCGGGGCCGTGGCTCTTGGTCAAGCCGGACGTTGATGCGGCGCGCTTGCACGCGCGGTTGCAGCGGGCAGGAGTGCGCTCGAACGTGGTCGTTCCGAGCAAGTCCAACAGCGAGCCGCCTCCGCCGATGCAAGAGTCGATTCGTCCGGCGGCCGCCGGCGGCACGCGCAAGGGCGGCTGACGCTCTCGGGGCTCGATGAGCGGGGGGCCCCGCGGACGGGGGACGCGCGTCGCGCGGTCAGCCGTTGGCGCGGGCCGGAGTGATGTAGCGCTCGACTTCGAGCACGCGTCGCGCGCCGCCGATCGCGTCGTCGAGCGTCTCGAACGAGCGACCGAGGGTGACCTCGTACCAGATATCCAAGACCTGATTGTTGTCGCTTACCGAGAACAGCTCTCGACTCTGAACGGCGACTTCTTCGAAGCCGAGTTCGGTGAGCGGACGGACTCCGTCACGGACGAGTTCGAAGAGCGCTTCTGGCGAAAATCCCGGAGCATCGCTGCGCTGCGCGCGCGCCGTCACCGTGACGCGATACGGCTGCGACGCGCGGATGCGAACGCCGGCCTCCATCAAGTGGAGGTTCTGTCGCTCGGCGAGGTGAACTTCGTCGTCCTTCACTCGAAAGACTTCGAAGCCGGCTTCGACCAGTGTTTTTCGTAGCTCTTTGACTGGAATCGCGGTCACCGTGCGACGAACTCCGACGCCGCGAAACCTAGCACACAACGACCGCGAAGATGAGACACAGCGTTGTGGTGAGCCGCGCGAATTACGCGCGTCGCGTTTCGTCCACTCGTTTGCTAGCGTTCGACGCGACAGACGTCGGGCGCACGCGCGCCTGGCGCTGCGACAGACAAGCATGGAGACCGTACTGATCTTCGGCGCGCGCGAGGAGCTCTTCGCGCGCATTCAGGGCGCCAGAGCGATGGGTGACGGCGAGCTGCACCTGCCGCCGCTCGACCCGCAAGGAAGCGCGCTCTGCCTCTTGTTCGAGCAGGACTTGAACCGCGCGACGCGGCGATTGAGCGCGAGGCCCGTGGACGCGGTCGTGCTCGACGCGCGCGACGGGATGGCGAGCAGCGCGCTGCTGTTGCTCGATCGGCTGTTTCCCGCGCACGAGGCCGCCGGAGCGGTGCGACGCGGTCGGGCGATCGTTGCGGTGGACGTGGACGAGGGCGGGCTGCGCGTCGCGCACGCGGCGGGCGAGCGGATGTTGGCCGAGGTGCTGGTGTCGCCGGATCCCGAGCGGATGGTGAGCGCGGTTCGATCGCTGTTCTCGCAAGAGAAGCGGGGGCGCATCGCGCTCTGTCTCGCCGGCGGCGGCGTCGAGGGGCTGCTCTACGAAATCGGCGTTCTTCGCGCGCTCGACGAGTTTTTGGGCGAGCGTCGCGTGGTCGACATCGACCTGTTCTTCGGGATCTCTGCGGGCTCGATCCTCGCGTCGTTTCTGGCCAACGGGCTCTCTCCGGCGGAGATCGCGGACGGGCTCCGGCGCGGGACGAACAAGCTCGATCGCATTCGTCGGCGCGACATCTTCGATCCCAACGTGGGCGAGGTGGCCGTGCGGCTCGGCGGGTTCTTCAAGGATCTGGTGGGGCGAGGGGACGCGCGCAACGTGGCGTCCGCGGCGTATCGGGCGATCCCGACCGGCGCGTTTGCGGGAGACAACCTCGGCCGCTACCTCGCGAAGCAGCTGCAGCGACCGGGCATGAGCGACTCGTTTCACTCGATGCGCAAGCCGCTGTTCGTGGGCGCGACCGATCAGGACACCAACGAGGCGGTGGTCTTCGGAGAGGCGGGCTTCGCGGACGTCCCGGTGCACCAGGCGGTGCGCGCGTCGTGCGCGCTCATGCCCTTCTACAAGCCGCAGAAGATCAACCAGCGGTACTACATCGACGGGGCGTTCACGCGGACGACGAACATGCGCGTGGCGGCCAAGCACGGGGCGACGCTGGTGCTGTTGGTGGATCCGCTCGTTCCGCTGCGGGCCGAGTCGGCGGGATACGTGAACAAGCGCGGCGGGCTCTTCGGCGCGATGCAGGGGCTGAAGTGCTTGATCAACGGGCGCTTCGACAAGGCCGAAGGCGCCATCCGCGAGATGTACCCCAACGTCGCGTTTCATCTCTTCAGGCCCGAAGGCGACGAGATGCGGATCTTGTCGGGCTCGCCGATGAAGTTTCTCTACCGCGAAGAGGTCGAGCAGCTCGCGTACGAGCGCACGCGAAGAAAGCTGCTCGATCGCGAGGCAGAGCTCAGCCGAGACTTTCGACGCAACGGCTGGGTGTTTCGTGCGCCCGTCGCGCGCACGCGGCCCGAAGTGGACCTGGGGCTGCTCGCGCACGCAGCGGTGTGAGCGATGCTGACGGTGCGCGACGCGATGGGGCGCGAGGTCGCTCTCGAGCGGCCGGCGAGGCGGGTGGTGTCCCTCGTGCCGAGCGAGACCGAGACCGTGGCCATGCTGCGCGGGCTCGACGTGCTCGTCGGTCGCACGGATTACTGCGTGCAGCCCGCGCTCACCATCGATCGCGTTCCCACCGTCGGCGGAACGAAGGACGCTCGCATCCCCGACATCCTCGCGCTCTCGCCTGATTTGGTGCTCTGTAATCAAGAAGAGAACACCCCGCGCATCGTCGAGGCGCTCGAGCGCGCGGGCGTGCGCGTGCACGTGAGCTTTCCCAAGAGCGTGGACGAGGCTCGCTCGCTCGTGCTCGACGTGGCCGTCCTGCTCGGCGTCGACGTCGAAGAATCACCAGCGATTCGCGCGATGGATCGCGCGCTCGACGAGGCCCGACGGCTGCGCGCCTCGCGCGCTCCAGTACGCGCGTTCTGCCCGATCTGGATGGACCCGCTCATGACCATCCACGGCGAGACCTTCATCTCGGACGCGATGGACCTCGCCGGAGCGTTCAACGTCTTCAACGATCGCCCGCGGCGGTATCCGCTCGCGGCGGACCTCGGCCTGCGCGCGCCGATCGAAGCGCACGAGCTCGAAGGCCGAGACACCCGCTACCCGCGCGTCACGCTCGACGAAGTGCGCGCTCGCGCTCCGGCGCTCGTGCTGCTGCCGGACGAGCCGCACGCGTTCACCGAGCGCGACGCCGCGGTGTTTCGCGGGCTCGAAGGCGTTCGTGTGAAGTTCATTTCAGGCCGGGATTTGTGCTGGTATTCGCCCCGCATGGGGGAGGGGATCCTCGCCGTCGCCGAGGCCATCGCCTCGTGAGCGAGCCGTCGCGTCGAGACGCTCCGTCTCCGTGGCTCATGTTCGCGGTGCTCGCGGCTGGGGTGTTCGCCATCGCGAGCTCGGCGCCGATCATCCGAGCCATCAGCGCGAAGGCCTCGCTCTCGGGTCCGACGGGCTCGGTCACGATCGCCGCCGCGCGCATGACGCTCGCGTCGCTCTTGCTCGCGCCGAGCTGGTGGCTCGCTCGCCGTCGTGGTGATCCGCAGCCCTCGCTCGCGCCGACGCTCGTCGCGGGGTTCGCGCTCGCGCTGCATTTCGCCTCGTGGATCTCGTCGCTGTCGTTTACGACCATGGCCGCTTCGACCGTGATCGTGACGACCAACCCCGTGTGGGTCGCGGTCGTGACCGTCGTGCGCGAGCGACGGTGGCCTTCGCGTGCGACGCTCGTCGGGCTCGGGCTCTCGCTGCTCGGCGCGGTGATCCTCGCGCTCGGCGACGCGCGGGCGACGGACGCCGCGCGCAATCCGCTGCTCGGCGACCTGCTCGCGCTCGTGGGAGCGTGGGCAGCGACGGGCTACTACCTCGCGAGCAAGCGCGCGCAAGAGCAAGGCGCGGGGCTCTCGACCACAGCGCCCGCGGTGTATTCGGTCGCGGCGTTGGCGCTGCTTCCGGTCGCGCTCGCGGTGGGTGACCTGCGCGCGTTGGCGGCGAGCAAGGTCGTGGGCTGGGTCGTCGCGCTCGCGGTGCTGCCGCAGTTGGTGGGACACACGGCGTTTCACTGGGCGATGAAGTATCGGTCGCCCACCGCGGTCACGACGGTGATCCTGCTCGAGCCCGTTGGCGCGGCGATCATCGCGGCGACGGCGTTTGGAGAGCGGCCGTCGCTCACCACGCTCGCGGGCGCGTTGGTCTTGCTCGTCGGAGTGTGGCGCACTGCGAGCGCAGACGCAGGTACTGTTGGGGCGTGAGTGAGCAGAGCGGAGCCTCGGTCGAACCTTCGACGACGAGCGCGAGTGAGGCGTTTACGCCCTATCAGTGGCGGCTGTTTGTGTTCTTGTCGGTCGCGACGTTCTTCGAGGGGTTCGACATGTTCGCCCTCACTCAGATCATCCCGAGCTTGCAGAACGAGTGGCACCTGTCGAAGTTTCAAGTCGGCGCTCTCGCGGCGGTGACCAACTTCGGAACGATGCTGGCCTACCTGCTCGTTCGTCGCGCCGATCGCTGGGGCCGACGGCGAGTGCTGTCTGTGACGATCGCGGGCTACACGATCACGTCGTTGCTGACCGCGGCGACGCAAGGGCCCGTGAGCTTCGCGCTGCTCCAGTGCCTCGCGCGCGTGTTTCTCATCGGCGAGTGGGCGACGGCGATGGTGTACGCAGCAGAGGAGTTTCCCGCGAGTCGAAGAGGGTCCGTCGTGGGGATCATTCAGGCGATCGCGAGCCTCGGGGCGATCGTGTGCGCGGGGATCGTTCCGCTCATGCTCAAGAGCAGCTTGGGGTGGAGGTTGATCTACCTCGTCGGAGCGGTTCCGCTGGTGATCATCGCGTTCGCGCGACGGACGCTGCGCGAGAGCGAGCGCTTCGCGAAGGCGCAAGCCGAGGGGCGCGTCAGCGAGCGCGGCTTCTTCGATCTATGGAAGACCGGCCATCGCAAGCGGCTCGTTCAGCTCGCGCTGATCTGGGCGTTCACCTACGTGTGCACGCAGAACACGATCACGTTCTTCAAGGCGTTCGCCGTCGAAGAGCGCCACTGGAGCGACGCGCAGGTCGGCAAAGCCGTCTCGATCGCCGCGGTCCTCTCGCTGCCCATGCTCTTCTTCGTGGGGCGCATGCTCGATCGACTCGGCCGTCGCGTCGGCGCGCTGGTCGTGTACGGCGCGCTGATCAGCGGTTGTCTCGGCGCGTTTACGCTGCGCGTTCACGGGCTGGTGATCGTCTCGCTCGTCTTCGCGGTGTTCGCTCAGAGCGCGGTGCTCGCGCTGCTCAACGCGTACACGGGCGAGCTGTTTCCGACGGAGGTGCGCGGCGACGCGTTCGCGTGGGCCAACAATCTCCTCGGACGCATCGGCTACGTGCTCTCACCGCTCGCGTTGGGGCTGCTCGCAGAGAGCACCGGGTGGGGCCCCGCGGTCGCGTCGACGACGATCTTCGCTGCGCTCGCGCTGGTGCTGTTGTGGCGTTGGCTTCCCGAGACGAAGGGCAAAGAGCTCGAAGAGACCGCGCAGGTGTAGATCGCGCAGCGTCGCGGTATGGTCCCGCGCATCGTGGGTTCGAAGTCTCTCGCGCTCGTGGGCGCGTCGTCGGTCTTGATTTCGTGGGCGCTTCTCTCGACCGCGCAGAGCGTGTCGGCTCGGGGCTTGAACGCCGCGGTTCGCTCGGCGCAGAGCGCGTTGATCGCGCGAGACGCGGGCGCGACCGACGCGAGCTCGCCCCGCGCCGACGCGAGCGCCGCGCCCTCGCAGAGCGTCGACGGAATGCTCCTCGTGCCCGGCGGCACGTTCACCATGGGAACCAACAGCGAAGGCGAAGGCGACGAGCGGCCCGCGCATTCGGTGACCGTCGCTGCGTTCTATCTCGACGAGACCGAGGTCACCAACGAGGCCTACCAGCGCTGCGTGGACGCGCGCGTGTGCGTCGCGCCCGATCCGGACAGCGCGGATCTCAATCACGTCGGTCCCGATCGGCGCTTTCGCCGGCCGCGACAGCCGGTGAGCTCGATCGATTGGAGCAACGCGCGCGCGTACTGCCGTTGGGTGAACAAGCGATTGCCGACCGAGGCTGAGTTCGAGCGCGCCGTTCGCGGCGACGATGGACGGCGCTATCCGTGGGGCAACGACCGACCAACGCTCGAGCACGCGGTCTTCGGGTCGAGCGTGACGCAGGACGTGGCGACGCATCCGCTCGGACGCGGGCCGTACGGGCATCACGACCTCACGGGCAACGTGTGGGAGTGGATCGAGGACTACTACGACCCGTACGCGTACCGAAGGCCGACCGCCTCGCAGGGGCGTCCAGGATCGTGCCGCGAGATCCTCGCGACGCAGAACGAGCTACGCGCGCGACGCATGCAGGGCTTCACGGGGTCGAACCCGATTCCGACCGAGTGCGAGCGCAACCTGCGCGGCGGCGCGTTCAACTTCGACCGCTACGGGATGCGCAGCACCAACCGCGTTCACCACCCTGGGCGCTTTCGGCTCGTGATGTCGGGGTTTCGTTGTGCGAGGGACGCAACGCGTCTCGAGCGGATGCAGTGAAGTGCGAGGGACGGCGCGCACGCTCATCCACTTCACTCGTCGCCGTCGTGGCGTCGAGCGTTGCTGGCAATCGAAGTTCCGTCGGGGAGTCCTCCCCACGCCGCGCCGCTCCAGTCCCAGAGGTTGTCGATTCGAAGCTCGACCGCAGGCCCGAACTCCGCCGGCGGCACGAGTCCTTTGCTCGCGTAGAGCACGTTGATGGTTCGCGTTCGCGCGACGATGATCCCCTCGTCGAGCTTCGCGACCGATACGACCTCGACGTCGCGTCGAACGTCGTGCGCGATAAACCGCGAAACGACTGCTCCCTCGCGAAACGTCCGTCGTCGCGACCAGCGCTTCCACTGTTCGAACAAGCTTCGAATCATCGGTGCTGCCGAGAGCGATAGCGCGCTCGTGGCGCGCCCGCACGTGAGCGCCGAAGCAATGGGGCGGCTCCGCAGCGCGACATCGCCACCGCGACGGTCGTCGTTTTCGATCACTTGGATCCGCTGCAGTGTCTTCGGCGTCGATCGCGGTGTTGCTCGCTCGTGACGAGGCGCGAGGCCGCGATCCCGCGCTCGTCTTCACCGCCGCGCACCGAGTGATGTTTGGCAGCACCGCGCGGGACACCGCGCGTAATCTGGGCACGTGTCGACAGACTTGTACGGCGTCCGCGTGCTCGCGCTGGATCCTTCGCAACGGCGCGTGAGACTGCGGGTGTTCGTCGCGTACGAAACGCGGCCGGATGCGTTCGATCACACACCGCTGCCGTGGGACCGGACGTTCTTCGTGCGCGTGCTCTCGGACGTCAACATCCCGCCGTGGAAGTACCGCCGTCGACGGGCGCCGATCGACGCGGCGATTCCCGAAGACCGTCGGTTCGACGAAGCGTGGATCGACGCGAACGCGTGGCGCTACATCGAGCGCTTCGAACGCGCCGCGACGCGCAACGAGCCGCTCACGGATCCGCCGGACGAAGGGATCACGCTCGTGCACTACGAGCGAGCCGGCTGCTGGGAGCAAGAGCCGCGCATGATGCAAGCGGACTTCGACGTGTGGGTGACGAAGCCCGCGTACATCGCGCATCTCGAGCTCGGCATGAGCTGGGCTACGACCGCGTACGCGACGCAGAGCGACGAGATGCGCGCGGACGAGGCGCCAGACTTGCCTGATTTTTCGCCGATGAAAGAGCTGTTTCCCTTCGGCGCTCGCGGCGCGGTGCGCTTCACCGCGCTCTCGCACGACGGCGCGTACCTCGCGGCGAACAGCAGCTCGGGGCACATCGTCGTGTACGAGACTCGCGGGTGGACCGAGGTGTTTCGCAGCAGCGAACGCGCAGGTTGGAGCAAGCTCGGCTTCGTCGCAGGACGCTCGTCGCTGCTGTGTCGCAACGCGTACTCGACGGCGGACAAGGCCCGCTTGATCGACGTCGCGCGCGGCGGAACGAGCTGCAAATCGCCTCGCGAAACGCTGCTCGATCGCGACGGTCGGCTCTCGTTCGAAGCGAGCGCCGACGGGGCGCGGTCCGTCGTGGGCGGCCCTCGCTTGCGAGAGCGAGCTCGCGCGGGCGGCGCCGTTCGCGAGTGGTCCAAGTCCGGGTGGACGAGCCCGACCGTGATCAGCGGAGACGGAAAGGTGGTCGCCGGTGTTCCTCGCGCGACCAACGATCCTGTGATCGCGTTGTGGAACGCGGACACCGGTGAGGAGCTCGCTCGATGGCGTGTGCATCGCTCGCCCCAATCGATCACGCTCTCGCCGGACGGCCGTTTCGTCGCGTACGCGACCGACTACGATCCCGCGATCGTGGTTCGCGCGTCGGACGGAGCCGTCGTTCGCCGGGACAAACGCAGGTCCAACGCGTTTGTTACGCAAGCGGTCCACTGGGACCCGCGCGGTCGCTTCGTGGTCTCGAAGCTCGAACCGTGGACCCGCAGCGGGCCATGCCACATCCTCGTCGCGCCGGTCGGAGCTTCGAAGCGCGGTCCTCTCGGCCCCAAAGCGATCCGCATCGCGCCTGCTCGCTCGAAGATGAACCGTGCTGCGATCGCAGCGGCGCGCCTGCCCGGCCTCTGCGAGGAGGAGTTCACCCAGGTGCTCGCGAGGCACCGAGCGTTTCTCGACGCCGGCGGACAGGGCGTGACGTACGTGGTTCGTCGCAAGCGAGGCGTTCCGATCGCGTACTACGAGGCGGGGGAGCGCGACGTGCCCGAGCCGATCGGAGCACCCGCGGATCTCTCGTTTCGGCCGCTACCAAAGCGTCTCGTTGGCCTCGATCTCGCGTACGCAGATCTCACCGCCGTCGACGGCCAGGGCATCGACGCGTCCCGCCTCGTGATGGTCGGCGCGACCGCGACGGACGCGAACTTCGAGCTGGCGTGCTTTCGCGACGCAGAGCTGTCTCACGTGAATTTCAAGCGGTCGAACCTCCGCGGCGCAGACCTTCGCGGAGCAGACCTGCGCTGGTGCAACTTCGAGCGCTGCGACCTCACCGGCGCGGACTTCACCGGCGCGCGATTCGGCGGACTCTCGTTCAAGTTTGCGATCCTCGATGGGATCGTCGGGTTCGGCACGGACGTGTAGCTTCGCTGCGATTCAGCCCTCGCGCTGACCCAGGGACGCCGACACTTCGAGGCGGCGAAACAGCTGGCGCTTCTTGTACGTGTGCCGCTCCATGCGACGAAGGATGTCGTCGAGCACCCGCACGGCGCGCGCGATGAACGGCCCCTTGTTCAGCATCACGCATTCGGCGCGCACCGCCATCGACGCGTCCGTCACCTCGGCGCGCGAAGGGACGCCGGTCTGCGCCAGGCCGTCGAGCACTTGCGTCGCCCAGATCGCGGGGACGTGCGCAGCCTCGGAGATCCAGAGAATCTCCTCTTGGATCTCTGCGAGGCGCTCGAAGCCGCACTCCACCGCGAGGTCGCCGCGCGCGATCATCACGCCCACGGGATAGCGTCGCATCGCGCGCAACAACAGCGACGGGAGCGCGTCGAACGCCTGCCTCGTCTCGATCTTCAACACCACGCCGAGCGTCCGCGTCGCGGTCGAGAGCGCGTCGAGATACGGGTCCAAGTCCTCTGCGCGTCGCAGAAAGGACAGGCCGATCATGTCTGCGTTGGCGAGGGCAAACTCGAGTCCGACGCGGTCGTCGGGGCCGAAGTTCGCGATGTCCATCGCGGTGTCCGGCAGGTTGATTCCCTTCTCGGCTTCGATCTTCGCGACGCCGCGACCCGCGCGCTGAACGCGCAGAGACACCTCGGGCAGCGCGACGGCTTCGACGACTGTCTCGATCTTTCCGTCGTCGATGAGGACGCGATCGCCGACCTTGATGTTCGAGAGCGCCTCGGGGACCTCGCACGAAATCGAGGCCGGTCGCAGCACTGCGCCGGTCGCGCTGCGCGCCGCGGGGCGACCGAGCGCTCCGTCCGCGCGCAGGATCAGCGGATCACCGGCGCTCACTTCGATGCGCGCGCGCGTCGCGGGGATCGCTCCGATCGTGCCCTTGCGCAGCGTCCGCTTCTTGCGGCGAAGCGCGATCGGACTGTCCGATTGCAGGTAGATCGAGCGCTCGCACTCGGCGCTCGCGTGGTCTTCGTCGACTGCACGCACGGTGAGCGCGCGCTTGCGATCGCGCGCGTCGGTGACGTCGATCTCGTCGCCCGCGCGCATCTTCGCGAACCAGTCGTCGTCGACGAAGAGCGTCGGTCCTGCGCTGGTGCTGGTCGTCTTGCGCCAAGACTTCGGCGCGATCGTCACGCGAAGCGGCGCGGTCGTGCGACCAAACGCGTCGCGCGTGGGCTTGAGGACCATCACGTCGGGCCCCGGCTCCATCGGGCCCGTGCGCAGCTTCGGCCCGGGCAGGTCGACGAGCACCCTGCACGATTTTCCTGCGCGATCGCTGGCAGCTCGCAGGGTGGCGCGCAGCCGGGCCCACTCGGCGGGGCCCTCGTGCGCGGTGTTGATCCGAAGGACGTCCATCCCCGCCGAGAGCATCGCGTCCATCCACGCGCCGTCCGCTTCGCGCGCAGAAGGAGCGGTCGCCATGATGTACACGTGCCTGCCCGTGGGCCGCGTCCCGAAGAGCGCTCGCGTGTGCGCGTGAAGCAGGTTCTCGGCGTCGGTCCATCGCGTGATCGTCGGTGACGGCTCGTGCGCGGGCGGAGCTTCGCCGCTGGCGGCGACGGTGCACGCGAGCCGCGCGCGCACTTCTTCGAGCGTCGAGAGAACGGCGCCCTCTGAGCGGCCGAGCGACGAGAGACCCGACTGCGAGAGCGCGAGCTGCAGCTCACGAAGGTCTCGCTGCCGCAGCGAGAGGTAGTGCAGCAGGTTGCGCGCGCTCGCGTTCCACGTCGGGTCGAGGGAGGCGAGCAGCTCGGCGTTCGCGGTTTCGAAGGCGATCGCGCTCGAGATCAGCTCGTCGATCGCGGCGAGGAGGGCGGGGGGCTGCATCGAGCGCTACGGTCGCGCTCGCATCGTGATTCGCCAAGCGAAAACCAGCGAAACAGCGTGCAGCGATTGCGCCGACCGCTCACCGCTGGATCACTCGTCGTCGTCGAGCGCGCCCTGCTCGTCGCTCGAACCGTCGTCGGTCGGCTCGTCCGCGGGAGCCTCGCCGGGCCAGCCCTCTTCCATGCCGAAGTCTTCGGCGAGCTGGCGGGCCGAGCGCGCGTCTTCGACTCCGGGCGCGACGAAGTCCCACGAGGCGCCGCGGCTCAAGAAGAACCGCGCGGCGTCGTCCGCGTAGCACTCGACGGCGATGTGCAGCGCGGTGCGGCCCTGCACGTCGAACGCGTTGAGGTCCACGCCCTGCTCGACGATCTCGCGCGCGATGGCGCTGGCGCCCCACCAGTTCTCCGCGGCGCGGTGCAGCGCGGTCATCCCGTCGTTGTCCTTCTGCGAGATCATCGACGGAAACCTCTTCACCAACGCCAACCCGAGCTCGGATTGACCGTTCTGCACGGCGATTTGCAGGGCGTTTCGGCCTTGCTCGTCGACGCCGTCCGCGCTCGCTCCGCGCTCGAGCAGCCACTGCGCGGCGCTCTCGTTGTACTCGGAGATCATCTTCAGGAGCAGCGACTGCCCGTTGACCGTCACGTCGAGCGAGGCGCCCTTCGAGAGCAGCATCTCTGCGGTCTCGGTCTCTCCGCTCTGCACCGCGGCGAGCAACGGGAGCTGCCCGCGGAGGTCCGCGAACGAGACGGTGAGCCCGAGCCCGAGCAAGAAGTCGAGCAGGTCCGAGTCGCCGATGCTGATCGCGAGGTTGACCAGGCTGCGCCCGCCGATGGTCGTAAACGGCCTGAGCTTCTTCTCTCGCAGCATCGACGTGAGCTTCTTCAGCTCGCCGCGCTCGAGCATCTTGCGCGCGTCGCCCGAGAGCATCGATCGTCCCGCGCGCTCGTTGAGCACGTCCATCGAGAGCAGCTTCTCTCCCGCTCGCTCTTCGAGCAGCGCGTCGATCTCGGCGTTCGGGCTGAACGAGGCGTAGCCCGAGACGCTGTTTCCTTCGCTGTCCTTCGCCTTCGGGTCCGCGCTCGCGTCGAGCAGCGCTTGCACCAGGTCGTAGCGCTCGGCTTCGACCGCGTACATCAGCGCGGTCGCGCCGTACGGATCTCGGTCGTCCACCGCGTGACCCTCGGCGAGCATCGCGCGCAGCTTGCGGAGATCACCGGAGTACACCGCGGCGAACCACGGCGACGGGCTCACGAGCTCGTCCGGCAGCCGCTCGATCACCGGGGGGCTCGTGTCGACGCCGTGCTTCTCGAGCACCGACGCAAACTCGCGACGCAGCTCTTTTCTCGCCGCGAGAAACGCGAGCGCGTCTTCTCCGTCGCGATTCTTGGCGAGCACGTCCGCGCCCTTCTCGAGCATCATGCGCACCATCTCGACGTTGCCCGTCTTGGCCGCGGCGGTCAGCGGCGTGTCGCCCGACTGCTTCGCGAGCACGTCGGTCCTGGCGCCGGCGTCGAGCAGCATCCGAACGATCTCGACGTTGCCCTTCTCGATCGCGACGAAGATCGTGTGCCCGTGGTACGAGTCCGCCGCGTTGGGCGAAGCCCCGCGCGCGAGCAAGAGCTGAACGCTCTCGATCTGCTCTGCGCCGACCGCGGTCATCAAGGGCGTCGAGACGAGCCCTGATGTCCCGTCGAAGCCGCGATCGAGCAGCATCCGAAGGACCGCAGGGTGCTTCGCCGCGGTGTGCACCGCCGTCGAGCCCCAGTCGTCTCTCGCGGTGGCGTCCGCGCCGTTTGCCAGCAGCAGCTCGCACAGCTCGACAGAGCCCGTCTCGGCGGCGTGGTGCATCATCGTCGTCCCGTAGTGCTCGACGCGGCGCACGTTGGCGCCTCGCTCGATCAGCGCGCGCACCAGCTCGAGGTCCGACCGTTGAATCGCCGTCGAGAGCAGCGGCGTGGCCTTGATGTCCGCGGGCGGCTCGAAGTTCACCCCGCGCGAGACGAACGAGAAGACCTCGTCGCGGCGGCCCGCGTCGTACCAGATCGCCAGCGTCGCCCAGTTCTGCGATGCGGCGAGCTCGTCGAGCGATCGCCCCGACTCGATGGGCTCTTCGACCACGAGCTTCGTGACGTGCTGCTTGCTCAGGTCGCGGGCGCATTCCCAGGGAGTTCGCGTGTAGTCGTCGACCACGTCCCAGCGCGCTCCGTGGGCGATCAGCAAGCGAAGCACTTCGATGTAGCTGTCATCGTACGCGTAGTGCTGCACCGCGGAGTGCAGCGGCGTGTACGCCGAGTGGTTGCGCAGGTGCGGATCCGCGCCGTGCTCGAGCAGATACTGGATCACCTCGTCGGATCGATACGCGCTGCACGCGCCGTGCAGCGGTCCTTCGCCGCCGATCTCCGCGTGCACGTCGAGCGGGCAGCCGCCCTCGTGAAGCGCGCGCACGACCTCGACGTTCTTCTTCATCACCGCGGCGTTGATCAGCTCGGCCCACTGAAGCGCGTCGAAGGTCGGAGCGTTCTTGAGCAACAGGCGGATGAGCTCGACGCGCTCGTTCCACACGACGGTGTGCAGATAGCCGGGGCGTCCTTCGCCGTCGTTGGGACGCGCTCCTCGCTCGACGAGCAGCTCGATGATCGGCGCTTCGGTCTCGTCGCGCACCCATTGAAGCGCCCCGTTGCCCCACGCGTTGCGGTGATCCGCGATCGCTCCGGCGTCGAGCAGCGCCCGCACACCGTCGAGCGAGTTCTTCTCGACCGCGAACACGAGCAGCGATTTGCCCTCGCAGTCGCAGGCGTTCGCGTCGAGCCCAGCCTCAGCCAGCGCCGCGATCGCCGCGGTGAAATCTCCGTCCGACGCCGCGCTCCACACGGCGCGCTTCTTCTCGGCTCGCGCCCGCTCGCCCTCGTCCGCGCGGACCTCGAGCGACTCGGCCATCCACTCGCCGCGGATCATCAGCCACTCGTACGCGGTCGTCCCGTCGTTGTTCGCGCCGTGAAGGTCCGCTCCCGCCTCGAGCAGCATGCGCGCGATGCCCGTCGCGCCCTTGGTGATCGCGTAGTGCAGCGGGCGATTGCCCTGCGGGTCCATCTTCAACTCGAGATCGAGCTTGTGCTCGATCAGCGAGCGAAAGAGCGATTCGTCTCCGTTCTCGATGGCCTTGCGCGGCGCGGAGCGCGAGTAGCGACCGACGAAGTTCACGTCCGCGCCGAGCTCGAGCAGCAGCTCGGTGTTGCTCGGCTGAGACTTCTCGATCGTGTGCAAAAGCGCGCTCTCGCCATAGCGGTTCGCGGCGGTCAGGTCCGACCCGCGTCCCGCGAGATAGCGCGCCGCTTCGGGGTGGCTCCAGTTGAGCGCCGTGCGAAACGCCGTGTCCTGGCTCGAGTCGATCAGCGTCAGGTCCGCGCCTCGCTCGAGCAAGAGCTCCAAGCGCTCGATCGAGCCACCTTCGGCGGCCTTGATCAACGCGGTCTCCTGCGAAATGTCCACGCGAGCGTTCACGTCCATCCCCAGGTCGAGGAACGCACGAACGACCTCCGTCGGCCCCTCTTTGCACGCGCGCAAGAAGTTCTCTTTGCTCTGGTCGGTCAGGTCCGCGAAGTACCCGTTCTCGGCTAACACTTCGGCTGCTGTCTTCATGGCGCGCACTCTCGCGCGCTCGCCGCGCGTCACGCCAGATCGTGACGAACCGCCGTGACAGAGAATGTCTTGCGGTCCGAGCGACGATCTCAGCGCCTGGCCGATCGCGCGCTAACAAATCCGCGGGAGCTGCTCGCCGCTCAGCAGATCGATCACGCGCTCTCCACCAAAACTGTCCCGCGCGATCACCAGCGCCGATGCGTCTTCGGTGACCTCACCGACGCACGCCGCGCGCTCGTCAAACGACCGCGCGATCGTGAGCGCTCGCTCTTCGTCCTCGGCGTCCACGAAGAGCACGACGCGACCCTCGCACGCGACGTACAGCGGATCGAGCCCGAGCAGCTCGCACGCGTCGCGCACCGCAGGCTCGATCGCGACGCGCTCTTCGTCGAACACGATGCCTACGCCCGCGGTCCGCGCGAGCTCGCAGAGCGCGGTGGCGAGCCCGCCGCGCGTCGGGTCGCGCGCGCATCGAAGGGCCACGTTTGCGTCGAGCAGCGCGTGCACGAGCGAGGCGATCTCGCGCGAATCGCTGGAGATCTCTGCGTCGAATCGAAGCTCGCCGCGCGCCTTCAGCACCGCGATCCCGTGCTCGCCGATCGGACCCGAGACGATCACTCGCTGACCGGCCCGAAGCGCGCTGGGGCTGAGCTTCGCTCGAACCGCTCCCACGCCCGTGCAGGTGATGAAGACCCCGTCGCCGCGGCCTCGCTCGACGACCTTGGTGTCTCCGGCCACGACGCGCACGCCGCACGCGCGCGCGGCTTCGCCCAACGAACGCGCGATGCGATCGAGCGTCGCGAGCTCGAGGCCCTCTTCGAGGATGAAGCTCACGGTGATCGCCTCGGGTCTCGCGCCGCAGCACGCCAGGTCGTTGACGACGCCGTGCACCGCGAGCGAGCCGATGTCTCCGCCCTGAAAAAACAGCGGTCGAACGGTGAATCCGTCGGTGCACACTGCGATCGGTCCGCGCAGGTTCAACACCGCCCCGTCGTGCGCTTCGCGCAGCTCGTCGCTGTCGAACGCGCGACGAAAGAGCGTCTCGATGAGCCTGAGCGTGGCGCGCCCGCCGCCGCCGTGCGCGAGCACCACGCGGTCGTAGCCGTTGAAGGGGGCAGGGCAGTTGGGGCCTTCGTTCATGGGAGCCTCATCGTCGGCGCAGGTGCACGTACGCTGCGCACGCGCCCTCGGTCGAGACCATCGGCGCTCCGAGCGGTGACTCGGGCGTGCAACGCGTGCCGAAGTGCGGGCACTCTCGGGGCGCGATTCGACCGCGCAGGACGTCGCTCGCGCGGCAGTCGCTCGCGTCGGTGCGCGCGGCCGAGGGAGGCTCGAAGCGCGCGCGCGCGTCGTGCTCGGCGAAGCGGCTGCGGATCGAGAGGGCGCCGAGGGGGATCACTCCGAAGCCACGCCACTCGCTGTCCGACGGTTCGAAGACGCGCTCGATCGCCGCGCGCGCCGCGGGGTTGCCCTCGGGGCGCACCGCGCGGGTGTACTGGATCTCGACCTCGTGCCGGCGGGCTTCGAGCTGATCGACGCAGCGCGCGACGCCCTCGAGGATGTCCACGGGCTCGAAGCCAGTCACGACGATCGGTCGCTGAAATCGCTGGGCGATTTCGGGGTACTCGCTCGTGCCCATCACCGCGCACACGTGACCTGCGGCGAGCAGGCCGTCGATCTTCGTGTCCTGCGCGGAGAACAGCGGCGCGAGCACCGGCGGAACCCGCACGTGCGCCGCGAGCACCGCAAAGTTGCGCAGCCCTCGCGCGCGCGCGGCCTCGATGGCCACCGCGGTCATGGGCGCAGTTGTCTCGAAGCCCACCGCGAAGAACACCACGGTGCGCTCGCGCTCGCGCTCGGCCAACGCGACCGCGTCGAGCGCGGAGGTCACCACGCGGACATCGGCGCCGCGCGCGCGTGAAGCCAGCAAATCTCCACGCGAACTAGGCACTCGCAGCATGTCCCCGTAGCTGCACAAGATCACCCCCGGCCGCTCGGCGATCGAGCCCGCGTAGTCGAGCGTCGAGACCGGAGTGACGCACACGGGACACCCCGGCCCGTGCACGAGCGTGACCTCCTCGGGCAGCAGCCGCTCGATCCCGAAGCGCGCGATCGTGTGCGTCTGGCCGCCGCACACCTCCATGATCCTCCAGCGCTGCGTGACGCGATGGCGCACGCGTTCGGCCAGCGCCTTCGCCCGGCTGGCGTCGCGCCACTCGTCGACGAACTTCACTTCGATCCCTCGTCGAGCGCCGCGAGCGTCGCGCGCGCGGACTCTTCATCGAGCCGCTGAATCGCGAACCCGCTGTGAACAATCACGTACTCGCCCACGCTCGCGTCGAGCAGCGCGAGGCAGACCTCTTGCGTCACCGCGCCGAACCGCACGCGCCCCATCGCGAGCCCGCTCTCGGAGGTCCACTGCTCTTCGACTCGTCCAGGAATCGCGAGACACATCTACAACGACTCTACCTCGCATCCCCGAACCACTGGCGCCGAACAGGTCCTGCGCATTCGCGCCTCGAGCCTCGATCGCGATCTCGCCGCACGCCCGCTGCCCGCGGCGGCGAGGCCTCGCTCTGTCTCTCTCGATGTCACTGCGCGCGATGAACGCGCGCTCGTTGCTCGGTCGCGCTCACCCACGCTTGCCCGAGCGCGATCGCTCCGTCGCCTGACGGCGCTCGCTCGGCCGCGAGCACCATGACGCCCCTCGCGCTCAATCGAGCGACGCACTGCTCGACGAGCGTCGCGTTGTTGAAGCATCCGCCGCCGAGCGCCACGACGGAGGCCCCCTCGCGATGGACCACCGCCTCGATGATCGCGACGAGCGTGCGATGAAACCGCGTCGCCGCCAGCGCGGGACGGTCTCGGTCCGCGATCACTGCGCGCAGACAGCTGGCCCAGTCCACCACGGCGTCGCGCAGCACAAACGGGTACGGAGCGACGTCGCGGTCCTCGCAGAGCGACTCGAGCAACATCGCCGCGTGACCTTCGTACGTCGAGCGCTCGCACAGCCCGAGCGCGTACGAGACCGCGTCGAAGAGCCTGCCGACGCTCGTGCTCTTCGGCCCCGCGCGCCATCGCTCGTGCTGCGCGAGCAGCGCCCGAGACCAGGGGTCGTCCGCCTCGATCTCGCGCAGCGCGCCGACGCACGAGCGACGGGTGTCGCGCGCGGCCGCCTCTCCGCCGGGCAGCGCAAATGCACGCATCCGCGCGATCCACCGCGCTCCGCGCTCGCTGACCTCGATGAACTCTCCGCCCGCGAGCGTTCGGTCGGGGCCGAGCCCGGTTCCGTCCCACGCGACGCCGAGCGCCGATCGAGCGCCGTGTTCGGCGAGCACCGCGGCGACGTGCGCGTGGTGATGCAAGACCGCGCGCGGCGCGCGATCGCGGGCGACGCGCTCTGCGAACAGCGTCGTGGCGTAGTCGGGGTGGGCGTCGCAGATCACTTCGCCAGCAAAATCACCGGCCGTGCACAGATCGACCATCGACCGCGCCGCGCGCTCGAACGCCTCGCGCCCGAGCCTCGAATCCATCGCTCCGACGTGCGGCCACTGCGTCGCCGTCCCTCGCGCGACGAGCACGGGCGCCGCGTCCCAATGCGCTCCGACGCACAGTCGATCCGGTCCGCCGAGCTCGTATGTGCGCGGGCCCAAGCCGCGCCCCAATCGCCGAACACGCGCTCGGCCCGCGACCACTTGCACCACCGAGTCGTCGAGTCGATGCGCGATCCGGCGATCGTGCACGACGAAGACATCCGCGATCGTCGCGAGCCGCGCGAGCCCTTCTTCGACCGTGCTCGCGATCGGCTCTCCCTGCGCGTTGCCGCTCGTGCACACCACCGGGCCGTCGATGGCGCGCGCGATCTGCGCGTGCGCCGCGGTCGTCGGCAGCATCAACCCCACGCGCGCGAGCCCCGGAGCGACCTCGTCGATCACCGCCTCGACTCGCTTTCGAACGAGCACGATCGGCCCCGCCGCGTCGCTCAACGCCGCGCGCTCGTCCTGCGACAGCGTCGCGAGCGCCTCGGCCGAGGACACGTCGCGGACCAGCAGCGCGAAGGGCTTGTGCGGTCTGCGTTTTCGCTGGCGAAGTCGCTGTACGGCCACGCGGCTCGCGCCGTCGCACAGAAGCTGAAACCCGCCCACGCCCAAGAGCGCCACGATCTCTCCGCGTCGAATCGCGTCGATCGCGCGCTCGATCGCGTCGCCGTCGAAGCCGATCGCGCGATAGCGCGGCCCGCACCGAGGGCACGCGATGAGCTGTGTGTGCGCGCGTCGGTCGTCGAGCGAGCGATACTCGTCCGCGCACTCGGAGCACGGCTCGAACGCGCGCATGGTGGTGCGCTCTCGATCGAACGGCAGCGACTCGATCACCGAGAAGCGCGGGCCGCATTCGGCGCAGCTGATCAGCGCGTAGCCGCCCCGTCGACCGTCGCCGTCGAGCTCGCGCAAACACCGCTCGCACGTGCGTCGGTCGAGCGCGATCGAGCCGAGCGAAGGCGCCCCGTCGCGCGCGCTCTCGGCGATCGCAAACTCGCTCGAGCCTCGCGGCGCTTCTTCGCTGCGCTCGCGCTCATCGAGCCCGAGCGTCGAGCGCACTTCATCGAGCGCGCGATCAATCGCTGCGCGCGCGCCTTCGAGCTCGAGCCGCACGCCCTCGGGGCTGTTGCGAACCGCGCCGGTGAGCGCGTGTCGCTGAGCGATCCGCGCGATCGCCGGACGAACGCCGCGGCCCTGCGCGCGGTCACGGTAGCGCACGACGACCCGCGCGACGCTCAACGCGCGGCGACCTCTTCGCACTCGACCCCGATCAGCTCGATGCCCGAGGGGCGCTCGGGGTCGTGCTCGAGGTGCAGCGCGATCGCGCCGAGCCCGTGCTCGCCGCACACGTGCTCGAACTCCTCTGCGAAGTGCGCAGGGTCCGAGGCCAGCGCGCCCAGGCGAACGCGCACCGCGCGCAGCGCCGCTCCGCGCGCTCGGCAGACGCGCTGCGCTTCGTCGATCAGCCGCGTGACGAGCTTGTGTTCGTGCATCGCTCCTCCTCGAGTCTCTTGATCGCAGCGCGCGCTCGCTCGACAAACGCCGGCATCGCCGCGCTCGTACGTTCGCTCATCGGCGCGCCCTGTGTGAAGCGCTCGCCGCCGATCCCGACGAACACGCCCTTGGGAAGCTCGTACCCGAGCGCCGTCGCGAGCTCGAACGCCTCTGCGACGCCCATCCCGTGGGTGCTGTTCGCCGCGCGCGCGACCGCGCTTTGGCTCAGCGATTCGAGGGGGATTTCGACGATCGAGCCGGGCTCGAGCCCGCGCACCGCGTCCAGGATCACCACGCTGTGACCGACCTCGAACCAGTCGATGAGCGAAGGTCCAGGGCGTCCCAGCGCTTCGACCTGCGCGCCTTCGGCGTTGAGCACCCGCGCGGCTTCGAGCCCCGCGGCGTCGTCTCCGTTGAACGCGCTGCCGAGCGCGAGCACCTTGACCTTCATGAGTCCGCGCGCTCGACGCGCAGGTCGAGAAAATGCGTCGCGCACGAGATGCACGGGTCGTAGCTGCGGATCAGCTGCTCGGCCCGAACCGTGGCCGCCGCGTGGTCCATCGCGAGCAGGCTCGGCCCGAGGGAGCGCAGGTCCGCTTCGATCCTGGCCTGGTTCTGCGAGGTCGGCGGGACGATCGTGGCCTTCGCGACGGACCCATCGTCGCTACACTCGTAGCGGTGCCAGAGCAGTCCGCGCGGCGCCTCGGTCGCGCCGCTCCCGACGCCCGCGCGCAGCGGTCCGTCGGTGTGCGATCGCTCGGGGGGCTCGTAGCCGTCGATGATCGCGAGGGCCTCGGCGAACACGTGGACGAGCTCGATCGCCCGCACGGTGATCGAGCGAAACGGATTGCGGATCTCCCTCGGCAGCGAGAGATCGTCGGCCAGTGATTTCGCCGCTGGATGCAGCTTCTCGCGGTGGTGATAGAAGCGGGCGAGGGGGCCGGTGAGGTACGGCGTTCCGTCGGCGAGCGTGGCTTGAAGCGCGTTGGAGTGGGCGACGTGCCTCTCGACCATCGCCTCGCCCCAAGCGTCGACCGCGACGTCGTCGCGACCGCTCACCGCCACGCGCGTCCCGAACTCGAGCGGATAGTCTTCGCCGCCCGCGAGCGCGACGAACACGTAGTCGTTGTCCATCTCGGGCATCGGCAACGTCGTCGTCCATCGCGCGCACTCGACGGACTCATCGAGGCAGCGCGCGAGCTCGTCGCGCAGCTCTCGCAGCGCGCTCTTCGAGGGCGCCTTCGAGAACCCTCCGACGCGCGGAGAGACCGGGTGCGACGGCCGGCCTCCGATGCGTTCGATGAGGCGATTTCCAGCGCGCTTGAGCCGAAGTCCCTGCTCGACGACGGCCTTGTGATCGCGCGCCATCTCGATCGCGCTCGGGTATCCCAAGAAGTCCGGCGCGTGCAGCATGTACACGTGCAGCGCGTGGCTCTCGATCCATTCGCCGCAGTAGATCAGCCGTCGAAGCCGCTCGATCTCGGGCGTGGTGCTCCATCCGAGCGCGCTCTCGAGCGCTCGCCCCGCGCTCATCTGGTAGGCGATCGGGCAGATCCCGCAGATGCGCGCGACGATGTCGCAGACCTCGTGCACCGAGCGTCCGCGAAGAAAGGCCTCGAAGAACCGCGGCGCTTCGAAGATGGCGAGGCGCGCGTCGACGACGGCGCCGTCCTTCACGACCAGCGTAAACGCGCCCTCTCCCTCGACGCGCGTCATCAAGTCGACCTTGAACGTGCGCTCACTCATGGCGCTCGCTCTCCTTTCGAAACGCCTCGGCTCCGCCCGCGATCGACCGAAACCGCCGCACCAGCTCGACGGGAACCATCCCGTCCCTCGCGAACCTCGCCGCCAGCGCCGCGGTCGGCGACTGCTCTTTCGGCCCGAAGCACCCGTAGCACCCGCGGTTGAACGTCGGGCACAGCGCGTCGCACCCCGCGTGAGTCACCGGCCCCATGCACGGCTCGGCGCGCGTCACGAGCACGCACACCGCGCCCTTGCGCTTGCACTCTCCGCACACGCTCTCGTCGCGGACGTGCGGTCTTCGCCCGACGAGCAGCGCGGTGATCACCTCGATGAGCTGCTGCTTGTCGATCGGGCAGCCGCGCAGCTCGTAGTCGACCTTCACGTGCGCGCTCACGGGCGTCGAGCGGTCGAGCGTCGAGATGTACTCGGGCGTCGCGTACACGGCGCTGATGAACTCGCGCACGTCTCTTCCGTTGCGCAGCGCTTGAATGCCACCCGAAGTCGCGCAGGCGCCGATCGTGACGAGCTTCTTTGTGCGCTGACGGATCGAGATCAGCTCGTCGAGTTGAAACTGCGCCGAGACGCTCCCCTCGACGAGCGCGACGTCGAACTCGCCGTGCGCGTCGGTGCTCGAAGACGCCTCGGGAAAGTGCGCGATCTCGACGCGCTCGGTCAGCGCGAGCAGCTCGTCTTCGCACCCGAGCAGCGTGAGCTGACAGCCGTCGCACGAGGCGAGCTTGAACACTCCGAGCCTGGGCTTTTTACTGGCAGATTGCTTAGATTGCATGGCGGCCGAAGAGCGACGAGACCTCGTCGTAGCGAAACACAGGACCGTCCTTGCACACGAAGAACGGCCCGAATTGACACCGACCGCACAGGCCCGTGGCGCACTTCATGTGTCGCTCCATCGTGAGCCACACTCGGTCGTGAGTGAGCCCCGCTCGAACGAGCGCCTCGACGCTGAATCGCATCATCGTCTCGGGGCCGCACACGAGCGCCGACGATCCTTCGGCGATGTTCGCGCGCTTGAGCAGTCGCGTGACGACGCCCACGTGACCGCGCCACGTCGAGCTCGCGCGGTCCACGGTCGTGAACATCCGAAACCCGGGTCGATCGATCCATCCGAGCGCCTCGCGCGCGTAGAGCAGATCGTCCGGCGTGCGCGCGCCGTAGAAGAGCCGCACGTCAGCAAACCGCGTCGGATCCGCGAGCATCTGCCGCAGCGCCTCTCGCAGCGGCGCGATCCCGATGCCTCCGACGACGACCACGACGGGCTTGCCCGCGAGCGCGTCGAGCGGCCATCCCTCTCCGTAAGGGCCGCGCACCCCGAGCTCGTCGCCGGGCTCGAGCGCGCAGAGCGCCTCGGTGAGCGCTCCGACCGCGCGAATCGTGTGCTCGACGTACGCGCCGTCGCGGCCCGAAATCGAGATGGGAGCCTCGCCGATGGCCGGCAACGAGAGCTGCGAGAACTGACCCGGACCAAAATGCTCGAACCCTGCGACCTTCAGCGCGAGCGTCACCACGTCGCTCGACTCTCGCGTGACCGAGACCACCTTCGCCACCGTCGGGACCAGTGATTCATCGTGCAAATCGCCGCAGCTCGGCGCGGCGGGCATCGCCGCCCGCGACCCGTTGTCGGTCAGCGCCGCGAGCTCTTCGCGCACGTCGATCCCCGCCGGGCACCACGCGATGCAGCGACCGCATCCCGTGCAGCCCGAGCTGGCGAACTGCGAGACCCACGAGCCGAACTTGTGCGTGATCCACTGTCGATAGCGGTCCGCGGTGCTCTCGCGCACCGCGTGCCCGTGCAGCTCCGAGTGCTCGCGGTTGAAGCACGAGTCCCACTGTCGAACGCGGGAGGACTCAGCGCCGTCGAGGTCCGATCGCTCGAAGCTGTCGCTGCAGAAGCACGTCGGGCACACGCTCGTGCAGCTCGAGCACGATAGGCACCGCTCGGCGACCGCGGCGAACCGCGGATGATCGAGGTTGGCGAACAGTCGCTCGTGCAGGTCCGTGGTCTCGACGGCGCGCCCCATCTTCGAGCGCGCCTCGTCCATCGCGCGATCGAGCCACGCGCGGTCTTCGTCCTTGGCTTCTTCGGTCGAGAGCTGCTCGAGCAACGATGCTCCCCGCTCGGTGAGCGCCTCGAGGATCAGCTCGTCGCCGCGCTCGGCCATCGCGAGGTCCGCCCCAGACGTCACGCGCGGCCCGGTGCCCATCGACGCGCAGAAGCAGAGCGCGCCGGGCTCCGTGCAGTGAACGCCGATGACGATCGTGTCTTCTCTGCGCGCGAGGTATCGCGGCTCTTTGTACTGCGTCTGCTCGAAGACCCGGTCCTGCACGGCGATCGCCGCGAGGTCGCACGCGCGCACGCCGAGCAGCGCCTTCGGTGAGGGCGGCGTGAGGTGCGCGACGAACCCCACGCGTCCGTCCGCCCGACGCTCGGCGCGGTAGAGCGTCTCGTGCGGAGCGAAGAAGAGCTCCTTCGCGCTGTTGGGGCCGACGACGTAGCCGAAGTGTGCGTCGTCCGAGCGGCGTTCGAGCTGGTATTTTCCTGGTGACTGACGGTCCGTCCAGCCGATCGGCAGCTCGTCGACGCGGCGGATCGGCCCGTACACGATCGCCCCGTCGCGCACCGTGGGCGCGATCAACGTGCGGCCATCGCGGAGACAGAGCTCGAACAGTCGCTCGAGCTGAGAGCGTCGCGCGATCCTCACGAGTTGCCCTTGCGCCCGTAGAGATCCAAGAGCTGCATGCGCGTGTCGACGAGCCGATCGGACACGTCCTCGAACGCCTGCGCCATGATCGCGTAACCCACGCGCGGGTCGCGCTCGCACAGCTCGAGCAGCGGCGATGCGTCGACCTTCAATAGCTTCGCGGCCTGCGTGATCACCGCCGTCGCGACGCGCGGCCTGTGCAACAAGCTCGACCAGCCGAGCAGCTCGTCCGCGCTCAACGAGAGCACCGATGACTCCGAGTGCCCTGCGTGCATCGTCAGCGTCACGCGCCCCTCGAGCACAAGAAACACCGCTCCGGGCGGATCTCCCTCGCGAAACAGCACCGTCCCCGCGGCGTGGCTCTCGAGCGTCGCGATCGAAGCGAACTCTCCCCGCGCGTCCGGCGGAAGTCGGCGCAGAAACGGAAGCTCATCGAGGATCCTCGGGTCGACTGCCATGCCCGTATTCGAACACACTCGAAGCCTCGCTTCAGCGCCATTTCTCCACGCAGAACCTGCATCGGCCGCGCGTCTTCGCCGCTGGCTCGCCCGCGCTTCCTCCCGACCACGAGCGGCCTCGCGGCGACGTCTCGCCTACGGTGTGGGCTTTGTCCGGTACGCAAGCGAACGCTCGCCGCGCATCGCTCGATGCCTCTGCGTCGCGTGTGCAATTTCTGCGACGTTGGTGCGGATGAAGTCGGTAACGTTGTCGACGATGAGCCTTCGTCGATGCTCTGCGCTCGCCGCCCTCGCGTCGCTCGTGTCCCTGGCTGCTCCCGCTCGATCCTTCGCCCAGAGCGAGCAGCCGAGCCCTGCGTCGCAGGCGGAGGCGTGCATCGAGCGCGGCGTCGCGGCGCGGGTGCGAGGCGAGGACGACGTCGCGCTCACCGAGTTTCAGCGCGCGTTTTCGCTGACGCCCACCGCGCGCGTGCAGGCGCAGATCGCCCTCGCCGAGCAAGCGCTCGGCCGCTGGTCCGAGGCCGAGCACGACCTGCTCGCCGCGCTCGAGGTGCGCTCGGACCCGTGGATCGCGCGCAACGAAGCCTCGCTTCGACAGGCGCTCACACAGATTCAAACGCGACTCTCGTCGCTCGACGTGCGCGTCGCCGAGAGCGGCGCAGAGATCTTCGTCAACCAACGCCGCGCTGGCGTCTCGCCGCTCGCCCGCCCGCTTCGCGTCGCGTGGGGGACGGTCACCATCGAGGTCCGCGCGCGCGGATTCGTCACGCAGCGACGCACGATCGAGCTCGCGTCGGGATCTCTCTCTCGCGAGGAGTTCGCGTTGGTGCGCGTCGAGGAGGCGGCGTCATCGGCGGTCGCGTCGAGCGCGGCGGCGTCGAGCGGCGCCCGCGGAGATAGCTCGCGAAACACCAGTATTTCTCCTGCTCGAACCGCGGTGAGCTGGGTCGGGCCCACGGTCGTCGGCGCCGCGGGCGTGGCCACGTTGGGCGCGTCCATCGCCTTCGCGGTGCTCCGTCAGGGCGCCTACGACGCCTGCCCGTTCAGCGCGGGTCGCATGGGTCTCGAATGCGATACGTCTGAGAGCTATGCGCGCGCCTCGATGGGGCCGACGTGGACCACCGCGACCAACATCACGCTCGTCGCGGGCGGCGCGCTGGTGGTCGGAGCCGGCGTGTGGCTCACGCTCAACGTCCTCGCCGCGCGCCCGAGAGAGTCCGCATCCGCGCGCGCCGCGCCGCGAGTGCTCCCGTTGTTCGCCGCTGGACAGCCGGTCGGAATCGCCGTCGGAGGATCGCTTTGATGCCACGTTCGTTTGCGTCTTCGCTGGGATTGATGGGCGTTTCTCTGCTCGCGGCGTGCTCGTTTCCGCCGGTGTTTCGACGGGAGGCCCGAGAGGATGTGCTCACGCTGCCCGACGCGACGGACGCCACCATGGAGGCTGCGCTCGACGCAGGGCGCGACGCCACGAGTGAGCCGGTGGACGTCGCCGCGGATCGTGCGATCGACAGCGCTCCCGACGCGTTGCCCGACGCATCACCGGACGCATCACCGGACGCGTTGCCCGATGCATTGCCCGACGCATCACCCGACGCATCACCCGATGCATCACCGGACGCGGCGAGCGACGCTGGTTGCGCGCCGGTGCTCGACGCCGGGCCGGCGCCGCGCGTCACGTGGGGGCGCAACTGGGGCGGTCCGGGCCACAACGGATCCAACGGCGGCGGACCGACCTCGCTCGGGACGAAGGGCGAGATCACCAGCGACGATCGATCGAACGTGTACGTCGTGAGCACGTACGGAAGCGGAATCGAGGTCGCAGGAACGCCCTACGCCACCTCGCGCTTCGGCGCGCTCTTGATCAAGTACGACTCGACCGGCGCTCGGCAGTGGGTGCGCAACTTCAACTCTCCTGCTGCGCCGGGAGCGGCGGATTTCAACCCGCAGCGGTTGTTCTGGGACCGCGCGCGCGACGAGGTCGTCGTGTTGGCCAACGGCTTCGGCGGCGAAGGGCGCGTGGACTCGACTCGCGTCGGCATGAGCGCGCTCTCTGCGAGCGCGGTGGTCGTGCGCCTCGACGCGAGCACGGGAAACGTCGTGGGCAGCTACGTGTTCAACACCGCGCAGTGGGATGCAACCGCCCTCGCGCGCACGCCGAGCGGCAACATCTTGATCGGCGGCTCGATCTGGTCGGACATCAATCTGCCAGGGGGAATCGTGGCTCGACCGAACTTTGCGGGCGTCGCCGACATCCTCGTCGTCGAGTGGAACTACGTGACGAACACGGTCGTTCGTCACTGGGTCATCGGCGGCGCGGGCTACGAGTACCTTCGCGCCGTCGCGATGCTGCCTGGCGGCGACATCATCCTCGGCGGCCAGTACTCCGCGGGCGCCGCGACGACGATCGGCGGGATCACGGTCCCTGCGACGATGGGCGAGGACGCGATGTTCGCGCGCATCACAGCGGCCGGCGTCGTGAGCGCGTTTCGAGTGATGCGCGGCCCCACGAACAACTCGGCCGTGAGCGACGTGCAGGTGGGGCCGTCCGGTGACTACTACGTCTCGGGCTACTACGACGGCTCGATCGAGTACGACGCGATGACTCCGCGCTCGATCTCGGGCTCGAGCACCGGCTCGTTCGTCGCGCGCGTGCGCGCCTCGGACAACGACTGGGCGTGGTTCGTCGGACAAACCGGCGGAAGCGGAACGGTCGAAGGCGTTCGGCGCATCGTCGTCGACTCGTGCGAGCGCGTTCACGTCGCGTTCGCCACGGGCGCGCGCGACTCGTTCACAGAGTTCGCGGGCGTCTCGCTCAGCCCGTCGGGCGCGGCGCAGCTGTACGCGCACACGTTCATCGGTGTGATGCGCGGCAGCGACGCATCGATGATCCGACTGGATCGAATCGGGCCGACCTCCGCGGGCTTCTTCGGCTTGCAAGCGATGACGCTGCTGCCGGACGGACGGCACGCGATCAAGGGCGACCTCTCGGGGACGATGACCGTCGAAGGCGTCACCTTCACCACGCCGGACAACATGATCGATCAGTTCGCTGCGGCGCTCTCGTTCTGACCGCACGGTACGTTGCGAGCGCAGCTCAGAGCGGCGCGTTGGTGCACTGGAAGTTGCCGCTGCCGAAGTCCCAGCACGTCAAGCCAGCGCAGCAGCGGCCCGCTGAGCAGTCGCCGTTCGCGGGAATGCACGCGACGTCCGTCGAGGCATCGGACCGCGCGTCCGTCCCTGCGTCTCGTGACGCGTCGGGTGTGCTCGCGTCGCGCACGCCGCCGTCGGGGTCGAGGCGAATCCGATCCTCCGCCCAAAACGGCCGGTGCGTGTCTTCGTCGAGGTCTTGCGCGGGCAGGTGAAACGCGGGTGCGCTGGGGTCGGTCGTTCCCATTCGAGCGCGCGCGACGTCGATGGCGGTCACCCAGAGCTGCTCGCGTTGGCCGAGGCGAGAAGCGCGAGAGAGCACCGCGCCGTAGTCGCGCGTCGAGCTGAAGGCGATCCACGCGTAGTCGTCTTCGACGCCGGACGGGGCCCACGTCGGCATGTTGTCTTGAATGGTCGCGGTGGTGATCGAGCCAGCGTTGACGATGGTGTTCGCGCGAGCGAGCGCGCGAGCGTCGCGGCCATCGCGGGTCATGAGCCAAAGGTCCGTGGTGAGGTCGTTCTGACCGTTGCCCGTCGAGCGGGCGAAAGCGATCCACTGGCTGTCCCACGAGAAGCTCGGAAACTGCGCGGAGTCCCCGCGTCGACCGCTTCCGACGAGGATCGTGCGAGCGCCCCAGGTGTCGCCGGGCCTCGATTCGATCACCGCGATTTGCGCGCCATCGATGCCGCGATCGCGATTGGCGGCCGAGTCGACGAAGGCGACGAGCGTGCTGTCGGGAGCCCAGTCGGGCTGTGTTCCGTAGCGGCCCATCGGGAGGGGCACGGTGTTGATCGGCGCGCCCGTCGCGGTGTCGCGCAGGGTCATGATGCCCGAGGACGCCGAGATCACCCGCGTCTCGTCGAACGAAAACGTGTTCCACGCGCACGGGATGTTGCGACCCATGTGGTTGGTCACGAGCCGCGGCGGAGGAACCGCGGGCGAGACCTCGACCACCCAGAGGTTGTTGCCCCCGACGTCGGCGCCGAGCCTGTTTCCTCGGCGCGAGAGCGTGTGACACGCCACGCACCGCCCGTCGGTCTCGTTGGGCGTGAGAAAATTCGTCGGCGCAGCGTCTTCGACGGTCGCGCGTCGCACCCCTTCAGCGGTCGTGCTCCAGTAGTAAATCGCCCCGGGAACGGGCCCTCGCGAGAACCCGATCGACAAGGGATTCGAGCGATAAAATCGTCCCGGCGCGCTCGAGCTCGCGCTGTCGATCGTGATGCGCACGCTCTCTCTCGGGTGGCTCGCGGCGATGAGCCGCCAGATCTCGAGCGACGGCTCGAAGCACCCGGCGTTGGTGCCCGCCGCCGCGCACGTCGGGTGATCTCCGCTCGTGTACAGCGCGATTCGAACGCGGCCGCTCTCGAAGTTGAGCCGAAAGCGATCGTTGCCCGCGCGCGACCACTGAAACAACACCCGGTGAACGTTCTGCGGAAACACCGTCTCGTTCGCCGGGTAGATCCAGCTCGAGGTGCGCATCGCGTCCGTCGTCGGCGCTCCGCCCGCAGGAAAGAGCGCCTCGATCCCCATCGGCGCGCCCGGCGCGACCAGCGCAAACTGCAGGTCGATCCGCACCGTCGCCGTCGCGCTCATCCCGCCATATCGCGCGGTCACCACGACGTCCCCTCCCGTCGCGTTGGTCGTCTCGACCTCGCCGCTCGCTGCGATCGTCAGCGCGTCCGGACGGCTCACGCTCCACACCGCCGGAACCGCGATCGTTCGCCCATCGGGCAGCCGCGCGTTCGCGATCAGCCGCGCCCGCTGTCGAACTGCGCGATCGGTCACGAGCAGCGTCGTCGCCGGCGGATCGACGGACAACGCCGTGATCGCGACGTCCTCCATCGCGCTGTCCATCAACGCTGCATCGAGGCCAACCGCGTCGATCGACACGAGGTCGTCGCGAAAATCATCGCGCGCGTCGCTCGCGTTGTCCCGATCCTGGCTCGCGTCGCCGTTCTCGGTCGGCCCCTGACTGCAGCCGACCAACAACGCGTGCCCCAGCGCGACGAGAGTGAACGTGAGTCGGTTCATGGTCTTCAATGCTACCAAGATGTCCGACGTCGCAACGGCGCCCGAACTTCCGCCGGGTACGGCGATCGTGCGAGAAACCTGAGCGGTCGGGCGGCGCGAGCACAGCCTCACGGCGCGTTCGGCGCGCGTTCGCGCGGCGCCCCGCGGTGAGCGCTCGTTGAGCACTGCGGAGCGAAACGGAACGGATCCCCGCCCAACGTTGACCGGCGCTCGCGACCGGGAGAAACGCAAAAGGCCCGGATTTCTCCGGGCCTTGCTTGGAGCCACCCATCGGGCTTGAACCGACGACCTGCGGTTTACGAAACCGCTGCTCTACCACTGAGCTAGGGTGGCGTTGAGAGGGCGCCTCTATTATCACGGCTGTCGGGGTGCGCAAGAGGGTTGTGCACTCGAGGTGGAGATTTGTTTCGATCTGCGGCACGACTCAGTCCGTGATCGACCTCCGAAGTGACACGGTGACCCGGCCTGGACCCGCGATGCGCGCAGCGATGAGCGCGGCGGACGTGGGCGACGATGTGTTTCGCGAAGACCCCACGGCGCAGGCGCTCGAAGCCCGTGTCGCGCAGATGTTGGGCAAAGAGTCGGCGCTCTTCGTCGCCTCGGGGACGATGGCGAATCAGCTCGCGCTCTTGGTCCTCACGCAGCGAGGCGACGAAGTGCTCGTGGGCGAGGGCGCTCACTGCCTGTGGTTCGAGACTGGCGCCGCTGCGGTGCTCGGCCAACTGCAGCTCACCACCGTCGGCGCAGGCGGGTTCTTCACCGCCGACGACGTCACCGCGAACCTCCGCCCCCCCGCGGACTGGAACGCTCGGGTCACCACGATCGCCCTCGAGAACACCCACAACCGCGCCGGCGGCCGCATCTGGCCCCGAGACCAACGGCGCTCGGTGATCGAGCGCGCGCGCGCGCACCAGCTCCGCGTACACCTCGACGGAGCTCGCTTGTGCAACGCCGCGATCGCCACCGGCGAATCGCTCTCGTCCTTGTGCGAGGGCATCGACACGGTTTCGCTCTGCCTCTCGAAGGGCCTCGGAGCTCCCGTTGGTTCGGTGCTCGCGGGGCCCGCCGCGTTGATCGCCGAAGCGCGACGATGGCGAAAGCGACTCGGCGGCGGAATGCGCCAGGTCGGCGTCCTCGCCGCCGCGGGCTTGTACGCGCTCGATCACCACATCGAGCGTCTGGCGGAGGACCACGAGCACGCGCGTCACCTTGCGCGAGCGCTGTCTGCCGCCGGAGCTCTCGTGCAGAATCCCGAGAGCAACATCGTGATGGTGGATCTTCCGTCGGGGCCGCGCTCGGACGCGGCGCAGTTCTGCGCGCGACTCAAAGAGCGAGGCGTGCTCGCGACCGCCTTCGGCCCGACGCGCGTCCGGCTCGTCACGCACCTCGACGTCAGCGCCGCGCAGATCGCCGAGGCCGCGACGATCATCGCAGCGCTGCTCAGTGAGCGCTGAAATGCGTGCGCAGCCGCGGTCGCTCCTCGCCTCGCTCTCGCTCACGTTCTCGCTGCTCGCCGGCGCGGGCTGCGCGTACCAGCGCCCCCGCACGTTCCTCGTGCAGTTCGCCGAAGCCGAGCGCGCGCAGCGCTTGGGCCGCGCAGCGGACGCGGCTCGCGCGTTCGACGAGGCCGCGCGCACGACGTCGCGCCCGCTCGATCGCGACGAGGCGATCTACCGCGCAGGGCAAGCGTATCGGCGCGCCGGGGACGTCGAGACCGCGCTCGCGCGATTCGAGTGGCTCGCGACGCGAGGTGATGACGCCGCGCGCCGCACGCGCGGTGAACTCGAGGCCGTGCGCATCTACTTCGACCGAGGTCAGTGGGATCGCGCAGAAAACGTGGCGATCGAAGTGGCCGCCAGGCAGCCGGCGATGGGCGCGGGCCGCCGCGCGATCGAGCTCGCGCTGATCGAAGCGGACACGCGCGACCCATCGGGAGCCGCCGCCGATCGCTTCGCCGAGCGCGCGTGGCAGCGGCTCGCGCGCACCGAGCTGGCCGCCACGCTCGACGTCGAGCGCGCCCGTCGCGCGCGCCGAGCGGGGCGAACCAACGACGCGATCGCGTTCTACGAGCGCGCGTTGCAGTGGAGATACCCGCAGAATCCGCGGTGGGACGACGCGTCGCTCGAGCTCGCTCGACTGCTGGTCGAAGCGGGACGCCTCGCGCAGGCGCTCTCTGTGATCGAGCGCGCCCTGTCCGTGCGCGAGCAGCTCGTCCTGATCCCGGGGTCCGCGGTGCGACCGCAGTTTCCTCCGCTCGCGATGGAGCGTGGCCGCGTGCTCGAAGCGATGGGCGAGCGCGCTCGCGCGGCGGACGCGTTTCACGACGTGTACACGGGGTTTCGCCAGTCGATCTTGCGCGACGACGCGCTCGAAGAAGAGTCGCGGCTGCGAACCGCGCTCGGCGAGCGCTCGAGGGCGTGCGCGCTCGACGCGCAGCTCGCGAGAGAGTTTCCTTGCACCCGTCGGGGCCGCGCGGCGCTCGTTCGCGCGCGAGAGTGCGGCTCGATTGCGGCGAGTGATCCGCCGCGATGCACCGAGCGGCGACGGCCGCGCACCGCGGAGACAGACGAGGGGGACAACGGCGCGAATGACCCCGGGTCATCCAGCGAATCACCGGACCCAACACAGACGCCCTCGTCGACCGACCCCGCGCAAACCGAGCCGGCCGCGCGCGAGCGTCGCTGACGCCCGTCACTCGAACGCTGGTTGAACGCCGCCCCGCTCGACGTTCAAACGATCCCCGCCCGCGCGACGATCACTCGTCCTCGTCTTCTTCTTCTTCGAGCTCTTCTTCTTCGTCGTCGCCGCCGAGGTCGAGGTCGTCATCGTCGTCGACCGCGCCGGGCGCGTCGTCGTCCTCTTCGACGTCGTCATCGACGCCTTCGAACTTCAGCTCGATGCCGACGTCCGCGAGGTGCGACTCGAGCAGGTCGAGCAGCTCGTCGACCTCTTCGCCGGCCCACTCGTCGAGCGCGTCGCCGAGAAAGTCGTAGAAGTCAGTGTCGATGCGTCGCTCGATTTCTTCGACTTGCTCGTCGCTGAACACATCGAGCACGTCTTCGCGCAACGTCTCGGTGTCTCCCTCTTCGATCGCGTCCGCAGCGGACTGTCGGATCTGGCGTAGCGCGCGCTTGTCGAGAACGATCTCCATCGGTTCGATGTCCTTCGAGTGAGTTGTGCCGTTGTCCAGCAGCGGGGCGAAGCGCGGGTCCTATCCGCGCTTCATTGAGTGCGCAACGAGCCTTCGTTGCTGCGATCCCACAGCCCAGAAGCGTCAGGCGGTCGGGCGAATAGCTTGCTCGTTCGGGCTTGTCAACGAACGCTGTCGATCGCGGCTGCAACTCGTGCTGACGCTGAGCCCGCTCCGAAGTCTCTTCGCCAATTGACGCATCGTGTGCGCGCTCGCTCCTTGACCCGTGTGCCCCGCTGGTAGTGGAATCGCGCGGCGATGAATTGCAGCAACTGCGGTCGCCAGAACCCGCCGACGGCGCTGTTCTGTCTCGACTGCGGCCAGAAGCTGCGGGACATCGGCGCGCCCCCGCCGGCTCAGCCTGCGCCCGCGCCGTCCGCTCCCGCATCGGGGCCGTTCGCTCCTGCGCCCGCGCCGGCACCAGCGCAACCCGCGCCACAGGCTCCTGCGCCTGCGGTCGCGCCGCCCGCTGCTGCCCCTGCGCTTGCTCCACCGCCTTCGGCTTCTGCGAGCCCGACGCTCGAGCGATGCGCGCGATGCAACACTGAAAACCCGACGGGAATGCGCTTTTGTCGCATGTGCGGCAACTCGCTCGTCCGCGAGCCCGCGCCCGCGCCAGCACCCGCTGCGGCACCGGCGCCGTCGTCGCCGACGAAGTGCCCGCGGTGCGCATCGATGGTCGAGCGCGGCGCGGCGTTCTGCGGCGTGTGCGGGCTGTCGACGACGGACATGTTTCCCGCGGTGAATCCCGCGGCGGTCGCAGCGCAAGCGGCGGCCGCGCCAGTGCCCGCAGCGCCCGCGCCGGCAGCGCCGATCGCGCCTCCGGTGGTCGCAGCGCCAGCGCCCGCGCCCGCGCCGATCGCGGCACCCGTGATCGTCCAGCAACCCGCGCCGATGCCCGCGCCAGTCGCCGCTCCGATCGCGACGCCGTTTGCGCCCGTGGCCGTTCCCGTGAGCGCTCCGTCTTCGCCGCCGGCGCGCACCGATGCGTCAGCCTCGCCCGAGTCGGCGGTGGCGCGCCTCGTCACGATCCTCAAGGACGGCAGCGAAGGGCAGGTCTATCGCATCTCGGGCGCGACGACGGACATCGGCCGCAGCGAAGGAAACATCCTGCTCGCGGATGATCCGTACCTCTCGCCTCGACACGCGCGCATCACGGTGCGCGACGGGCAGTACTACCTTCGCGACCTGGGGTCGGTGAACGGGATCTTCTACAAGATCCGCGAGCCGATGACGCTCTCGAACAACGACATCGTGCTGCTCGGGCAGCAGGTGCTCCGCGTCGAGGTGCTCTCCGAACACGAGACCTCGTTCGGCCCTGTCTCGCACTACGGCGTGATGCTCTTCGGAACCCCTGAGCAGCCCCGCATCGCACGGCTCGTTCAGCTCACGACCGAGGGCATCCCCAGAGATGTGCACCACTTGTTTCGCGAAGAGACCGTGGTCGGACGAGAATCAGGTGACATCGTGTTTACCGACGACGCGTTTCTGTCTCGAAGACATGCGACCTTTCGCGTCGACCGCGCGAATCGCCGCGTCGTCGTGAGCGACCTCGGCAGCTCGAACGGCACGCTCGTGCAGTTTCGCGGAGAGCGTGAGCTGCAGAACGGCGACGTGTTTCGCCTGGGCCATCACTTGTTTCGCGTCGACCTGCCGGGTCGTGCGCGCGCCGGGGGAGCGGCGCCTCGATGACCGACGCCTCCGACAACAACGCCGCGCCCAAAGAGGGCGAGGCCGCTCCGAGCACAGCAGCCAACGCGACGGCGAGCGAGCCCTCGAGCGCGCCCGCGGCGAGCGATGCTCCGAGCGTGGAGATTTCCTCGGATAGCGCGGCTCCGGCTGCGGTCACGACCGCGCCGATCGGCACTGCCTCAGGAGCAGAGCATCCGCTGCGTCCGACCCCGACCACCGATGCCGCCGTTGGGCTCGAAGTGCGCGTGTTCGGTCGCACCGACGTCGGGATGATCCGCGAGCACAACGAAGACAACTTCTTGATCGCGGACCTGAGCCAAGGGCTTCGCAGCGTGAAGCCCGAGATTCGCCAGCACAGCGTGGGCGACATGGGCACGCTCTTCGCGGTCTGCGACGGGATGGGCGGCGCCGCCGCCGGTGAGGTCGCCAGCCAGATGGCGGTCGACACCATCTACGACCTGATGCAAAACCGCCCGAAGCCGACGTCGAAGGATCAATTCGCGCGGCGAATCTCCGAGGCGATCAGCGAAGCCGGCGCGCGCATCTACCTCGCCGCGAAGACCAACCGCGCTCAGCGCGGAATGGGGACGACCTCCACCGTCGTCGGCGTCTACGACAAGACCCTGTTTCTCGGGCAGGTCGGCGACTCGCGCGCGTACATGGTTCGCGCGGGCAAGATCAAACAGCTCACGAAGGATCAGTCGCTCGTCGCCAAGCTCATCGAAGCGGGGCAGCTCACCGAAGCCGAGGCCGAGCACTACGAGCACGGGCACATCATCCTTCAGGCGCTCGGCACGTCGGACTCGGTCGCCGTCGACCTCTCGTTCATCGATCTTCGGCAGGGCGATGCGATCATGCTCTGCTCCGATGGTCTGTGCGGGCTCGTCCAGAGCTCCCAGATGCTCGAAGTGCTCACCACCAGCGACGACCCGATGGAGTGCTGCAAGCGCCTCACGGATCTCGCGAACGCCGCAGGCGGCCACGACAACATCACCGTCATCGTCGCGCGCTTCTCGGGCAACGTCCCCGCGCTCGGCGCAGGCGACGAGTTCTTCGGCTATCAGCCGTGGGTGCTCAGCGACGAGCCCCACGACGACGGCGACGGAAAGGTCGCCTCGAAGATCAAGGGCGCCGACGCTCCTCCGCCCGGCAAGGACGTGAAGAACGCGGTCTCGATCCGGCCGCCCGCACCGAACGCGCCGGACGCCGTCGCGCCCGCGAAGGACAAGCGTCCCGCGGCGCGCGCGGGAGACGATGAAGAGATCACGCTGCCGGTCTCCAACGGCCCGCGCTACGCGCTCGTCGCGTTTCTGCTCGCGCTCGCGATTGGCTTGCTGCTCGCAGCGGTCTACCTCATTCGCTGACGCGCGCGATCGCGTCGACGTTCGAGCTTGGCGTCGTGTGTACGCGACGCACGTGCGGTACATTTGCGCGGTCGGGATAGCGAGCGATGCTGCGATTGATTCAAGAGTTCGGCGCGCATGCGGGAAGGCAGTTCACGTTCAATCAAGAGCGCGTGAAGCTCGGCAGACAGCCGACGTGCGACGTCGCGTTCGACCCCAACGTGGACCTCGACGCGAGCGGCAATCACTGCGAGATCCGCCGAGAGAACGGGCAGTACCTCATCGTCGATCTGCAGTCTCGCAACGGCACGTTCGTCAACGGGACGCGCATCTCGTCGCAGCCTCTTCGGTCAGGTGACCTCGTCGAGTGCGGCCGCGGCGGACCGCGGTTCCGCGTGGAGATTCAGGGCGCTTCGGCGCCCGTGCAGCCCGGGCCCTTCGGCGCTCCGCAGCCCGCTGCAGCGTTCACCGGGCCGATGCAGTCGCCGGCGGCCAACCCGTTCGCTGGCCCCGCGCAAGCACCGCAGCCGCCGCACGCAGCGCCGTCGTCGCAGCCCGCGCAGTCGCAGCCCTTCGGCGCGCCCCCTGCGTTTCATCCCGCAAACGCGCACGTCCCTCCGGCGCACGGCGCGCCGCTGCCTCCGCCGAACAGCGTGGGCGGCGCGGTGGCAGCGCAGCTTCCTGCGGGAGCGAAGGTCGGCAAGGCCACGGTCGCCATGATGATCGACCAGGCCCTCGCTGCGTCCGAACAACGTCGAGGCATGAGCACTGGCGCCAAGGTCGGGATCACCTTCGGCGTGATCGCGCTGCTCGCGGTCGTCGGCGGCTCGGTTGCGTATGTCGTCAGTCAACCGTCGCCTTCGACCGACTCGTCGGGGCAGAGCAATCACAACAGCGCGCAGGGCGGCGAGCAGATCACCTCGCAGTACGAAGCGGCGATCTATCTGCTCGCTGCGCAGGTGCCGGGAACGCCGAATCCCCGGGGTTTTTGCACGGGATTCGCCGTCACGCACGACCTCATCGCGACCAACGCTCACTGCATCGACGCGGGACGAGAGTTTCTTCAGCGAGGCTCGACGCTCATCGCCATGCGCAGCTCAGGCCGCGGAGAGCGCGTCGCGGTCGTGCCCGTCTATCGTGACTCGCGCTTTCGCAACGCGACGTTCGGCAGCGAGGGATCGGGCTTCGACGTGGGCCTCGTGCGCGCGTCCGCGCCGCTGCCGACGCAGGTGCGCGTCGCGCCGGACGCTGAGCTGCTCGCGCTTCGGGCGGGATCATCGCTGTTCGTCTACGGGTTTCCGGGGCTCACCATGAACGAGACCTCGCCCGTGGCGACCATCACCCAAGGCGTGCTCAATCGCACGACGGACTTCTTCGAGCGCGCCGCGGATCCCGCGAGCGCCCAGAAGATCCAGCACTCTGCGCAGACCACCTCGGGATCGTCCGGCTCGCCGATCTTCCTGGCGTCCGGAGCGGTCATCGGCATCAACGCTGGCAGCCTCTCGGACGAAGAGCGCCAGCGGATCCTCGACCCGCGCACGGGTCAAACGGTCAGCGTCGAAGTGAATCGAAGCAGCAATTTCAAGTACGGAATGCGCGCGGACATCATCCGCGCAGCCGTCGCCCAGGTCGGCGAGACCCTGCCATAAACCCCGTGTTCGCCGTGGCCGAGTTTTTGTAGAGTTCAACCCGAATGGTCCCACCCGTTGAGGGACGCGCGGCTGCGTTCCAACGGCGACGAGGCATCGATGGCCAAGCTTCTGATCGTGACGCCCGAAGGACAGCAGGAGCGCGAGCTCGTCGCGGTCAACAGCGTCGGACGCCACCCCAACAACACCGTCCAACTGCTCGATCGCATCGTGTCGAAAGAGCACTGCATCGTCGAGCTACGCGCCGGGCGCTATGTCCTGCGCGACCTCGGAAGCTTGAACGGGACGTACATCAACGGGCAGCGCGTCGCCGGCGAGCAATGGCTCAACGACGGTGACGAGGTCGCGCTCGGAAACACGCGGATGGTGTTTCGCGAGGCAAACGGCGCCGCAGCTGCGCCGAGCGCCGCGCCGTACAACCCCGGCACTGCGCCGTACGGGCCCGGCGTGAACGCGCAGCCACCGCAGCCCGCGATGCCGCCGGTGCAACCCGCGCAGCCGCCGCAGCCGATGCAGCCGCCTGCCGTTCCGTGGGCGAGCGGCGCGCCGCCCGTCGCAGCGGTGCAGCCGCCAGGACATCAGCCGCAGCCGTCGAACCCTGTCCTGCCCGTCGCGAACGTGCCGGTCCCTGCTGCCGCGCCCAATCGCCCCGGCGGGATGACCATGATCGGCGCCGTCGCGCAGGCGAAGGTCACCATCACCTCGAGCATGCTCGAGTCGCACGTGCGCTCGAAGATCGCCGCAGCGGCGCAGCAGTTTCTGCCCGAGAGCCGCATCGTCGACGTCGAGGCGCTGCGCAAGGACTACGAGAAGCTCCGCATCGCGTACGAGCTTCAGCGCGCGATCGGCGCAGAGCTCGACCTCGACAAGCTGCTCGAGAAGATCTTGGAGCGCGCGTTCGACCTGCTCGCTGCCGACCGCGCCGCGATCTTGCTCTACGACGAGAACAACGAGCTCAAGCCCCGCGCGATTCGCACCCGCAAGGGCGTGGACGAGCCCTTCGTCGTCTCGACCACGATCTTGAACCAGGTCGAAAAAGAGCGCGTCGCGGTGCTCTCGTCGGACGCCATGCTCGACCCGCGCTTCTCTCAAGCGCACTCGATCATCATGCAGGGAATTCGCAGCTCGATGGCCGTCCCCTTGCTCTTCAAGGGCGAGCTGCAAGGCGCGATGGTCGTCGACTCGCAGATCAGCACCAACGCCTTCGGCGACAAGGACCTGCAGCTCGTCACCAACATCGCGAATCAAGCGGCGCTCGCCATCGCCAACGCGACGCTCGCTCGCCAGATCCAGCGCGACGCCGTCGCGCGCGAGCGCTTTCAACGCCTGCTCTCGCCGCAGGTCGCGCAGCTCGTCCTCGACGGAAAGGTCGAGGTCAAGCAAGGCGGCGTGAGCGCCGAAGCCACCATGTTCTTCTCGGACATCCGCGGCTTCACCAGCATGTCCGAAGGCATGAACGCCGAGGACATCGTCGCGATGCTCAACGACTACTTCGAGCGGATGGTCGAGATCATCTTCAAGTACGAGGGCACGCTCGACAAGTTCGTCGGCGACGAGATCATGGCGCTCTTCGGCGCGCCGGTGAGCCACCCGGACGACCCGATTCGCTGCGTTCGCGCCGCGCTCGTGATGATCGACGGGCTGCGCGAGTTCAACACTGAGCGCGCCGCGGCCGGCAAAAACGGCTTCGAAATCGGCATCGGAATCAACACAGGCAAGGTCGTCGCTGGCTACCTCGGCAGCAGCAAGGCCATGCAGTACACCGTGATCGGCGCGCCCGTGAACCTCGCGGCGCGCCTGTGCTCGCAAGCCAAAGGGATGCAGATCGTCATCTCCGAGGCGACGTGGCTCCGCGTTCGAGACTACTTCGAAGTGCGCGAGCTCGAACCGGTCAAGCCCAAGGGCATCGCGCAGCCGGTGCGCATCTTCGAGGTTCTTCGAGAGAAGGCGTGATGGCGGAGCTCGAGTTCGAGAAGCCGCTCCGAGAGTTGGAGCGGCGCATTCACAACCTGCGATTGTCCGGCGGAGGATCGAGCGGCTTCGACGCTGAGATCACTCGCTTGCAGAGCAAAGCGCGACAGCTTCAGCGCGAGATCTTCTCGGCGCTCTCTCCGTGGCAGAAGGTTCAGCTCTCGCGACACCCCGATCGGCCCTACACGCTCGACTACGTCTCGCGGCTCTGCGAGGACTTCGTCGAGCTGCACGGCGACCGCACCTTCTCGGACGACCGCGCGATCGTCGCGGGGTTCGCGAAGTTTCGCGGCAAGAGCGTCCTGGTCGTCGGCCACCAAAAAGGCCGCGGCACGCGCGAGAACATGCTGCGCAACTTCGGGATGCCCAACCCCGAGGGCTACCGAAAATCACGGCGCTTGATGGAGCTGGCCGATCGCTTCAACAAGCCGATCATCACGTTCGTCGACACCTCTGGCGCCTACCCCGGCATCGGCGCTGAAGAGCGCGGACAGAGCGAGGCGATCGGACAATCGCTGCTCGTGATGGCCGAGCTCGGCGTGCCCGTCGTGACCGTGGTCATCGGCGAAGGCGGCTCGGGTGGAGCGCTCGCGCTCGCCGTGGCCAACAAGGTCCTCGTGCTCGAGTTCGCGACGTACTCGGTGATCTCTCCCGAGGGATGCGCGAGCATCTTGTGGAAGGACGGCTCGCAGGCCTCGCGTGCCGCGAGCGAGCTGAAGATCACCGCGCCCGATCTGCTTCGCCTCGGCGTCGTCGACGGCGTGATCGACGAGCCCGCAGGCGGCGCGCACCGCGATCACGACGAGGCCGCGCGCGCGGTGGGCGACGCCGTCGCGAGCGCGCTCGAAGAGCTCGGCGAGCTCACGCCGGGACAGCTCCGCGAGCAGCGCTATCGACGCTTTCGCGCGCTCGGCCACTGCGTCGAGCGGACGTAGAAGCGCGCGAGCGCCAAGCGGGGGATCACCAGCGAATCAGCAGCCCACTTGATTGTGTGGGCGCTGGTGTCGTCACGGCGTCGCCGGGATGAACGGGCACGAGCTGTCTTCGAGGCAGTGGTGCGCCGGGTACGTCGCGTACAACAGCTCTTTGCCCTCGGTGGCGAGGTAGCGCGCGACGAGGTTGGTCATGTAGTTGCCGATGTCGAACATCTGCGACGGATCGCTCGGCAAGAACACGTGCGTGCCGCGCGGGACGATGTACGCGTTGGCGTAGGCAGAGACCGTGTCGCCCGCGCGGGGATTCCATCGCGCTTCGATGTCGGACTGCGCGCCGCGAGGGCTCGCGACGACGCGTGTCATGCGCATGCGGGGCGTGAGCGTCGGCTCGTTGAAGCCGAGCCGTCCCTCGTCGAGATCCCAGGCGTCGAAGACCATCGTTCCGTCGCCGAACATGGGGTAGCGACGAAGCTCGGGGACGCCTTCGACGACGTACGAGTCGACCAGGACCTGCTCCATCGAGCGTCCGCCCCAGAGCATCGCGCGCTCGGGCGGCATCACGTACTCATCGAGCTCGGTCTCGGTCGTCCGCGAGAGAAACGGGACGAGCCCCGCGGCGCGCGCGAACGTCACGCCCGTGCTCACCGGAACGATGTCGTCGCCCGCCGTCGTCGAGAAGAAGATCGGGCGCGTGCGGCCGTCCCACGGGCGGATGTTGTACAGCGGCGCGTAATTCACGGGGTCCGCGGGGTCGAGTCCCGATTGCGCGAGCCCGAGAAAGCGTCGAAGCGCCGCGCTCTGCCGTCGCAGCCCGAGGCCCGCGACGGGCGAGGCGAGGTTCGCCGGAGGATTCGTGCGAAACACCGCGTTGCGCCGCGCGGGGCTCGACTCGGTCGCGTTCGGGGGAACGTGCCCGCACGAGATGTCGCAGTCTCCCTCGAACACTTGAAAACTGGTGATCTCCGTTCGTCGCTGCGCGCCCATACGAATGTCGCATCGCTCGTAGTCGACGAACGCGCGACCGCGAAACACCGTCAGCACGAGCGGGTCGCCGCGGTCCGTGGGGAAGGGGAGGTACAGCCTTCCGTCGGGATCGACGCGCGCGCATCGACGCTGCAGCGTCGCCTGGTTGAACACCATCACGTCGTCGTTGGGCGAGATGTCCTGACGACACGCGAACTCGAGCTCGCCGACGTCCGTCCCGTCTTGCACGAGAAAGCGCAGCGACATGGCGTTGGACGGGCAGCTCGTCTGCGTACGGTTGCTTCGCGGCGGACGATCCGTCGCGCGCACTCCTGCGATCACCGGGCCGAGCGACGGCATGAGCACCGCTCCTTGCACCGCGCCGATCATCGAGCGCGAGCTGATGTCCATGAGGATTCCGCCGCCCGAAACGGGCGCGACCGCGGTGAACGACGGCTCGATCGCGCCGAGCACGGACGAGGTGATCCCGCCGAGCGACGGGCCCCAGAGCGCGAGCGGCGTGGGCGTTCCGTCCGAACGGGTTCCGCCGATGTCGATGACGCCGTCGCCGTTGAAGTCGCCCGGCGCGTCGTTGCGGCCATCGCCGTTGTGGTCGTCCGGTCCAGGCTGCGACCACGACGGATCACGCATCGCTCGAATGAGCTGCATGTAATCGAGCACGGTCTGTCGAACCATGTCGCGCGTTCGAAAGATCTGCGCCGTGAGAAAATCACCGCCCGAGTCGATCGTCCCGTCGCCGTTGACGTCGCGCGCGCGGCCCGCGAGCGCGGCGTTGGCGAACGGCCCGAGGCACAGCCCCGTGAACAACGCGCGCGCCGCGGTGAGCTGCCCCGACGAGAGCGAGAACCCGTGCGAAGGCGCGTTGACCGTGAGCGAGGCGAGCCCTTGCCGCGCGAAGTAGCCCGCGTACGCGATGGACTCGTAGTTTCCGACGCTGTACCCGTGCGGGTGAATCGCCAGCGGAAACGGCGGTCGCGCCGTCGCCGTCGTCCTCGGCACAAACAGCCACAGCTGCACCGTGTCCGTTCGTACGTTGCCTCGCTCGACCTCGGACAGATCCCACTGAATCGTCTCGGGGTCGCCCACCTGCTGCTCGCGAAACAGCCACGGCGAGTCGTACGTCGCCACCGCCGCGTACTCGATCCAGTCGAACGAGTCGATCAGCGCCTGCGCTTGCGGCCCGTCGAAGCCGAGCGCCGGAACGAGGTCGCGCGCGATGGACTGAAGCTGCGCGCGCGTCACGACGTACGGCGTGCTCGAGGCAGGGCACCCCGAGCCCGGATTGGTCGCCGCGCGCGAGAGTCGAAAGTTCGGCGGGACCGTCGAGAGCGCTCGCAAGCGCCCCTCGTTGTGCAGGCCCTTGTAGACGTCGATCATGTCCGTGACCGTCGTCTGCGTCGTGAACATCCACGCGAACGAGACGCGCGAGCCGCCGTCCGCGTTCCATCGCAGATCGCCGTAGAAGCGCTGCTGCAACGCGGGGTTCGAGAGGTGGCTTTGCAGCGGGCGAAGGGCCTCGAGCTGGTTGGGGTGCGCGATCGTCGCGAACGGCGAGCGCACGGGCCCCGACGCTGCGGTGAGCCGCGAGGTGAGCACCACGGCGTAGCGCGTGCGCTCTTTCAGCGGGATCAACGGACGCAGGATCAGCGTGCGCCCCTCGGCGTCCCAGTGGCCCGCGAGCTGACCGTTGGCGAGCAGGGGTGAAGCGCGCTGCATCACTCCGTCGAAGTTGGTGTCCTCTTCGTATTGGAGGATTCCGTCGCCGTTGCGGTCCTCGTCAACCGTCGAAATGAGCAGGTTATTTCCTGACGAACGAGGGTCGAGCGGCAGAGGATCGCGCGGGTCTCTGCGCGAGAGCGGGTAGTGCCCGTTGCCCATGTCGAGCGGCACAGGGATGCCCGTGCTCAGGTCGATCACGTACACGCTGTCGTCGGTGAAGTCCGATGGATCGATCGGGTGTCTTCGCCCGAGCTCTTGCAAGTTGAGGTCGCCCTCGAACGAGACGGTGATGGGCATGTTCGTCCCCCATCCGTCCATGCGATCGAAGGAGACGCGCAGGTTGTGCTCGAGAAACGTGGGCGCGATCATGCTCGCGTTCACGCGCACGCCCGTCGCAGAGCGCGGGTCGTACGTCACCGCGTAGTCGTTGGGCAGCGGAACCTCTGGAAACGGGCTCGCGCCCGGGTTCCACAGCACCTTGGGGCCGTGCCCGTCGATCGGCGCGTAGTCCGTTGGATCGAGCGGCTGTCCGCACGCTTGCGCGAGCGACGCCACCGCGAGCAGCGCGAACGCGATGTGATTGTGTGTGCGGTTTTTCAAGGCGCCTCTCTCGTTGCTCGACGCAGCGGTGAGCTTCGATGCACGTGCTTTCATCTCAGTACTCCGCTCCGAGTCGCGCGACGCCGAGCCACCGCGTCGGCAGCGGTTGTCCCCCGCCGTCGTCCCACGCGCGGCCCGGAAACATCACCGCTCCTTGCGCTCCCCACACCAGCTTCACTCCGCCAGGAAGCGTGTTTCGTCCCTGAAATCCCAGGTCGAGCTCGATGCCTAGGTCGCGCGCGAGCGGGCTGCCTCCGCGGTAGTTCTGCGCCGTTCCGAAGATCGTGCTGCGAACTGGGTCGACGAAGTCCGAGGTCGACATCGCGATCACCGCGCCCGTGCGAACGTCGAGCCAGCGGGTCACGTTGATGATCGCCGTCGGGTAGAAGTACGCAGCGTTGGTCACCGCGCCCGACGACGGAAGCAGCTCGGTCCCTCGCGGCGCTTGCGCGGTCACGCGCGGGTCCGCCGCGATCGAGGCCGATCGCGCCGTGTGCCACGCGAGCACCTCGGGAAACAAAATCAGCCCCACGCGATGCGCCGGGTTGAACGTGAACCGGCTCTGCATCCCGTCCTGCGGCTGCGCGTCGCCCGAGGCGTAGCCGCCCTCGAGCACGACGCGATACGCGCCCTCGCGCTCGACGCCGAGCTGCGCCGCGCCGCCGTGCTGCAACACATCGTGCCCGTCCGGACGAAACGCGTTGCGCGTGAACGTCGTGTGCCCCGCGGCGAGCGCCAGCTCGACCGCCGCGAACACCTTCGACGTCCCGTCGGGCGAGGGCCACTCCCACCGCGCGAACACGTCGGCGAAGCCCGCCATGAGCGCGTCGCCGAGCCGATTGGTCTGTCCTCGGTACACCGCGTACGCGCCGACGCGCTTTCGCTCGCACTGCTCGCGGCACGCGGGGTCCTGATAAAACGCTGACAGAACCGCCTGCCACGCCCAGTCGCCGCCCATCGTCCTCGTCGTGGGCTGCTCGACCTCGATCGCGCTCGCGCGCGGCTGTCCGCCGAGCTCGATGGGCACGTTGTATTCGATCAAGCTCGCGAGTCGGTCTCGAAACACCAGGTCTCCCGCGAGCGCGACGACCAACGGAGAGCGCGCTCCGCCTGGGCGCGTGGCGAAGGCGAGCCGCTCGACGATGTCTCCGTTGCGGTAGTCGCCGAACACCGGCATGCGGTCGCCGTCGTTGGCGACGATGCCCAATCCCCACTGCGACTGCTGGTGGCCCGCGCGAAGCACGCCGATCTTCGAGGTCCACTCGATGTACAGCGCGCGCAGATCGACGATCCCGTGGCTGAACGGAGAGAGCTCGCTCGATCGGTTGTCGCGCGAGAGCTCGACCTGCCGAGTGCCGTCTCCGAGGATGATCGCGCGCGTCACATCCAAGTTCGCCCGCGCCGCGAAGACGTCGCCGATCGTGAGCCACGGACGCAAGCGAAACCACTGCTCGGAGTAGTGAGTCTGCCCGAGGGTCGAAGGCGTGCTCTGCCCCGGCGTCGTCGGCAACGGCAGCTCGTTGTTGAACCAGCCGCGGATGTGCCACTCGCCGTTGACCGAGGCGCGAAACAAGAGCCCTTGCGGCTCGCGCGTCGAGGGGGGACGCTCGTTGTCTCTGCGCTGTGCGGGCTGCGTTCTTCTCGGCGCGCTCGCCTGCGCCGAGGCTCGAGCGCTCGCGGCTGTACAGAGCAGCGCGATCGCGATGGACCTGCGTTTGACCACGGCACGAATGTACGACGGCTGCGCGAGCGGTTGCGCGCTGAATCACCATTCAGCGTGCGCTCGAAGGGCGCGGCGGCGTGCTACAGAATGGCTCGTGGCATCGGCAGCTCGATGGCGTTGGCTCGCGGTGGCGCACGCCCTGAGCGGGCTCACGAGCGCGTGTTCGATGCCCGCGCCCAGGCCCGTCGAGGACGTGGTGCTCGACTCGCGCAGCGTGATGGACGCTGCACGGGAGGTGGCCGACCCCGTCGATCCGTGCGGCCCGTCGGTGTGCGGCCCCGTCGAGCGCTGCGGACCCATGGCCGACGGGGGCGTGGGCTCGGGCAACGGGGTCGATGACGACTGCAACGGGCGCGTGGACGAGCAGTGCGTGTGCTCGCAGGGGACGATGCGCGCGTGCTTCGTCGGCGCGAGCGATCGACGCAACGTGGGCCGTTGCAGAGACGGAATGATGACCTGCAGCGAGCTCGGCCTGTGGACAGACTGCGTGGGCTCGGTCGGACCTGCCGAAGAGCGCTGCAACGGCAGCGACGACGACTGCGATGGGATGGTCGACGAAGAGCTCGACGGGTGCGCGACGTCGCTTCGGTGCCCTGCGTTTCTGTCGGTTCAGCCGCTGCAGGAGCTGGTCGTGACGGGCGCGTCGATCGACGCAAACGCTCAGGGATTTCGCTGGTCGCTCGAGTGTCCTGCGTCCGTGGTCACGTGCCCGGCGATCGCCGATCCGACGGCGAGCACGCTGCGGGTGCTGCTCACGCAAGCGGGCCGCTACACGCTTCGAACGACGGTGATGCGCCGCGACGGGAGCTCCGGCGAGTGCGTCACGCCCGTGTACGTCGACGGCTCGGGGATGCGCGTCGAACTCTCGTGGGACACGCAGGGAGGCGTCGGCAGCGCGGGGGCAGACCTGGACTTGCACGTGGCGGTGATCGACCGCGCGAGGAGCGCTCCGTCGACGTGGTTTTCGCAGGACGACTGCTACTACGCGACGTGCAAGGCGCCGGGCGGCGTGGTGCGTTGGGGGCGCGACGCGCAGGACACGCGGTTTGCTCCGAGCGCGGACGTGAACCGATGCGTCAACGCTCCTCCGCCGTGGGGCGAGCGCTTTCGCGCGGCGGGGCAGTGCTGGAACCCGCGGCTCGACACGGACACCACCGAGTGCGATCCGACTGTGAGAGACCCTCGCGACGCGCGGTACTGCTTCGTCGAGAACGTGAGCGTGGACGTTCCGCCCGAGGACGTGACCTTTCGAGTCGGCGTGAATTTCTATCGCGATCACGGGACGTGCTCGGACGCGCAGAGCGCGAACGACACGAGCCACCCGCACCTGTTCGTGCACTGCGGCGGGGGCGTGCGCGCAGAGCTCGGGGCGATCGACTCGGGCGGGCTCGTGAGCATGCGTTGTCGAGACAACCCTGGGATCGGCAGCGCCAACTGGCTGTGGCTCGCGGCGGACGTGCGGTTCGTCACCAACGCGTGCGGAGTGCGTGATTGCGTGGTGGTTCCGCTCAGCGCGCGGAGGCTCGCCGTCCCGTTTTGCGATCAAGTGACGGAGACCAGCGATGTGTGCCGCGACCGGGACTTCAGGCTCTTCGTGCGCCGCGCGGGCGCGAGGCCGATCGACGCGGAGCTCCCCGAGAGCTTCTAGTCTTCTTCTTCTTCGCTGAGCGCCGGGTCTTTGGCGGGCATCATGCGCTCGGACGTTTGCTCGTCCATCGCCGCGCGCGCCGAGGCGTGCTCACGAAAGCCCACGCGCAAGCGGTCCATCACGGCCATGCGCTGACGCTCTTTGTACTTGGCGTGCGAGGCTTCGCCCTTCTCGTTGCTCTGGTCCGTCGAGAAGTCGACGATCTGAAACTCGACGAGCACGAACACGACGCGCCCGAGGGCCGCGGCGCTCGGCGGAGCGAGCTCCAAGAAGCGATCGGGCATGCGCACGGGCAGGTCCACGACGAAGTGAACGACGCGGTAGTTCTTCGCGCTGAACACGTTGTCGGGCAGCTCTTTGGACTTGTCTCCGGGCAGCCCTTGCACGAGCGGCTCGAGCTCTCGAAGCCTCGCGTGCTCGTCGAAGATCTTGTCGAAGTCGAGGATCGTGTTCGTGCTCTCTCCGGGGATCGCGTAGTTGAACGGAAAGAGCTTTCTCGCCAGGTAGTTCACCACTGGCAGCAGGTCGTCGCGCGTGCGAGTGACGATGCGAAAGCGAAGCTTGTCGTAGATCTGCGCGGCGATGGTCTCGCGCTTCGAGAGCAGCTTCGTGTAGAGCGAGTCGCGCTGCTTGCGTCCTCCCAGAAACTCGACGATGGGCAGCCCCGACTCGAGCATCCCGCCCACCACGCGGTAGACCTTCTCTTCGACCAGGCGAAAGATCTCCTGGTCCGAGAGGGGAAACATGAACGCCAGCTCGCGCCCCTGCAGGTGATGGATGATGTGCATCACCTTCAGGATCATGCAGGCGCACACTTGTTTGTGGCCGCGGCTCGAGGCGAGGCGAAACAGATCGACCGCGGGCGAGAGCTCGATCGACGCGGGGATCGGGTAGTCGAAGTTGCGACGCAGGTACTCGATCGCTTCGGCCTTCACGTCCTCCATGCGATCGACGTCGTCGGGGTCTTCGAGGTCGATCTCGTGCGACCGAAGAAACTCGATGATGTCCCCGTCGTCGCGGAAGTTCAGCCGATGCCAATCGATGACCGAACCGCCTCGTAGAACGATGCGGAGCGCGTCGAGGTCGGCCAACGTGAACTCGTCAGCGCGCCGAAAACCTGCGAGCGGATTGTCCGACGGCACGGCGTCGACACTACCGCGATCGCCGCCCCCATCGCGACCGCGAACGGACTTGCTCACCAAACTTCGAGCTCAGGCGTTGGGCGCGGAGTGCACCGAGGTGGTGGCGCTTCCGGCGCTCAGCGCGGGACGCGAGACGCGACGCAGCTGCACGGTGCCGAGGAAGAGACCGACGGTGACGCACACCGCAGCGAGGTTGGCCCATGCGATCCCCTGGCAGCCTCCGAGAGAGAGGGAGAGGGAAGCGAGAATCACCAGCGAGTTGAGTCGAGCGTTCGTCATCCGTTGCCTCGATCGGTCCATGCGGTGCGCCCGCGTTAGCGTGGTCCTCCGGCTCGTCCTCACGCGTTTTGGGGCGCAGTTCGTGCCGAGGAGCTGATGTAGGTCTTGGTACGTCAGCGCTCGGCGAACGGGCAAACTCGTAGCAAAGAGACAGAACGCGTTTCAACGAAAACGTGACATCACTGTCATGGTGGCGGTCGATTTGTTGACACCGTGTACGCGATGGGGCAGCGCCGCCCACACATGGACAACGGCACCGAATCGAAGGGCGCGCGACCGATCACCATCGCCGTCGCCAACCAAAAGGGCGGCGTCGGAAAGACCACCACCGCCGTCAACCTGGCCGCTGCGTGCGCCGCGCGCGGCTTCGAGACGCTGCTCGTGGACTTGGACATCCAGGGCAGCGCGAGCGCGTTTTTGGGGATGTCTCCGAGCGAGGACGAGGTCGACGTCGCGCGGTGCCTGCTCGAAGAGCTTCCGCTCGCGAGGTCCGTGAAGAAGACGCGCGTCGATCACCTCTGGCTCGCGCCGGCGGGTGAGCGGATGAGCCTCGTGGACCTTCATCTCGCGAGCGCGTTTGGCCGCGAGCGAGCGTTCGAGCGAGCGCTCACCACCGTGGCTCCGTCGGGTGTTCGCTTCGACGTGATCATCGTGGACACGGCTCCCTACCTCGGGCTGCTCACGGTCAACGCGCTCGTGGCGGCGGACAAGCTGCTCGTCCCCGTCTCGTGCGAGTACTTGCCGATGTTGGGGCTCAAGCTCTTGGGCGAGACGCTCGATCGTCTGCGCGAGCGCGCCGGCGCCAAAGCCGACGTGCTCGGCTACGTCTTGACCATGCACGACAAGCGCGAGCGCATCTCGACCGAAGTCGAACAGCTCCTGCGCGATCGCTTCAAAGAGCGCGTCTTCGACACGGTGATCCGCGTGAACACCCAGCACAAGAGCGCGCCGTCGCACCGTCGCACGATCTTCGAGCACGAGCCCGAAGGCGGCCGCGGCCGCGAAGACTACGAGTCCCTCGCGACCGAGGCGCTGCTTCGCTTGGGTCTCATCGAGAGCAAGAAGGCGAGCAAAGCCGGCAAGGGCGCGAAGAAGGGCGCGAAGAAGGGCGCGAAGTAGGGCGTGACGAAGGCCTAAGAGCAAAGGCAAGCCGTGACCGTGAGCGGAGCTTCTCGCCACGGGAGGGAGCGTCGGCGTTTCGGGGAGCTGGCCTTTTGGGCAGTGAGGGTTGCCGCTGCCATCGCGCGACGAGTGAGTTAGGCTCCGCGCGTGAGCGAACGAGATAGCGCGCCGCAGGGCGCGACCGAAGTGGTTCCGATCCTTCCGCTGCGCAACGCGGTGTTGTTTCCCGCGGCGGTGGTTCCGATCAACGTGGGAAGGGCGCGGTCGGTGAGGCTCATCGAGGACCTCGCCTCGCTGTCTTCGCGCGTGATCGGCGTCGTGACGCAGCAGCAACCCGAGACCGAAGACCCCACCTTCAACGACCTGTTTCGCGTGGGCACGCTCGCGCGCGTCGTGAAGGTCATCAAGCTCGGCACCACGAACTACTCCGTCGTGTTGCAGGGCCTGGGGCGCTTCACGCTCGATTCGCTCGTGACCGAAGTCCCCTACCTCAAGGGCAAGATCATTCGTCACAACGAGCAGCTCGTGCGCACGCCCGAGGTGATGAAGCTCGACAAAGAGCTGCGCGACCTCGCTCGCGCCCTCGCTGAGCACTCTCCGCCGGTGCCTCGCGAAGTCGGGACGCACGCTGAAAACGCCGCGGATCCCGGCGCCCTCGCGGACTTGATCGCGCTCAACCTCCCGGCGCCGCAGGTCACGCCCAACGATCGACAGAAGGTGCTCGAGGCGTTCGACATCGTCGAGCGGCTGACCCTCTCGCACTCGCTCGCGCGCAAGGTCTACGAGGTCCACCGCGTTCGCAAAGAGATCCAGACGATGGTCTCTGGCGAGATGGGCCGCTCGGAGCGCGAAGAGATCCTTCGCGCGCAGCTCAAGAGCATCAAAGAAGAGCTCGGCGAGATCGACGAGAGCGAAGAGGAGCTCGATCAACTTCGCGAGCGAATCGCCAAGGCGAAGCTCCCGACCGACGTCGAGCGCGCCGTGCGCAAGCAGCTCGGAAGGCTCCGCGCGATGCAAGCGCACTCGGCCGAGTATCAAGTCACGCGGCAGTACGTCGAGTGGATCGTGGACCTGCCGTGGTTCAAGATGTCCGAGGACAAGTTCGACGTCGAAGCCGTGCGCCGCGCGCTCGACGAAGATCACTACGGCCTCGAGAAGATCAAGCGACGCATCCTCGAGTACATCGCGGTCCGCAAGCTCCGTAAGGACAAGAAGGGCCCCATCCTCTGCTTCGTCGGCCCGCCCGGCGTCGGAAAGACCTCGCTCGCCAAGAGCATCGCGCGCGCCGTCGGCAGGCAGATGATCCGCATTTCGCTCGGCGCCGTGCGGGACGAAGCCGAGATCCGCGGCCACCGTCGCACGTACGTCGGAGCGCTTCCGGGCCGAGTCATCCAAGCGATGAAGAAGGCCGGGACGCTCAACCCCGTCCTCGTGCTCGACGAGGTCGACAAGATGGGCGCGGACCAGCGCGGCGACCCTGCAAACGCGCTGCTCGAAGTGCTCGACCCCGAGCAGAACAACACGTTCGTCGATCACTACATCGACCAGCCGTACGACCTGTCCAACGTGATGTTCATCTGCACGGCCAACGATCGCTCGACGATCCCGGCGCCGCTCTTGGACCGCATGGAGGTCATCGAGCTCGCGGGCTACACGCGCACCGAGAAGCTGCACATCGCGCGCGATTATCTCGCGCCCAAGTCGCTCTCGGACCACGGGCTCACGCCGGACCGCTTGGACTGGGAGGACTCGGGCCTGGACGCGCTGATCGAGAGCTACACGCGCGAGGCCGGCGTTCGCTCGCTCACGCGCGAAGTGGGCTCGGTGTGCCGCGCGGTCGCCGTTCGCGTGGCCGCGGGCGAAGACGTGCACGAGAAGGGCAACGCGGAGTTCGTCGAGAAGGTGCTCGGAGCTCCGAGGTATCTGCGCGAGAGCGCCGAGCGCGAGCCGCTCGTCGGAGTGGTCACGGGCCTCGCGTGGACCCCCGTCGGCGGAGATATTCTCTTCGTCGAAGCCACGCGAATGCCCGGAAAGGGCGCCGCGATGATCACGGGCTCGCTCGGCTCGGTCATGAAAGAGTCCGCGGCGACCGCGATGAGCTTCGTGCGCTCGCGCGTCGAGCGGCTGGGCATCGACCAGAACGTGGTGCTCACGAGCGATCTGCACGTGCACGTTCCGCAGGGAGGGATCCCGAAGGACGGGCCGAGCGCAGGCGTCGCGCTGATCACGGCGATCGTCTCGCGGCTCACGGGCAAGCCTGTGCGCGCAGACGTCGCGATGACCGGCGAAATCACGCTCCGCGGCGTGGTCATGCCGATCGGCGGAGTCAAAGAGAAGGTCCTCGCGGCGCACCGCGCGGGCATCAAGAAGGTGCTGTTGCCGACGCGCAACATTCGAGATCTCGAAGAGATCCCGAAAGAGATCCGCGACGACCTCGAGATCGTCTTCGTCGCGAAGGTCGAAGAGGTGCTCGAGCACGCGCTCTTGCCGGTTCCGCCGAGCGCTTCGATGCCGCCGCCCCCGAAGAAGGGCGGAGACGACGACTCGGACGAGGCCGACGCTCCGTGAAGGACGCGCTTCGCACGGTCGCGAGGCTCCGTCGAACCAAGGGGTTCTTCATCGCTGGCGCGGTCATCGCGCTGCTCTTGCAGGGCTCGACGCTCACCAATCACCTCGGCTACGCGAGCGCGCTGGTGGTGGGGCTGTTCGGCTCGTTCGCGTCGGCGGTGGTGGGGGCGGCGCTCGCCGACGCGTTTCGCAAGGAAGAACGCAGCGTGACCGCGGGTCAGTTGCTCGCTGCGTCGAGCGCCTTCGCGCTGAGCTGGGTGACCTCGGTGGGGCTCGTGACCGCGGCGGTCGGAGCGTTTCGCGCGCCGTGCGCGCCAGCGAAGGGGGCCCTGTGGTGGCTGCTCGTGGGCGTGCTGGGGCCGCTCGTCGGCGCTGCGTGGGGAGCGTTTTCGGGCGCGCTCGTCGAGCGAGTGCGATGGGCGAGCAGGCTCGCGGGGTTCACGGTTCCTGCGTTCGTGCTGTGGAGCCTCGTGCGGTTCTATCGATCGCCAGGGGTGTTCGCGTTCGATCCGTTCTTCGGGTTTTGGCCCGGTGTTTTGTACGACGAGAGCATCCGCCTCGACGACGCGATCATCACCTACCGCATCGGAACGATCGGTTGGATCCTCGCCCTCTCGTCGCTCACCGTCGCCTTCTGGAGCGCCGAGAAGCAGCGGCTCACTCGCTCGCTCGCGAACAAGCCCGCGCTGCTCGCGGCGCTCGCCGGCGTTGCGATGGGGCTCTCGATCTACTTCGCGGGCCCGACGCTCGGTCACCGCATGGACGCCGAGCACATCGCCCGCGAGCTCGGCGGTCGCATCGACGGTCGACGCTGCTCGCTCGTGTACGCCAGGAGCATCGGAGCGCACGAAGCGCGGCTGCACTTCGAGGACTGCGAGCTTCGAATCGCGCAGGTCGAGCGCTATTTCGGCGTGCGCATGGACGGGGTGATCACCGCGTTCATGTTCGAGAGCTCCGCGCAGAAGCAGCGCATGATGGGCGCGGCCGACACGTACATCGCCAAGCCCTGGCGCGGCGAGGTGTACCTGCAGAACGACGAGTTTCCTCACCCCGTTCTCAAGCACGAGCTCGCGCACGTGATCGCGCGTCGCTTCGCCTCGTGGCCGTTCTACGTGACCTCGTCGTGGGGTTTGCCGATGCCTGGCCTCGTCGAAGGCGCCGCCGTGGCAGCGGCGTGGGAGGGCGAGAGCGACGCGACCTCGCACGAGTGGACGCGCGCGATGATGGACGCGCACTTGCTCCCGTCGCTCGACGAGATCATGGGCTCGGGGTTCTACGGGCAGTCCTCGTCGACGTCGTACACCGCGGCCGGCTCGTTCTCTCGATGGCTCATCGAGCGCGAGGGGATCGCGAAGTTTCGAGACGTGTACCGCGACGCAGATTTTCAGCGCGTGTACGGCGTCTCGCTCTCGGCGCTCGAGGCGCGTTGGCGCGCGTTTTTGCAGGGAATCACCGTCCCCGAGCGCATCCGGGCTCGGGCTCAGACGCGCTTTCGTCGCGCGGCGATCTTCGCGAGGGCGTGCCCGCACGAGACCGCCGAGGCGCTCGATCGCAGCGAGCTGATGCTGAGCGCAGGAGACGTTCACCGCGCGAGAGACGCGCTCGTTCGCGCGGTGCAGGACGACCCGACGAGCACCTTCGCGCGCGCGATGCTCGGCGAAGCGTGGGTGCGGCTCGGAGACGTTCCGCGCGCCACGCAGCTCGCTGAAGAGAGCGCGCGATCGCTCGGCCCGGCGGCGGCGGCGCGCGTGTGGGTTCGCACGGCCGAGGTCGTGTGGCGCTGGCGGGGAGCGGCCGAAGCGCGCCCATTCTATCAGCGAGCCAACCAGGATCTGTTCGACGACGACGAGGCGCGCAACATCGAAGTGCGAAAGTGGGCCGTGGGATTGCTCGGAGCTCCGGCCACCGAGGCCGCGAGCGAAGCGACGAGGGACCTGCTCGCCGGACGAGAGTCGCTGCACTCGGACAGCACCGTGGGCGTCGCGCGATTGAGCGCCGTGCTCGAAGATCCGAGCACCGATCCGCACACGCGAGCGATGGCCGGCTACCTCGTGATGCGGCAGCTGTGGCGGTTGCGGCGCGAGTCAGCGGCGATCGCGCGCGGGATGACCGTGGACGCGAGCCTCCTGCCGAGCGATCGAATCCGCGCGGAGTTTCGCAGGGTGATGGCCGAGTCGCGCTTTCACACGGGCGACCGTGAAGGGGCGAGGGCGGGATATCGCACGCTTGCAGAGGACCCATCGAGGCCCACGGGATCGAGGGACGTCGCGAGGGACTGGCTCGATCGGCTGCGGTAGCTGAGTCAGCCCGTGCAACGACCCGCGCTGCGCGCGCGGGATACGGTCGCGGTCACGATGCTCGACGCTGTGTTGCACGAATGGCCGTGGGTGGGGCTCGCGCTGGCGCCTGTGTTGGTGCTGCTGCTCGTGCGCGAATCGCCGCAGAAATCCTGGCGCGAACGCATGGACGACCCTGCATTCGTGCTCCCGTTGCTGTGGCCGATGTACTTGCTGCATCAGTTCGAAGAGCACGGGAGGGACATCTTCGGCAGGCGCTACCCGTTCATGCAGTCGCTGTGCGACACGATCGGCCACCACGATTTGCGCTCGTGCCCCGCGACGCCCGCGTTTTTGTTCGCGGTCAACGTGCTCGGCTGTCAGGCGGCGTTCGTCCTGTCGTGGATGTACCGGCGCAAGGCGCCGTTGATCGCCGCGTGCGTTTGGGGGATTCCGTTGGTCAACGCGTTCGCGCACATCGTCGGGTCGTTTCGCGCGAGCGCGTACAACCCGGGGACGCTCACGAGCGTCGTTCTCTTTCTGCCGCTGAGTCTATGGATGCTGCGGACGGTGCTCGCCGCGGGCGCCATCGAGAAGCGCGACGTTGCGCGCGTGGTCGCCTCGGGCGTCGCGACGCACGCGGTCCTGCTCGCCTCGCTGACGCTCCAGAAGCGCGGGTGGATCCCATACGAGCTCTCGCTGCTCGTGCAGGCGCTGAACGGATTTCTCCCGCTCATTTTCGGGGCGAAATCCAAACCTGCCGTCGCGCCATCCGTTTCGTGAGCCTCGCCCGTTGTACGGGTATGGACACGACTACGCTGCGCCCCGAATGGGTCACCCGTGAGCTCCTTCCGTTCGAGAGCCGCTTTCTCTCGGTGCACGGACACACGCTTCACTATCTCGACGAAGGCTCGGGTCCGACGCTGCTCATGCTGCACGGAAACCCGACGTGGTCCTTTCTCTACCGCCATCTCATCGCCGCGCTTCGCGGGCGATTTCGCTGCGTCGCGATGGACTACCCGGGCTTCGGTCTGTCCACGGCGAGCGAGGGCTACGAGCCATTGCCCGAGCACCACGCGGACGTCGTCGAGGCCTTCGTCGAGGCGCTCGGGCTGCGCTCGTTTACGCCGATCGTTCAGGACTGGGGCGGACCGATCGGGCTCGCCGTCGCTGGGCGCGACCCCGAGCGCGTCGAGTCGCTGGTGATCTTGAATACGTGGGCGTGGCCAGTGAACGACGACCCGCACTTCGTGCGCTTCTCCAACGCCATGGGCGGACCGATGGGGGGCTTCGCGATCAAGCACTTCAACGCGTTCGTCAACGTCATGATCCCGATGGGAACTCCGCGCCGCAAGCTCTCGCCCTCCGCGATGAACGCCTACCGCAAACCCATGGACACCGCCGCGCGCCGCCGAGCCACCAACGTGTTTCCGCGAGCCATCGTGAAGAGCACGCCGTTTCTCTCGACGGTGGAGGCGAGCCTCGCGCGCCTCGCCGACAAGCGCGCGCTGATCGTCTGGGGCGACAAGGACATCGCGTTTCGCGACAAGGAGCGCGAGCGATTCGAAGCGCTGTTTCCCAGGCATCGCACGGTGATCGTCCCCGGCGCAGGGCACTTCATGCAGGAGGACGCGCACGAAGAGATCGCCGCTTCGCTGCTAGAGTGGTGGGGCGCGCGATGAACAGCAGAGAGCGATTGGCGGAGGGATTCAAGCGCAACCGCAGGGAGCTCACCACGTACCTCACGCGCATGGTCGTGCGCGAAGACGTCGCCGAAGAGATCGTTCAACAGTGCGCGGTGCGCGCGCTCGAGAGCAACTCGCTCCCGATCGAGACCAGCGAAGTGCGCGGGTGGCTCTTTCGCGTCGCGACCAACCTCGCGATCGATTACCTCCGCAAGCACTCGACCTGGCGCGAGGACATGCTCGTCGACACGCGCGCTCGCGCGGTCGCAGACCAGGGATTCGTCGCGGAGTCCAAGCTCCTCGCCGGCTCGGTCGAGATGAAGTCCATCGCGAAGGACCACCTCGCGGTGTGCTTCGCGTGCACGCTCCGCAACCTCTCGCCGCACGAGTCCTCGGCGCTGCTGCTCAAAGAGGTCTACGACTTCACCGTCGAAGAGACCGCCTCGGTCATGGGCGCGACCTTCGGCCAGGTGAAGGCGTGGATTCAGTCTGCGCGCGCCACGCTCGCCGCGAAATACGCCGAGAGCTGCGCGCTCGTGGTGAAGCAGGGCGTGTGCTTCCAGTGCGTCGAGCTCGACCGGTTCTTCGGGGCCAACGAAGGCGACCCGCTCGAAGGCTCGGCGCGCGACGTCGACGCGAGGCTCGTGGTGTTGCGCGCGAAGCGAGAGGCGCCGCTAGGCCCGTGGCACCGCAACATGATGCGGCTCGTCGACGAGGTGCTGGATGAGAGCGTCTCTCCGACGAGCGTCGTGCGCGCGCCGGACGAGCGCTGACCGGCGCGCTCACTGCGCGGTCGAAGAAGGAGCGCTCACCTCTCCCGAGCGAACTGCGACCGTCGTGTGGTCGTCGCGCTCGACGATCAGCGCCCCGTCGTCCGCGAGGTCGATCGCGCGTCCGTGGACCGAGTCGATGCTGACGTCGGTCCCCAACGTGTCGCAGCGCGAGCGCAGCGCTCGAACGAGGCCGTCGCGTGACGATCCGCCGAGCAGCATCGCGTCCACCGCGCGCTCGAGCTCTTCGAGCACCGCCGCGAGCACCGCCGTTCGAGACAGCGGCGCGTCGGCGTGCGAGGCGAGGCACGTGGCCTTGTCTCTGAGCTCGTCGGGCCACTCGCGCTCGTGAACGTTGAGCCCGATGCCGACGATCGCGGTGTCGAAGCGATCGCCGCGAATGGAGCCTTCGACCAAGATTCCCGCGACTTTTTTGCGGTCGATGCGGACGTCGTTGGGCCACTTCACGGTGACTCGCTCGCTGGCGACGAAGCGATCGCAGGCGTGCGCGACGGCGAGCCCTGCGATCAGCGCGAGCAGCGGAGCGTCGGCGACGTCGAGCGACGGCCGCAACAGGACCGAGAGATAGAGGTTGCTCCCCTCGGGCGAGTGCCACGAGCGGCCGCGTCGTCCCCGACCGGAGCTCTGACGCTCAGCGAGGACGGTGTGCCCGTGCGCTGCGCCCTCGCGCGCCGCCGAGCGCGCGTCGTCGTTGGTCGACCCCGTCTGCGGTCGATACTCGAAGGTCTTCGCGATCCATCGCGCGCGCGTGAATCCATCGCGCGAGAGCGCCTCGAGCTCGTCGCGCTCGCGCTGCAGTCGCGCTTCGTTCACAGGCGAATTTCGAGGTCGAGGCCGATGTCCATCGCGCGCGCTCCGTGCGTGAGCGACCCGATCGAGACGATGTCCACGCCGATCGCGGCGATCTTGGGCATGCGTTCGAGCGTGACTCCGCCAGAGATCTCGATGAGCGGACGCGGCGTGCGTCCCTCGATCTTGGCGATCACGGCGCGCGCGCGATCGTCGTCGAAGTTGTCGAGCATGATGACGTCCGCGCCCGCGGCGACGGCCTCGTCGAAGTAGTCCTCGCGGTCGACCTCGCACTCGATGCGAAGCGGGTGTGGCGCGTTTGCACGGGCGCGCTCGATGGCTTGCTTCACGCCGCCGCACAGGACGATGTGGTTGTCCTTGATCAAGACCCCGGCGCCGAGGTCGTTGCGGTGGTTGATTCCGCCGCCGCAGCGAACGGCGTAGCGCTCGAGCGAGCGAAGGCCGGGGGTGGTCTTGCGGGTGTCGGTGACGCGCGTGCGCGCTCCGGCGGGGATCGTGTCGACGAACTGGCGCGTGCGCGAGGCGGTGCCGCACATGCGTTGAAGGAGGTTGAGGGCGACGCGTTCGCCGGTCAAAACGCTGTGCGCAGGGCCCTCGACGATGGCGACGACCGCGCCCTTCTCGACCTTCTGTCCGTCTTTGATGTGCACGATGAAGCGCACGCTGGGGTCGACGCGATGAAAGACCGCTCCGGCGACGCCGACGCCCGAGAGCACCATCACCTCTCGCGCGTTGAACTTTCCGAACGCGACGGCCTCGCGCGGAACGCATGCTCGCGTCGTCGCGTCACCGGACGCCAGGTCCTCAGCGAGCGCCATGTCGATGATTCGATCGAGCTCGATCGGAGAGAGTTCTGCAGGCGAGGGGAGTGCGTCGCGGTAGCTCATCGTGGTGCCCGCGATCGTGCCCCACTCGCGCGAACTTGAACACCCGTCGCGCGCTGGGTACGACCGTTCACACAAACCGCTGTGGCGGGCTGTTCTCACTCGAGTGAACACCGTCGATTTCGCGTTTCGACCGGTGAATGCACGGCGCGCGCGCGTCGTCGTTGCCCGCGATGAAGCCCGCTCTTCTCTCTGCGTGTCTCTCGCTCGCCGCGTCGCTGGTCCCTGTGCTTGCGCGCGCGGATGACTGCGACGTCGTTCGCCGCGCTCGCGCGTTGCTCGTTCAGCGCGGGCTCGACGACAGCTCGCTTCGCGCGATCGAGCCGAGCGTGTGCGCTCCGGTGGCGACGCCGGTGGTGGTCGTTCAACCGCAGCCGCAGCCGCGTCCGCACGGGCAGCAGTCTCCCGCGTGCGCGGACTATCGAACGATGCTCGCGGTCGCCGACGTGGATCCGTCGCGGCTCCAATCGCAGCATCGACAGCTCATCGAGCAGATGGCCTCGGGCGCATGTCGCGGATGGAGCGCGCCGCGCGAAGCGTGGCCCAACGGGATCATCGCGCGCGACACCGACACTTCCCTTCGATGGCCGACGGGGCTCACCGCGCGCGACGCGCAAGGAAACTGGTCGTACCCCAACGGCGTGACGATGCGACGCGCCGATCGCTGGTACTGGCCCAACGGCGTGACGGCGCTCGACGGTCGCGGCGAGTGGTACGCGCCCAACGGGCTTCGCACCGCGCCTGCGATGCTGCTCGCAGACGCGTGTCGAGTGAGCGCAGACCCGCGCTTCTGCGGCCGCGCGTGGGGACAGCCGTCGCCGTTCGAGTTCATCGGCTTCGTGTGGCGCGCGCGCGGAGGACGTTGAACGCGCGCTGGCAAGTTTTCGACGACGATCGTTTCAGTCGACGAAATCCAGGAAGGCGTCGATGTAGGTAACTGGCGGAGCCCCCTCGTTCTGCGCGATCTCACGGTGGACGGAGGTCGTTGCCATGTCCGCCAAGCAGATCATTCACGGTGCTCTCACGGTGTTCGCCGCGTTGAGCATGCTGAGCGCCGAGAGCGAAGCTCGCCCGACGCACGGCGCGCGTGGAGTCGTGCACGCGTGGAGCGACGTGCGACCCGGAGTTCGCCACCTCGAGCACCGCGAGGGCCCGTTTGCCTACCACCTCGTGACGATCGACCTGCACACGCGCGGGCTGCACGTGCGCTCGACGGACGAGAGCAACGCGCTGCCGGACGAGGGGCATCGCGGGGGCGGCCACCGCTGGACGCGCACGAGCACGTGGGCGCGACGCACGGGCGCGGACATCGCGATCAACGGCAACTACTACGACCTGACGCGCTGGCGTTCGGCGTGCGGGTTGGCCGTGAGCAACGGGCAGCGGTGGCGCTCGACGTACGACGATCGTCGGCTCAACTGCTTCGAGTCGGTGGGCTTCGGCGAGGGCGGTCTCGCGTCGGTGTTCACTTCGCGAGGGCTGCGAAAGGCCGGTGATTTGCCGGCATGGATGAGCGTGGTGGTGAGCGGATCGCCCGCGCTCGTGCGGGACGGAGCGCTCGTGGGCTATCGCCACCCGCGCCACGCGCTGTATCGCAATCCCCGCACGGCGATCGGCCTGTCCAAGGACGGATCGACGCTCTTTCTGCTCGTCGTCGACGGGCGCGAAGGAAGCGCGCAAGGCATGACGTGCCGCGAGTCCGCCACGGTCCTGCGCGAACACGGCGCGTGGAACGCGATCAACCTCGACGGCGGCGGCTCCTCCGCGCTCTTCATCGAGCGCGAGGGCGGGATCGTGAACCACACCGGCGAGCTCGAGCGCCCGGTGGTCAATCACCTTGGCTTCTTCTTCGACGACGAGCCGGCGGACGAGATCGCTCCTCCGGCGAGCGCGACGGTGGCCGCTGGAGCTCCGAGCAGCGAGCCTGCGCAGCGGCGCGATGAGCGCGAGCGCGCAGCGCAGCGCGACCGGGATTTTTCGGGCATTCCCGCGAAGGACATGTCGCGATGGACCTTCGCGAGCATCGAGCGCTTGGACCCCAAGCGCATGGGTCGTCGTCGCGTGGGGGACTTCACGACGATGGGCTCGTTCGTCTCGATGGGCGTCGCGAGCGTGTTCAGCACCCGTCGTCGCCGCAGCGCGCTCGTGCGCTGAGCGATCGCGGCGTCGATGCAGCGCCGCTGAGGGTGGGCTTGCGCTCGGCGACGATCGGCCTCACCGGTGCGGCCTTCGTTGTGAGCGTGCGCCATGAGAACGAGTCGCGAGATCTACCACTGGATTCGCTGGGATTCGCGCTTCGATCCCACGCACTTCGCCTTCGGCTACGACGATCACGGCGGTGAGCCGAAGGAGGTGGCGCTGGCCGCGTTCGTCCCGGACGGAGACATCCCGTGGCATCGAGTGCTGTATTTGCGACGGGGGACCGCGATCGTCTGGGACCGTCGCACCGGGCTCGATCGCCTCGTCGCCAGCGCCGACGACCGCGCGAGCGTGCGATGGCCTTCGTTCGCGAAGTTCGCCCGGCTTTCTCCGGTGCGCTTTCGTGACGGAGCGTGGCGTCCCGAGGCGCGCGACGCCCTCAGCGAAGAGCCCCCGCTCTCGATCCTCACGTTCAATGTCCTCGACGAGCAGCACGTGCCCGATGACCTCCGCGACCCTCGTCGCTTCGAGGCGCTGGTCGAGAGCATCCTCCGAGCGGACGCGTCCATCGTCGCCCTGCAAGAGGTGACCGGGGCATTCGCGCGGTTTATGGCAGAACACGAGGGCATTCGCCGCGCTTATGGCCTCTCGCACGAGCTCGGCGCAGACGCGGCTCAGTCAGTGCTGCTCTTGTCCAAGCTGCCCGTGCGATGGGCGGCCTCGCTGCGGTTTTCATCGCAGAAGAGCGCGGTCCTCGTGGGCGTCGAGCACTCGTGCGGGCCGCTTCTGGTCGCGGGCGTGCACCTGCCGAGCGACTGGGCCAGGGACTCGCGCGACACGCGAAGGGCGTATTTGCGCGCGCTCGTCGCTGCGCTCGAGGACGCGCGCGACCTGCCGACGGTGATCGCAGGAGACTTCAACGAGGGCGACGATGCGAACGAGCCGCCCTTCGACGAGCTCGCGGCGTTCGACGACCTGTGGAAGCGCCACGGAGCTGGCCCTGGCCACACCTGGCAGCCCGTGCGCAACGCGCTCTCGGCTCGCGCGAGTCGCAGCGATCGATCCCGTCGCTTGGACCGCGTCTGGCTTCGCTGCCTGGACCGTTCGCTCGTCGTGCGAGAGGCGCGCGTGCACGAAGCCGAGGCGCTCGACCCCGCGCGCGCTCTCTACGCGAGCGATCACTGGGCGGTGCGCGTCGAGCTCGGCTCGAGCGAAGCAGCGCTGTTCGAGACGATGGAGCCCGACGCTTCCGCTGCGCTGACCGCGCTGATCGAAGGGCCGATCGCTGCGCGAATCGAGGCCATTCGACGCGAGCACGACGAGAGCTTCGCGCGGTGGCCCGCGCACGTGACGCTGATGCACCCGTTCGTCGCTCGAGCGCACCGCGAGCGCTTCGAAGCGCTCTTGCGCCCGGCGATCGAGGGCGTCGAGCCGGGCGAGATCGAGTTCGACGGCGTGGGGCACTTCGACAACTCGCGCGAGCGCGTCGTGTTCTTGCGCGTGAAGTGCCCTGAGCTCGTGCGTGTGGAGGCGGCGTTGCGCCGCGAGCCCGCGCTGGCGCGCTGCTTCGTGCGCGACGAGTGGACCCCGCACGTCACCGTGGCGCGCGGGCCGCTCGGCGATGATCGGGTGGCTCGGCTCGAGCGCGCGCTCGAAGGGGCGTTCGACGGCGCGCGGGTCCCGCTGAGCGCGCTGCATTGGCTCTGCAAATCGTCGGGCAACGCGATGCGACCGATCGCGCGCTACTCGCTCGGCCGCGGCGCGCACGCGCAGCGCGAGCGCGCGGTGGCCACGGTGGACGCCGCGATCAGCGCGATGCTCGGCGAGGGCGAGGGGCCTTCTGTGTTCGCGATCGGAAGCCACGCGATGGGCGCGGCCGACGACGAGAGCGACCTCGATCTGCTCGCGCTCGTCCCGTCGTGGTGCGAGCCGTCGCTGTTCTTCGACGAGGCGGCGCGAGCGCTCAGCCGCGCGCGGGGCGTCGAGAACGTGCAGGTGATCGACGGCGCGACGGTGGCGATCGTTCGCTGCGAGGTCGAGGGCGTGTCCGTGGATCTGCAGCGCGCGGCGCGACCCGCGCGCGTCGAGCCGCGCGGTCCCGGGCACTACGACGAGCGCGAGCTCGACGCGATCGACCCTGATTCGCGGCGCGCGGTGCTGGCCGCGGTGGACGCGCGGGTGCTGCGCGAGGTGGTCGAGCGCGCCGGGGCCGAGCACACGTTTTCAACGCTCGTCCGTCGGGTCAAGCGCTGGGCTCGCGCCCGGCAGATCGCGGGGCAAGCGTACGGGTGGATGGGCGGCCTTGCGTACGCGGTGCTCGCGGCGTGGTCGGCGACGCAGGGGCCGAGCGACGACGAAGAAGCGGCGTTCGCGCGGTTGATCGCGAGGCTGTCGTCGTGGGGCGGCGAGAGCGCGATCGCGCTTCGCACCGTGAGCGGGTCGTGGGTGCGCTCGGGGCGCGACGTGCTTCCGGTGCTCGCGCCGGCGAGCCCTGCGCGCAACGTGACGCGATCGATGACGCCCGCGACGCGCACGCACTTTCGCGACGAGGTCGCGCGGGCCCACGCGCTCATCGCGAAGGGCGAGGGCGAGCGCGTGTTCGATCCGGTCGAGCGCGCGCCCAAACACGCGTTGACGGTGCGGGTGTTCGCGCGGGACGCGAGCGCTTCGTCCGTCGAGCGCGCGCGGGGGTTCGCCGAAGGCCGGATGGTCCGCGCGGTGATGGCCCTCGATGAGCGCGGGCTTCGTCCGCGACCGCTGCCGGCGTGCACGCGAGCGAGCGATGAGCGCGTCGAGTTGTTGATTGGCCTGCGTACGGGGGCGTCGCCCGCGGCGCGCGAGGCCGCGGCGAGCGCGTTCGAAGACGGTCCGTTCGCGGTCGAGTGCGACTGGCGTTGAGCCTTGCGCGGGCGTCACGCGCGAACGTACGGTGAGCGCTGATGTACTCGTCGACGCGGCGTACGCCGATGTTCATCGTGCTGTTGGTCAGCGCTGTGATGGCTGGATTTCTCGCGGAGGGAGCGAAGGTCCCGCGAGAGCGGTTCTTGTGGGCGCTGCTGGCGGTGGCGTGCGTCGGGCTCGCGGGGCGTTCGCTCGTGAACTTCTTTCGAACCGGCGAGTGAGCGCGCGACGGATGGGGGTCAGCGTCCTTCGAGCCAGGCTTCGAAGACGTTGCTGATCGCGTGAAGAAACACCGCTGCTCCGACGCCGCCGCGCCACACGCGAAGCGCGCCGAAGAGCAGCCCCGGAAAGAACACCGCGGCGCGCGGCGCGGTCACCGCGACGGTGACGTGCGTGATCGCGAACAGGATCGAGGCGATGACGATGGCGCCTGCCATGCGACGCAGCTGCTTGCGCGCGGGCTCGTCCCTCGGGACGCCGAGCGCGTCGGCGACGCGGGTCTGGACCCAGCCGCGAAAGTACATCTCTTCGGTGAGCGCGACGGCGAGGAGGTTGGTGGCGATTTCGCGGACGTGCTGCGGGTCGAGCGCGAAGTGCCTCGCGGGCGGGACCGGGTTCACGTACGGCCAGAAGAACGCGTAGATGGGCAGGATGATCGCGGCGAACCCGAGCGCGACGGCGAGCTCTTTGAGCGCGAGCGGAACGCTCTCGATCACCGCGCGCACGAGCGAGCGCGGGTCGCCATGGGCGCCGGGAAACACTCCGCCCAAGGTGATTCCGAAGCGATGCGTGTCGTCGTCGCCGAGGCGTCGGACGGAGACGAGCGCGCCGACGAGAAACAGCGCGCCGATCGCGTCGTGCAGGCCGTAGCGCTGCGCCGGTCCGCGCGAGAGCGCGAACACCAGACCGTTGACGACCGCGAACGACAGCAGAACGTCGCGCGCCGCGCGCTTTCGAGTTTGATCCATGGATCAACGAGGAGCTGACTTGAATTCGTGTGCGGTCGCCTCGGCGCGGCGTACCGAGGCTGCGCGTATGATCAGTTGGGCAGGGGCTCGGCGGCCTTGGGGGCGGACTCGGCCTTCGCTGCCTCGGCTTCGCGCTTGGAGTTCTCTTCGTACTCGCGAAGGACGCGCTCGACTTCGGCGTCCATCTTTCCGGTCAGCATCATCTCGAACATCTTGAAGTCCGCTTGCAGTGACCAGAGCGGGTAGGTGAACGTCGCAGGGCGATTCTGCTCGATGAAGTAGTGCGAGAACCACGCGGGGCCGTAGCCCGCCACGAGTCCCATGGGGATGAAGCGCAGCTTGCGGGTGGCCGCGAAGGTCGCGAGGCAGCCGAGGGCCATCCCCGTTCCGACGAAGTGAAACCACCGCGTCAGCGGCTTGGCGTGCTGCTGGACGTAGAAGGGCCAGAACTCTTCGAACGTGCGGAATCGGTCGCTCATGATCGAGCGAGGTTACCTCGTTGGCCTTCTCGTTGCAGCCCCCGCCGCGAGCCGGTCATCACGGCACGAAATCAAGGGGCCGCACAAGTCGAAAGTAGAAGACCTTTCTTGACCCGGTATTTTGTGCGCGCTACAGCACGGACGTTCTGCGGCGTCGCGCGCCCGTTGGAGAAACGCGGTCCTCCTCCGGTCCCTCGATCGCTGCGCACCGACGGCACTCGTGCCGAGCGTGGACTTTTGTGTCGAGCGCGCTGCAGCCAGCGCCACCTTCGGAGAATCCTTGCTGACTCAGTGCGGACAACTGCTGCGGGAAGAAGTTCATTCCCGAGCGATCCATGAGGGGAGGTCCCAGTGATCTCTTCCGAGGTTCGCGAGCAGGTCCGTGCGAGGGTCGACGTCGCCGAGCTCATCGCGCAGTACATCCCGCTGCGCCGCGCCGGCACGAGCCTGATCGCGCGCTGCCCGTTTCACGACGAGAAGACCGCGAGCTTCCACGTCTCCCGCGACAAGGGCTTGTTTCACTGCTTCGGCTGCAAGGCCTCGGGCGACGTCTTCGACTTCTACCAGCGCATCGAGGGCGTGACCTTCCCCGAGGCGATCCGCGCGCTCGCTGAAAAAGCGGGCGTCGAGATCACCGAAGAGGCGCGCGACCCGCAGAGGATCGCGGAGGAGCGAAGGGCCAAAGAGCTCGGCGAGCGCCTGCTCAACGCGTGCGAGATCGCGTGTCAGTTCTTCGAGCAGTCGTTGCTCGACGCAGAGCGCAGCGAGATCGCGCGCGAGGCCATCGCGAACCGCGGCGTCTCGATGGAGACCGCGAAGGCGTTTCGACTCGGCTACGCGCCGGGCGAGTGGGGCGCGCTCGCGGACCACCTCCGAACGCGCGACGTCTCACCGGCGGACGCCGAGATCGCAGGGCTTCTGCTCGCGCGCAACTCGGGCGGGATGTTCGATCGGTTTCGCCATCGGCTGATGTTTCCCGTGTTCGATCGGCAGGGGCGCGTCGTGGGCTTCTCGGGCCGCGTGCTTCCGATCACCGAGGACATGGCCGAGGGGATCGTCCCTGAAAACGCGGGCAAGTACATCAACTCCCCAGAGACGCCGATCTACAAGAAGTCCGACCTGCTCTACGGGCTGCAGGTCGCACGACACGCGATGGTCAAGAGCGCTGACGCCATCCTCGTCGAGGGAAACTTCGACGTCGTGACGATGCATCAGCACGGCTTCACCAACACCGTCTGTCCGCTCGGCACGGCGTTCACCGATCACCAAGCCAAGCTGCTCCGTCGCTTCGCCGAGACCGTGACGATCCTGTTCGACGCGGACGACGCGGGACGCAAGGCCGTGCGGCAATCGCACACGGGCTGCGTGAAGGCGGGGCTTGTCGCGCGCGTGTGCACCCTCCCGAGAGAGCGCGCGAAGGACCCGGACGAGCTGTTGCGCACGCCGGGCGGCGCGGAGTTCTTGAAGGACTCGATCGCCGGCGCCAAGAGCCTGGTCGAGTGGCTCATCGACGACTCCGCAGCGAACGCGGGCGACACGGTGCCCGAGCGCGTGGCTGCGCTGCGCGTGGCCGCGAGCGCGATCGGTGAGGTGCGCGACGCGCTCGAGCGAACCGCGTACGTCGAGCACGCGGCGAGGGCGTTTACCTTCAGCGATCGCGCGATCGTCGAGCAAGCGGTGCGCGAGGCGCAGACCCGCGCGGTGAGCGAAGCTCGCACCGCGACGCCGTTCGCCGAAGGCGGCCCGAGCGTGTCTGCGCTGTCCAAGCGGGACGAGCCGTTTCGCAAGCCGGCGCAGAATCACGACACGGCGGGCGCTGCGACCGCGGCGTCGAGTGCAGATCTCGTCTCCCGTGCTACCGCTGATGCTATCGACGCGTTTTTGCGCAACCCGACGCTGCTCGCTACGGACCTCGTCGACGACGTGATCGCGTTGGTGAGCCCTGCGTTCGCGCGGCCGCTGCTCGAGAACGCCCGCGCACAATGGAACGCGGCGGGCGCCCTCGACGGCGCCGCCCTTTTGTCGCTCGCTCCGAACGACCGCGCACGCGCGTGGCTCGGCGAGCGGCTCGTAGATTCGATCGAGCCCGACCCGATTCGGGAGGCTTCGGCGAAGCAGACGGTGAACGATTGCGTTCGTCGCCTGCGTGATCTGATTGGAAGAGAGAAGGCGCGCAAGCTACGCATCGAGAGCGCGCGCGCTGAGGCTGCAGGCGACCGCGACCGCGCTGCGGCCCTTCAACGAGAAGCAATTTCAGTCTTGGGCGAGCGTCATCCGAAAGTGGAGACGCCAAACAAACCAAAGCGGAGTGTGGGATGACTCGAAGCGGGACGTCCGATCGGACCAACGGTCACAGCAACTCGAAGGCAGAGACGAAGAAGGGCGCGAAGGGCGCTGCTGCGGCTGCAGCGGCTCCTGCGGCTTCGGCGTCGACGCCGAAGGGCCGTGATCGAAAAGAGGTCCAGCAGCTCATCGAGCTCGGAAAGAGCAAAGGACAGCTCACGTACGACGAGATCCACGAGGCGCTGCCGCCCGACGCGCAGGGCTCGGCCGATCAAATCGACGAGCTCATGGGCATCCTCAACGACGAGGAGATCGAGGTTGTCGGCAGCGAGACGGTGAAGGTCGCCACCAAGCGCGCCGCCGAGAACGACCAAGAGAAGCGCGTCGTCCCTGCGCCCGAAGAGGCCGAGGACGACTTCAACGACTCGTACGCGAGCAAGTCGAACGACCCGGTGCGCATGTACTTGCGCAAGATGGGCTCGGTCTCGCTGCTCACGCGCGAGGGCGAAGTCGAGATCGCCAAGCGCATCGAGGACGGCGAGAACATGGTTCTCGACTCGATCCTCAAGAGCCCCATCGCCGTGCAAGAGATCTTGAAGCTCGGCGACAAGGTCACGCAGGGCAAGGCGAGGCTCAAGGACGTCGTCAAGGACACCGACGACGAAGAGGGCTACGACGAAGAAGAGGTCAAGCGCCGCATCGTTCGCCTCACGGGCCAGGTGCGAGAGCTCTGGGACGAGAAGGACACCATCGGCCAGGAGCTCGAAGAGAACAAGAAGCTCTCGGACAGCAAGCGCCGCACGATGGCCCTTCGCATCGCCGAGATCGACGGAAAGATCCGCGACGCCCTCATCGGCCTGCGCTTGAACAAGAAGCAGATCGAGAACGTCGTCGCCGTTCTCAAGAAGCTCATCGACCAGCTCGAGCGCGCCGAAGCCCCGGTCAACGAAGCGGCCAAGCGCCTGCACGTGGACAGCCGCGAGCTGAAGAAGCAGCTCAAGGCCTTCGACGCCGCGGACGTGAAGGGCAAGCAGAAGATCGCCAAGACCCTCGGCAGCACCGTCGTCGAGCTCGAGACCCTGTGGGACGCCGCCAAGTCGAGCGCGCTCAAGGTCCGCACGCTCGAAGAGAAGGCGCGCGAGCACGGCGTCTCGCTCGAAGAGCTGCGCGGGACGTACCGCGAGATCCGCGAGGGCGAGCGCATGGCCGAGAAGGCCAAGGCCGAGCTCGTCGAGGCCAACCTGCGCTTGGTCGTCTCGATCGCGAAGAAGTACACCAACCGCGGTCTGCAGTTTCTCGACCTGATCCAGGAGGGAAACATCGGCTTGATGAAGGCCGTCGATAAGTTCGAGTACCGCCGCGGGTACAAGTTCAGCACGTACGCGACGTGGTGGATCCGTCAGGCCATCACCCGCGCGATCGCCGATCAGGCGCGCACCATTCGTATTCCGGTGCACATGATCGAGACGATCAACAAGCTCATCCGCACGTCGCGCTACCTCGTTCAGGAGTTCGGCCGCGAGCCGACGCCCGAAGAGATCGCCGAGAAGATGGAGCTCCCGCTCGACAAGGTCCGCAAGGTCCTGAAGATCGCCAAGGAGCCCATCTCGCTCGAGACCCCGATCGGCGAGGAAGAAGACTCGCATCTCGGCGACTTCATCGAGGACAAGAGCGTGGTCTCTCCCTCGGACGCGGTTATAAACTCCAATCTCGCCGAGCAGATGCGCAAGGTCTTGAAGACCCTCACGTGGCGCGAAGAGAAGGTCCTTCGCATGCGCTTCGGCATCGGAGAGAAGAGCGATCACACGCTCGAAGAAGTGGGCCAGGGCTTCGAGGTGACGCGCGAGCGCATCCGCCAGATCGAAGCGAAGGCCCTTCGCAAGCTGCGTCATCCGTCGCGCAGCAAGCAGCTCAAGAGCTTCATCGAGACCTGAGCGCCGTTGCGATAGACTGCCCGTATGCGCAGTCGATCGCAGAGTGTCTCGACGCTGTTGGGGGGATGCATCGTCGCTTCGAGCCTCGCGCACTGCGCGATGGCCACGGAGCCCACGCGGCCGGACGCTTCGCGCAGCGACGCGCGCGGCGGGACGGAGGCGAGCGTCGAGCAGGACAGCGGCGGCGCGTTCGACGCGGGCGTGGTCATGCGCGATGACGTCGTGGTGGTGCGCGACGTGACGGTGAGCGACGGCTCGTGCCCGTTGGGGCTGCTCGCGTGCGGCGCTTCGTGCATCAACCCCGCGGTCGACCCGCTCAACTGCGGGAGCTGCGGAAACCGCTGCCCTGCCGGCGCCAACGGCGTCGCGATCTGCGAGAGCGGGACGTGCGACGCGCTCTGCCAGATGGGCTTCGGCAACTGCGACCGCAACACCGCCAACGGATGCGAGGTCGACGTCCGAACGAGCGCCACGCACTGCGGAATGTGCGGCCGAGCATGCGCGCTTCCGAACGCGACCGCGGGGTGCTCTGCGGGCTCGTGCGTGATCGCGATGTGCAACGCGGGCTTCGGCGACTGCGATGCAATGGCCGCCAACGGCTGCGAGACGCCGCTCAACAGCGTGAGCAACTGCGGGATGTGCGGCAGGTCGTGCTCGGGCGCCTCGCCCATCTGCGACACGCGCGCGGGGATGTGCTCGAGCGGCTGCGTCGGCGGCCAAACGCGCTGCGGGATGAGCTGCGTCGACACCGGCAGCGACGTCACCAACTGCGGCGCCTGCGGGCGCGCTTGCAGCGTGAGCAACGGCAGCGCGCGCTGCGAGGCGAGCATGTGCGGCGTGCTCGCGTGCAACGCTGGCTTCGCCAACTGTGACGGCAACGCGGCCAACGGCTGCGAGGTCAACACGCGCACCGACGTCAACAACTGCGGCGGCTGTGGAAATCGCCCCATGGAAGTGTGCAACAACGTCGACGACAACTGCGACGGCGTCGTGGACGAAGGCTATCGTGCCGAGGGCGTCAACAGCACCTACACGGCCCTGAGCGCGCTGCACGACGGGTGCACGCAGGTCACGCGCTTCGGGCCCGCGTGCAACGCCGCGATCTCGCGCTTCTGCGCCGCGCGCGGCTGCACGTCGAGCGGCTTCGGCCCCGTCGAGAACAGCGACGACGCGGCGAACGTCGTGTGCACCAAGGGCGAGGTGGTCGTGACGGCGTACTCGACGCTGGCGCGATCGCACGCTCCGTGCGACGGCGTAGGCGAGCGCTTCGGTCCCAACTGCAACGCGGCGATCCACCGGTTCTGCGCTTCGCGTGGCGCCGTGAGCGGGCACGGACCCATTGAGAACAGCGGAGATACCGCGGTGATTCAGTGCGTCTTCGCTCCCTCGGCTCAAGTGGTGATGACGACGTACGGGACGTTGGCGACCTTTCACGCGCCGTGCGACGGAGCGGGCGAGCGGTTTGGTCCCAACTGCAACGCGGCGATCAACCGATTCTGCGCCTCGCGCGGCGCGGTCGGAGGATACGGCCCCGTCGAGAACGACGGCGCCAACGCGTATGTCGTCTGCCTGACTCGCTAGAGCGCCGCAGAGCAGCGCCGCTGTGATGTGAGTGTTTGCGCCGCGCGCGATCGCGGTACAACGACGAGTACAACACTCATGGTGCTCGAGAAGTTTCGTGTGGACGGCAAGGTCGCGGTGATCACCGGCGGCGGTCGTGGCATCGGTCGCGCGTGCGCGCTCGCGCTCGCGGAGGCAGGGGCGGACATCGTCGTCGCTGCGCGCAGGCAAGACACGCTCGACGAGGTGTGCTCCGAGGCGAAGAAGTTCGGCCATCGCGCGGTGGGAGTCGCGACGGACGTGCTCGATGAAGCGCAGCGAACGGCGCTGATCGATCGCGTGACGAGCGAGTTCGGCGCGGTCGACATCTTGATCAACAACGCGGGCGGATGGCCTCCGACGGCGGCGGTGGGCTTGGAGCTCGCGAGCTTCGAAGAGGCGTTTCGCTTCAACGTGCTCGCGGGGTTCGATTTGTCCAAGCGGTTCGCTCCGTCGCTGCACGAGCGCCGAGGCGCCATCGTGAACATCTCGTCGGCGATGGGGCACCTGGTGGACTCGGGCTTCGTCGCGTACGGGAGCTGCAAAGCCGCGGTGGATCACATGACGCGATTGCTCGCGCGAGAGTGGGCTCCGACGATTCGAGTGAACGCGGTCGCCGCCGGCGCGACGCTGACCGACGCGCTCGGGCCGTTCGTCGAGGACGAGTCGCTCATGCAAGCGATGAAGGACCGCACGCCGCTCGCGCGCTTGGGTGACGCCGACGAGATCGCGGCGATGGTGCTGTTTCTCGCGAGCCCCGCGGGCGCGTGGATCACAGGCAAGGTCTTCGAAGTGGACGGCGGAACCACGGCGAGCAACTGGCCGTGGCCCATGCCCAACGGTCTGTGAGGGAGGGGGCGGAGCAGTGCTGTTCGAAGACCTTCCGTGGAATTGCTCGTGTGGAGCGGCGCACGTCGCGCGGTCGTACAAGTCCATGGGCTTGTACGAGCAACCCGAGCATCGAATGCTGCTTCGCTCGGTGTTCGAGGGGCAGCACAACGTGTTCGTCTGCGATCGGTGCGGACAGCGCGCGGTGATCGACCGCGATTTGCTCGTGATCGATCACGTCGCGAAGTGGGCGGTGTACGCGCTGAATCGGGACGAGGATCAGGCTGCCATGCAGAGCGAGCTGCCGCGCTCGCTCGCGGGATACCGCACGCGGATCGTGAGAGATCGCGTTGATCTGGTCGAGCGCGTCCGCATGTTGGTCGGCGGAGTGGATGACGTCGCGATCGAGGTGCTGCGGTTGTTTCTGCGGTCGGGGCCGGACGCTGGGGCGTATCGATTCATGTTCGAGCGGATGGACGAAGAGCGGATCTACTTCGTCGTCCTCGACGGTCGTCGTCCGGTCGGAACGCAGCAGAGCCAAACGGCCGCGTACCAGTCCGTGCGGGCTCGATTCGACACCGCGAAGCACGCGATGGGGCCGTGGGTGGATCAGCAGTTGGCGCGCGAGCTGGTGTTGCCGGGGCGGTGAGAGTCCGGCGCTACGTCAGCGTTGCGCGCTCGAAGTGCGCTCGTTCGAGCGCGTCGATCACCGTGCGAACGAGCGTGCGCGGCGAGGTGTCGTCGCGGATCGTCGCGAGCAGCTCGTCCAAGTCGAGCTTCGCCGGCTCGCCGCGGACGCGCTCGTGCATCGCGTACAACCGCAGCGCCACGCGCTCGCGGTCTTCAGGGGTGAGGGGCTCGACTTCCGTCGGCTTGGTGCGCTTGAGCCTTCGCGCGAACATCGTCGCGTCTTCACACGGGAGCGTCCCTTTCTGCTCGGACACCTCGTCGAGCAGCGCGGGCGCTTCGGCGCGCAACGATACGAGCGAGTCGGGGGTGAGGGCTGTGACGACGCAGGCGCGAGGGAGCGTTCCGCCGCAGTAAAACGAGAGCGAACGGAGGGCAGTGCGGCGATCGACGCGCGAGACGCCCGAGCGATAGAGGTTCTCCGCTTCGTCGACGATGACGATGGGACCGGCGCAGCCCTCCATCGCTTCGAGCAGCGCGAGCCAGAGCAAGAGCCTGTCGTACGCAGCCTGGCGGTAGTTGCTCGCCGTGGTCTTCGACTCCAAATCCGACGTGCCCAAGAACGTGGAGAGGGCGAGCGCAGGACGCGACGCGCGGCCCGAGGTGCCTCGCAGCGCGACACGAGCGACGTCTGCGAGCTCTTCGTTGGCTCCCTTCGCGAACGTGCCCAGCGTCGCGAGCAGTCGTTCGAGCGCGCGCGGCGAGCGAGTCCAGCGTTCGAGCACGTCGAGCGCGCTCGGAAGCTGCGGCAGCGGGAGCTTGGAGTGCGCGAGCAGCCGTCGCAGGTGTCGCTGCGGAGCGCCGAGATCCACGGAGAGCTGCTCGAGCGACAAGCGAAACACGGGGCGCTTCTCTGCCAGCGCTCGGCGCTCCAAGTGCAAGAGCAAGTGCGTCTTGCCGCTTCCGTACGGGCCGGTGATCAACGAGAAGACCGAGCCCGCGTTGGCGCTCAGCGCGAACAGCTCGTCGATGGTGCGGTCGATGCGATCGAGCCCGACGCTCAGCGAGTCCACAGCCTCGATCGGTGGGAGCCCTTGCGATGAACGAATCAGCGACCGCAGCTCGCCCCGCGCGACGTCTGCGCTCGGCGCGCTCACGGTGATCGTGGGCCAGGCGGGCGGCTGCTCTTTGGGTTCGAGCTCGACGAGCGGCGCGTGCGGCGGCGGGAGCGCGTGCGCGGCGCTCGTGGCTGCGACGCGCGTCTTCAACGGCGCGAGTGACTCGATCGATCGAGCGCCTTCGAAGAGGGCGTCGCTCCCTCCCACGACGATGTGCGTCGAGCGCAACCCTCCCGCGCCGTCCGCGTTGTCGATCAGCTCGCGCAAGACGACGTACGCGCGCTCTCGCCGCGCGGCGGGCAGCTTCGCGAGCGACTCTCCTCGCTCGAAAAACAGCACGAGACCGTGATGGCCGAGCACCTTCACGATCGTGGACAGCTCGCTCAGCGCGCGCTGCGCGTTCTCGGCGCTGAGCGCTCCGAGCGCGACGGGGGCGCTCTCGGCGCGAGCGACGGACGTCCCTTCGAACCACGCGTCGATCCGCGCTGCTTCGCGCGTCGCTCGCTGCGAAGCCTCGATGTACGCGCGGCATAGCGCCGTGACGTCGCCTCCTGCCGCGTACAGCCGAGCGCCTTCGTCGAAGACCGCCAGCGCGCGCTCGTCGTTGCGCGCGATGAACGCGTCGAGCAGCGAGACGATCCCGCGAGCGCTCTTCTTGGACCCCTTCGCGCTCGAGCGAAGGTCCTTCACGCACGCTCGAACGAGCACGTCGAGCGCGTCGAACGCGCGGGACTCGAAGATGCTCACGCGCGCGACGACGAAGCTCATCGAGAGGGCGCGGTCTTCGAGCGCGTCGAAGAAGCGCTCGCCGTTCGCGCCGCCGCGGTGACGGACGAAGCACACCGACGCGGTCTCTGCGAAGGAGAGGTCTTCGAGCGCCTGGGCGCGCAGATCGACCAGGGACTGCGCGTGGTGGTCGAGCGCAGAGGCGAGGGCGTCTGAAGACGGCGTGGTGGGCGTGGGAGCGGTGCGGGTCATGGCGAGCGCGTACCGAGGACGAGCGAGCCACGGGTGTGCTGACGGGCCGCCTCGGATGCGCGGGTGATTGTGCGCTGACTTGCTCCGCGGCGAAACAGCGAACCACGGCGCACGATTTCGTGAGCCGTTCTTCGGTCCGGGCCACACTGCACAGGTCGGTGAGCCTTTGAGCAGCACTCCCGCGACGAAACGACCGCACTTGCAGCTCGTGAAGCCCGAGGCGGACCCCGCGCGCTCTCTCTCGTTCGACGAGCTGTACGCGCGGTACGCTAGGCACGTCGCGGCCATCGGATTTCGTCTGCTCGGGCGCGACAGCGAGGTGGACGACCTCGTTCAAGAGGTCTTCATCGAGGCGCTCAAAGGCATGCACTCGGTGCGCGATCCGAGCGCGATCAAGGGATGGCTCTCGGTGATCGCTGTGCGCGTGGCTCGAAGAAAGCTCCACTTGCGCAAGGTGCGGTCGTGGTTCTTTCGCGACAAAGAGAGCGACGAAGGCGTGATCGAGAAGCTCGTGTCCGACGGAGCGTCGCCCGAGCAACGCGCGCTGCTCGGGGCGGTGTTTCGTGTGTTGGATGACGTTCCGGTGGCCGAGCGGTTGGCGTGGACGCTGCGGATGATCGAGGGTGAGCCGCTCGATGAGGTCGCGCGCCTGTGCGACTGTTCGTTGGCCACTGCGAAGCGTCGCGTCGCCGCCGCGCAAGAGCGCATCGAGAAGGAGGTGAACCGTGGGTGAGCTTTCGTCGAAGATCGAGCAAGCTCGCGAGCACGTCTCGGTGCACTGGGACGAGGCGCGAGAGGCGCGCGTTCGCGCTGCGATCGACGCACAACCACGGCGCCGGCCGATCGCGCCCCTCGTCGCTGCCGCGTGTGTGCTCGTTGCGCTCGGCGGCGCGTGGCTCCGTCGCCGCGCAACGGCTCCCTCGCACGATTCGCCTTCGAGCGTGGCTCCCATCGTCCTCGCCGACGGAACGCGCGCGCAGCTCATCGATCCGCGAGGCGAATTGCAGGTCGTTCGCGCTACGGATCGCGAGGTCGTGCTGCGCTTGCAGCGAGGTCGCGCGCGCTTCTCGGTCGCGCACCGCGAGTCGCGAGTGTTTCGCGTCGAAGTGGGATCGCTCGCGGTCCAAGTGCTCGGGACGACCTTCGACGTCGAGCGCATCGATGATGGCCGCGCTCGTGTTCGCGTCAGCGAGGGCCGCGTTCGCGTGCTCTGGCCCGAGCACCATCGGGACGTGGCTGCCGGAGAATCAGGCGAGTTTCCGCAGAGCAACGTCGCTGCTGACACCGCGCCGATCGCGCCCGTCGCCGAGCCGCGCGCGGCGGACACGAGCGATGCCTCGACGCCGTCGACCGTGGTGGTCTCTGCTCGATCAAACGTCGCTGTCTCTTCCGCTCGCGCGCGAGAGAACAACGCGTGGCGCGCGCTCGCCGAGAGCGGTCGATACGACGACGCGTGGCGCGCGATCGAGCCTGTGTCAGCGCGTTCGATCGACACGGTCAACGACCTGCTCCTCGCGAGCGACGTGGCCCGCCTGTCGGGCCACCCCGAGCAAGCGACGCGGTTTTTGCAGGAGATTCTGCGCACACACGCGAGCGACCCGCGCGCGGCGATGGCGGCGTTCACGTTGGGCCGGGTGCTCATCGACGAGCTCGGGCGACCGCGCGAAGCCGCGGAGTCCTTTGCGCGCGTCGCCTCGCTCGATCACGCGGGAACGTTCGGTGAAGACGCGCTCGCCAGGCAGGTCGAAGCGTGGTCGCGCGCTGGCGATTCTGCGCGGGCGAGGGAGGCTGCGGCCGAGTACGTGCGGCTGTTTCCGGAGGGGCGATCGCTTCGTCGCGTGCGTCGATGGGGCGCGCTCGAGTGACGCGCTCGTGGCGCGCGTGCGCGGTCGCGGTCGCGACGGTGTTCGTTCCGGTGACGGTCGCTGCGCAAACGATCGCGCCGCGCCCGTCGGTGCGCTTGCTCGTGGACGCGTGCGTCGGCGCGGATCGCGCAGAGGTCGAGCGCATCGCCACGGTCGAGCTGCGTCCATCGATGGTCACGACGGTCACGACGGTCACGACGGTCACGACAACGCGAGACGATCCCGTCAGCGTCCGCGTCGAGGTGAGCTGCGCGGATGTTGGTGTTCGCGTTCGCGTGGACGATTCGATCACGCGAAAGAGCCTCGAGCGCGTGGTGCGTGTGAGCGACGTCGACCCTCGTGCTCGTGCGCGATGGGTGGCGATCGCCGCTGCCGAGTTGGTGCGCGCGAGCTGGAGCGAGCTCGATGACGAGCCCGCGCCTCGTGTCGAGCCGGTGCAACCACCGCCGCCCGTCGAGCTCGTTCGCGCTGCGCAGAGCACGGTCGCGCGCCCGGTCGCGCCGCCCGTCTCGAGTCCCGTTCGGCCCGTCCGTTCGCTGCCGATGTGGGGCTCTTTCTCGGGCGGAGTCCGCGCGCTCTCTGCGTCGTACGGCGCGCAGTTGCTCGGGCTCGTGATGGCGGACTTCGGCGTTCAATGGACTCCGTGGATGCAGGCTCGCGTGGGGCTCGCGTACATGGACGGCTCGCGCACAGTCAGCGACGGAACCGTGCGCGCCTCGGTCTTCGAAGCCCGCGCTTCGCTGCACCTCGCGCTTCGTCGCGGCCCCGTTGGACTCGCGATCGGAGCCGGCTTTGCTGCGGGACCCGCGCTGTTTGCTCCGAGCGCGCGCAACCCGATCGAGGCCACGACGCGCGCTGCCATCGTCCCCTGGGGAGGAGGCTTCGTCGTCGCGGACGCGTCGGTGTCGCTCGTGCGCTCGTGGCTGCAGCTCTTCGTGAGCGCCGAAGGGGGCGTGGTTGCGTTTGCTTCGTCCGCGAACGTTGTGCACGCGATTCCCGCGACGCCGCGCACGGTCGAGTCGGCGTTCGCGCTCGAAGGCTTCTGGGGCTCGGCGACGTTGGGCGTGCGCGTGGGGAGGATGTGACGAATGCGTGAGCTACTTCGATGCGCGCCGCGCACTTCATGGCCGAGAGGTGTCGAGATGAAGAATGCGATTGGCGTGGGAATTTGCTCGGCCTTGTTGGCGCTTGCTTCGGGCGCGTGCCGCACGGACGTGACCGTGATCGAGCTGAGCAAGCCGCCCTCGACCGCGAGCGAGCCGAGCGTGATCGTCGCGGGCAACTACCACGCGTGCGCGCTGATGGCGGACAGCACCGTGCGTTGCTGGGGATCGAACGCGTGGGGACAGCTCGGCACTGGGTCGCTCGAAGACCAACCGCGCCCCGCGGTCGTGCGCGGTCTCTCGGGCGTCGCGCAGATCGCGGCGGCGGGCAACAACACATGCGCGCGGATGAACGACGGCACCGTGCGCTGCTGGGGCGACAACTCGTTCTGCCAGCTCGGCAGCGACACGGGTGGAGCCGGAGGGACCCAATCGCCGCGCGGCCGAGAGGAGTTCGTTCGGGACATCGTCTCACCGAACGCCGTCGAAGTACCGGGTGTTCGCAGCGCGGTTCAACTCGCGACGGACGGGCTGCAGTCGTGCGCGCTGTTGAGCGACGGCACCGTACGCTGCTGGGGGCGTCACTTCACGATGTGGGACCCGCGCGACTTGAGTCGGCGCGACGAGTGCGAGCGCTCAGTGGTGACGGTTCCCTCGCTTACCGATGTCGTGTCGATTCGCGCTTCGACGCGCAGCGGGATGTGCGCGACTCGCAGCGATGGATCGGTGGCGTGTTGGGCGAGCTCGTATGGGCTCGGTCCGTCTTGGGGCACGCCAGTGCAGATCCCTCCACCGCCGACGGTGATCGCCGGCGTGAGCAACGCAACGAGCGCACTTCGGTTGCACGCGATGACGACGCTCGAACGTCGGCCGGCGTTGGAGACCTCGTGCGCTCTCCTCGCGGATCACACCGTGTCGTGCGCCGGAGAAAACGCTGTCGGAATGCTCGGCGACGGGACGCGTTCTTCACGCACGACCTTCGCGCCCGTCGCGGGACTGAGCGACGCCGTACGAATCGTGGCGTTCGGCGAGCGCGTGTGCGCGCAGCGCTCGACCGGAGCGTTGGTCTGCTGGGGCGAGAGCTACTACCGCACGCCGGGCGAGCAGCTCGCGATGAACCCCGAGCAGTGCCCGATCGGCGATCGCCCCACGCCGTGCGCGACTTCGCCTCGCGAGCAGGCGGGCGTCTCGGGCGTGCGCGACGTCGCGATGGGCGAGATGTTCACCTGCGTGTACACGAGCGACGGCGCCGTGCGCTGCAGCGGGGTCAACGCGTTCGGCGAGCTCGGAAACGGCGAGCGTCGGGACCAGCTCGAAGACTGGCAGACCGTGCAGTTCTAACCGTGAAACCAGCGCTCACTTGAAAGTGTGTGCGCGGATCACTCCTCGTCGCTCTTCTTGCCGCCCTTCGGCAGAAGCGCCATGCGCTTGCCGTTGCGGTTGTAGCGAAACGCGTACGCCAGGCCCGCTGCTGCGCCCACGAGGTGCAGCGCGAGAAACAGCGGCGTGGTGATCATGCGACCGAGGCCGGGGATCTTGTCGATGTAGTAGCTGATGAAGGCGAAGGCGAAGTAGATCACGCCGCCGAGCAGGCCTTCGAGGATCGGCGCTGCGTAGGCGAACGCCGCGGGGGGAAACAGAAGGCCCAGGATCGCTCCGGTCGCGATGGACTTCTTGTTCGCGTCTTCTTGCTCGTCGGTCTTCTCTTTGATTCCGAGCTGGCTCTTCACGACGTCGCCGACGACCTGATCTTTGAGCGCGTTGACCTGCGAGAAGATGCTGTCGTCGTCTTCTCCGCGGGTCTTCTCTTTGACCTTCTTGCGCGGGGCGTCGTCTTCGGCCGGGGCCTTCTTGGGCTGCGCCTTCGGGACGAGGTCCGCGTTGCCCTGCAGATCTTCGAGCCATTGCTCGACCGTGGCGCGCGGCAGCTCGGTTTGCACCATGAGGTTGCGCACGGTCACAGGCTTGCCCGAGGCCTGCATCTCTTTCACGATCTTCGCGAATTCTTCCTTCGAGATCACGGAGTGAACGCTACCACCGCCGGCGCAGACGTACAGTCAGCGGAAGCGAAGCGGCGAGTCATGAGCGAGAGTGTCGAAGCCATCGAGCGTGCGGGCCACGGTCCCGTTGTTGTTCTCGTGCACGGATTCACGGGCACTCCGTGGGAGCTCGGCCCGCTCGTCGACGCGGTCGCGGACGCGGGGTTCGCCGTGCGGGCTCCCTTGCTTCCGGGGCACGGAGAGAGCCCGGCGGCGCTGTCTCGCTCGACGTGGAGCCAGTGGCACGCGCACGTCGAGCGGGAGGTCGATCGCGCGCTCGAGGCGCACACGCACGCCATGGTGCTGGGCTTTTCGCTGGGCTCGCTGCTGTCGCTCACCGTCGGCGCGTCGAGGCAGCACCGCGGAGTGATCGCGATCGGCGCGCTCGGAACAGCGCTCGAGCTGCCCTCGTTCGACCAGCGCGGGCTCGAAGTGGCAGAGGCGTTGGGAAAGCTGTTGCCGGACGTAAACGTTCCGAAGTTTCGCGGGAGCGACGTGCGCGACCCGCACGCAAAGCGCAGCAATCCTGCGTATCCGACGCAGCCGTTGCGAGCGGCGAGAGAGATTCTTCGCGGCCAGCGCGCGGCGAGGGAGGTGCTCGCGAACATCACGGTTCCGATGTTGGTGGTGCACGGACGCGCGGACGACACGACGCCGTTGTCTGCGTCGATGGCGTTGGTCTCGGCGTGCGAGCGCGCGTCGGTCGAGCTGCGAGTGCTGCCTCGGTCTGCGCATTTGCTGGGCCGCGACGTCGAATCACGAGAAGTGTCCGAAGCAGTCGTGTCGTTCGTGAAGCGCGTGAGCGAAAAGGTTCGGTAGCATCCGCGCACCACGCCATGACCGACCTCATCCTCGCGATCGACCAGGGAACGACCGGAAGCACAGTACTCGCCCTCGACGCCAAGACCTTCGAGGTCAAAGGGCGCAAGACCGTCGAAGTGCCGCAGCACTTTCCCGCGGCGGGACAGGTCGAGCACGACGTCGAAGAAATCTGGGCGGGCGTGCTCGTCGCGATTCAGGGCGCGCTCGCTGCGACGGGGCTCGCCGACGCGGGTTCGCACGTGAAGGCCATCGGGATCACCAACCAGCGCGAGACGACGGTCCTCTGGGATCGCCGCACGGGCAAGCCCATCCACCGCGCGATCGTCTGGCAAGACCGTCGCACCGCGCCGATGTGCCAGAAGCTGCGAGAGCAAGGCGTCGAGCCGCTCGTCTTCGACAAGGCGGGCCTCTTGCTCGACCCGTACTTCTCCGGAACGAAGATCCGCTGGCTCCTCGAGAACGTGACCGACGCGCAGGTCCGCGCGGACCGCGGCGAGCTCGCCTTCGGCACCATCGACACGTGGCTCATTTACAAGCTCAGCGGCGGCGCAGCGCACGTCACAGACGTCACCAACGCGTCGCGCACGTTGCTGATGGACCTGCGCACGCTCGAGTGGGACGACGCGCTTCTGGCCGCGCTCGGAGTTGCGCGAGAGGTGCTCCCGAAGATCGCAGGCAGCGCCGAGGTCGTCGCGCACACCAAGGGCGTGGCGGGGCTCCCTGATGGCGTCGCGATCGCAGGAATCGCTGGCGATCAACAAGCGGCGCTCTTCGGTCAGGGCTGCTTCGAGAAGGGGGACGTGAAGTGCACGTACGGCACGGGCGCGTTCATCTTGATGAACTGCGGCTCGGCGCCGGTCCCCTCTCGCCATCGGCTGCTCACCACGGTGGCCTGGAAAATCCCTGGTGAAACAGCGTATGCCCTCGAGGGAAGCTCGTTCATCGCCGGGGCGGCTGTGCAGTGGCTGCGCGACGGACTCGGGATCATCAAGAGCGCGTCCGAGATCGAGGCGCTCGCTCGCTCGGTCAGCGATTCGGGCGAGTGCGTGTTCGTCCCAGCGTTGACCGGCCTCGGCGCGCCGCACTGGGCGCCCGATGCTCGCGGAATGATCGACGGAATCGGCCGCAACACCACTCGCGCGCACCTCGCTCGCGCCACGCTCGAAGGCATCGCGCTCTCGATCGCGGACCTGGTCGACGCGATGGGCAAGGACGCCGGAGCGCCGGTCGCCTCGATGAAAGTCGACGGCGGCGCGTCGGCCAACGACCTGTTGATGGACGTTCAAGCGGCGTTGGTGCGGGCAAAGGTAGTCAGGCCCAAGGTGGTCGAGACGACGGCGCTGGGCGCGGGATTGCTCGCGGCGCTCGGGGCTGGGCTCATTTCGGACCGGAATTCACTGCCGAAATTGCCGGTCGAGCGGACGTTCGACGGAAGCGCGATCGGCGACGTCGACGGGCTTCGAGCCCGCTGGCGCAAGGCGATCGAGCGCGTCCTTCGCTGAGCCCCAGGCGCTGGGGGAGGGCGCGAGGCGGGAGAACGAAATCACGTTCGCCCGCGAACGACCGTGTTTTCGAGCGGCGGTGCGACGCAGCGTTTCTGCTACGCTTCACGTTCACTTCTCGTTCATTAGCTCAACACAACAACACGGTCCGCGTGAGCGCCCCGCCAGGCCTCGCGCGGGGGCTGTGGGTGAATACGTGACCGAACAGAACACCGCCAATACCGAGACACGAAAGCTCGAAATCAGCTGGGAGGCGCTCGAAGACGCCTTCGAGAACAACGCGCCCGAAGTGCATTCGTACCTGCACTTGTCCACGGGCGAAGTCCTGCGCGTCGTCGACGGCGTCGCTGACCCCGCGATGCATCAGCGCATCGCGAGCGACACCAACTACCAACGCGTCGATCCCGTCTCGTCCCGCGAGCAATATCGCTGGATGGAGCGCTTCATCGCCACGGTGACCGAGCCCGACCTGCGCGGTCGACTCGTCGCCGCGATCGACGGAAAGGGTGCGTTTCGCCGCTTCAAAGACGTGCTGATGGCGTACCCCGTCGAGCGCGAGCGATGGTTCGAGTTTCGAACCGAGCGCCTGCGTTCGTGCATGGATAGCTGGCTGCTCGCGCACAAGATCGAAGCGGTCGCGCGTCCCGTGTGGACCGCGGCGCCCACGGGAGAAGCCGCCACGACCGAAGAGCAAGACACCGTGACGGCGCTGCGAAAGGCGCGGGCGGGCGTCGAGGGGCTTCGTCGACGGCTGCGCGAAGCCGCGGACCTCGTCCCGGCGCGCGAGATCGAGACGGCGATCGCGTTTCTCGAGTGGCTGCGAGAGCGTCGGCTCTCGGGCAGCGGCGCGGTCGAAGAAGAGGATCGTCCGTCGAGCGAGCCGTGATTTCGCGCGACGTTCGCAGGGATGTCTTGATTGTGTGTGCTGCGGTCGGCGTCGGGGCTTGGGCGCCGAGCGCCGAGGCGCAGCCGCAGGTGACCGAGCCGGCGAGGGTTCCGCTCGCGCGCGTCGAGCGCGAGGTGGACGAGGTCGTCGCGAGCATCGAGATCGAAGGCGACGACGGTCCGCCGGTCTTCGTGTACGCGACCGAGCTGCGCGTCGCCGTGCGTTCGCTGCTCGCGAGCTCGGGCTATCCCGGCGCGCTGACGGCCAGCGTCCACGAGAGCGTGACGGGCTCGGTCCTCAACGATCTGCTCGGCGAAAAGCTGCTCGAACGCGAGGCGCGTCGCTCGGACGACCCGATGCCCAGCCCGCCGGACGTGCTCTCGGGCGTCGAGCGCTTTCTCTCGCAGCTCGGAGGCGCCACGCCGGACGCGTTCTTTCGCGCGACAGGCGCGGGACGGGCCACGGTCGAAGCGACCATTCGTCGCCGTATGGCGGTGACGGTCTACCTTCGGACGCATCAGGCTCGGCTGCTCGAGCCCTCGGACACCGAGCTGCGCGCGGCGTTCGACGCAGGGCGATTCGCGCCGTATCGCAACGGCGCCACGCGGTTCTCTCAAGTGCGCGAAGAGATCCGCGAGCAGCTCGCGGCCGCGGCCATGCCGAGGGCGGTGCGTTCGATCTTGCGCGCGATGGGCGGGCGCGTTCGAATCCGACGCTGGCCGATCAATCTCTGAGCGCGTGACCCTCGATTGCGGGGCCGTGCTCTACCGAAGCGATGGAGTGGCGTAACAGATGTCTCACGGTGGTGGTGGCGAAGGTTCATTGAAGGTCGTGATGGCCGCGCTCGCGGGCAACCTCGCGATCGCGGTCTGTAAGTTCGGAGCCGCGTATTTCAGCAAGAGCACCGCGATGCTCGCCGAGGCCGTTCACTCCGTTTCGGACACAGGAAATCAAGCGCTGCTCATCGTCGGCATGCGCCTCGCCATGCGCCCCGCGACGGAGAAGCACCCGTTCGGGCGCTCGGGCGAGCAGTACTTCTGGCCCTTCATCGTGAGCCTGCTGCTCTTCGCGCTCGGCGGCGCGTTCGCGATCTACGAGGGCCTTCACAAGATGCACGTGCCCGGCCCCGAGGCGACGGGCAAGCAGCTGCTCGCGGCGTACGTCGTGCTCGGCGTGAGCGTCGTGTTCGAAGGGATGTCCTTCAGCGTCGCGTTCAAAGAGTTTCGCGCGATGCGGCAGGGGCGCTCGTATCGCGAGGTGCTCACGGACGCGAAGGACGTGACCGTCCCGCTCGTGCTGATGGAAGACACCGCAGCGCTCGCCGGGCTCGTCGTCGCGCTCGTCGGCGTGGCCGTCTCGCAAGTGGCGCACGCGCCGTGGATCGACGGAGCGGCGAGCGTCGTGATCGGCGCCATCCTCTGCTCGATCGCGGTGTTTCTCGCGTTCGAGACGCACGGGCTGCTCATCGGCGAGGGCGCGACGCGCGGCGATCGCGAGCGCGCCGAGCGCATCGTGGCGGGAGCTCCCAGCGTCGATCGCGTGGTCGAAGTGCTCACGCTGCACATCGGCCCGAGCGACGTGATCCTCGCGCTCAAGGTGGCCTTCTCGAAGGGGCTCACCGTCGATCAGCTCGAAGAGGCCATCAACGAAATCGAGCGTCGAGTCCGCGGTGAAATGCCGCAGATGAAGCGCATCTTCGTCGAGCCCGACTCCAAGGGCGGCTTCACCGAAGGCGTCCCGATGGACCTGCGAGACAAGGGCGAGGGCGCTCACTCGTGATCGCGATTCGAGCGGCGACCGAGGCGGACCTCGACGTGCTCGCGCGCATCGAGAGCGAGAGCCTCTCGGGCACGTGGTCGCGCGAGGCGCTGGCGGACGAGCTGCAAAAGAGCTTCGCGCGCGTGATGGTGGCGGAGCGAGACGAGCGCGTGTGCGCCTTCGTCCACTGTTGGTTGATCGCGGACGAGATCCAGATCCTCAACGTCGCGACGGACCCTGTGTTTCGTCGGCAAGGCGTCGCGCGGGCGCTGCTCGAGGCGCTGCTCGGCGAGCTCTCTCCTAGGGGATTCTCTGTCGCGCTGCTCGAGGTGCGCGCGAGCAACGAGCCCGCGATCGCGCTCTACCGCTCGCTCGGCTTCAACGACGACGCGATCCGCGAGCGGTACTACTCGGACGGCGAAGACGCGCTGCTCATGAGCAAGCGCTGGTAGCTCAGCGCCGTCCGTACACGTGCACGCGAATGAGCCCGCGCGCGAACGGCGCCTCGGGGCGATAGAACACCTCGACCGTGCGAATCGAGCGGTAGTTTCCCGGTAGATCGAAGGCGTTGGTCGTCCCGCCCGCTTCGATCCGCTGGTTCACGGCGAACTCGATCACGTCGTCGTTGGTGTACTCGACGGCGACGCGCTCGATGAACAGCGCTCGGCCCGAGACCATCACCGTGAGCCCGCGCCATCGGCGGTGCACGCCGTCGATCTCGACGCGCTCGCTCGTGCGATCGGGGCGCACCGACTCGGTCTCGATCACCGAGAATCCCGGCGTGATCGCGCTGCGCGGCGCGCACTGCGCGAGCGCGAGCGCGGCCAAGGAGGCGACGAAACTCCGTCGAACAAGCATTCGCCGCCGAGTGTCGTCGCTGAAAACGACGAATTCAACCGCCGATGTGCGCACCGTCGCCGCGCGAGTGCGTGTTGTTTGCGAGCGGTGTTTTCGACGCGCTACGGTGCCCATCGCATGGTGCGGTCGAGAGAGCTTTCAGCGCAGCGCGACGACGCCCCGGAGGGACGCGGCGGGGGTGCGCGGTCAGCGAACGACCGCGGCCCTGTGGATCGATCGGCGATCGCGCCGCTTTCGCTTCCGCCGCCGCCACCACCTCCGCCCGCGGACGGACCGTGGCGCTCGTACAAAGAGAAGGTCGCCTCGCTCGCGGACCGAGTGAACGAAGCGCAGCGTCCCATTCGCGTGCTCAACGCGCTCAAGTGGGAGTCCTCGGTGTGGGACACCTTTCGCAAGTCGCGCTTCAAGGACATGCCGAAGGTCGACGCCGAGTCGTACGCGAAGGTCGACCTCGGGTTCGATCCGCGCGCGAGAATGGCGGACTTTCAAGAGCTCGCGGAGCAAGCTCGGCGCGAGCTCGGCGGAGACGACGCGATCGGCCGCATCCTTCGCGCGACGTGCTTGGACTACCGAGACGTGTGCAAGATGCTGCTCGCGCGAGGGACGCCCGAGTTCTACGCGCTCTCGCGACGGCTGTACGGCTCGCCGAAGGACACGTTTCCCGACGGGACGACGCAGGTCCGCGAGATCTCGATGACGCTGTACGGCCTGCTCAACAACCTCTCGGACGACGCGCTCGGCCCGGTGCAAGAGCGCACGCTCGACGGAGCCAAGGTCGTCGAGATACTGCGCGAGCGGTTCAAGGGTTACTTCGGCGAGGCCGCGGTCAACGTCACGCTCGACGACGGGATCGTCGCCGACGCCGCTGCGGGAAGCGACTACGTGAAGGTCCGCGAAGGCGCGACGTTTACGCCGCGCGACGTGGACATCCTCGAGGTGCACGAGGGATGGGTGCACGTGGCGACCTCGCTCAACGGCTCGGCGCAGCACGTCGCGCGGTGGCTCGCGAAGGGCCCGCCGCGCACGACGCCGGTGCAAGAGGGGCTCGCTGCGCTCATGGAGGTCGTGACGTTTCGCTCGAATCCGCGGCGCGCGCGCAGGCTCAACGAGCGCGTGCTCGCCGTGGACAAGGCCGAGGACGGCGCGACGTTCATGGACGTGTTCGAGTGGTATCGAACCGAGGGCTACGAAGAAGAAGAGTGCTTCGGCGCCGCGCGTCGCGTCTTTCGTGGAGCGCCGCTCGACGGCGGCGGCGCGTTCACCAAGGACATCACGTACACCAAGGGCCTCGTGTCGAATTACCACTTCATTCGCACGGCGATCCGCGCTGCTCGGCCCGAGCTCGTGCGCTTTCTCTTCGTGGGAAAGGTCGCTCACGAAGACGTGCCCGTGCTCTGCGAGCGCGTCGCCGACGGGGTGGTGAGGCCGCCGAAGTTTCTGCCCCCGTTGTTTCGCGACCTCAGCGGCCTCTCGATCTGGATGGCCTATTCGGGCTTCTTCGCGCGGATGGGCTCGCAGGCGATCGAGGAGTACTACGAGCGCATGTTCAAGATGCTCTGAACCCCGCGCGAGAGAGTTCAGCGCTCTGCGGCGCGCGAGAGAGTTCAGCGCTCTGCGGCGCGCGCAGCAGCAATCGTCGGGCGATCGGCGACGCGAGCGACGAAGGCCGAGAGGTTCTTGTACGGGGCGAGGTCGAACTTCACCCACTTGTGCCAGGACGCGATGACGAAGAGGTAGGCGTCGACGGCGGTGAAGTGATCGCCGACGAGCCAGGTCTTTCCTTCGAGCGCGGACTCGACGAAGTTGAGCTGCTTCTCGAGCCGAGCGACGGCGGCGGGGCGGCCCGCTTCGTCCGTGTGAAACAGCGCGCCCATCGACTTGTGGAGCTCCGAGTTGATGTACCCGAGCCACTCGAGCCACTGGTAGCGCGCGAACGTTCCAGCGGCGGGAGCGAGGTTGGCCGCAGGAAACGTGTCGGACACGTACTGCAAGATCGCGCTGACTTCCGTGAGCTTGTCGCCCGAGTCGAGCACGAGCGTGGGCACGTAGCCCTTCGGGTTGACCGCGGTGAAGTCCGAGCCGTCCGCGCACTTCTTCGAGCGCAGATCGACCTTCATCACGTCGAACGTCGCGTTGGCTTCGCGAAGGCAGATGTGAACCGCGTGCGAGCACGCTCCCGGAGCGAAGTAGAGCTTCATGACTGTTGCCGATGCCTCTGTGCTGAGTGGAATCGCGACGCGCTCGCCGAGCGAGCTCTGTCGCGGCCGGCGAGTCTACGCCCTCATCGCGCGATCGAGAGCAGCACCCACACCAAGGTCAGCAACAGGATGCCCGCGGCGACGCCGAGCGGCTTGTACCAGCGGTCGCCTCGGCGCGCGCCGAGGTAGTGCCCGCCGAGCGCACCCAAGAGAAAACACGCTGAAAACACAGGGCTCGCGACGCGCGAGGCGAGCTCGATCGCGTTGGGCTTGCCGCGCAGCACCGCGGTCTCGACGAGGTACGTGCAGAGAAATCCCGCTCCGAGTCCGACGATCGCGCCGATGATCCAGCCGAATCTCGCCCCCCACGCGGTGCGGTCGACGGGCGCTTCGGGCGCGTTCGAGTCGCGCTGATCGGTCTGTTCGGGGACGGTCATGGTGATTGACGCGGAGGGTTATAGCCCGCGAGCGCGCAATGTTCGCGCAGCGGTGCTTCTGCGGGGCGCTCAGCGTAGCCAACCGCGACGGCGAAGCTGTATAAGCCCGGCCCTCCAATCTCAATCTGAAGGAGCACTGACACGATGGCCGGACGAGTTTTTCCGAAGCCGACGACGGGCGAGAAGATCACCAGGGGCGCAGACGGCAAGTTGAACGTCCCCAACAACCCCATCATCCCCTTCATCGAGGGCGACGGAACGGGACCGGACATCTGGAAGGCCAGCGTTCGCGTGCTCGACGCCGCGGTCGAGAAGGCCTACGGCGGCACGAAGAAGATCGCGTGGCACGAGGTCTACGCGGGCGAGAAGGCCAAGACCAAGTTCGACACGTGGCTGCCCGATGACACCGTCGAGGACTACAAAGAGTACCTCGTCGGCATCAAGGGGCCCCTCACGACGCCGATCGGCAAGGGAATTCGCTCGCTGAACGTGGCCCTCCGCCAGATGCTCGACCTCTACGTCTGCCTCCGCCCCGTGCGTTGGTTCAAGGGCGTGCCGAGCCCCGTGAAGGACCCCGGCAAGGTCGACATGGTGATCTTCCGCGAGAACTGCGAAGACATCTACGCCGGCATCGAATACGAAGCGTTCAGCGATGACGTGAAGAAGGTCATCAGCTTCCTTCAGAACGAGATGAAGGTGAAGAAGATCCGATTCCCCGAGAGCTCGGGCATCGGCATCAAGCCCGTCTCGAAGGACGGCACCGAGCGCCTCGTGAAGGCCGCGATCGAGTACGCCCTCCGCTACAAGCGCAAGAGCGTCACGTTCGTGCACAAGGGCAACATCATGAAGTTCACCGAGGGCGCGTTCGCCTCGTGGGGCTACGACCTCGGCAAGAGCGCGTTCCGCTCGCAGGTCGTGACCCAGCGCGAGTCGTGGATCCTCGGAAACAAAGAGGCGAACCCCAACCTCGACACCATCGGCAACGCCAAGATGGTCGAGCCCGGCTACGACATGGCGCCCGCGGACTTCCGCGAAGAGCTCCACAAGGAAGTCGAAGCCGCGCTCGCGCTCTGGCCGACGCACGGCGAGGGCAAGTGGAAGAAGATGCTCATGCTGAAGGACTCCATCGCAGACATCACGCTGCAGCAGGTCCTCACGCGCCCGAGCGAGTTCGACGTGATCGCCACGCTCAACCTCAACGGCGACTACCTCTCCGACGCGCTCGCGGCGCAGGTCGGCGGCATCGGAATCGCTCCGGGCGGCAACATCAACTACGTCACCGGCCACGCGATCTTCGAAGCCACCCACGGGACCGCGCCGAAGTACGCCAACCTCGACAAGGTCAACCCGGGCTCCGTGATCCTCTCGGGCGAGATGATGCTCCGTCACCTCGGCTGGGACGAGGCCGCTGACCTCGTGATCAAGGGCATGGACGGCGCGATCTCTGCGAAGACCGTCACGTACGACTTCGCGCGCATGACCGACGGCGCCAAGGAAGTGAAGTGCTCGGAGTTCGCCGACGCCATCATCAAGCACATGGCTTGATGAGCGCTGGTTGAAAACCGACACCACGATTCAATCTGTCTCTGAAATCTCTAAGGAGAAGTTCAATGGCCAAGCGTAAGAAGATCTCGCTCATCGGCGCAGGAAACATCGGTGGCGAGCTCGCCAACCTCGCGGCTCAGCGTGAGCTCGGCGACGTGGTCCTGTTCGACATCCCTTCGAAGGCGGACTTCGCCAAGGGCAAGGCGCTCGACCTCGCGCAGAACGGCGCCATCCTCGGATACGACGTGAAGCTCTCGGGCTCGGGCGACTGGAAGGACGTCGCGGGCTCGGACGTGCTGATCATTACTGCGGGCATTCCGCGCAAGCCCGGCGAGAGCCGCGACGACCTCGTCGGCAAGAACCTCCCGATCATCCGCGACGTCGCGCGCAACGCGAAGGAGCACTGCCCGGGCGCGTTCGTGATCGTCATCTCGAACCCGCTCGACGTGATGGTCTACGAGTTTCAGAAGGTCTCGGGCTTCGATCCGAAGAAGGTCGTCGGCATGGCCGGCGTGCTCGACTCGGCGCGCTTCGCCTGCTTCATCGCAGAGGCCGCTGGCGTGTCCGTGAAGGACGTTCGCCCGATGGTGCTCGGCGGGCACGGCGACGACATGGTTCCGCTGCTCTCGTTCACGACGGTCAACGGCGTGCCAGTCAACAACCTGCTCCCGCAGGACAAGCTCGACGCGATCATCAAGCGCACCCGCGGCGGCGGCGGCGAGATCGTCAAGCTCATGGGGACGAGCGCGTACTACGCCCCCGCCAGCGCCTCCATCGTGATGGCCGAGGCGTACCTCAAGGACCAGAAGCGCTTGCTCGCAGGCGCCGCGCACCTGACTGGCCAATACGGCTACAAGGACATGTTCCTTGGCGTCCCCGTCGTGATCGGCGGCGAGGGCGTCGAGAAGATCGTCGAGCTCCCGCTCACGGACGACGAGAAGAAGATGCTCGCGACCTCCGCGGCCAGCGTCCAGGCCGTGATCGACATCGCGAACAAGAGCTGAGCGCTACGTCCGTTGGGGGGAATCATCGCCGCGCGCGTCGCGAAGGGGGAGCGCGTCGACGCGTGCGTGCGGGACGAATCGACGGCGGCGCTCGCGCACGACCGCTGATTCCGTTGCGACATTCTTCGTGCGTGCCGTGATACGGTCCGCGCCCGCGCCCCGACGAACGCACGTTGCGTACGAGGGCACCGAGGAGTGCAACGGACCCGATGAAGATCCACGAGTATCAGGGCAAGGAGCTCTTTCGTAAGTATGGCGTGACGGTGCCGAAGGGCGCTGTGGCCTTTACGCCCGAAGAGGCGCGCCTCGCGGCAGAGCAGCTCATCACGGAGACGGGCAGCCCGGTCGTCGTTGTGAAGTCGCAGATCCACGCTGGTGGACGCGGCAAGGGAACGGTCTTTCGCGACGGCAAGGACGTCGGTCGCGGAGTGAAGGTCGTGACGTCGGGCGGCGCCAACGCCGCTCGCGAAGCCGCGGACTACATGCTCGGCGGGACGCTCGTGACGATTCAGAACGCGCCGAAGGGCAACGTCGTTCGTCGCGTGTATGTCGAGCAGGGCATCAAGATCGCGCGCGAGCTGTACCTCGGAATGCTCGTCGATCGCGACACGCGTCGCGTGGTCGTGATGGCTTCTGTCGAAGGCGGAATGGACATCGAGAAGGTGGCCGCCGAGACGCCCGAGAAGATCTTGAAGGCGTACATCGACCCGACGACGGGCGTGACTGGACACAGCGCGCGCACGTTGGGCTTCGGGCTCGGGCTCACGAAGGAGCAAGTCGCTCAGTTCGTCGCGCTCGTGAACAACCTCTACAAGTTGTTCATGGCCGAGGACGCGGCGCTCATCGAGATCAACCCGTTGATCGTGACCGAGGCCGGTCAGGTGATGGCGGGCGATGCGAAGGTCTCGTTCGACGAGAACGCGGAGTACCGCCACAAGGATCACGAGCACTGGCGCGACGAGAGCGAAGAGAACGCGACGGAGCTCGAGGCCAAGCGCGCGGACATCTCGTACGTGGCGCTCGATGGAAACATCGGCTGCATGGTGAACGGCGCAGGCCTCGCGATGGCCACCATGGACATCATCGCGTACTGCGGCGGAAAGCCGGCGAACTTCCTCGACGTGGGCGGCGGCGCGGACGAAGCGCGCGTGACCAAGGCCTTCTCGATCATTCTGCAAGACCCCGACGTGAAGGGGATCTTCGTCAACATCTTCGGCGGAATCGTGAAGTGCGATTTGATCGCGCAGGGGATCATCAACGCGACCAAGTCGCTGGGGCTCAAGGTCCCGGTCGTCGCGCGGTTGGAGGGCACCAACGTCGAGCAGGGTCGAAAGCTGCTCGCTGAATCGGGGCTCAACATCACGCCGGCAGCGACCATGCTCGAGGGCGCGCAGAAGATCTGCGAGCTCGTCGCGAAGGCTCCCTGACGCTCACCACACACGAAGAAACGAAGGACGGACAGAACCCATGGCCATTCTCGTCAACAAGGACACTCGCGTGTTGGTGCAGGGAATCACCGGCAGCGCGGGAGCATTTCACGCGAAGAAGTGCCTGGAGTACGGCACGAAGGTCGTCGCGGGGGTCACGCCCGGACGCGGCGGAGAGAAGTTCGAAGGAACCGTTCCTGTGTTCAACACCGTGCAAGACGCGGTGAAGGAGACGGGGGCGGACGCGAGCGTGATCTTCGTTCCGCCGCCGGGCGCCGCGGACGCGATCTTGGAAGCGGCCGAAGCGGGCGTGAAGCTCGTGATCTGCATCACCGAAGGCATCCCCGTGATCGACATGCTCAAGGCGCGTCGCGCGCTCGAGCACCGTCTCGGAAAGGATCTCTTCCTCGTGGGTCCGAACTGCCCCGGCGTGATCACCCCGGGCCAGTGCAAGATCGGCATCATGCCGGGTCACATTCACAAGCCCGGCTCCGTCGGCATCGTCTCGCGCTCGGGAACGCTCACGTACGAAGCGGTCGGTCAGACCACGGCTGTCGGCCTCGGCCAGAGCTCGTGCGTCGGCATCGGCGGCGATCCCGTGAACGGCATGGACTTCGTCCAAGCGCTCGAGCTCTTCAACAACGACCCGCAGACCGAGTCGATCATCATGATCGGCGAAATCGGCGGCGCCGCTGAAGAGAAGGCGGCCGAGTACATCCAGCAGCACGTGAAGAAGCCCGTCGTGGGCTTCATCGCGGGCCGCACCGCGCCTCCGGGCAAGCGCATGGGCCATGCTGGCGCCGTGATCTCTGGCGGAAAGGGAACGGCGAAGGACAAGATCGCCGCGCTCGAAGCCGCCGGCGTTCGCATCGCTCCGTCGCCCGCGCAAATGGGCGAGACGCTCAAGGCGCTGCTCGCCGAGCGCGGAATGCTCAAGAACTGAGCGACGAATCGTGACGATCACGAGCGCGATGGGGACGCGCTCTCGTCACGGCCAACGAAACTCCGAGGTTCGTCCTCGGGGCAACCGCCGCTCTCCTGCGAACGTCACCAACGCGGCGCTCAACGCAGGGGCATCGTCGTTGTCCTCTCGCGAGAGTGCGTCTGCGACGAACGCCCGGATCGAAGCGCGCTCGTCGTCGCGCTCGTACAGCACGATCGCCGCGACGTAGGCGCGGTACGGGCTCGCTCCACGCAGGTCGGCGCGAGTTCGAGCGAGGTTTTGCTCTCGCCACTGCGCGGGCGACTCGTGCTCGTGCCGCGCGTACCAACGAAGCCAGTTCACGATCACGCTCTGCCAGATCGCGTACGGGTCTTCGTCGGACTGTTCGCTCTCGGGGACGAGCGAAGAGAAGTGACTGGTGATGGGCGGGACCACGCTCTGCACCTCGCCGCCGGCGAGCAAGAGCAGCCCCTCGTACGCCTTCCACGCGGCGTTGTCCGCGTGATCCTGCGGCTGCTCGATCGTCATCGCGACCGCGCGCAACAGGTACAGTAGCGCTTCGGGCCGCGACGACTTCGCGAGTGATCGCGCGAGTCGATTGATCGCCGCAGAGATGTACCCGGACGTGCACTGCGAACCCTGGGGGCTCGCGAGCTCGAGGCCGATCGCGTGCATCGCAGCGTCGCCTCCGCGATCGAGCCCGTCGAACCAGCGCTGACACTGCGCGGGCGCCTGCATCCGCGTCCTGAAAAACGAGTGATAGCAGCGACGCGTGCGCTGGACGATCGCGCGATGACTGACGATCTGCGCGCGCAGCTCCGCTGGCGCTTGGGGCAACGGCGCGCTGCGCGGTCGAGCGCAGGATTCGAGCTCGGGTTCGAGCGCAGGGGGTGCTTCGACGCTCGCCTCGGTGACGGTCGCGTCGATCGAGCCGTCGCTCGCCGCATCACGTTCGCTCGCGCGAGTGACGCGGGGAGGGGGCGGGCTCTCGTGCGTCAGCGTTGGCGGCTTGCAGGCGATCAGCGTGGCTGCGATCGCGCAGAGCGTGAGCTTCGTGGAGGCCATGGATGAAGACGGCAACGGTACGCGAGGCCAGCGAATTCCGCGGGATCGACGAGGGGGCGACGGCGCCGATCCGAGGTCGCGCTGCGGTTCGCTGCGCTCGCTTGCGTGCGACGGGGAGGGCGTCGCGCGAACGGGCGCATTGTACATCGGGCCGTGCGTGATGGTGTGCCGCGACGAGGCTTGCTCAGTGCGCGCGCGGCGGAGAGAAGACCGCGCAGTCCTGCAGAAAATCCAGGCGACCTGAATTCATGTGCGTCGAAGGCGCTAGCATCGAGGGCATGAATGCTTCACGTCTCGCGCGGTTCAGCGCGCTCTTGGCTTCGTGCTCGACGCTGCTCGCTGCCTCAGCGAGCCACGCGATCTCTCTGGACGGAGCACCGCAGCTGTTGCTCTCGACGCCGGGCGGTCAGTGTATTCGCAGCCCAGACGTCACGTTCGAAGGTGACTCGTACTACGTCGTGTTCGCGCGAGGCCCGTGCACGGGTTCGGGCAACCACGAGGTGATGATCGGGCGCTGGAATCCTGCGACGCCCTCGAGCTTCGCGCCGATCACCGTGTGGAATCAGATGCTTCCGGAGGTTCGGTTTGTTCCCACCGTTCGCGTCGCGAGCGCTGCGGGATTGATCACGGTCACATCCGTCGATCGTGCGGATGCGGTGCACGAGATTCGCATGGATTTCTTCGCTCCGAACCTCTCTCGACCGATGATGTCGCTGACGCCGTGGCCCTCGACCGGCACCGTGCTCCAGCAGTCGCTCGACTGCGCGACGGGCGCGATGCCCTCGTGCGTTCTCTCGACGCTCGAGGTGCCGATCGGCTTCACGTCGCCGCGCGTGGTCGCGTATTTCGCTCCCGGAACAGCGACGCCGGTCGTGCTCACCGGCCGTATGGATTTGCCCAGCGCGGTCGCGTCCGTCGCAGGCGCGCCGGGACAGAGCGCGGTGGCGTTCGTCACCAACTCGATAACGATGTCCGCGCCGCACGCGATGGTGGCGACTGCTCCGGTTGCGGCGACCGCGACGCTCGGCGCGAGTGGTGAGCCGGCGCTTCCGGGGGTCGCGGCGATGATCGTTCAGGGCGCGGGCGCTGCGTTCTGGACGGTGCCTGGATTCTTGGAGTTCGCGACGCGGCCCACGTGGATCGGCGCGATGCGGCTCGTCTCGGGGCGCGCGACGGTGACCGGAGCGCAAACGTACTTCACCATCGAGGACGGGGTGCCGGTCGGCAACAACGCGATGCTCGTCGCGCGCAACAGCAGCTCGACGTCGAACACAGAGTCCTCGCCGATCGCGTTCACGAGCTTCGTGCCCGAGAACGGGTTGATGGCAGTCCCGCTCGTCGCGACGACGGTCGCGCCTCGATCGCCGACGCGCGTCGCGTCGGGGCGAAACCATTGCCCGCTGTTCGGAACAGCGCTCGCTGTCTATGCCGCCGGCGCGAGCACGTCGAGCGAGCTGGTTCTTCAACGCCTGACGTGCTCGATGAACAGCGAGTGCGTCGACTCGGCGGGCACGGTCGGGTCGTGCGTCGCGAATCGCTGCGTGTTTCCCGTCGGAACGAGCTGCAACCCCAGCGCCGACGCTGGCGTCGACGCCGGCCCCGACGCAGCGCTCGACGGAAGCAGCAATCGCGACAGCGGCGTCGATGCCTCTTCGAGTGATGGATCGAATCCAACGATGGACGCGAGCGGCGACTCTGCGACGGTCCCTCCGATCGATGTGCTCGCGGACGACGCGTCTTCGACGATGGACGTGGCGAGCGCGCCGGACACGATGGCGTCGGGCGACGCGAGCGCGCTGCCCGATGGGGCGTCGATGCCCGCGGTCACGGGCGGCGCGTGCGCGTGTCGGGTGGGTGTTGCTCGCGCGCGCGATGCTCGTCCGTTCGCGCTCGGCGCGCTGGTGGTGCTCGCAGCGCTCGCCCGCCGTCGTCGCGCTCGCTGAACCGCGGCTCAGTTCGTGTCGCTCTTCGCGCCGAGCGCCGCCTGCGCCGCCGCCAGTCGCGCGGTCGGAACGCGAAACGGCGAGCAGCTCACGTAATCGAGCCCGATCGCCGCGCAAAACGCGATGCTCGCCGGGTCTCCTCCGTGCTCACCGCAGATCCCGATCTTGAGCCCGCTCTTGGTCGCGCGTCCCTTCTCGACGGCGATGCGCATGAGCCCGCCAACACCCACCGTGTCGAGCGACGCGAACGGATCGCCCGGGATCACCTTCTTGTCCACGTACGCGGGCAAGAACCGACCCGCGTCGTCGCGGGACAAGCCCCAGGTGGTCTGCGTGAGGTCGTTGGTCCCGAACGAGAAGAAGTCCGCGACCTGCGCGATCTCGTCGGCCACGATGCACGCGCGAGGAAGCTCGATCATCGTGCCGACGTGGTAGGCGACCTTCACGTTCGCCGCAGCAAAGACCGCGTCCATGGTCTTCTCGACCAACGCGCGCAGCGCGGCGAGCTCGGTCCGCGCGCCGACGAGCGGGATCATCACCTCGGGCCGCGCGTCCACGTTGCTTCGCGCGCACTCGACGCACGCCTCGGCGATCGCGCGCGCCTGGGTCTCGTAGATCTCTGGGTACGTGATCGCGAGGCGACAACCGCGGTGCCCGAGCATCGGGTTGAACTCTCTCAGCGATTGATTGCGCCGCGAGAGGGCCTCGAAATCAACGTTCATGTCCTTCGCGAGCGCCCGCAGCTCTTCATCGTGCTCGGGCAAGAACTCGTGCAGCGGCGGATCGAGCAGGCGGATCGTCACGGGCAGGCCCGAGAGCTCGGTGAAGATTCCGACGAAGTCCTGGCGCTGCATGGGCAGGATCTTCTCGAGCGCCTTGCGTCGCTCGGGCTCGGTCGTCGCGAGGATCATCTCGCGCACGGCCGCGATGCGATCGGCCTCGAAGAACATGTGCTCGGTGCGGCACAACCCCACGCCCTGCGCGCCGAACCGCCGCGCGTTGCGCGCGTCCGTGGGCGTGTCCGCGTTCGCTCGAACGCCGATCGCACGCACTTCATCGGCCCACGCCAGGATCTGCTCGAACTGGTTGTCCGCCGCCGCCGCCGAGACGGGCAGCTCGCCCTTGTAGAGGCGACCCGCGGTCCCATCGAGCGTGATCTTGTCGCCCTTGTGAAGCACCACCGTGTCTCCTGCGCGATGCACGGTGACGGTCTCGGTGCGGTAGTCCACGGTGAGCGCTGAGCATCCGGCGACGCAGCACTTGCCCATCCCGCGCGCGACGACCGCCGCGTGGGACGTGAGGCCGCCGGTGGCGGTGAGGATTCCCTTCGCGGCCTTCATCCCGTGGATGTCTTCGGGAGAAGTCTCTCGACGCACGAGGATCACCGCGTGGCCGTCGTGCGCGAGCCGCTCGGCCTCGTCCGCGGTGAACACGATTTCGCCCGCCGCGTAGCCGGGGGAGGCGGCGAGGCCCTGCGCGAGAAAGAGCCCTTTTTTCTCGGCTTCTTTCGCGTCTGCGGCGTCGAGCCTCGGCAGAAACAGCTCGTTCAATCGATTGGCTTCGATGCGCTTGATGGCCTCGCGCTTGTCGATCAGACCCTCGCTCACCATCTCGACGGCGATGCGAACGGAGGCGCGCATCGTGCGCTTTCCGTTGCGGCACTGGAGCAGCCAGAGCTTTCCGTGCTGGATGGTGAACTCGATGTCCTGCATGTCTTTGAAGTGCTGCTCGAGCTTGGTCTGCATCGCGACGAGCTCTTTGAAGCACTCGGGCATCGAGCTCTCGAGCGAGACCGCCGAGCCCGCGGCGCGAGCGTCCTTCGCGGTGATCTTCAACGGCGTGCGAATACCCGCGACGACGTCTTCGCCCTGCGCGTTCGGCAGAAATTCACCGAAGAAACGGTGCTCGCCCGTGCCGGGATCGCGCGTGAAGCACACGCCCGTGGCGCAGTCGTCACCGACGTTGCCGAACACCATCGCCTGCACGTTGCACGCGGTGCCCCAGTGCTCGGGGATGTTGTACGTCTTGCGGTAGACCTTCGCGCGATCGTTGTTCCACGAGTGACATACCGCGCCGATCGCGCCCCAGAGCTGCTCCCACGGGTCCTGCGGAAACGCCTCGCCCGTGCGCTTGTGAAAGTACTCTTTGCTCTTGGCCACGACTTCGCGCAGGTGCTCTGCGGGGATCGACGCGTCGTCCTTCGCGCCGCTCTTCGCGCGCGCCTCCGAGAGAAAGTGCTCGAACGGCTCGCGGTCCATCGAGAGCACGACGTTCGAGTACATCGTGATGAAGCGGCGGTACGCGTCGAGCGCGAAGCGTTCGGAGCCGCTCTTCTTCGCGAGCGCCGCCGCCGTGTGATCGTTGAGCCCGAGGTTCAGCACCGTGTCCATCATCCCGGGCATCGACGCGCGCGCGCCGGATCGCACCGAGAGCAGCAGCGGGTTGTCGTGGTCGCCGAACGTCGTGCCCACCGCCGCTTCGACGCGGGTGAGGGCGCTCTTCACCTCGGCGCGCAGCGCGTCGGTGAGCGCGCCGGTTTGCATGAACTCCGTGCACTCCTCGGTGCTGATCGTGAACCCCGGCGGAACCGGGATCCCCAAGTGAGTCATCACATGCAGCCCGAACCCCTTGCCCCCGAGGAGTTCTTTGCCGAGCTCGTGTCCCTCGGCGACGCCCGCGCCGAAGAAGAAGACCTTGCGATCCATCGCGCACCTCCGCAACCGAAGCTCCGCCGCAGAACCGCGCGCGGACGCCCGATTTTTCTGTGCGCGAACGGTACTACTTCTTGCTGTCCGAGAGCAGGTCGAACCTGCACACCGCGCCGCTCGTGAGCGTCACGAGCTTGAGCAAGCGGAGCCGCGCGTCGCGCTTGGCGAGGTCTTCGTCCATCACAAAGACCTTCGAGAAGAACTGATCCAGCGGCGCGGTGAGCCCGTCGGCGATCGCCGAGACGGCGCCTCGGTAATCACGATTGCCCACAGATCCCGTCACCTGCGCCTCGACGTCGAGCACCACTCGCTGCAGCGCGCGCTCTTCGTCCATCGCAAACGAGTGCCCGCGCAGCCACTCGACGAGCGACGTGCGGCTCTCTTGCGCGAGCACGTCCTTCGAGATGTTGGTCGCGCGCTCGATGCACTTGGCCGCGAGCCCGAGCTGGGGATTTCCTCGCAGAGAGTGCAGCGCTTGCGCGCGCTCGAACACGTCGAACGGGTCGCAGTCGTCGCCTTGCGTCTCGAGGCACGCGCGCACGACGTCCACGCCGAACCGCTGCGAGAGCGCGACTTCGAGCCGCTCGCGCAAGAACGAGACGAGCTCTTTGTGCGCCGCGCCGCGGTCGAGCGACGCGAATCGCTCTCCCACGTAGCCCGCGAGCGCGCTCGAGACCAGCGTCGAGAGCGAGGCGCGCGCTTCGTGGTGCAGCAGCGTACGCAGCACGCCGAGCGCCGAGCGGCGGAGGCCAAACGGGTCGCCGCCGCCCGAGGGCTTCTGCCCGATCGCGAAGAACCCCGCGAGCGTGTCCAACCGATCGGCCACGGCGAGCGCCGCGCCGAGCTTCGAGAGCGCCACAGAGTCCTCTGCGCCGCGCGGAAGATAGTGCTCGGCGATCGCCTCGCACACCGCTGCGTCCATGCCGTCGTTGCGCGCGAGGTCGCGCCCCACGAAGCCCTGGAGCTCCGGAAACTCTCCCACGGTCAACGCGACCAGGTCGCACTTGCACAGGCGCGCTGCGGCGACGCACTGCGCAGCGTCCGCGCCGAAGACCTTCGCTGCGTCCGCGCTGAGCGCCTCGACGCGCAGCACCTTGTCCGCGTACGTCCCGAGCTTCTGGTGATACACGATGCCCGAGAGGCGCTGCGATCGAGCGGAGAGCGGCTCGCTGCGGTCCTTGTCGACGAAGAACCGCGCGTCGTTGAGGCGCGCGCGCATCACGCGCTCGTTGCCCTTGCGGATGCGGTCGGCGTCGAGCGCGGTGTTGACCGTCGTGATGAAGAGCGGAAGCAGCTTTCCGTCGCTCGAGCGCGCGGCGAAATACCGCTGGTGAAAGCTCATCACGGTCTCGATGAGCTCGTCCGGGAGCGAGAGAAACGCCTCATCGAATCGCCCAACGACCACGAACGGCCACTCGACCAGCCCGAGCACCTCTTCGTCGAGAAAGCTGTTCTCGACGAGCGTCCCGCCGTTCGCCTGCGCGGCGGCGACGAGCCCTTCGCGCTGCACATCGAGCCGCTCCTTCGGGTCGACCAGCACCTTCTTGCCGCGAAGCGCGCCCACGTATTCATCGGCGCTCGCGAGCTCGAAGCGCTCAGGCGCGAGAAATCGATGGCCGAACGTGCTGCGCCCAGACCGAACGCGAACGAACTCGAAGTCCACGACGTCCGCGCCGTAGAGCGCGAGCAGCCATTGCACCGGCCGTCCGAAGGCCGTGTCGATGTCCGCCCAGCGCATGCTCTTCTCGAACGTGACCTTCGCGCAGAGCGAGCTCAGAACGTCGCCGAGCTTGTCCTTCGCGTTTCCGCCCGCCAAAACGCGCTCGGCGCGCAGGTAGCGCCCCTTGTCCGTCTCGGCGATGGACAGCGCTTCGATCGCGAGACCGTTCTTCTTCGCGAAGCCCTCGGCGGCCTTGGTCCACTTGCCGTCTTTGTCCTTCGCGGCGCTCTCGGGCGGGCCGAGCAGGACCTCGGTCTGCGGCGCGATCTCTTCTTCGACGCCGTCGATCACGACTGTGAGTCGCCGCGGCGTTCCGAGCGCGCGCACGTCACCGTGCGTGATGCGGTGCCGCGCGAGCTCGTCGCGAGCGAGCGAGGGGAGCTGCGCGAGCGCGCCGCGCACGAACGAAGTAGGGAGTTCTTCGCAACCGATCTCGAGAAGGAGCGTCCTAGCCATTGCAGGGGCGCGGACCCTATCACGGCTCGCTCAGCAAAATCCCCCGCAACCGCCCCCGCGCATCGCCCCGAAAAACAGCGCTGAACGACGGCTCAGCGGCACGCGCCGGGGTGCGCGACGTTCTGCCCGGCGGTGAAGGCCATGCACTCGTTGGTGTACGTCGTTCCGTCGCAGCCGCAGACGGGGATGTACTCGGCCGAGCAGCGCACGGTGATCTGTCGGCACGTCCCCGGCCCGCCGCACGTCGCCGCGCTGCACATCTCCGCCGGCCCGCACTCGGCGTTCGTTCGGCACGCGCGGGGCGCAGGCGCGCACTCGCCGCTCGAGGCGACGCGAACGCCCTGATTCGCCGCCGAGCACGCGTTTCCGTACGTGCGTCCATCGCAGCCGCACACGGGCTGGTACAGCGCCGTGCACGCCTGAGGACGACGAGCGCACGTGCCCGTTCCGCCGCAGGTGTTCGCTGAGCAAAACGAGTCCGAGGCGCAATCTGCGTTCGTGCGGCACGCGCCCGGCGTCGTTCCGCAGCGGTAGACGCAGCGATTGTCGCTCGAGCACGTCATCGTCCCGACGCATCGCGGAGTGATCAGCCGCTGCTCTCCGCAGTCGGCGACCTGCGCGCAGTAGCTGACCGCGCGACGAAGGCGAAACACCACCCGCGATCCTTCGCGCAGCGTCAGCTCGTCCGCCGCCGCGTTGAACGTCGACGAGTAGCGCTTCGCCTCGCCGTTGACCGTGATGTACAGATATCGGCTCGTCGCACGAAACGCGCCCTCGATGCGCACCGGGGGGCACGGCGCGCGGAAGCACTGCACGGTCTGATCGGCGAAGTAGCGACGCGTGTTCGCCGAGAGCTGCGACTCGGTGAACACGATCGCGCGGAGGCTGCCTTCGACGCCGTCCCACGCGCCGAGATAGCGCTCGTACGCGGCGCTCTGCACCTCGTCGACCGAGGCGCCGTTGTCGTCCGCGGGAAGCTGCTCGAGCCCGGGCTCTGCACAGCCCACCATCATCGCAACACCCACCATCACACTCGCAGCGCGCAACCAGCTCTTGAACGACATCGACCCGACTCCTCTTGCAGAACCCGTCGAACACTCGCCGTCGCAGCTCGCGCTGCCGCGTAGTGCCCTGTAGTTGCGGGTGCGGATACCGGAGGTCGATGTAGGCGTCAAGCGCCCTCTCGGCAGGCTGTCCGTCATCGGGCTCATCCTCGCCGGCGTCCGCTCATCGCAAACCCGCCCAGAGATGGTGGCGACCGGTGCCATCTCCCGCGCCTCGTGTTCGTCGGTGCCGAGGCGAGTGCGGTTCGTTGTCTGCGCCGATGCTCCGTCAGTGTAGATTCTCTCGCTCATGGCAGAGACGACGTTGCCGGGAATTGCGACGCCAGCGGCCTTGCGGGAGGGCCAGGTCGTCGCGGGACGCTTCACTGTTCAGAAGGTCGCGACGAGCTTCGGGCCGCTGATGGTGTACGCGGCCAAAGACAACAAGACGCAGAAGGACGTCTCGGTGTGGGCGGCGCCGCAGGGCATCGTTCGACCCGAGATTTCAGCGAACGTCCGAAACGCCGTGCGAGCGGTGAGCGCGATGAAGTCGCCAGACTCGCTCGCGGTGTTCGGGCTCTCGGTCGATCCAGCGACGGGCGTGCTGCTCGTCGCGACCGAGGTGCTGCCGCCCGAGAGCGCCGAGGATTGGCTCGCCAAACAGACGAACGAGCGCAAGTCTCTCTCGCTCAAAGAAGCGGTCGACGTGCTCTCGCCGATCCTCGACGTCTTGTCCGTCGCGCACGCGCAAAACATCGTCCACGGCGCGCTCGGTCCCAGCACGGTCCGCGTCGTCGACGGCAAAGGAAAGCTCTCGGGCCTCGGCCTCGGCGCCCTGCTCGCTGCGAGCAAAGAGATCCACGACTCGTTCATCGCTCCTGAGGTCCGCAAGGGCCTCGCGCCCAACGCGCGCAGCGACATCTATTCGCTCGGCGCGATGCTCTTCTGGCTCTGCACCGGGCAGCGCTTCGACCCTGCGAACTCCGCGACGGCCATCGTCTCGTCGCTCCCGATCACGTTCGACGTGATCGTCGAGAACTCGACCGCCGAAGCGCCGGACGATCGCTTCAAGTCCATCACGTCGATGAAGGCCGCGCTCACCGCGTTGATCGCGCCTCCCGAAGTGACCGCGCAGCGCGTGGCGCCGCCCCCCTCGAACACCGCCGAGCTCGAAGGCATGGAGGGGCTCGACGTGGCCGTCGACGTCGATCCCGTGCAACACAGCGCGCTCGACGTCGCGGTCGACATCGACACGAGCGCCTTGTACGCCGCGCCCGCGGGCGCAGCGCCGTTCGAAGGCGCGCGTCCGAGCATGGTTGGCGTCGCCCCTGCGCCGGTCGCAGGCGACCTCAAGGGCCTCGTCACCGAGGCGACCGCCAACGACGCCCCGCGCTGGATGTTCGTCCGCAACGGGCTCGACCACGGGCCGCTGACCGCGCGCGAGCTCATTCAAGCGATCATTCGCGACGAGGTCCTCGACGACAACGTCGTGTTCAACATGGACTCGGGCGAGCGCAAGAAGCTCAACGAGTGGCCGCAGTACCGCGAGTTCGCCGAACAAGCGCGCGAGAAGCGAAAGCGCCACCAGCACGAGCACGAGGTCAAGAGCGCGATCGCTGAGGACACGGTGAACGCGCGCGCCAAGGTGCTCGTCGGTGTTGCGACGGTCGCCGCGGTCGCGCTGCTCTTCGTCGTGTACTGGAAGACCCTCGGCCCGGGCTCGGCCTCGAGGCGCACCGCTGAGCTGGATATTCCCAGACCCAACGCGCGCGCCGTCGGCGGTGCGATCGAGGTCTTGCCGCCGCCGCCCGCAGACGAGCTGCGCCGCGCTCGCGCGAGCGGAGGCGGTGGCTCGGGCGGCTTCACCTCGTACGAGGCGGCCATGTCCGCGCCGATCGAGTTCAACATGACCGGCGGCGGAGGCGGGATGGGCACGCTCTCGGACCGCGAGATCGTCGGCCCGCTCAACGCCTCGCTCGCGCGCTTCGCGGGCTGCGCCGCGCTCGGTTCGCCGGGCGACGTGCGACTGCGGATCGCGGTCGGCGGCTCGGGCGCGCCCATCGGCGTGACCGTGCTCAACGGCTCACCTGCGTTCAAGGGATGCGTGGTGGGCATCATCCGCGGGATGCGTTGGCGCGCGTTCGGCGGACCTCGCGTGGGATTCTCCTGGGGATTCTCGGTGCAGTGATGATCGACGTATCGTGGGGGCGAGGGGACCGGACCGCAGCGGTCGCGACGACGACCGGCGGTCGCGGGGGGATCTTGAAAACGTGTGCGCTGGTCGCGTCGCTCGCCCTCGCGGCCTGCGCGCAGGTTCCGGTGCTGCAGGGCGTGGCCGAACCCGAGGCCAACCGCGCCGTCGCCGCGCTCGATCAAGCCGGGATCGCCGCGCGCAAAGAGGCAGACGAGGGCGGCGGAACGGGCGCGCCGCAGTTTCGCGTGATCGTCGGCGCTGAAGAGGTCGCCCGCTCGGTGACCGTGCTGCACGGCCACGGATTGCCGCGCCGCGAAGAGCCGGGGTTCAGCGAGTCGTACGGCGCGCAGCCTTCGCTCGTGCAGAGCGCCTCCGAAGAGCGCGCGCGCTCGGCGCAGTCCGTCGCCGGTGAGCTCGCGCGAACGCTCGAGTCGGTGGACGGCGTGCTCGACGCGCGCGTGCACGTCGCGCTGGTCTCGACCGACGATCGCCCGCTCGACGGGCACGAGGCGCCCAGGCCCACCGCGAGCGTCCTGCTTCGACACATCGGAGCGCGCTCGCCCATCGACGAGGGGGCGATTCGACGCATCGTCGCTGCGAGCGTCGTGACGATGCGCCCGGAGGACGTGAGCGTCGTGACGATCTCGCGACCTCCGCCGACGGCCGGCGAAGCGCGGCTGTCCTACGTCGGGCCCATCGCCGTCGCCCGCGGAAGCGCAGGCACGCTGCGCGCGGTCCTCGCGGGATCGATCGCCGTCAACGTCGCGTTGGCCGCGGGCCTCGCCGTGATGGCGCTGCGAAAGCGCAAGGGCGAGGACGAAGACGAGACCGACGCGAAAAAGTGAGCGCAGCGCGAGCCGCGCTCGACGAGCTCAGATGAGCTCCATGCCGGCGAAGAAGTAGCCGAGCTCGCGCGCGGCGGACGCAGGCGAGTCCGAGCCGTGCGTCGCGTTCTCGCCGACCGAGCCGCCGAAGAGCTTGCGGATCGTGCCTTCCGCGGCCTTCTCGGGGTTGGTGGCGCCCATCGTCTCGCGCCACTTGGCGATGGCGTTCTCGCTCTCGAGGCAGAGCACGAAGCAGGGCGAGCGCGACATGAAGCCGGTGAGCTCGTCGAAGAACCCCTTGCCCTTGTGCTCGGCGTAGAAGCCTTCGGCGACCGCGCGGGTCATGTGCAGCTTCTTGATCGAGACGATGCGGAATCCGGCCTTCTCGATGTGCGCGATGATCTTGCCGGTGTTGTTCTTCTCGACCGCGTCGGGCTTGATGATCGCGAAGGTACGCTCGAGCGTCATGGCAGTGAATCTCCTGTCGGGGTTGCGATTCGATCGCGTCGACGGCGGTATGAGCACCGCGCGTTCGCCGCTTGAAATCGCGCGCCGTATGCCACGAAGCCCCCTGTAATTCAACGGCTCAACGCCCGAGCAGCGTCCCGCTCAGGTCTTCGGCAGCCCGCCGGCCTTGTCGAGCTCGATCAGCTCCGCGTGGCCGCCGATCAGCACGCCGTCGATGAACACCATCGGAAACGTGGGAAACCCCGCCCAGATCTTGATCGCGAGCCGCTCTTTCCACTTCGAGAGATAGCTGCCGTGCTCGATGTACGTGAACTTCACTCCGCGCTCGGTGAGCAGCGCGCGCGCCTTCTTCACGAAGGGGTTCTGCGCCATTCCGACCACGACGACCTTGTCGCGCGTGATCGCGGCGGCCACCTCGTCGACGATCGCTCTGTGAAAGCTCGCCACTTGGGCCTTCACGCTCTCGCTCACCTTGTCTTCACTCAGCCTGGGTCGGTCGGTCATGGACACGATGCCTAGCACCGAGCCCCGTGAAGTGGCTCGCGATGAGCCGTGAAGAACGGTGAAGTTTTTCTTTGCGATGCTCTGCTCGAGTGCCTAACACCTTCGAATCTTGAGCGATCGCAGCAGCGCAATGGTCCCTTGGCGAGAGCGCGCGGTGCAGGCCGCGCTGCGCGCCTCGGGCGGTGAGTATTCGAATCCGACCGACGTCCTCTTCGCCTTCGTGCGACAGCATCTGCCCGGGCACTGCACGGGCTACGAGCAGGGCGACGCGGCGCGGCTGCGCGCCTTCGTCGAGCAGCACTTCACCGACGCGCGATCGATGCTCGACACCACGCACGAAGGCCACAATTGGCGCGGCGAACGCGCGGAGTCCGTGCTGTGGTTCGCAGCGTATTTCAACGGCCTTCGCGTCGAGCTCACGACCACGCCGAGCGCGAACAACCCGCACGGGCTCTTCGTCATCGCGCAAGAGCGCGCCACGGTGAGCGCGGTGCTCGAAGCCTGGTCGAAGTGGAACCTCCGCCCCGCCGGACGCAGCCTCGTGCACGCGCACGGCTGGCAGCAGGCGCCGGACATCGACGCTGAGATCGGCCGCACGACGTGGGAGGACATCGTGCTCGCCCCGTCGCTGCTCGAGGACCTTCGGCGCACGATCGACGGGTTCGTGCAGCACCGGGCGGCGTTCGAAGCGCTGGGATTTCCCTGGCGAAGAGGCGTGTTGCTCGTGGGGCCGCCTGGCACCGGCAAGACCCTCGTCTGCCGCGCGGTCGCCGCCCAGTTGAAGGACTATCCGTTTCTCTACGTCCGCGACCTGCAAGGCAACGAGTACGGCAAGAACCCCATCTCTTCGATCTTCGATCGCGCGCGCAAGCTCTCTCCGTGCGTGCTCGCCTTCGAGGACATCGACTCGTTTATCTCCGAGGGAAACCGCGCGGTGTTTCTCAACGAGCTCGACGGCTTCTCTGCGAACACGGGCCTGTTCGTGATCGCCTCGAGCAACCACCCCGAGCGCATCGACGTGGCGCTGCTCAAGCGGCCGTCGCGCTTCGATCGCGTGTTTCACCTGGGGCTCCCCGCCGAGCCCGAGCGCGCTGAGTTCGGTCGTCGCTTGCTCGAGCGCAGCGCGCTCTCGACGCGCATCGAGCCCTCGCTCGACGTCGATTCACTCGCAAAGCAGCTCGCGAAAGACAGCGACGGCTTCACCCCTGCGTACCTGAAAGAGGTCTACCTCGCCGCGGCGCTCGCCCTCGCGCAGCGCGGCGTCGAGCGCCTCGGCGCTGAGTACGCGACCGAGTGCAAAGAGCAGCTCCGCGTGCTGCGAGAGCAGATGAAGAAGACTCGCGACGCCGCAGCGCTCGGCGAGCTCGATTCGCAAGAGATCGGGTTTCGACGGTAACAGGCTCCGCGGCTGCGTCGCTCAGTCTGGGTCTTCGACCTTCCACACGCCGTCTTCGCGCACGAGCTGCATCGTGAAGCGATTTCCGACGCCGTAGGTCATCGTCGCGCGGTCTCCCGTGATCTCGATCGGACGCTCCGTGCTCTGCCGCAGCGCCGTGAGCATTCGCTGCACGTCGTCCGCATCTCCGCCGCGCTCCCACGCGTCGCGCAGCTGATCGGGCGTCAGCGACTCCGCGATGCGCCTCGGAGCGAACCGCACGAGCACGTCCCACCGACGGCGATCGAGCGCGCGCGTAAACGAGCGCACGCACTGGCGCGGCGTCCTCTGCCCATAGAAGTCCAGCACCGCGGGGTCCAGGCGCCATCCGCCGCCCTCTTCGACGAGCTGCACGTTCTCTCCGTTGCCCAGGTCCAGCCGCGCCGTGACGGGAGCGTTGGGGTCCACCTGCTCGAGCCAGCGCACGGTCTCGCGAACCTCGTCGGGGTTGTCCCGCGCGACGCGCTCGAAGTCCTCGTACGTCAGCGTGCGACGCGCGTCGCTCGACAGCAGCTGGTACGCCTCGCTGTAGCGGCCCTCGCGAAGAGCGCTGTGATACGACTGAACGACATCGAACGGCGCTTGCCGGCCCGCGCTGCACGCGATCAGCGCAGGGAGGCAGAGCACAGCGATTCGAGCGAAGACCGTCATGCGCGCAACCTACAACGAATCAGGGGACGATCGAAGCGGCAGCGCCGCAGAGCCTCGCGAGGTGCGTCGCTACCCCAATCGCCGCATGTACGACACGCGCGAGCGCTGCTACGTCGCGCTCGATGACATCGGTCGTTGGATCCGCGACGGTCAACGCGTGCGCGTGCTCGACGTGAAGAGCAACGAGGACGTCACGATCGCCGTGCTTCTCCCGTTGCTCGTCGAGCGCCTCTCGAGCGATCTGCAAGGACCCGACGGAGCGTCACTGCTCCATCAATGGCTGCGCGGAGGCATTCACGCAGAAGCCACGAAGCCCGCCGCGACGCCCGTCGCGACCGACGAAGCGCTGCCCCCCGCGCTGCATCCCCCCACTCTGCAAAGCCGACTCGAACAACTCGAACAACGAGTGCAAGCACTCGAAATCAGCGCGCGACGCTCAGAAGTATGAGCACGAGCCGCCGCTGCAGGACGACGGCAGCACGCCGAGGAGCGGCGGGCACGCAGCCTCGCACTCCGCGTCGGTCGTGCAGCGCACGCCGCCGGTCGAGCACGCCGCGCCGCTATCGCTGCCCATCCCGGCGTCGCTTCCGCCGCCGCCGCCGCAGGGGTTGGGCGAGTCGAAGCACACGCCGCCCATGCCCGAGCAGCAGAACTCACCGCCCGTGCGCGACGGTCCGCACGCCGTCTGGCACTCGGCGTTGGTGTTGCAGACGAGCGACGAGCACATGCCGCCGCCCATTTGGCAGGTGCCGCCGACGCAGGTCGAACCCGCGGCGCACGCGTTGCCGCAGCGTCCGCAGTTGGCGTTGTCCGACGAGACGTCGATGCAGCTGGCGCCGCACATCATGCGAGGCGCCGCGCAGCCGCCCGCCATGCACACGCCCATCGTGCAGGTCTGACCCGCCGCGCACATCCGTCCGCACGCGCCGCAGTTGGCGTTGTTGTTCGTGACGTCCACGCATGTCCCGCCGCAGTTCATCTGCGGCGCGGTGCAGTTCACCATCGCTTGGCAGCGCCCCGCCATGCACGTCTGTCCCGACTGGCAGCGCGAGTTGCACGCGCCGCAGTGGACCGTCGAGGTCTGCAGGTTCACGCAGTCCGTCCCGCAGCGCGTCGCGCCGGTCGGACAGTTCATCGCGGCGTCCATGCCGCTCGAACCCGAATCGGCAGCGGCGTCTGCGCGCGTGCTTCCATCGCGAGTCGGAAGCTCTTCGCGAGGCGGTCCACAGGCGTTGAGGGCGATCAGGGCAGCGGCACCAAGCAACCAGGGCGAGCGCATGAGGGTGTCTCCGTCAGTCACGGGTAGATGCGAACGTGTGAAGACTACGAGTCGCGCAGGGGAGTTTGCAAGCTGACAACAGGTCGCGACGTCGTTGTCGTACCGCGTCGTGTCCGCCCGCGACGCGTCGAGTGACAATCGACACTCGATCGCAAATGGCCCGGCTCGCAGATCGCACCGCGACGCCACTCCGCTCGGACGCCGCTGCGGTCGATCGCGTCGCGCGCGGTTGCGCCCCTCGTTGCCGCAGTTTCTCGCGCGAAGCCCCAGAACGCGGTACGACCCGCGCCAGCGCTCCCCCTGTCAGGAGAGCCTCCCACCCCCCATTCATCGCCCCGTTCGGAGTCTGCGCTGCCATGTTCGAAGAGCCCCTGCGCGAGTGCCTCACGTTCGACGACGTGCTTCTCGTCCCGGCCATGAGCGACATCCTTCCCAAGGATGTCGACACCCGAACGCGATTGGCGAGGGACATCACCCTGCAAGTCCCGCTGATCTCGAGCGCCATGGACTCGGTCACCGAAGCGCGCGCCGCGATCACCATGGCGCGCGAAGGCGGCCTGGGAATCCTGCACAAAAACCTCACTCCCGACGAGCAAGCGCTCGAGGTCGAGAAGGTCAAGCGCGCCGAGAGCGGCATCGTCGTCGACCCTGTCACCATCGCTCCCGACGACAAGCTCGAGCGCGCCGTCGCCATCATGCGCGCGCAAAACATCTCGGGCCTGCCCGTAGTCGACGGCGACAAACCCGTGGGAATTCTCACGTCCCGTGACATCCGCTTCGAGACCAACCTCCAGCAGCCCGTCCGCAACTTGATGACTCCGAGCGAGCGCCTCGTGACCGCGCCGCCCACCATCAAAGCCGACGAAGCGCGGGCGCTGTTGCACAAGCACCGCATCGAAAAGCTGCTCGTCGTCGATCCTCCGACCGGCAAGCTCATCGGGCTCATCACGATCAAAGACCTGTTGCAGGCCGAGCGCTACCCCAACGCCGTGAAGGACTCGAAGGGTCGGCTGCGCGTCGGCGCCGCGATCGGCGTGGGACCGGACCGCGAAGAGCGCACCCGAAAGCTCGTCGAAGCAGGCGTCGATCTCATCGTGATCGACACCGCCCACGGGCACAGCAAGGGCGTGCTCGACGCCGTTCGCGCGACGAAGCGAACGTTTCCCGACGTGGCCGTGGTCGCGGGAAACATCGCCACGGCGGACGCCGCTGAAGCGCTCATCGAGGCCGGCGCAGACGCGATCAAAGTCGGCATCGGACCCGGCTCGATCTGCACGACGCGCGTCGTGGCGGGCGTGGGCGTTCCGCAGATTACGGCGGTCTCGGACTGCGCGAAGGTTGCGAAGAAGTTCGGCATCCCCGTGATCGCCGACGGCGGAATCAAGTACTCAGGCGACGTCGCCAAGGCCATCGCCGCAGGCGCGGACGTGGTGATGGTCGGCTCGCTCTTCGCGGGCACCGACGAGGCTCCGGGCGACCTCGTTCTGTATCAGGGCCGCACGTACAAGATGTACCGCGGGATGGGCTCGCTCGGCGCGATGCGCAAAGGCTCGAAGGACCGCTACGGACAAGCGGGGACCGCGGACGAGAAGCTCGTTCCCGAAGGGATCGAGGGCAGGGTCGCGTACCGCGGACCGCTCTCGTCGATCTTGTTTCAGCTCGTCGGCGGCCTGCGCTCGAGCATGGGATACGTCGGCTGCAAGACCATCCCCGAGATGCAGCAGAAGGCTCGCTTCGTGAAGAGCACCCCGATGGGCCTGCGCGAGTCGCACGTGCACGACGTGTTCATCACCGAAGAGGCTCCCAACTACCGTCGCAGCGAATGAGCGCAGAAAATCCGCGCATTTCGCAGACACTCACTGTGTGAACTCCGAGGTCTCATCGATGCTCCTCCTGCTCAAGAACGGCCGCGTCGTCGATCCTTCGCGCTCCCTCGACGCCGTCGCCGACGTCGTCATCGAGAACGGCCGCGTGCTGCGCGTCGGCCCCAACGCCGCCGCTTCGTTCGCGACCGATCGCGACGTTCGCGTGATCGATTGCACAGGAAAGTGGATCCTGCCCGGCATGGTCGACATCCACACGCACATGCGCGAGCCGGGCTACGAGTACAAAGAAGACATCCGCTCGGGCACCAAGGCCGCGGCGATCGGCGGCTTCACCACGATCTGCGCGATGCCCAACACCAACCCGACCAACGACAACCGCGCGATCACAGAGATGATGGTCTCGCGTGCAAAAGAAGCGGGCGTCGTGCGCTTTCATCCCATCGGCGCCGTCACGCGCAAGCTCGAAGGCAAAGAGCTCACCGAGATGGCCGACCTGCGCGACGGCGGCTGCGTCGCGGTCAGCGACGACGGCAAGTGCGTCCTGCACTCGGGCGTGATGCGCAGAGCGCTCGAGTACGCTGGGACCTTCGACGTCCCTGTGATCCAGCACGCAGAGGACCATCACCTCACGGAGGGGGCGCAGATGCACGAGGGCGCGATCTCGACGCGCCTCGGGCTCAAGGGCTGGCCCCGCGTCGCCGAGGATCACATCGTCGCGCGAGACCTCATGCTGACCGAGATGACCCGCGCGAAGTACCACGTCGCGCACATCTCGAGTAAGGGCGCGGTAGCCTTCGTTCGTGAGGCGAAATCCAGAGGAGTCCGCGCGACCGCAGAGGTGACCCCCCACCACCTCACGCTCACCGATGAATCCGTGCTCGGTTATCAAACCGCGTGCAAGGTCAACCCGCCGTTGCGCGAGGCCGAGGACCGCGACGCGCTCATCGCCGCGCTCGCCGACGGCACGATCGACTGCATCGCGACCGACCACGCGCCGCACGCGCCGAGCGAGAAGGACGCGGAGTTCAGCGAGGCTCCCAACGGGATGATCGGGCTCGAGACCGCGCTTCCGCTCATGCTCGAGCTCGTTCACCAAAAGCGCGTGGCGCTCTCGCGCATGATCGAGGCCCTCACGATCGCGCCCGCGCGCATCGTCGGTCTGCCCGTCGGAACGCTGGCCGAAGGCGCCCTCGGCGACGCCATCATCGTCGACCCCGACGTCGAGTGGACCGTCGAGTCCTTCGCGAGCAAGAGCAGCAACTCTCCGTTCGTGGGTCGCAAGGTGCGCGGTCGCGTCCTCACCACGATCGTCAACGGCGCGGTGGTCTTCGAGCGATGACCACCGCCGGTCACACCAAGCCCAACAACGGAACGCGCTTCGAGTTCGTCCTCGCCGACGCCCACGGCGACCGCGCTCGCTACGACTGCGCCGTGCTGCGCACCGAAGGCGAGTGGACGGTGAACATCGAGCTGGCCAACGGAGAGGTCGCCGTCATCGCCGCGCCCGCAGCGCTGCCCGACGACGCACGCACGCAGCTCGTCTCGCTGGCCAAAGTGCTCGCCAAGCACGCCAGCGACGAGCCTTGGCCGAGGCGCGTGCTGCGCTGGCGTCAGCCTGGCGTTCGCTGAGCCGCGATCACTCTTCGATCGTCGCGCCGAAGCGATCGAGCCCGAAGCGCTTGATGGCGTTGCGCGTCGTGAGCTTGCGAAACGCCTCTTCTTCCATCGCGAGCGTGGCCGCGAGGCTCTTGGCTGTGTGCGGGAGGAAGCTCGGCTCGTTGCGCTTTCCGCGCATGGGCATCGGCGCGAGGTAGGGCGCGTCGGTCTCGATCATCAGCCGATCGCGCGCGACGATCTTCGCCACGTCTCGCAGCGACTCGCTCTTCTTGAAGGTCACGATCCCGCTGAACGAGATGTCGAACCCGAGGTCCATCGCGCTCTTGGCGAACGCCTCGTCCTCGGTGAAGCAGTGGATCACCCCGCCCACGTCGCGCGCGCCCTCTTCGCGAAGGATCGCCAGCGTGTCCTCACCGGCCTCGCGCGTGTGAATCACGATGGGCTTGCCGACGGCCTTCGCCATGCGGACGAACGCGCGAAACGTCTCTTGCTGCGCCGAGCGTGGCGAGAAGTCGTAGTGATAATCGAGCCCGATTTCGCCCACCGCGACGACGCGCTCGTGACGCGCCATCGCCTCCATGGACTGAAGCACTTCGTCGTTTACCACGGACGCGTCGTGCGGATGCACGCCCACCGTCGCCAGGACGTCTGTGTGCTCGGTCGCGAGCTCGATCGCAGCCTTCGCGCTCTCGGCGCCGCGACCGGAGCCGATCGTGACGAACCAGCGAATTCCCTGGGCGCGGCCGCGGTCGATCACCGCTGATCGCTCGGGGCCGAAGTCCTCGAAGTCGAGGTGGCAGTGCGTGTCGATCAGCGGGGTGGACATCACTTCACGCGCGTCCCGACGGGGATGTCCTTGTCCACGGTCAGCACCGAGAGCGCCTCGGTCGGGCCGCACGCGACGACCATCCCCTGCGACTCGTGCCCCATCATCTTGCGCGGAGCGAGGTTGGCGACGATCACTAGCTTCTTTCCGACGAGGTCCTCGGGCTTGTACGAGACGCCGATGCCCGCGAGGATCTGGCGCGGCCCCGAGGGCTCACCAACGTCCACTTGAAGCTTCAGCAGCTTGTCGGACTTCGGGACGCGCTCGGCGCTCTTCACCTCGCCGAGCTTGAGCTCGACCTTGGTGAAATCGTCGATCGTGATGATCGCGACGCCCTCGGGCGCGGCGGTCGCGGTCTTCGTCTCTGCGGTCTTCTCCGCGGTCTTCTCCGCGGTCTTCTCTGCGGTCTTCGCAGGCGCGTTCTCGGTCACCTTGGTCTCTCCATCGGTCACGACGAACTCAGCGAGCAGGCTGGCTTCGTCTTCTTTCGTGATGTTTCTGAACAGCGGCGCGCCGGGGTTGAGCTTCGTGCCCGCGACCAGCGCGCCCCACTCGGACGGCCACTTGTCCACGCCCACGACCGAATGCAACGGATCCAGGCCGAGCTGCGCGCGGAGGGCGTCGCACTTGTCCGGCAACGCGGGCCACAAGAGCACCGAGCACGCGCGGAGCACCTCGAGCACGTTGTAGATCACCGCGCCGAGCTCGCTCTTTCGCGCTGGGTCCTTCGCGAGCACCCACGGGGCGCGCGCGTCGAAGTAGCCGTTGCACTCCATCGCGAGCGCGATCGCGCACTCGAGCGCGCGGTGCGGCTCGAAGCTCTCCCACGCCTTCTTCGACTCCTCGACGAGCTCAGCGTGCCGCTTGCGCAGCTGAGCCTCGCGCTCTCCGTCGAAGCCCGCGTTCGGCGGCGGAACGCACCCGTCGAAGTGCTTCACGGCGAACGGCAGCGTTCGATTGAGCAGGTTGCCCACGGTCGCCGCGAGGTCCGAGCGAATGCGCGAGATCAGCTTCTTCGGCGAGAAGTCTCCGTCTTGTCCGAGCGCGATCTCGCGGAGCAAGAAGTACCGAACCTCGTCCGCGCCGAAGTGCGAGACGAGCTTGAGCGGCTCGACGGTGTTGCGCAGCGACTTGCCCATCTTCAAGCCGTTGATCGTGAGAAACCCGTGCGCGAACACCGTGCGCGGCAGCTGATCGTCGCCGAAGCCCGCGCTCATCAAGAACGCAGGCCAGTAGATCGCGTGAAAGCGCAGGATGTCCTTTCCGACGAGCTGCAGATCCGGCGGCCAGAAGCGCTGAAGCGACGCGTCGTTGACGGCCGAGCGGTAGTTCGTGAGCGCGTCGAACCACACGTACATCACGTGCTTGTCGTTGCCCGGAACGGGGATGCCCCATTGAAATGTGGTGCGTGAAATCGAGAGGTCCTTGAGCCCCTCCTTCACGAACGCGACGACCTCGTTGCGGCGTCCTTCGGGCAGCACGAACTCGGGGCGCTTCTCGTAGAGCTCGAGCAGTCGATCCTGGTACTTCGAGAGCCGAAAGAAGTAGCCCGACTCTTTCATCCACTCGACGGGCTTCTTGTGCGTCGGGCAGAGCTTCGCGTCGACCAGGTCTTTTTCAGGGTAGAACTGCTCGCACGAGACGCAGTACCAGCCCTCGTGCTCGCCGAGGTAGATGTCTCCGGCGGCCTCGCACTTGGACCAGAGCTCTTGCGCGACCTTCTTGTGTCGCTCTTCGGTCGTGCGGATGAAGTCCGACGGCTCGCAGCGAAGCACCGGCCACGCGCTGCGAAAGCGCGACGAGACTTCGTCGACGAACGCTTGCGGAGACATCCCGCGCTCTTTCGCCGAGCGGTCGATCTTCAGTCCGTGCTCGTCGGTGCCCGTGAGAAATCGCGTCTCCATTCCACGCAAGCCGCGCTGACGGGCGAACGCGTCCGCGGCGACCGTCGTGTACGCGGTCCCCAAGTGCGGAACGTCGTTGACGTAGTAAATCGGCGTCGTGACGTAGAAGCGATTGTCCATGAGCCCTTTGCCTTCTTCTCTGCGCGCGAGCGCGCTGGGCCGGGATGAGTAATCCCACGGACCTTCGCTGGCAACGGCGAACCTCCCTCGGCTGAGCGCGAACGAACCGCGAGTCTAGCGGGCGTCGCGCAGGCGAACGAGCAGCGATTCGATCGCCATCTGCGCCTTCAAGTTCTGATCGAGCGAAGCGATCGTCTGGCGAACGAGCTGCGAACGCGCGGCGTTGACCGTCGCTCGCTTCGCGTCGCTGACCGCGGCGAGGGCCTCGTCGCGAAAGTACCGCTCGAGCATCGTGAGGATCACCACGACCTCGTCGTCCTTGTCCTCGACGCCCTTGAGCGCCGCTTCGAACGACTCAGCCACCTCCACGATCGCGCCGGGCTTGGCCGCGCGCAGCGCTGACAAGAGCCGTTCGAGCCAGCTCTTTCGCGTCGCGAGCAGCTCGGGGTTCGCCATCGCCAGCGCGCGCCCCGCGCTCCCCTCGGCCCACTTCGCCGCGTCCTGCGCGACCGCGTCGGGGATCTTGTGCGCGGCCAAGATCGCTCGCACATCCTCTGTGGGCAGCGGCGCGAAGCGAACGCGCTGACACCGCGAGCGCACCGTGACGAGCAGCTCGCTCGGGCGGTGCGTGATCAACGCGAAGTGCGTGTTGGCCGGGGGCTCTTCCAGCGTCTTGAGCAGCGAATTGCTCGCCGATGTGTTGAGGTCGTGCGCGTCGCGGACGATGACCCAGCGCGCCGTTCCGTGCGGCATGTAGACGAGGCGCTCGCGCTGAAGCTCGCGCACCTTGTCGACGGTGATCTCGCTCTTGGCCTCGGGCCCTGTCACTTGCTCTTGCGTGAGCACGTTGACGTCGCGCGCGAGGGTCATCACGTCGACGTACGTGTTGTGGTCGACCGCGCGGCACATCGCGCAGCGACCGCACGCGTCGCCGTCCTCGCGCTTGTTGATGCACACCGTGCACTGGGCGAGGGCGCGCGCGCAGCGCTCTTTTCCCACGCCTTCGGGGCCCTCGAAGAGCAGCGCCGTCGAGAGTCGTCCCCCCGCGAGCGCGCTGCGAAGAAACTCGATCGCGCTCGGCTGTGCGCGGATCGATCGCAGCCCTTCGATCGGCTCTCTCGCGCTCGGTGCAGGCTCTGCCATGGCGATCATGGCTCGTACGACACTGCCCGATCAGACCGCAAGAACCGGGCAGCGGACCGCTCTATACTCGGCGACCACATGAAGCAGCCCTGGGTGCTCGGGCACCGTGGAAGCCCGAAAATCGCCGTCGAAAACACGCTGGCATCCTTTCGTTCGGCGGTGCGTGAAGGCGCCGACGGCAGCGAGTTCGACGTCCGCCTCGCCGCGTGCGGCACGCTCGTCGTCGGACACGACCACGACCTCTCGCGATTCACCGGCCGCGCCACGCGCGTTCGCTCGTCGAGCGCGTGGGCCCTCTCTCGCGAGGACCTCGGCGGCGGTGAAGGCGTCCCTTCGCTCGACGACGTCCTGCGCGTGCTCGAAGGCTTGATCGTCAACGTCGAGGTGAAGGCCGACGACGGCGACCCCATCGCGCTCGCGCGCGCGGTGGCCGAGTCTGCGACGAAATGGCGCGGAAGACACCGGCGATTCATCGTCTCGTCCTTCGAGCCGAAGGTGCTGATCGAGCTGCGTCGCGTCGCGCCCGAGGTCGAGCGCGGGCTGCTGCTCGACCCCGATCCGCGAGAGAAAAACCGCGCGCTCGCCGCGCTCAACGCGGTCGCTCCGCGGGCCATCCACCCGCACTGGAGCGAGGGCGAAGCGCGCCTGCGCCACTGGCTCACGTGCGGCTACGACGTGCACGTGTGGACCGTCAACGAGCCCGAGCTCGCGCGGGCGCTCGCTCACACGGGCGTCACGTCGATCATCACCAACCACCCCGCGGTGATGCGCGCCGCGCTCGCGGCCGCGTGAGCTTCGTTCAGGGATAGAACTCGTCTCGGTCGAACGGGATCACCGTCGTCGAGTCGAGCTCGGGGATCGCCGCCTCGAGCTTCGCGCGGAGATCGCTGGCCGTCGCTGTGACACACAAAATCAAGTTGTCCGGGTCGATCCGCGCTCGAATCGCGCGCTTGCACTGCTCGAGCGTGACCTCCTGCGTCTTCGGGATGAACTTGTCGTGATAGCCCTTGGGCATGTCGCCGCACGTCTCGTCGAGCCGCTGCGCCAGGCGCTTGCTCGCGGTGTCTGTGTCGAACACCGCGCTCTCTTTCAGGTACTTCTTCGCGAAGCTCAGCTCGCGAGCGGTGATCCCGCCCTTGTGCAGCGCTTCGAGCAGCTGCAGCTCGACCGCGATGCACGCGGGCGCGTCGCTCGACTTCGGAAAGGTCCACATCGAGAACACCTCCCGAATGCGCTCGCGTCCCAGCCGACTCGACGCGCCGTAGCTCCAGCCGCGCTTCGAGCGGATCTCGCGCATCAATCGCGAGGTAAACGTCCCGCCAAACACGGTGTTGGCGACGAAGAGCGCGTGGTGATCTTTGTCCCTCGGGTGCGTCCCGAGCGCGCCGATCATGATCTGCGACTGCGTGCGCGCGGGCTTGTCGACGATGATCAGCGTGCGCTTCTTCGGGGCCTTCGGCTCTGGCACCTCCGCGGGCTTCTCGTGCACCGGCGCCCATGCGTCGCCGAAGTACTTCTCCCACAGCGCGGCGAGCCGCTCTTCGGTGATGTCTCCAGCGGCGGCGATCACGAGTCCCTTGGTGTTCCACACGCGGGTCCACGCGCGCTTGGCGTCGTCGCGGGAGAGGGTGGCCACGGTCGAGAGCGTCCCTGCCGCAGGGCGCCCGAGCGGGTGCCCCGCGAAGAGCGTGCGGCGAAAGTACCGGCCGCACAGCGTTCGATCGTCGTTGCGCGCGTCGATGAGCTCCGCGGTGATCTCTCGGCGAACGCGCGCGACCTCCTCTTCGTTGAACGTCGGTCGCACCGCGATGTCCGCGAGCAACGCGAAGAAGGGCTCGAGGTTTCGCGAGATCACCGTGGCGTGCAGCGAGCACTGAAGCGCGTCACACCCAGTCGAGAGCTCACCGCCGAGCCGGTCGATCTCGTCGTCGAGCTGCGTCGAGCTCTTGTTGCCCGCGCCGCGTCGCAACGACCGCAGCGCCAGCACGAGCGATCCCTCCTTGCCCTTGGGGTCCAACGCGGACCCCGCTGGCAACGCGAAGACGATCTCCACCAGCGGAACGGTCGAAAACTCCTCCACCAAAAACGTCGGACGCGCGCTCATTCGCTCACCTCGTCCTCGGCTGCGCCTTCGCCTTCGCTCGCCTCTTTCGGCGCATCGGGCGACGGCTCGACGAGGATCACCGTTCGCTTGCTCTTGTTCAGGTAGCTCTTGGCCACGCGCTCGATGTCCGCGACCGTCACCGCGCGCAGCGCCGTCAGCCTCGTGAGGCTCCCCGCTGGATCGCCGAGCACCGTCTCGTAGAAGCCGATCTGCTCAGCGCGTCCGCCGACCGTCTCGAGCCCTTGCAGAAATCCCAGCTCGAGCCGCGCGATCGCCCGCTCTCGCTCGGCCTCGGTCACGGGGTTCACCGACAGCCCGCGCAGCTCGTGATCGAGCCCCGCGAGCAGCGTCTCGAGGCTCACGCCGTCCCGCGCCGTCGCGTAGATCTCGAACAGACCCGGGTCGCGAAACTGCGCGACGCTCGCCGCGAGGTCCGTCGCGAGCTCACCGTCCGTGACGAGCGCACGAAACACCCGCGCCGAACGGCCTCCAAACAGCGCCTCGCACAGCACGCTGAGCGCCGGATGATCCTCGTGCGAGAGCGCCGGAGACTTGTAGCCCACGGCGATCTTCGCCGTCGGCGTGGGCTTCACCAGACGCTCGGTGCGCTCGGCGCGCTGCTCGGACTCTTCGGGATAGCGCTCGTCCGGGAGCTTCGCCGCTGAGATTTCGCCGTAGTGCGCTTGCACCAACGCGACGAGCTTCCTCGTGTCAACGTCGCCCACAACGATGATCGCGGCGTTGTTCGGCGAGTACCAGGTCTTGTAGAACTTCCTGCAATCTTCCGGGGTAAACGCGAGGATGTCCGCCATCCAGCCGATCGTCGGGTGGTGGTACGGGTGCGTCTCGAACGCGGTCTTGTAGAGAAGCTCGTTCACCGTCCCGTCGACGTCGTCCTCGACGCGGTAGCGACGCTCGTTGGCGACGACCTCGATCTCGCTCACGACCTGCGGCTTGCGCAGGACGAGGTTCTTCATGCGCTCGGACTCGAGCGTGATCACCAGCGAGAGCGCGTCGGAGGGGAGGTCTTCGTAGTAGTAGGTCCAGTCGTTCCACGTCGCGGCGTTGGTGGAGGCGCCGATGGACTCGAGCTTTCGATCGAACGTGCCCGCCGGAAGGTTCTTCGTCTCGTTGAACATCAAGTGCTCGAACAAGTGCGCAAGGCCAGTCTTTCCCTCGTGTTCGTTGCGCGAGCCCACGCCGAACCATGTGTGAAAGCTCACGACCTTCGCGTGATGACTCTCGACCACCAACAACCTCAGCCCGTTGCCGAGGCGAAATCGCTGAATCGTCTCTGCACCAAACGCCACCGACGGCTCTTCAGCGACGCGCGCGCTCTTCTTTGCGCCGCTGTTCAGTCGCTCGAGCCAGTGCTCTCGCGGCTCGCTCTTGGCTGTCTTGGTGGTTGCTCCCCGCTTGGTCGTCGCGCGCTTGGGTGTGCTCGCGCGCTTCTCGCGACTCGTGCTGCTGTGCATCGATGGACCGGTGACACTGCCGCCCCTTCGCACAGACCGCAAGTGTTTCACCGCAGAGAACGCGGCGCGAGCCAGTCGCTCACGCGCTGCCAAACCGCTTGCGGCGCGCTCGATCCCGCGACGACCCCGACGTGCCCGCCCGGAACCTCGACGAACGTCTTGTCCTCGCTGCCCACCGTCGCGAGCACCGCGCGCGTCGACGCCAGCGTCGCGATGTTGTCCGCGCGTCCCGCGAGCGCCAACAGCGGAACGTCGATCACACCCAAATCGATCCTCCTGCCGCCGAGCTCGAGCTCGCGTCGCAGCAATTTGTTCTGCCCGACGACGTCCTTCACCATCTGCTTGAAGGCCTCGCGCGGATACGGAAGCAGGTCGTTGACCCAGGTGTTCACCGCGTCGAATCCACGCACGTACTCTTCGTCGTACAGGTTGTTCGCGAGGTCGACCCACTTGGTGATGGCCTTGGGGCCGCTCATCACTTTGAACCCGAGCTCGGCGCCGATCGACGGGACGTTTCCGAGTCGGTCCATCAGCTGATCGACGATCCCCTGGCCGAATCGCGCGGCCATTGAAATAATGCCCATCTTTTCAAAATTGATCGGCGCGCCGATCGTGACGAGGTTCGCCGTGCGAGCTCCGTCGCCGCCCGAGCGCCCGTGAAACGCCGCGGTGTAGAGCAACCCGAAGATCCCGCCCATGCAGTAGCCGACGATCGAGACCTTCTCGCTGTTCGCGTGGCGACGGACCGCGTCGATCGCCGCCGGAAGAAACGTGTACACGTAGTGCTCGAGCCTGAGCGTCTCGTCGTCAGCGTCGGGCACGCCGAAGTCGAGCACGTACGTTCGAAAGCCGCGGTCGCGCAGATGTCGAACAAACGAGTGATTCGGCCGCAGGTCGTAGACGTACGGCCGCACCATCAACGGGGGCACGAGCAGCACCGGCGTCGGAAACTGCGAGTCGGGATCGACGTCGTGCTCGTCGCCGAGCGCCTGCTCTTCGGCGCGCCGCGGAAGGACGTGCGAGACCTCGAGCTTCCACTGCTTCAGAATGGTCTCTTTCGCCGCGTTGCCCATCTGTCGTCGCGTGCTGCCGTCGATGAGCACCGACAGGCTGTCGAGCAGACGAACGACCTTGCGCGCGGCGTCATCGCGCGTGGACTGAGGCTCTCCCATGGCTTGTTGGCCCGAGAGTGTACCTGCGAAACGCGCGCGATCGGCCACGTCGATCTTCGCAGCGCGCTCGATGAACGACGATTCAGAAGCGGCCGCTGACCACGACGCCGTCCGGCGCCACGTCGACGCGCACGTCGCGCACGGCCTGAGCGCGATCGCTGCTCGTGGTCTGCGCGGCCGCAGGACGCGGGCGGTTGGTGAACGAGAGCGCGATCGCCGTCGCTTCGAGCCCCAAGCCTGCGATCACGCCGATGAGGCCCACCACGCGAAACGACTCTCCGCGGGGCTTGATCTCTTGGCGCAGCGCGATGCTGGCGTTTTGGCTGTTGTACGTGGCCGAGTCCGCGAGCGCGTGTCCGTAGAAGCCTGCGCCCAACCCGAGCACGACGCCGCCAGCCGCTCCGAGGATCAGCGGAACCATCGGAACGCGCTCTACCACCTGCGGCGGCGGGCACACCTCGCACTCGCGCTGCGGCGGGCACGTGGGGCACGTGGGGCACTCCGTCGAACCCGAGGTCTGCGGCGTCGGGCTGAGGTTGGGCTCACCAGCCTCGCGCGCGAGCGTGCGAGCCTGATCGATCAACTCTTGCGAAGGGGCCGGGTCCGTCATCGCGAGCAAATCGCGCAGCGCGGTGATCGCGCCTTCGGAGTCGCCGCCTCGCTGACGAGCGAACGCGATCTCGTAGAGCGTCTGCGGGTGTCGCCGCTGACGAAGCGATCGCTCGAACGCGAGCACGGCCTCACCCCAACGACGGCCGTCGCGAGCGCGCATTCCCGCGGCGAACTGCGTGCGCGCCTCTTGGGTACGAGCATCGTCCGGCGTCTGCGCGAGCGCAGCAGGAGCCGCGAAGAACAAACCGAGCGCGAATGGAATCGAGAGTAGTCGCTTACGCACGGGCGGATCGTCATCCGTTCGACGGCCCGCGGTCAAGCGACGAAGTGCGGTGCGCCCTGCGTCCGACACTGCCCCCGAGTCCGCAACCCCCCCGTTGGCTCGGCTCAGAACGGCACGACGGTGGTGGTGCCCGTGCGTCGTCGCGTGTTGGTGCGCGGCGGCGTGCTCTGCGTCGCTGTGTTCTGCACCGGACGCGTGGTCTGCGTCGGCGGATTGGCCTGACGAACCGGCTGCGGATCGAACGGGTTTGCCGACGTTGGCGCGGCGCGCGTCGTGCGGGTCGTTCGCGTCCCGGCGGACTCGCTCGTGCCGGTCGATGTCGACGTCGCGCTCGCGCTCGACTGCCTTGCCGCAGCGCCGGCGCTGCCGCCGGACGGAGCGGCGCTTCCTTGCTGCGAACCAGCGCTCTGCGTGTTCGCCGCGGGCGCCTGCGCGGCCTGCTGCGTGTTCTGCACTGGCTGCTGCGCTGGCTGCTGCGGCTCGGCCTGCGCGCCCTGCGGCGCTTGTGCGGGCGCCTGCGCCGCGCCGTTGGTGGGCGCGTTGCTTTCGACCTGCTGCGCGGGCGCCTGTTGCGTGTTTTGCGCGGGCTGCTGCGCTGCGGGATCACCGACAGGGTTCGCGGTCGGAGCCTGCCCGTTGTTGTTCGCAGGCTGCGCGCTGCCGTTGTTCGCAGGCTGTGCGTTGCCGCTGTTCGCGTTCTGCGCGGAGGCAGCTCCGCTGCTCGCGCTCTGTCCGATGACGTGCACCGCGCCGCCGGACGGACGTGCGTTCATCGAGCGAGCGACGAGCGCGCCGGCGCCGCCGAGCGCGACGAGGCCCACGGCAGAGAGCAAGATGACGAGGCCCGCGCGGCTCTGCTTCGGCGCCGGCGCGGCGGGCGCAGGCTCTTGCGGCAATCCGATCGGAGGCGCCGCGAGCGCGGCCATCGGAGGCGGAGCGAGTCCACCCGGCATCGGTCCGAATGGGTCTGCTTCGACCGGAGCTCCGCCGGGCATCGGCGAAGGCATCGTCGCGGGGCCAGGCATCGGCGCGGGCAACGTCTGCGGAGCGAACGACGACGCCATCGCGGGCACCGGAGCGACTTGCTGCATGGTCGGCGGCGGCGGAACCGGCGCGCTGCCCATCCCCATCATCGTCTGCTTGGCCGCGGTCGGCGGCGGCGGAGCTCCGCCCACGCCCATCTGCGTCTTCGCGGGAACGCGCGGCACAACACCGCTCGGATCGCTGCCCGAGGTGGGCACCGAGAGCGGCCCCGTCGACTCGTAGCCGATGACCTTGCCCGCTTCGACGAGCGCGTCGCGCATCTCGATCGCGGTCTGAAAACGGCGGTTCGGATCCTTCTCGAGCGACTTGGCGATGAAGGCTTCGAGCGGCGCGGGAAACGGCAACCCCGTCGCCTGCGCCAGCGTCATCGGCGGGTGTTCGAGCACTGCCGCCAGCAGCTGCACAGTGTCCTCGGCGTCGATGGGACGCTTGCCGGTCAGCATGATGAAGAGCGAGACGCCCGCGGAGTACAGGTCGACGCGAGGGTCTGTAGCGCTCGCTTTACCGCGGATTTGCTCGGGCGCCATGTATGCGACCGTGCCCAGCGTCTGCCCGTCGCGCGTGAGCTCTTGCTGCGAGGCGTCGGCCAACTTCGAGATGCCGAAGTCGAGGAGCTTCACTTTCTCTCCGCCGGTCGCCGTGCGCTCGACGTACAAATTCGCTGGCTTCAAGTCGCGGTGAATCACGCCCGACTCGTGCGCGGCCGCGAGCCCCTCGAGCATCTGACGGCCGAACGAGATCGCCTTTTGGACCGGAAATCTCCCGGCCTTCAGCGCTCCCTGCATCGACTGACCCTCGAGGTACTCCATGACGAGCACGAGCGATCCGCCGACCTCTGCGTCGAGGTCATAGATCGCGACGACGTGATCGCTGCGGATGCGCCCCGCGGCCTTCGCCTCACGACGAAAGCGCTCGACGTACGCTGGGTCCCGAGAGAACTCGGGGTCCAGCAGCTTGAGCGCGACGAGGCGATCCGTCTGCTGGTGTTTGGCCATGTACACCGTCGCCATGCCTCCGCGGCCGAGCACCTTCTGGATCGTATAGCGACCCAAGACGACGCTGCCGGGCGGCAAATCGCGGGTGCGATTGGCGTTGGCGGTGTTTCCGAAAGTTGCTGCTCTGGGACGAGGAGGAAGAGCCACGACGCCTCCGATGCTACCGGACTCGAGAGCGATCGTCACACCCACAACGCCGTAGATACGTTGCGACGAAGGGGGTAACGACCGTGGGCTTCAGACGGTTGCGATCTGTTGTTGGCTTGGGCGACCTGCCATTTTTCTCTCCGCTGTTGGAGCACAAATCAGCGATCGAGCCCGTTCGATGCGTCGGTAAGGCCGCCGTCGCCGCGCGTTCCGTCGCGCTCGCTGAGGCAGCCGGGAGGCGAAGGGATCTCGTCGATCACGCGCACCGACCGCTGCGTGCTCGCGCTTCGGCCGGTGGCTCGTTCGCGAACGGTCAACTCCAAGAGCAACTGTTGCCCCACGAGATCGCGCGGGCAATCCAGGGTCAGAATCACGAGCTCGGCCATCGTCTCGAGCCTCCCGTCCGCGGTCGGCGCCAGCCCGTATCGAAGGTCGCCCTCGATGTAGCGACGGATTGGGCTCGGGTGGTGGAGCTCCTGACCATCCGAGGCTCGAACAGCGCGAAACGAGACGTCGACGTCGGGCTGAAACGTCGAAAATCGCGCTCGTCCCCACACATGAAAGCCGCCTTGTGCGCCGTAGATCAGCTCGACCGTCGGATCGCTCGCAGCGAGCGGCTCCCACTCGAGCTGCCCGGTCCCGAGCTCGACGACCGTTGATCCCGCGTCACCAGCGTCGCTCACCGGCGCCGGTGGCGAGCAGCCCGCGAGCCCAATCCACAGAAGAGTCGCTCCGATCGCGATGTTTGCTGTCGCCGTTGAAACAACGCGAGGGGATCGTCGGTTCACCATCGGACCGTAGCACCTGCAAACGGTCGGCCCGCGACGGCTCAGCCTCGGTTGACCGTATCTGGACCGGCGTGTAAAAGCCCCCGACTCGGCGGTGCCCTGCTCGTCGTGGGCGCGTTGGCGGGCTGTCGCAAACGCGAACCGAACGCGCCTTCACCGCGTCGAGAGCACTGTTTCGCTCGTAGAGGACTTGAATGTCGATGACCCTCGCTACCCTGACCCCCCTCCTTGCTCGCGCGGTTGTGTCCGTCGCGTTCTGGCTGCAGCCGATGCAGCAAGGCTCTGGCGGAGCCGCGGCTCCTGCGGCGGGCGCGGCCAACGCCCAAGCAGGCTCTGCGGGAGGCGGGCTGCTCGGCAGCGTGCTTCCGCTGGTCCTGTTCGTGGGCTTCTTCTACTTCGCGATCCTGCGACCCAACCAGAAGCAGCGCGACGAGCAGCAGAAGCTGCACGGCTCGCTCATGAAGGGCGACAAGGTGGTGACCACGGGCGGAATGCTCGCGACGGTCTCGGGGGTGGACGGCGACGAGGTCGTGCTCGAGATCGCTGAGAAGGTGAAGGTTCGGTTCAAGAAGGAAGCGATCGCCTCGAAGATCGCTGCCAAGACCGACAAGCCTGCGTCGAAGTCCGAATCTGCCGCGGCGAGCAAGTGAGCGTCGCGGAGCGTTTGCTGTGATCGGAGAGCGTTTCCGATGAATCGTTCGTTCTATGTGCGCCTCGCGACGATGTTGCTCGTGGCGATGGCGGGCTGGGTTGTGCTCTGGCCCTCGTTTACGAAGATCGCGCCTGCTTGGGTGAAGACGCGCGTCCCGTATCGAATGAACCTCGGCCTCGACATCCGCGGCGGCGCCCGGTTGTCGTACGAAGTTCAGATCGGTGCGGCGATCGCCGCTCGTCGAGACCGAACGATCGAGGGGCTGCGCGAGCAGCTCGCGATCGACTACGGCTTTCACTCGGGCACCGGTCGCCTCACGGAAGAAGCGTCGCAGCGCCTCGGGACGAAGCTCCAGTTTCGTCGCAGCGAGATCGACAACCGCGAGTTCACCGTGATCTTCCGCAACGCCGCGGAGAACACTCGCCTCACCAACGAGATGCTCACGCAGCGTGATCTGCGGCTCGTCTCGCGCAACGGCGATCGCGTTGTGGCGGCGCTCAAGCAAGACGAGGCCGAGCGCATCGAGCGCGAGTCCGTCGAAGAAGCGGTCCGTCGCATCGAACAGCGCATCGACGCGCTCGCGGTGCGCGAGACCTCGATCACGACCCGAGGCGAGACGATCGTCATCGAGATCCCGGGCTCGGATCAGGCGTACTTCGACGAGATCCGCGAGATCATCCGCAAGACCGCGCGACTCGAGTTTCGCATGTGCGCTGACGGCGCGACGGTGCTCGAGCGCTTCCGCGGAGGCGGAGAGCTCGCCTCGCGCATCCCCGCTGGCGTCACGCTCGAGAGCGAGTCGGTGAGCGTCGGGCAGCGCGGCGATGGCTCGACCATCCAGGGCACGGCGCTGTTCTTCCGCGCGCAGGGCCCGCAGGGACGCCGCGACCTCGAGCGCTTCATCCACTCGATTCGCTCGGAAGTTCCCGAGACGTACGACCTGCTCATCGGCGAGGATGAGCGCCGCACGCGTCGTCAGCAGCAAGCGGAGATCCCCGCGGATCAGAAGCACTGGCGCACGTACACGGTCGAGCACGTCGCGCACGTGACCGGCGATCAGATTCAGTCCGCTGAAGTGCAGGTCCGTCAGGACACCAACCAGCCGTACACCGCGCTGCAGTTCAAGACCGACGGATCCCGCGCGTTCGCGCAGATCACGACGGACAACGTGGGCCGTCGCTTCGCGATCGTGCTCGACGACCTCGTCAAGAGCGCGCCTGTCATCAACGAGCCGATCCGCGGAGGGACGGCGTCGATCACCCTGGGAGCCGGTGATTTCCGCGCGCAGATGCGCGAGGCGAACGAGCTGTCCGTGGTGCTTCGCGCCGGCGCGCTCCCCGCGCCGCTCGCCGAAGGCGCGATGGACTACATCGGCCCGACGCTCGGTCAGGACATCATTCGCAAGAGCATCACGGCTGCGGCCATCGCGGTCGGGCTCGTCATGCTGTTCATGGCCGTTTGGTACGGTTCGGCCGGGTGGATCGCGAACGGCGCCGTGCTGCTGAACATTCTTCTGCAGCTCGCGGCGATCGCGTTCTTGGGCGCGACGATCACGCTTCCGGGCCTCGCGGGCCTCGCGCTCACCGTCGGTATGGCGGTGGACTCGAACGTGTTGATCAACGAGCGCATCAAGGAAGAGCTGCGAGGCGGAAAGAGCCTTCGCGCTGCGGTGGACGCAGGCTACCAGCACGCGTTTACGGCGATCTTCGACGGACACGTGACGTCGTTCATCTCGGGCGTCGTGCTGATGCAGTACGGAACGGGCCCGATCCGCGGCTTCGCCGTGATGCTGCTCATCGGCATCGTCGCGAACCTGTTCACCGGCGTGTTCTGCACGCGCATCGTGTTCGACTGGTTGGTTCGCGGCCTGAAGGTCAAGAACCTCTCCCTTAGTTGATCCGCCCCGGCCCCAGCACTTCTCTTCAAAGGCACTAACGAGCCATGGAACTCATCAAGCCCGGACGCGTCATCGACTTCATGGGGATGCGCCGGTTCTGGATCGGTCTCTCGATCTTTCTCACGGTCGCGAGCATCATCCTGCTGTTCAAGCCCGGTCCCAAGTACGGCTTGGACTTCAAGGGAGGCACTGAGCTCACCGTCCGTTTCGAGCGACGCGTGGATCAGGGCGAGGTGCGGCGCTCTCTCTCGAGCCATGGAAATGGCGCGGCAGAGATCGTTCCCAGCGCGAACGACCCGCGGCAGATGCTGATCCGCATCGAGCGCTCGTCGGTGATGGACCCGGCGCGCGAGGCTCGCATGCGCGACGCTGTGCGCACGGCGCTCGGCGACGTGCAGCTCCGCGAGTTTCGCATGTCTCAGGGAGGCGATCACCTCGTGCTTCAGCTCGGCGCATCGAAGACCGAAGCTGAGGTCGAGAGCATCCTGCGCGGCGCGGGCGTCGAAGTGCGCCGTCAGGGGCGCGAGATCGTCAAGCGCATCGGAGACAGCTCCGAGAACCGCTACAACGTCGCGTTGGTGTCCGTTGGCGATCAGGTCTTTCAGCAGATCACGCAGGACACCGGCGTCTCGGGCGAGCTGATCGCGAGCGTGTGGGTCTCGCCGAAGGCCAGCGAGAAGCTGCGCACCGAGGCGATCCGAGCGCTGCTCTACTCGCTCGTGTTCATCATGATCTACGTGGCGTTTCGCTTCGACTTGCGCTTCGCGCCGGGCGGAGTCCTCGCGCTCTTTCACGACGCCGCGGTGGTGCTCGGCGTGTTCGTGGTGTTTCGCCGCGAGGTCTCGATCGCGACGGTCGCCGCGGTGCTCACCGTCGTGGGCTACTCGATGAACGACACGATCATCGTGTTCGATCGCGTGCGCGAGAACCTCGGCAAGCGCCGCGGACTGCGCATGCTCGACGTGATCAACGTCTCGATCTCCGAGACGTTCTCGCGAACGCTCGTCACGAGCGCGACCGTCGTCCTCTCGGTGCTTCCGTTCGCGATCATGGGCAGCGAAGTGATCCAGAACTTCGCCATCGCCATGATCGTCGGCGTCGTCGCGGGCACGTACTCGTCCATCTACGTGGCCACGCCGCTCACCGAGTGGATCGACTCGAAGTTCTTCCATCCCGCGACGCAGGCGCTCGCCGCAGCGGCCGCAGCGGACCACGCGCGCTTCGAGGCCAAGAAGGCGACGCCAAAGAGCGAGTCCAAGAGCAAGAGCGAGAGCGCTGAAGACTCGAACTCGAACAGCGAGGACAGCGCCGACGCCTCGAGCGAGAAGCCCGAGAGCGCCGAGTCCAAGAGCGACGAATCCAAGAGCGACGAGAGCGCGCAGCAAGCGCAGAGCGCCGAGCCCTCGGGCGTCTCGCGTCGCAAGCCGAAGGTCGACGCGAAGAAGTCCAAGAGCGAGAGCAGCTCCGACGAGTCGTCGAAGGACTGACGAGCGAAGCACCAGCGCCGGGGGGCCAAACAGGGGGAGCAGCGTGCAGCGATTGCTGAACGCTTGCGGAGTGGTGTGTCGCCACGTACGGTGCCTTTCACACTATGTGGTCCGTGCGCACGACAGACCTCTCCGCCGCGCGTGAGCTCGCTCGCTCGCTGTCGCTGCATCCGCTGATCGCGCGCGTGCTCGCCAGCCGCGGAGTCATCGAGCCCGCGCAGGCACGGTCGCTGCTCTCGCCGAAGCTCGCTGAGCTCACCGTCCCCGACGCGATGGCCGACCGTGAAGAAGCCGCCTCGCGCATCGCGCACGCCATCGCTCGGCGCGAGCACATCGTCGTGTTCGGCGACTACGACGTGGACGGGACGACCTCTGCGGCACTGCTCGCGACGACGCTGACGATGCTCGGCGGTTCAGTGCGGGCGCTGGTCGCGTCGCGCTTCGACGGCGGCTACGGGCTCTCGGACGAGGCGCTGGCGCGGGTGCTCGAGTCTCGACCGAGCCTCTTGATTACGTGTGACTGCGGCACGAGCGATCACCCGCGGCTCGCGAAGCTGCAGGCCAAGGGGATCGACGCGATCGTCGTGGATCATCACAAGGTGCCCGAAGAGCCGTTGCCCGCGGTGGCGTTTCTCAATCCGCACAGGCCCGACTGCGGGTTTGCCTTCAAGGGGCTGGCGAGCGTGGGGCTCGCGCTTTCGCTCGCCGCCGCGGTGAGGGCGAAGCTGCGCGCGACGTTGGACCTGCGCGAGTTCTTGGATCTCGTCGCGGTCGGGACCATCGCCGACGTTGCTCCGCTCGAAGGGGACAACCGGATTCTCACTCGCGCTGGGCTCGACCGATTGGCGCAGGGCAAGGGGCGCGCGGGGATGAGCGCGCTCGTGAAGGCGTCGAAGATGCGAGGCAAGCCGCGCGCGTTCGACGTGGGATTTTCCATTGCGCCGATGCTCAACGCCCCAGGGAGACTCGGCTCGGCTGAGCCCACGCTGAAGCTGTTGATGGCGCAGCGGCCCGAGGACGCCGAGCGCCTGGCGCGCACGCTCTCGCAAGCGAACGAAGAGCGTCGGCGCGTCTCGCAGCAAGTGTGCGACGAGGCGATCGCGCAAGTGAGTGAAGTGTACGGCGAGGGGATTCCCGCGGGGATCGTGGTCGCCGCGGACGGGTGGCACCACGGCGTCGGAGGGATCGTCGCAGGGCGCGTGGTCGAGCGATTCGGCGTTCCTGTGATCGTGGTCGCGCTCGATGGGCGCGAAGGCGTGGGCAGCGCGCGGGCGCCCAAGGGCTGGAAGCTCTACGACGCGGTCGCGCAGTGCTCGAGCGATCTGTTGCGCTTCGGCGGCCACGACGGCGCGGCCGGGATGAAGGTGCGCGCGGACAAGATCGAGTCGCTGCGCGCGAGCTTCGCGGAGGCGTGCCAGAAGATGGCGCTCGAGCGAAGCGCCGCGAACGATGGTGAGCAGATCGCTGACGCCGAGTGCTCCGAGCGCGATTTGCAGGGCCCGCTCGCGCAGCACCTCGATGCGCTCGAGCCGACCGGTCAATCGTGGTCCGAAGCGACCGTGATCGTCCGCGGCGCGCGCATCGTCGATCTTCGCGAGGTGGGCACATCTCACCTCCGCGCTCGCGCTCGGGTCGGAACGCAGTCGGTCAACGTCTTCATCCGCGACGGCGTGGGACGCCGCGCGCGCGGCGAGCTTCGGCTCGACGGACTGCTGGATCTGCTCGCGCGGCTGCGCACCGACGCGTGGGCAGGGCCCGACGCCGTGCAGTTCGACCTCACGGCGACGCGCGTCGCGTAGGTGCGTGATCGATCGTGCGTGACACTGGGAGGGACGAGAGATGAAAACAAATTCGCTTTGGCGATCCCTGCGAACGCTCGGCGCGCCCGCCAGACCGCTGCTCGCCGCTGCCGCGCTCGGCTTCGTCGTCGGCGCTTGTGTCGGCGTGGGTGGGCGGCGCGCGGTCTCGCCGGCGCCGGTCGCGACGTCGCATTCAACCCGCGCGGCTGACTCCGCGCTCGATTCAGTCGACGCCACGGCGCCTGCTCGTTCGAACGCCACTGCAGAGCCGCCGTCGTCCTGGTCCGATCCGCGTGTCGTCGCCGCGCTCACGCTCGACTGCGACGCCTCCAGCGCGATCGGCGCGGATCCCGAAGAGGACACGCTGCACTGCTTCTATGGCTTTCCCGAGCAGTCGTGCAGCGTCGATCCATGCATCGGTGGAGAGCGCGACCCGTGTGCGGTCGACTGCGGTGATCAGTGCGTCTCTTGCTCGACGCGGTGCCGCGCGCAGTGCCAACAGTGCCGCGCGAGCTGCGACGCAGGAGACTGCCGCGCGAGCTGCGCCAGCCTCTGCGCCGCGTGTCTCGACGGCTGCCTCCAGACCCGCGACCGCTGCGCGACCGCGGTGTGCGCGAGGCGCTACGAGGCCTGCACCCGCGAGAAGGCGACGGCGTTTCGCCGCAGCGGATGTGCAGCAAACTGCGCGCGGTGCACTCGCGATTGCGGAGACACCGACGAGACGCCGTCGTGCATCGACCGCTGCCTCTCGCGGCGCGGGCGCTGTACGCGAGAGCAGCGCAGCATCTGCGCGGTTCACGGCGTGGAGTATGGCCAGCAGTACCTCGACGCGGGCGTCGATGGGCGGTGAAGCTCCGTAGCGTCGTCGCACTTGCGTTGATCGCGGGCTGTCGACGCGTACCCGCGCCGCACGCGCAAACGCCGGACGCGGCCGTGGCGGTCGTGCGAGCACAGAGCGCGGTCGTGTGCGTGCCTGCCGGGCAGTTGCGCCGCGGCCGGACGCACAGCCCGCGCGCGGACGAGCGACCTGCGCACACCGTCGACGTCGAGGCCTTCTGCATCGACGAGACGCTCGTGACGCGCGAGCAGTTCGCGAGCTTCGTTGAAGCGACCGGCTACCGAACGGACGCAGAGCGTATGGGGGTGGGCTTCGAGTCGATCGAGTCGATGGACGACTGGGAGTGGCGGCGTGTCGTGCGCGGGTCTTGGCGCCGACCGTTCAGCGTGGAGGACGATGACACGCGCGCGTTCCTGCGGCCGGACGCGCCGGTGGTGATGGTCTCGTGGCGCGACTCGGCGGCGTACTGCGCGTGGCGTCGCGGCAGGCTGCCCACGGAGGTCGAGTGGGAGTACGCGATGCGCGCGGGATCGAGCGGGACGCGGTTTCCGTGGGGTGATGCGCCGACCGATGAGCGCGGCCGCTACCGCTGCAACTACTGGCAGGGCGCGTCGCACCACCGCAACGAACGATCGGACGGCTTCGTGTATGTCTCGCCCGTTCGCGCGTTTGCGCCGAACGCATGGGGCATCTACGACCCAGCGGGCAACGTGTGGCAGTGGACCGCAGACGTGTATCTCTTCGACTCGTACTCGCGCGCGGCGCGGCACGATGACGCGGCCGTGGATGAGGGAGCTCGCGCGAAGCGAGTTCTTCGCGGCGGATCGTGGTGGTGCGCCAGCTGCACCTGCGAGGGATACGGGCTGTGGTATCGCGGTCGCAACGACGAGCGAGCGGCGTTTTCGAACAACGGCTTTCGCTGCGTGTACGCAGGACGCGACGCGCGTGCCGCGACGCCGGTTCGAGTGCCGTCGTTTTCTCCGTCGACGCTCTAACCTCACACCGCGACCGTCGTCGAAGTGCTGTCTCCGCGGCCTTGGTTTGCGCTGGATTTCAGCGCGTGTTCAACAGCGCTGAGCCGCGCGGGGCATCGTCGACGCTCGTCGCGGTCGCGCGCTATCCGCCGCGCTTCTTCGGCTCTTTCTTCACGGCATCGATCTTCGCCGGGCCGAGCGCGACGAGCTTCTTCACTTCGTCCGCGGTGCGTCCCGTGAACACCGACGCGAGGGGGATGATCGCTTCTCTGCGCACGCCGATCGCGTGGTGCGACTCGCCCTCGGTGTGCACGGCGACGAAGCCCGTGGGCTCGTCCACGTCGACGCGAACGACTCCCATCTCGATGAGCTGCAAGAACGTTGGCGTCTCGCGGTCGGTCACGTCGCGCCACGCCCACCCGAGGGACTTCATGAGCTTGATCGGGTCGTCCCAGGAGAACGACGGCTCGAATGGAGTCTTCGGTGCTGGCGTTTGTGCGGCAGGTTGATTTGTGGTGTCTGCCTGCGCGGCGTCGGTCGGGGTGGTTGATTGTTTGGGGTCAGCGCTCGTCACACCGGCATGATGCCGTGCTTGCGGTACGGGCGCTCGACCTTCTTGTGCCGCGCGAGCTCGAGCCCGAGGGCGAGCACGCGGCGGGTGTCACGCGGGTCGATCACCTCGTCGATCAGGCCCCATCCGGCGGACTTCATGGCGTCGATGTTTCCCTGGATGGTCTCGATGAGGGCCTTCTTGATCTCGGGGTCGGGCTCGGCGCCGCCGAAGAGCTTCTGCGCGGCGATTCCGACCATGCCCTCGGCGCCCATGACAGAGATCTCTGCGCCCGGCCAGGCGACGATGAGGTCGGGCTCGTACGCGCGGCCGCACATCACGTAGTAGCCAGCGCCGTACGCCTTGCGAAGAACCACGGTGAGCTTCGGAACCGTGGCCGAGCTCATCGCGTGCATCATTTTGGCGCCGTGGCGAATGATGCCTGCGTGCTCGACCTTGCTTCCGACCATGAAGCCGGGCGTGTCCTGCAAGAAGATCAGCGGGATGTTGAAGGCGTCGCAGATCTGAATGAACCGCGCGCCCTTGTCCGCGGAGTCGACGTCGAGCACGCCGCCCATGTGCATGGGGTTGTTCGCGACGATCCCGACCGAGTGTCCGTCGATGCGCGCGAGGCAGGTGACGAGGTTGCGGGCCCAGCGCGGCTTGAGGTCGAGGATGTCGCCGTTGTCGACGATGCTCTTGATCACTTTGTAGACGTCGTACGCGCGGCGCGACGACTCGGGGATCACGTCGAGCAGGGATTCGTCTCGTCGATCGACGGGGTCGTTCGACGGGCGGTGCGGCGGCGCCTCTTCGCAGTGCGACGGAAAGAACGAGAGGTACTTGCGCGTGAGCGCGACGCACTCGGCGTCCGTGGCGACTTCTCCATCGCCGACGCCCGAGACTTCGCTGTGCACTTTGGAGCCGCCGAGCTCTTGCTCGGAGATCTCTTGTCCTGTGACGGCCTTCACGAGCGCGGGCCCGCCGAGCGCGAGAGAGCCGATGCCCTTCACCATCGGCACGAAGTCCGCGAGGCCGGGGATGTACGCGGTCCCTGCTGCTCCGGGGCCCACCATCGCGGCCACCTGCGGAACGACTCCCGACATCGTCACTTGCTCGCGAAACAGGTAGCCCGTCCCTGCGAAGGTCGAGATTTGATCGGGGTGTTGGCGTCCCGGCTCGATGCGCGCGCCGCCCGAATCGATGAACCACACCATGGGGTGTCGGCCCTTGAGCGCCATCTCTCGCAGCCGCGTGACCTTCACTTCGCCGGTCTCGCCGATGGAGCCGCCCTTCACGGTGAAGTCGTACGCGGCTGCACAAACGATGCGTCCGTCGACCTTTCCGAAGCCGCACACGACGGCGTCCGCGGGTGGGCGATCGGCGCCGTCCGACCCCGCGGCGGTGCCCATTTGCGTCCCGTACGTCCCCACTTCGAAGAACGCGCCGTTGTCGAAGAACTGCGCGAGGCGCTCGCGCGCCGTGAGCTTTCCGCGGCTGTGTTGGCGGGCGATCTTGTCTTCGCCGCCCATCTTGAGAATCCGCGCGCGCTCTTCTTCGAGCTTCGCGACGCGTTCGCGCATGGTCGTCATCCGTTGCCTCGTCGGTGCGTTCGAAAACGTGGGTGTGAATTCAATCGATCCGTCATTGGACGGTCACTTCTGCGATCAGCGACCGCTCCATCGCGGCTGACGCTTCTCCATGAAGGCCATCAGTCCTTCGCGCGCGTCGTCCGTCCCGAGCAGCGAGTACAGCTCGTCGCGGAGCATCGGGAGGGCGTCTTTGAGCGCGAGGTCGCCCATCTTGGCGTACGCCGCGAGCCCGCGCGAGATCGCGGTCGGCGAGCGCGATGCGAGCCCGTCGGCGAGGGATTTCACTTCGCGATCGAGGTGCTCTGCGGGGACCGAGCGCGTGACGATGCCCCAGTGCGCGGCGTCGTGCGCGCTCACGTTGGCGGTCGTGAGCATCATCTCCAAGAGCTGTCGCTTGGGCATCGTTCGCGCGAGCACGGCCATGATCATCATGGGGAAGAGCCCGACGTTGAGCTCGGGCGTTCCGAAGACGGCGTCGCTCGCGGCGATGGCGAAGTGCGAGGCCGCGACGAGCCCGAGGCCTCCGCCCTTGGCCGCTCCGCGAACGCGGGCGATCACGGGCTTGGGCATCGAGACGAGCTCGAGCAGCAGGTCCGCGTAGTCGCCGCGCGGAGGCAGCTCGCTCTGCTCGGCGCCGGCTCCGGCCATCTGTCCCAAATCGCCGCCCGAGCAGAACACTTCGCCCGAGCCCGTGAGGATCACCGCGCGCACGCCGTTGTCGTTGCGCGCGGCTTCGAGGGCGTACAGCAGCTCGTTGACCATCTGCGGAGAGATGGCGTTCTTGCGCTGCGGACGGTTGAGCGTGAGCGTCGTGACGTTGGCTTCTGTGCTGACTTGAATCGTGTGAAACATCGGTGGCCTCGATGAGTAAACGTCAGCGCGGAGCGAGCCCGAGGATGGCCCGCGCTTCGTCGGGCGTCGCGATCGAGCGGCCGGTGTCGCGAGCCATTTGCGCGACCTTCTCGACGAGCTCGCCGTTGGACTTCGCCATCTCTCCGCTTGGGAGATAGAAGTTGTCCTCGAGCCCGACGCGCACGTTGCCGCCGAGCGAGAGCGCCGCGGCGCAGAGCATCCACTGGTCGCGAGAGATTCCCACGACCTTCCATGTGCTGCCGGGCGGGAGGTTCTCTGCTTGAAACGCGAGGTGTCGCGCGGTGGCTTTGATTCCGCCGACGACGCCCATGATGAGCGAGAAGTCGAGGTTGCCCTTGAGCAACCCCATGTCGATCAGCGGCTCGACCGAGTGAACGTGGCCGGTGTCGAAGCACTCGAGCTCGGGCTTCACGCCCGCCTCGTTCATCATGGTGATGAGGTACTGGATGTCGTCGAAGCGGTTCTCGAAGACGAAGTTGAACACCCAGCTCTTTCGCTTGGGGTTGTACTTCGCGTAGTTCATCGAGCCCATGTTGAGCGCGCCGATCTCGGGCTTGTACGCCTTCACGTGATCGGCCTTCTTCGTCTCGGGGTCGATGGTGCCCGTCGAGAAGTTGAGGATGATCGGGCAGACCTTGCGGATCGCGTCGCCGATGGCTTTGAAGCGTTCGCTCGAATACGTGGGCGCTCCGTCGTCGTCGCGCGCGTGGATGTGCACCACCGCGGCGCCGGCGTCGTAGGCGCGCTTGGCCTCCATCGCGTAGTCCTCGAGCGTGTAGGGGATCGCCGGGCACTGGGCGCGCGTGGTGACGGCGCCGCTCATGGCGCAGGTGATGATGACCTTGTCCGAGGTGCTCATAGACGAACGGGCTCCGTTGCGTGAGGGATGCGAGTGCTGCTCAGCGAGCAGGAGATTTGCTGTCGGATTCGTCGGCGGTCGACGCGGGGACGGGCGTGGGAATCGCTCCGCCGAGCGAGTCGCGCACGGACTTCTCGAGCTTCGAGAGGAGCTTGAGCAGCGTGCGAGCTTCTTGGGCCGAGAGCGTCTCGAGGGCCTGGCGAAACAGCGCCATCGGCTCGATCGGAACGTTCTTGGCGAGGGATTTTCCCTTCGGCGTGAGCCGGATCTTGACCACGCGGCGGTCCTCTTCGCTGCGCACGCGCTTGACGAGGTCCGCCGACTCCATTCGGTCGATGATCCCGGTCACCGTCGAGTTGCGGGTCTGCATGCTCTCGGACAGCTCGGTGAGCGAGAGCTCGCCGATGCCCGAGAGGAGCTTGATCACCGTGAGTTGCGGGCCCGTGAGGTCATGGGACCGAGCCTGCTCTTTCGTGAGCCTGCGGCTCTCGGTGTACAAAAAGATCAACGTCTCGACGATGCGGTCGAACGCCTCGCGCTCTTCGCGCTCTTCGAAGGGGGGCAGGGCCATGGAAAATTGTTTCGCATGCGAAATACTCCTGTACGAAGCAGTTCGCAAGCGGCTCCGTTGTTCCCTGTTTTGATCGCGCGTGAAGGTAGTGGCGACGAGCGGCAACAGAGCGTGGTACACCGCTGGGCCGAACCGGATCGGGATCGACCCGCTCGGACGAGTGACAGCTTCGAGAAGAGTGTTGTTGGAGTAGTGGAGGAATCGATGCAGAAGCGTTGGGCCGCCCTCGGGGCGGCGGGTGTCATGGCGTTCGTTGGGACGATGATCGCGTCCCCGAATTCCGCGCACGCGCAGGTGGATCCGTGCGTGACCGCTGGCGGCGGGACGGTGTGTCGCACCAACGCGCTTCCGCAGGGCACCATCGGCGGGGCGCTGCTCGGCATGGAAGCCGTGATGCTCATCGAGGGCGCCGCGGGCGTCCGCAACGGCTGGATCATGCTCGGCACTGGCCTCGCGGGCGGGATCGCCGGCGGCGTGGGCGGCTACTTCCTCGATCAAGCGCTCGACGCGATGGGCACGCCGCAGGGCATGACCGCGATCTCGACGGGGCTCATGGTGGTCGGATTTGGCTTGGTGATTCCCACGGCGATCGTGTTCACCGGCGCGACGATGTACCGTCCGCCCGAGGGCAACCAACAGCAGCAAGCGGACGACACGCAGGGCGCTGCGCTCGAAGAGTCGGGCGCGAGCAACGCCGGTGGCGCTGGCTCGGGAGGCGCCGCGCCGGCCTCGGGCGCCGCCCCCGCGAGCGGCTCGACCACGACGGGTCCGACGACGGGCGGGACGACCTCGTCTTGGTGGCGGCTGCGTCGCCCGACGCGGCTCGTCAGCGCGCGCAGCGCACCCTCGCACGCGCCCGCGATGATGCGACCGTCTCTGTTCAACTTGAGCTCGCAGGGCTGGACGATCGGCGTTCCGGGCGTCGGGATGACCACGCGCCAAGCGGTCGACGGTCAGAGCTCCAGCAACGAGTGGCGGATCAATCTGCTCTCGGGCACGTTCTGAAACGCGCGGGGCATCGGGTGCGCTTCGTGGGGGGCGAGCGCGGAGATTCGCCCGGCTTTGCCGGGCGCTAAGCGGCAGCTGACAAGCCCGCGCGCTTGGGTCAGACTCTCGCTTCATGGCAGCGAACGAGTCTGCGGTCCTGTGGTCGGACGGCGCCCGCTCAGCGGGCAACGAGCGCACAACGAGCGAGTCGCGACCGGCGCTGCCAGCGCTCGTCACGCGCTGGCTCGAGCGGCGGCTGCGTGACGGCGCGGTGGACCCGTCGAAAGAGGCGCTCGTGAGCGTGCACTGCGACGACGAGGGCGTGTTCATTCGCCACGAGTTCAACGCGAGCTCGTCGATGATCGGGTTCGCGTCGCGCAAAGAGCACTCTCTGTCCGAGTGGACTCACTCGGTCGCGCGTACGGCGAAGGAGTGGAAGCTCTCGGTGCGCGAGGGCCAGAAGAGCAACGAGCTGCGCATCGCGCCCGCGCAGCGCATGTAGGTTTGCGCTCTGAATTCAGCGGCGGATTGCGTTGGGGGACGCCAGCGCGCCTGCGGTATACTCGGGCCCTGCGCTCGGGCAGGTCGAGGTCGCTGGAGATGATTGCTTTTCGTTCGAACTCATGGGGTCGTTGTTCGTGGCTCGGAGCGGCGTTGGCGGCGTCGATGCTCGCTCCTTCCATCGCGCACGCGCAGGATGCGGGCGCGGACGCCGCAGGGCCTGGCCCCGGTCCGTCGTTGCCGATGTGCGCGGGCGCGATCAACACCGCGGACATCCCGGTGATGGGCGAGCGCATGGGCCCGGTGGACATGCTTCCGGGGACGGGCCGTGGAATGGCCGGCAGCATGATGTTCGGCCTGCAGTACAACCTGCTCTTCTCTGGCGAGTACACGCTGCGCATGGCGGGGACGCTGCACGTGAACTGGCTCGGCGGAGTCACTCCGTTGACCGTGACGACGGACGGCACGCCGATGACGGGCTATCTGCGCATCCGCTACGGGTTGCGCATGATGGCGACGCTCTACGTCGTCGGGACGGCGATCCCCATCGACCTGAGCAACATCATCATGGACAACGAGTCCACCGGTGAGAAGACGTTCGATCCGTGGCAGTGGGCGTACAGCGATCAGACGCTGATTCCGCTGAACGTCTCGGCGTATCGAACGGTGTACTCGAACTCGGTGACCGTGGCAGGCGAGACGTATCCGTACGAGCTTCAGATGCGGTTCAACATGCAGACCCGCGCGAAGACCGAGAAGATCGAGTTTCCGAACCGCGCGGGCGGAGCCATGTCGCAGGTGTTCGGCGCGCTCAACGAGACGACGCCCGCGGTGCGCGTGGCGGTGCCGAACGACGGGCGGCTGGACCTGGCGTACCGATGGCAGCCGCGCATTCGCTACACGGGTTCGTTTCAGTTTCGGCTCGTGGTTCGACGACGCGTGTGCGTGGCGGGGATCTGCTCGAACGTTGATGTTCCGACGCCGGACCTCGGGTCGATTCCGCTCGAGAACGAGCTGATCCCGACGGCGTGGGAGCGTTCGACGCCGGTGCTGCTTCCGCTGCAACAAGTGAACGAGCCCGAGCTCGATTTCGGCAGCGTGCGCATCAACACGACGGCGATGCAGAGCCTCATCGTGCTCAACCCCGGCGCCTCTCCGCTCGCGGTGGCGGTCAGCGCGCCGGGCGATCGCGCGTTCGGGCTCTCGATGCCGACGACGTGCGTTGCGCCAGGGATGATGGCGCAGATCCCGATGACCTTCGCGCCCACTTCGTTGGGAAGTTTTCAGAGCGAAGTGAACATCGCGAGCAACGGCGCCTCGGGCAATCCCGCGCGGGTCAGGCTGTTCGGGATCGGCGCGATGGAGACCGTTCCGCCGATGCGCACCGACGGTGGGACGCGCAGCGACGGCGGAGCGACCGGCGATGGCGGACGCGAGGTGTTCGGGCCGCAAGTGGACGCGGGCTGCGCGTGCCGCGCGAGCGGATCGCAGCGCGCTCCGCGAGGGACGTGGCTGGCGTTGGGAGCGGTCGCCCTTGCGTACGGAGCGCGCCGTCGGCGCTCGCGCAGCGCGCGCGTGTGAGCGCGGTTGGGGGCCGTTACTCTCGCTCGATTCCTCGCACCATCGCCACACGTCGGACCGACGGAGCGAGTCGCGTCAGCACCTCGCACCCGTCGCGCGTGACCAAGACCGTGTGTTCGAACTGCGCCGACAGCGATCCGTCTGCGGTCACGACGGTCCATCGATCGTCGAGCACGCGAACGTCGGGGCGCCCGAGGTTGATCATGGGCTCGATGGTAAACGCCATTCCTGCCCGCAATCGCAGGCCCGTGCCCGCGAGGCCGGTGTGCGCGACGTGCGGGTCCATGTGCATCCGGCGCCCGATTCCGTGACCGCCGAAATCGCTGACCACGGAGCAGCCTTCCTTGCGCGCGAGCGCGTCGATCACCGCGCCGATGTCGCCGAGCCTCGCGTCGGCGCGAACGACGGCGATCGCCGCTTCGAGGCAGCGCTTCGCGACGTCGACCACGCGTCGCGCTTCGTCGCTGGCTTCGCCGATGATGAACGTCTCGCTGAGGTCTCCGTGAAACCCGTCGAGCTCGGAGGTGACGTCGACGTTGACGATGTCGCCGTCGCGCAGGACCTGGTCGCGACGGGGGATTCCGTGGCACACGACCGAGTTCACGCTCGTGCAAACCGCCGCAGGAAATCCATGGTATCCGAGTTGGCTCGGCTTCGCTCCGCGCCGCTCGGTGTCCTCGCGAACCCACTGATCGATCTGCGCGGTGGAGACTCCCGCCCGCGCTCTCTCTCGTACGAACGCGAGCGTCTGCGCGGCGCACTCGCAGGCGCGGCGGAGCTTCTCTTGCTCGCGGAGGGACAGAATTTCGACGGCCATCCCTCGCGACGTTGCGCGCGCGCGGCGCGTGGGTCCAATACCGATTGGGTATCGCCTCGCGGCTGCGCTACGCTCGCGAGTCAGTGAGCCTCGATCAGCTTCGATACTTCGTCGCGGTGGCGGAAGAAGGGCATCTCACGCGCGCCGCGCAGCGGTTGCACATCGCGCAGCCGCCGCTGAGCCGACAGATCCGCGCGCTCGAAGAAGAGCTGGGCGTGGCGTTGTTCGAGCGAACGAGCAAGGGGATGAAGCCGCTCGAGCCAGCGAAGGTGCTGCTCGCGCGAGCGAGGGTGATCCTCTCGGAAATCGACGCGACGGTGCTCGCAGTCCGGTGCGCGGACGACCCAAAGCTCGTCGCCGACGGTGATGGACCGCGCGAGGGCGAGTGATCGTGTGAGCGTGCCAGTGCGGCGCTGACCGATGGGGGGCGCGGCTGCCAAGTGTGCGACGGGGCGTCAACGGTGGTCGCGCTGCGAGTCAACGGAATTTCTGCGGCGGTCACGCTCGACGCGCGGTGTTCACGGGGCTGGTGCTCTGTCGTTGCGAGGGGGACTCGATGCGTGATACCGCCTTTGCGCCATGGCGAACGTCTCGCTGCGCACGTACGTGTTTCTCGATTCGCTGCAACCGCAGCTCGCGTCCTTCATCGGAAAGACCGCGAGAGGCTTCCTCCCGCTGCCCGGACAAGCGTCGTTGTGGTGCGAAATCGCCCCTGGAATGGCGATCAACCGCGTGACGGACGTTGCGCTCAAGGCCTCGAAGGTCGCTCCCGCTGTGCAAGTGGTCGAGCGCGCCTACGGCCTTCTCGAAGTGCACCACGAGGACAAGGGCCAGGTGCTCGACGCCGGCGACGCGATCCTCAACGCGCTCGAGCTGAAGGAAGAAGAGCGCCTCGCGCCGAACATGCCGACGGACACGATCATCCGTGGCATCGAGCCGTACCAGGCGCAGATCATCAACAAGAACTCTGCGGGCATGATGATCCTGCCCGGACAGAGCTTGTGGATCTTGGAGACCGACCCGGCGGGCTACATCGTGCTCGCGGCGAACGAGGCCGAGAAAGCGGCGAACGTGTTCTTGGTGAACATTCAGCCGTACGGCGCGTTCGGGCGCTTGTACCTCTCGGGCAGCGAGGCCGAGGTCGACGCTGCTGCCGAAGCGGCGCGCGCGGCGCTGCGCTCGGTCAAGGGCAAGAAGCAAGAGACGAAGCTCGATCGCTGAGCGAAATCGCTCACCGATCGCAGTGGTGAACCCATTCCACCGCGGCGGGCGCAACCGTAGAAAGCGCTGCGTCGGCCGCCATTGATCCGTGATACAAGGACTTTCAACATGAGCGACGCGCTGGGCATCATCGAGACGAAGGGATTCGCGGCGGCGGTTCAAGCGGCCGACGCGATGGTCAAGGCAGCACGCGTGCAGCTGGTCGGCTACGAGAAGGTCGGCGGCGGCTACACGTCCGTGATCGTTCGCGGCGACGTGGCCGCGGTGAAGGCTGCGACCGAAGCGGGACAGCGCGAAGCTGAGCGCATCGGTGAGATGGTCAGCGTGCTGATCATTCCGCGTCCGCACGCGAACATCGACGAAGTGCTTCCGCTCGGTCGTGGGCCGGCGGCGTCCAAGTCTGCGCCCGGGGCCTGATCGCCGTGCAGATCGCGCGCGTCACCGGCACGGTCGTCGCGACTCGCAAGGAGTCCACGCTCGAGGGACTGAAGTTTCTCGTGGTGCGGCCGTGCGATCCGCAGGGCAACCCCACGGGAGCTCCGCTCGTCGCAGCGGACTCGTGCGGTGCAGGAATCGGCGAAGTGGTGCTCATCGCCGCGGGCTCGAGCGCTCGGCAGACCGAAGCGACTCGCGAACGACCGGTAGACACCGTCATCATGGCCATCGTCGACCTTCTCGAAGTCGGCGGTGAAACCACGTTCCGCAAGGGCCAGTAGGGCAGAAGAGGCGTCGCGCGATGCGGCCCAACGATCCTTCCATCGAACAGATCGTCTCGCTCGTCGTCGATCGGCTGAAGAAAGAAGGCCTCGGCGCGCAGTCCAAGGGAGCGGGCACTCAGGCGGTCGCGCCTGCGGTGCACGTTCGCCGTCGCGGCGTCTTCGACGACGTCGACAGCGCGATGAGCGCTGCTCGAAAGGCGTTCGAAGCGTACGAGGCGATGCCGCTCGAGACGCGGCGCAACGTGGTGAGGGCGATCCGCAACGCGGCGCTCCCGCTCATCGACGAGATGAGCCACCGCGCCGTCGCCGAGACCAAGCTCGGCCGCGTCGAAGACAAGAAGATCAAGAACAAGGTCGCGATCACCAAGACGCCTGGGCCCGAGTTTCTCGAGCCCATCGCGTACTCGGGTGACAACGGATTGGCGCTCATCGAGCGCGCTCCGTTCGGCGTGATCACGTCGATCACCCCGTGCACCAACGTCACCGAGACGATCGCCAACAACGCGATCTCGATGGTGTCCGGCGGAAACGCCGTGGTGTTCAACGTCCACCCGCTCGCGAAAGAGACGAGCGCGTGGTTCGTCTCGATCTTGTGCGACGCCGCGGTGAGCGCGGGCGCTCCCGAGAACTTGATTTGCTGTGTCGCCGAGCCCTCCATCGCGAGCGCTCAAGCGGCGATGCGCCACAAGCTCGCGAGGCTCGTGGTGGTCACCGGCGGCGGCGCGGTCGTTCAAGAAGCGATGCGCTCGGGCAAGCGCGCGATCTCCGCCGGCCCAGGAAATCCCCCGGCCATCGTCGACGAGACCGCGGACATCGCCGACGCGGCGCGCGGGATCATCGCGGGCGCGAGCTTCGACAACAACGTGATCTGCACGTGCGAGAAGGAGATCGTCGCGGTCGCTTCGGTGATCGACAAGCTCCGCGCCGAGATGAAGAAGAGCAACGCGTACGAGCTCACGGCGGGCGAAGTTCGCCAGCTCGAGCGCGTGCTCATCACCGCGGACAACCACGTCAATCGCGATTTCGTCGGCAAGAACGCCTCGGTTCTGCTCCGCTCGATCGGAAAGAACGCGGGCGATGATCTTCGCTTGCTCTTCGCGGAGCTCCCCGAGGATCACCCGTTTGTTCAGCACGAGATGTTGATGCCGGTGTTGGGCGTCGTTCGCGCGAAGGACGTCGACGACGCTATCGCGATCGCCAAGCGCGTCGAGCACGCGTACGGCCACACGGCGACGATGTGGAGCACCAACGTCGAGAACCTCTCGAAGGCCGCGCGCGCGATGAACGTGAGCATCTTCGTGAAGAACGCGCCCAACTTCGCTGGCATCGGCTGCGGCGGCGAGGGCTACACGAGCTGGACCATCGCTTCGCCGACGGGCGAGGGGCTCACGACGTGCCGCACGTTCACGCGTGAGCGTCGCTGCACTCTCAAGGACGCGTTCAGGATCGTGTGATCAATCGCGATGAGCGGTGAGCCAACGACGACGCTGCCCCGAGGACCTGCGCTCGCTGTGATCGAGCTCGGGTCGATCGCGCGTGGGTACGTCGCGCTCGACGCCGCTGCGAAGCGCGCGGACGTGCAGGTGATCCGCAGCGAGCCGATCACGCCGGGCAAGTACTGGCTGGCGTTGTCGGGCGGCGAGGCCGAGGTCGAAGAGGCGCTCGAAGCGGCGGTTCGCGCTGCGGGCAACTCGCGCATCGATCACTTGCTGCTCGCGTACGTGCACGAGGACGTGGCGCGCGCGGTGGTGACGAGCGTCGAGCGCAAGGGCGAGCTCGCGAGCGTGGGCGCGATCGAGTTGAGCTCGATTTCGTCAGCGATCCGCGCGGCGGACGCGGCGCTCAAGGCGGCGCAGGTGAGCCTGGTGGATCTGCATCTGGCCAGGGGCATCGGCGGAAAGGGCTACGTGATCGTCACGGGAGACCTGAGCGACGTCGAGGCGGCGGTCGACGCCGCGGTGGCAGCAGCGGGCGAGAGCTGGCTGGTTGGGCGCGAGGTCATCGCGAACCCCGACGCGCCCGTGCACACGGCAGTGGCGACGCGCAGGGCGTAAGGGACGACGGGGGCGGGGAGCGGGCGTTGGGGGACGCGCGGCGAGGGCGTTGGGGACGCGCTGCGGGAGGTTTCGACGTCGGTTGTTGCAATCGGCGCTGCAGTGCTTGCGTGGCGGACGCTCTGCGGGCGTTATCCTCGTGCCTCAATGAAGCCGGGACGCAACGATCCGTGCTCGTGCGGCAGCGGAAAGAAATACAAGAAGTGCTGCCTCCCAACGGACGCGCAGACCGCGCTTGCCGTGAGGGACGCGCGGGAGCAGGCGCGCGCGACGGGATTCACGACGTCGGTACCACTCGACACGCCAGTTCCGTCGCTAGAGCAGGTGGAGAGCTGGCCCGTTCGAAAAGTGTGGGTTCCAGTGCCGGAGATCTTCGCGGTGACCGGCTACGGCGTGTGTGGCGTGCTTCGCGAGAACGGACCGCAGTCCTTCGTCTGCGCGCAGTTCATCTTGCGACTCGCCGACGGTGGTCTCTACGGGATGAGCCACAAGGACGTGGCTCGACCCGAGGTAGCGGACGAGTTCGTCGCGAAGACAGCTGAACAACTGGGCGCGAGTGAGCCGGGCGAGGTGAAGCTCGCGTCTCGGCTGTTGTGGGCTTGCCACGATCACCTGCTCGAGATCGGCGATCGGCTTCCGGCGCAGTCGAGAGTGACGCTCGCGCTGCTGCCGCGGACCACTGCCGGTCCGTTGTCTCTCGACGACATCTCTGGCGTCTTGCAGAGCGTTCCGAGCGCGCTGGTCGCGATGGTGCGCGCGCACCGAACCATGATGTTCGCCGAGCACTCCGAGATCGCGGTGTTGACGGAGGCGCAGTTCTTCGTGAACGACCCGACAGAGGTGATCGAAACACTCCGGTCGATGCGACCCGATTTCGACGATCGCGACAATGGGAGCTTTGATTTTACGCGACTCAGCTTGCCTGGCCACACCGCGCCGCTCAGTCGCATCCCTGGCAGACGTATCCAAGGCGAGTTGGTCGTCGACGGAAACGTGCTGCTCGTCGGTTCGGGGCTCTCGATGATGGCGAAGCTGCTCGCGCTGTTGTTCTCGAAGCTTCGAGAGCGCCCGACGCTCCTCGGTGTGCGCTGGTTCTCGCCAACGTTGAAGAAGGCGTGGCAGTGGGACGCTCAAGAAGAGCCGCTCGCGTTTCACTGACGAGACGAGCGATCGCTGCGCATGCCCTCGTTCAGGTCGTGGGTCGCGGCTCGTCTCGCACTGCGAGGAGTCGTCGCAGTTCGTGGCGCGTGAGCGGACCGCGAAGCCACGAGATGGTCTGTCTCGGTTGTAACAACCGCGTGCCCTCGGCGCCTTGGTGGGCGTTGCGCACGAGAAACCAGCGTTTTCCGAGGCGCTTGATCGTCTCGTTGAGCTCTTCGCGGCTGGCACCGTTCGCAGTCGCGCTGGCGTCGGAGTCGCTCAGCCCGTCGACGACGCGCTCGCGGTCGGCGTCGGTTTGCAGTCTCCCGATGCACCACAGGCCCGCGTTGCTCAGGGCTCGATAGTCGAGGTCCATCGGGTTCTGGGTCGCGAGGACGACTCCTACGCCGAAGGCTCTCGCTTGCTTCATGAGCGCGACGAGCGGACGTTTGGTGGGTGGATTCGCAGGGTGCGGAGGAAGCATCCCGTAGACTTCGTCGAGGACCACGAGGGCGCGGAGGGCGGACGTTCCGGGCTGCGCGCGGACGAAGGAGAGCACCTCGTCGAGCAAGAGCCCGAGGACGAGCCGACGCTCTTCGTCGTCGAGGTGAGCGACGCTCCCGATGGTGGCGGGGGTTCGTTCGTCGCTCGGTGTGAGCCACGCGCTGACGTCGAGGGCTGCGCCGGTGCGCCACGAGGCAAAGCTCGGCGAGGCGACGAGGGCGTTGAGCGCGGCGGCGAGCGTGTTGCGGTCTTTCTTGGAGACGAAGCGGTCGAGTGGCATCGCGCCGATGCGCTCGATGGGCGGGGTCTCGAGCTCGTCGAGCAGCGCTGGGAGGTCCGCGGCGAGCCCTTCGCGCAAGCGACGTTCGGCGAGGACGGACAGCAGGACGTGCTCGCGAGAGCGAGCGGGATCGGCGTCGCGGCCGACGAGGCGAAGGAGGAGAGAGACTGCTGACGAGAGGCTCTCTCGCGCGGCTTCTTCGTCGGAGTCCCACAAGGGCGAGCGGCGTTCGAGGGACGAGAGGAGGTGGACGGGTTCTCCTGCGGTGGTTCCGGGGGTGAGCAGGCGAACGCGGGTGGCCTCGCGAAATCGAGTGACGTCTTCAGGGTGGATGCCGGCGCGGGCGAGTCCAGAGTCTCGTTGCGCGCGGATCGATTCAGAGAGGGATTCGACGGATTGTCCGGCGGATTCTGCGACGAGCGGGTCGATCCACGGGGCGAACGCGCCGGCGTCGCGGCTCTCGAACGCGAGCAAGAGATTCGTCAAATCCCCCTTTACGTCCACCATCAACACCGGAACTCCCTGTCGGAGCGCCTCTTCGACCAACACGAAGAGCAAGCCGGTCTTGCCCGAGCCGGTCATTCCAGTGACGACGGCGTGCGTGACGAGGTGCTGCGCGGGCAGCGAGTATTCTTCGCGCGGGCCACGGCCGCGAGAATCAAACGATGGGCCGAGGCGCAGGCGCACGGTGAACTACTTCTCGTCGCCGAACGGGTGATCCGAAGGCTCCTCGGGCAACAGCGGTCGCGCAGGCGTGCTCGGGGCGCCAGGCTTTTGGGGGTCCGAAGGCTTGGCTTGCTTCGCGGTTTCGTCGGCCTTCGCGGCTTCGACGCTCTTCTTCGCGCGCTCACCCTGCACATAAATCGAAGGAACAATCTCTGCCACGTCGCCCTGCCTTCGACGAATGAAGCTCACTGCGGCGTGCAGCTCGGCGTACGCGTTGGTGAGCAGCGCAGCGACCCTTCGTCGCTTTCGACTGCGGCGACGCTGCCACGAAAAGCAGAGGTCGGTGACGTCGTCGTGAACTCTGCCCCCAGCCTCACGAGCGGGAGTTCGCATGTCGCTCAATGGCACTGCGTGCAAGCTGGAGATGGCGTCTCGACCGTTGCTCGCTGGCGCGCTGTCAAACTCGAAGACGGAGACATCGTCGGAGTCGTGTAGTCCACACGCGCGACCGGCGAGATTGCGATTTTCAGTGCGAATCGAGATTGCTGCGCAAGCCAGGAGTCCTGCGGCAATCGCGAGTCGCACCGAATCGCGCCCTCACTCCCATCGCTCGGTCCACACGCGCGCTTCGCTCTGGCCCACTTGAAATGTGAACACCGCTGGTCTCTGGCCGTCGCGCGGGGTGATGTGCGGCCACCACACGTGCTCGACGGGGTCGCTCGCGAAGAGCTCGGGCTCGCTGAGAACGCCGTCCTCCGTGATCGACGCGCGGTGCACGGTCGTGCGCTCGCCGGTCTCGGTCCAGAGCACGACGAACTGTCTTCCATCGTGTGCCACCACAGGGACGCCAGGGTGACTGTTCGCGTTGGCCAGCGGTTGCGGGCGTGTGAACTGCTGCTCGTCGAACACGATCGAGGCCTTCGCGCCTTCGTCGTCGATCCACGCGATCGCGTAGCGCCCGCTGTGAAAGGCGAACGCTGCGTCGCTCACCGCCCCTTGCGCGCGAAGCCCCAGCGGGCGAACGCGATCCCGCTGCGCTCCGCGCTCGACGAAGACGAACGTCCCGTCGTCGCGGTGCGCGAGGGCGATCCAGGAAGTGCCGTTCCAGAGAAAGCGCTCGCCGCAGCGACGGTCGTAGCGCAGGGCAGCGAGCCGCATGCCGCTGCCGGCGATGAGCGTTCCGTCGGCGCGAAGGCGAACGGACCACACGTGCTCGTTGCTCGCAGAGAACGTCGCCCACTCGCGCAGCGCGGGGCTGTACGCGATCGAAGCGCTGGTGGTGTTGGCCCACATCCCGGCTTCGATCAGCGGTTGTTGCAGCGGTCCTCCTTCGCGCGGTCGTTCGAACATCGTGAAGCGAGTCATTCGCTCGCCGTAGCCGTCGTCGTCGTACGCGATCGCGATGCGCTCGGGGCTCTGCGCGAGCGAGGCGAAGGCGCTCATCGCGTGGTTCGATGGCGTGAGCAGCTCCGTTCGGACGACCGCGCGTCGCGCGAGGTCCGTTCTCGCCACGTGCGCCTCCATCGAGTCCTGCGCGACCGTGCTGAACACGGTCCACAGTTGCCCGTCGACCCAGTACGAGCGGGGAAACTGAATGGGATGGCTCGCGCGCACCACGGTGAACGCTCGGTCCATCGCGACTCCAGCGCCCAGCGGACGCCGCGGTGCACCGCGAACGGGCGCGCTCGAGAGCCGAACGGGGGCGAGCCTGCTTGAATCCGTGGGCGTCGCGCGCGGGGCGGTTGCGCACGCGGTGAACGCGCAAAGTGTGATCACGAGTGAGCGCATGCTCACGGTGAACGTATCGAATCCGCGGTTCTTACGGCGCGTTCGTCGCGCAGATCGCACGCGCGTCGGCTCGTCGCTGTTGCAAAGTGGCCCTTGTAGCAGCGACAGTCGGGCTCGCGATGGCTGAACAAGCCCGAGTGGGAGCTCGCTTCGAATTGATCGCCCGCGTCGGCGCTGGCTCGTTTGGCGAGGTGTGGCGCGCGAAGGACGACTGTTCTGGGCGCGACGTGGCGGTGAAACGCCTGCACGGACACCTCGACGAGCCGTCCTCCGTCGCGCGATTTCTGCGAGAAGCGACGGCGCTCTCGCGCGTGCGCAACGAGAACGTCGTCGAGTACGTCGCGCACGGGACGGACGAAGGCGGCAAGCCCTGGGTCGCCACGGAGTGGCTGGACGGAACGGACTTCGGCCGCCTCCGCTCGATGCCGCGCGTCACGCGTCGGCGGATGCTCGAGGTCCTTCGCGAAGTCGCGCAGGGCGCGGGCGCGCTGCACCGTGCGGGGCTCGTGCACCGGGATCTCAAGCCGACGAACGTGTTCGTTCCGTTGGACGGAGGACCGACGCGCGTCGTGGACCTCGGCGTCGCGCACGTCGTCGACGGCTCGATGCTCACCGAGTCGGGCGCGATCCTCGGGACGCCCGCGTACATGTCCCCCGAGCAAGTGCGCGGAGACCGCGTCGATCCTCGCGCGGACCTCTGGTCCATCGGCGTGATGATCTTCGAGTTCGTCGCCGGCGAAACGCCCTTCGCCAGCCCGCACGCGGTCGCCGTGTTGGGCCGTGTCTTGCTCGACCCCGCGCCGCCGCTGGCGTCGGTGGACCCCGGCGCTCCTTCGCGGCTCGACACGCTGGTCGCGTCGTTGCTCGACAAAGACCCGTCGCGTCGCCCGTCGAGCGCGACGTACATCGTCGAAGAGATCACGCGCATTCTCGAGGATCCGGCGTACGTCGAGTGGCTCGACTCGGCGCCTCGCTACAACCCCGGCCTCGATGAGACGGTCGCGTCGGGGTCGGCCAACACCAACACGCGCGGAGAGCGTCGTTGGGTGGCGATGATCGCCGCGCAAATGGCAGAGCCCGAGCGCGATGATTGGGCCCGTCGCTGCGAGGGCGTCGGAGCCCGCGTCGAGGTGGTTCGAGGCGCGGTGCTCGCGGGCTTTGGCATGCAGCACGCGCGCGGGGACGAGCTCAATCTCGCCGCGCGCTTCGCGCTCGCGTCGAGAGAGCAAGGGGGCGCGGTCGCGCTCGTCGCGGGTTGGGCGGAGCTCCGTGGCGGAAGCGTGAGCGCCGGCGCGCTGATCGATCGCGTGGCCACGTTGCTCGATCGAGCGAAGTCTCACGAGGTGCTCGCCTGGCTCGACGGGGCCGAGCGGTTGGACGACCGGTTCGACCTCGAGTCCGTCGATGCGCACACGGTGCGGATCGTCAGCGCGCGATCGCAGGCGATCGGTGAAGGCGCGAGCGAGCGCGAGCACAAGGTGCTCGGGCAGTCGGTCGCGATGGTGGGGCGCGACAAAGAGCTGGCGCTTCTGCACGCGCTCGTCGCCGAGAGCATCGTCGAGCAGAGCGCTCGTTGCGCGCTCGTGGTGGGCGATGCCGGGATCGGAAAGAGTCGCCTGCTCGCAGAGCTGCGCGCGCGCGCTCGGACGCTGGAGGCGCCGCCGTTTTGGTTGGTGCTGCGGGGCGATCCGATGTCATCGGATGTTCCGCTGGCGATGTTGACCGACGCGCTACGAGATCTCGCGCGGGTCACCGACGAGAAGAACGCCGAGGCGCAGACGCTCTCGTGGGCTGAGCAGTGGCTCGGCCGTCCGCTCTCAGCCTCGTTGCGCGACGGGATGCTCTCGCTCTTCGGCGTGAGCGACACGACCTTCGAGCGTCCGGCGTTGCACAGCGCGGATGCGCACCACGAGCGCTCCGAGCGCGACATGGAGGCGCTCTCTGCGATCGTCGCCGCTGCGCTCGCTCGTCGTCCGCTCGTGCTCGCCGTGGAGGACCTGCACTGGGCGGACCGCGCGACGGTCGACGCGCTGGCGCTGTTGTTCGGGCGATTCTCCGAGCAGCCCCTCACGTTGCTCGCCGTCGCGCGGCCCGAGGTCAGCGTGCGCTACCCCACGCTGTGGAGGTCCGTCGCGCGCACCGAGCTCAGGCTCCCGCCCTTGAGCGATCGCGCGAGCGAAGCGTTGATCTCGTCGGTCATGGCGCTCGACCCTGAGCAGCGTCGCTCGCTCGTGCGTCGGGCCGGAGGAAATCCCCTCTTTCTCGAAGAGCTCGTGCGCGCGCGCGCGGGGGGGCTGGTCGCGTTGCCCGCAGCGGTGCACACGGTTCTGCAAGCGCGCCTGGATGCGCTCGGGCCCGAGGTGCGCCGCGTCGCGCAGACGGCGAGCGTGTTCGGCCCGACGTTTTGGAGCGAAGGCGTCGCTGCGCTTCGCGGGTCTCGCTCGGTCGGCAGCGCGTTGATCGCGCTCGAGCGGGCCGAGCTCGTCACGATGCGATCGTCCTCGCGCGTCGCGCACTGCACGGAGTACACGTTCTCGCACGCGCTCGCGCGCGACGCTGCGTACCAGATGCTCGTCGAGAACGAGCGCGAGCTCTTGCATGCGCGCGCCGCCGAGTGGCTCGTCTCGGTGGGGGAGCGAGACCCTGCGCTCTTGGCGCAGCACCTGAGCGCGGCGGCGCGGCCGCTCGACGCGGCGGAGCAGTTTCGTCGCGCGGCGCAGAAGGCGCTGTCCGAGAGCGCGTTTCGCGACGCGGTCGAGCACTGCAGTCGCGCGCTGCAACTGCAGCCCAAAGGGGACGGCGCGATCGAGGCGCTCTTGCTTCGAGCGACGGCGCGCGATGCGCTCGGCGAGACCGAAGCGATGTTGGCCGACGCCGAGACCGCGCGCGACTCGAACGGCTCGGATCCGACGTTTGCGATCCGCGCTCAAGCGGTGTGCGCCGAGGCGCTGTTCGCGCTCGGTCGCCTGAACGACGCGGACGAAGCGCTGCGGGCGGTGCTCGAAGAGAGCCACGCGAGCTTCGTCGCGGCGCGCGTTCAGGCGCTCGTTCGCCTGGCCGAAGTGGACATCGCGAACGGTCGTGGCTCGGAGGCGGTCGCGTTGATCGACGAGGCTGTCTCGTGGCTCGACGACGCCGGGGCGGGGTACGAGCTTTTGCGCGTGCGCGCGCGACGTGTTCGCGCGATGGCGAGGCTCGCGGCGGGGGACGCTCCTGCGTCGCTGCGCGAGTCGCGGCGCGCGCTGGCCGACGCTGAAGTCCTCGGAAATCGTGCGGCGATCGTAGAGGTCCGCGCGACGTACGCGCTGTTGTTGCTGCGCGGGGGGTTCATCGACGAAGCGCGCAGAGAGTGTCAGCGCGCACAGGCAGACGCCGAGCTGGTGCGCGCGGCGGCGCTTCGAATGTTCGTGAGTCTGGTGTTCTGCGAGGTGGTGGCGGAAACGGCGCCGCTGCACGAAGCCGTCCAGCATTGCGCGCAGACCTCGAGCGAGGCCAACGCCGCGGGCCGAAGGCGCTTCGCGCAGTGGTGTGACGCGCGGCGCGCGACGTTGCAGGCGCTCGAGGGGGGTCCGGTCGCTCCTTCGCTGGATGCGGGCGACGGCGTGGGCGGCGTCGTGGCGATGATCAGCGCGGCGATGGCGTCGGAGTGGCTACGCGTGGGCGAGCTCGAGCTCGCGGCGGAGACGATCTCGCGTGCGGTAGGCGCGCTCGGTCCGCGCGCAGAGTCGCTGCAGGGAGAGTCCTTCGTTCGCTGGGTGCAGGCTCGGGTGCTGCTCGCGCAAGGCAGGGAGCGCGACGCGGACGTTCTGCTCTCGAGCGTGCGAGAGCGGCTCGAGCGCAAGGCTGCGCGCTTCGGCAACGGCCCCGAGCGCGCTCAGTATCTTCGGGGAACCAAGGCTCGACGCGCGCTCGTCGCGCTCATCGAGCGTCGCCTGGGGCTCGCGGCGAAGTAGCGCGCGAGGGATTCACGCGACGCAGCTTGCGTGAAATTTTCCAGGAGATTCATCGTGGCCTGGAGTCCTTCGAAGCGGGCGCCGCGCGCTAGCGCTCGGCGGTCTCGGCGCTCGGCGTCGCGTCGGGCTTCGCGGCTTCGGGCGCCGTTTGCTTGGACTTGCGGTGGCGGAGGTACTCGAAGACCAGCGGCAGGACGCTGATGAAGATGATGAGCAGCGCGATCTTGTCGACGGACTTCGGGTTGATGATTCGCCCGAGAAAATAGCCCAGCAAGGTCATCGAGAGCACCCACGAGACGCCGCCGGCGATGTTGAACATGGCGAAGCGGCGGTACGGCATCTGCGCGATGCCCGCCACGACCGGCGCGAACGTCCGAATGATCGGAACGAACCGCGCCATGATGATCGTCTTGCCGCCGTGCTTCTCGTAGAACTCCTTGGTTCGCTGCAGGTGTTGCGGTCGAAAGAAGAAGCTCTTCTCGCGCTTGTACAGGTTCGAGCCCGCGCGCGCGCCGATTTGAAAGCCAACGGCGTCGCCGACGATCGCGCACACGATCAAGAGGGCGTTGAGCTTCACGATGTCCAGGGCGGGGGTCGTGGCGGCGACGACTCCCGCGGCGAACAGCATCGAGTCACCGGGGAGAAAGAAGCCGACGAGCAAGCCGGTTTCCGCGAAGACGATGATGCCGAGGATCGCGTAGAGGGCGGGCCCGAACGCGGCGAGCGCCTGCGGGTCCGTGAGGTGGCGATAGTGTTGGTAGAGCTCGTGAAGCGTCATGAGGGCGGCGGAGGGTACCTTTCGCCGCACAATCGTCAACGCGGCTACGACAGCTCGAGCATTCGATCGAGCGAGCGCTTGGCCTTTGCTGCGAGCGCGTCGTCGAGGGTGATCGCGGGCGAGAGCGTCTGCAGCGCGTTGCGCACGGCTTCGAGGGTGTTCTTCTTCATGAACGGGCAGTCGTTGCAGTTGCACGTCCCGTCGGGCGGCGCGGGGATGAAGGTCTTGTCGGGCGAGGCCTTCTTCATCTGGTGAAGGATCCCGGTCTCGGTCGCGACGATGAACTCCTTGGCGCTCGAGCTGATGGTGAACTTGAGCAGCGCGCTGGTCGAGCCGATGAACTTCGCGTGGCGAAGCACGGGCTCTTCGCACTCGGGGTGCGCGATGACGACGGCCTCGGGGTGGCGCACCATGAGCTCGATGAGCTTCCGCTCGGAGAAGGTCTCGTGCACCACGCACGCGCCCCGCCACAGGGTCATCTCGCGGCCGGTCTTCTCGATGAGGTAGCGGCCGAGGTTGCGGTCGGGAGCGAACAGGATGGGCTGCCCTTCGGGCACCGAGCGCACGATCTTCTCGGCGTTGGACGAGGTGCAGATGCAGTCCGAGAGCGCTTTTACGCCCGCCGAGCAGTTGATGTACGAGATGACGTAGTGGTCCGGGTGTTTGTTGACGAAGCGCTCGAACTGCTCGGCGGGGCAGCCTTCGGCGAGCGAGCATCCGGCGTCGAGGTCTGGCAACACCACGGTGCAGCGGGGGTTGAGGATCTTCGCGGTCTCGGCCATGAAGTGAACGCCAGCGAACACGATCACGTCTGCGTTGGACTTCTGCGCGGCTTGCGCGAGCTGCAGCGAGTCGCCGACGTGGTCGGCGATGTCCTGCACTTCGCCGTCGACGTAGTAGTGCGCGAGGATGATGGCGTTGCGCTCTTTGCGCAGGCGGTTGATCTCTTCGACGATGTCGTCTTGCTTCATGGCGTTGCTCTGGGTTGCAGTGGCGAAGCGCGTCTCGCGCGGCCGCTCGTGACCACGACGATGAGACGCTCGACGCCTCTGACGGAGGAGTTGGCGGCGCTCGTCAGCGGACAGCGGCTCGGCGAACGGCGACTGCGATAGATCTGGGGGCGCGCAGTGTACCGCGCCAGTGCACGCGCGCGTTCAGCCCGAGGGGTCGAGGAGCTTCTTTCCGACGACGGGGCCGAGCTTGGCGACGGCGAGCGCTTCGACGACGGCGTGGACCTTCTCTCGCTCGTCGGTGGTTTCGTAGCGAAAGCGAATCCCCATCCCGGCGGGCTGCTCGGCGTCGGACTCTGGGGCTTCGACGCGCCACTCGACCACGCCCTTCAGCCTGAGCGGCTCGGGCAGATCGGGGACCGAGAGCTCGAAGACGAACTCCGTTCCGATCGGCAACGGCCGCGCGGTGGCGATGAAGGTCCCGCCCTTGGAGATGTTGCGGGTGTAGTCCGCGAAGAAGCTGTTGACGCGCTTGTACTCGACGCGCAGCGCGATGGGGATTCGCGCGTTGCCTCGGCGATCCCCGACAGCGCTGTCGTGGTCTTCCTCGGCGTTCGGGGCGGAGTCGTCGCTCGTCACAGTGATCTCTGTCGCAACGTACGAGCGCTCTCGGACGGCCGTCAATTCTGTGCGAAGCCCGTGGACAAAACTCGCGTAGAAGGCTCCCAAGGAAACTCGAAGTGATGTTGTTGAAACGGGCACGATGGAGTACGGTCCCGCGCAATCGAGCGAGAGGTGTCGCGGTTTTCTGCGGCCTTCTGTTCGAGGGTCGACCACCCTGCTGCCTGCTGGCGGCCGGCCGGCCGTGCGACGAGCGCGCGCCCGAGCGCATTGGCCTCCGTGGGCGCGAGCCGCGCGAATGACAGACAACGATGCAACGCTTCTCGAGCAAGCCCGCGCTGGTGACCGCACCGCGTTCGGCAAGCTCGTGCGCAAGCACCACGCGCGCGTCCATCGCCTCGCGCTGCACCTGACGGGCAGTCGTGGCGAAGCGGACGACGTGACGCAAGAGACCTTCGTTCGTGCGTGGCGCGCGATCGATCGGTTCGACGGTCGAGCGGAGCTGTTTACCTGGCTCTACCGGATCTGCGTGAACGTGGCGCTCAACCTCCGCCGCTCGCGAAAGCGCGAGACGACGGACATCAACGACCCGAGGTTGCCCGAGCCCGTTTCGGACGGGGTCGATCCGCACACTTCCGCTGCGCAGACGCAAGCGTATCGAGCGTTGATGAAGGCGATGGACTCGCTGAGCGAATCGCTGCGCACCACGCTGATCCTGGCGTGCGTCGAGCAGGTCCCGTACGCGGACATCGCTGAGTCCCTCGGTTGCAGCGAGGGGACGGTCGCGTGGCGCGTGCACGAAGCGCGGCGCAAACTTCGAGAGTCCCTCGGGGACGAATGGTTGGCAGCGATGGACGCGCAAGCATCGGCAGAGCCGAAGAAGGGAGGTTCTCGTGGACGATAAATTGAAGCGGGAGCTCTCGGCTGCGGTGGATCGCGGCGCCGACGATCCCAAGGTGAAGAAGCTCATCGCGGGCGACGCCCAAGCGCGCGCGTACTTCCAGGGTCTTCTCGCCGTGGACCGCGCGCTTCGCGAGTGGCCCGCGGCGTCGAGTGACACCCCTGCCACCGACGCGTTCGTCGACGCCGTGCTCGCGCGGCTCGATGAGCCTCTGAGCACCGATGATTTCGACCCGTTCGCCGCGCCGTTCGCGGACGAGCGAGAAGCTTCGAAGAATTCCCGTCAGCACACGGAGCAGCACGAGATGTCGCAGTCGAACGATCAGGACAACGAGGACGATCTCGAGGGACTCGCAGCCCTCATGCGGCCGAGCCGTACGGGCTCGTCGGCCAGCGTTCCGCCGCCGCCGGTCTCGATGCGGCCGGGGCCTGCGCTCGCCGACGACGCCATGGACGAGAGCTCCGGAATCGTGGACATCAAGCACCTCGCGGCGATCGCGAAGCGCGCGTCCGTTCCGCCGGCGTCGGAGGACGCTCCGAAGTCCGAAGCGAAGAGCGAAGACAAGCCCGCGGAGAAGACCGTCGAGGCGAAGGCCGAAGCCAAGTCCGGGAAGAAGGACGAGAAGGCCGCCAAGCCCGCAGAGAAGAAGGGCGAGAAATCCGAGAAGTCCGAGAAGGCCGCGAAGACCGACGAGAAGGCCGCGAAATCCGACAAGAGCGAGAAGGCCGCGCAAGCGGTTCCTGCGTCCACCGCTGCGTCCGAGCCTGTCGCCGAAAAGAAGGGGACCAGCCCGGTCATCTGGATCGCGGGCATCGGCCTCGCTGCGGGCATCGCGTTCGTCGCGGGTCGCCAAGGAAACAACCCGACGACTTCGGTGAACGCTGAAGCGCCGCAGTCCGCTGCTCCTGCGCAGTCACCGGTCGCGACCGCGGGCAACGCGGGCGCCGCGCCCGCTGCGCAGCCGTCGGTCGCGGCTCCGACGCAGCCTCCGGCGATCACGCAGCCCGCTGCTGCGGACCCTGCGGCCAACGCGCAGGCCCCAGCGCAGCCCCAGCCCGAGCAGGCCGCTGCGGCTCCCACGGAGTCTGCCAATCAACCCGCTGCTCCGCGCGCTGAAGAGGGCAGGGCGGCGCCCGCCAACGCCGAGCCCGCCGCCGCCCTCGCGCAAGGCGCTGTTGCCGGCGGAAGCGCCGCTCGTGCTGCCAATGACGGCGCCGAAGCCGAGCGACGCGTGGCCGCTGCGTCTCCAACCCGCACTCGCGAGGCTGCATCGGGGAGCTCTGGGACCGCCGAGCGCCCGACGACCGCGACGAGCACGGGCGCTGCCACGACGACCACGGCGACCACGACCGCGGCGCGCCCTGCGCAAACCACGCAAGCAGCGCCCAGCGGCGCTGCGGCGCGCGGAAGCTCGACCGCTGCAGCGACGACCGGCGCGAGCGCGCCGACGACGACCCCAGCAGGCTCGGGCGGCGCTGCCACGGGGGCGAGTCGCCCTCTCTCGGTGCAAGAGCTCATGGACCGAGCGACGGGCCGTGATCGTCAGCAGGCGGCCGCGGCGGCCTCGCAGCAAGCAGCCGCGTCGCAGGCCGCAGCGCTTCCGCCGCAGCTCACGCGCTCGATGGTTCAGTCCACGATGGGTCCGTTCAACAGCGCGGTGCGTGCCTGCGCGCAGGGCCAAACCGGAACGGCGACGGCGATCCTCACGGTCAACGGCGACGGCTCGGTGGCGAACGCTGCGGTGTCGAGCCCGTGGGGTTCGGGGCCCAACGACTGCATCACGAATCGCCTGCGAACCGCGCGGTTTCCCGCGGTTCAGCGCCCGAGCTCGCGCGTGGTGTATCCGTTCTCCGTGCTCGCGCCGCAGCCCGGAGGCTGATCGCGAGCGCTTCACGAAGGTGCCCTCAGCGAAAAGACACGCCGGGCACGGGTTGACTCGAATGGGGCGCGGGAGGTAGCTTCCGCGCCCCTCTGTTTTCATAGGAGTTTGACGATGGTCTCGGCCACACAGCAGTCCAGCCGCATCCGCCGCCGCAAGGCGGGCAAGAATGGCAAGCGTAACAAGCGCGAGCGTCGCGCGAAGGGTACGCCGGCCTTCCCGATCCACGTGGAAGAGAAGAAGGCCTGAGCGGCTGAGGCTCGGAGCCGCGCACGCGCTCCGAGACGGGGACTGTTCGATCGCTGTCCCTCAAAGCCCCCAAAGGCTCCGCGGCGCTTCGGCGCTCAGCGAGGCACAACAGCCCCGACACGCTCGCGCGACAGCGAGACCGGCGATCGCGCCAACGCGGCTTCAACCGCGGCCGATCACAGCTCGAGTCCCAGTCGCCTGCGAAGCACGTCTTCGAACTGAGCTCGGCTCTGATCGAGGTCGGCTACGTCTTTCACTGGGAGAAATCGGCTCTCGGCGCCGTCGCGCGGCACGATCACGTATCGACTCTTGTGCCACCAGGTCATCTCGCCGATGAGGCGCTCGAACTGGATGGCTTCGCGCTGGTCGACGGTCTTTCGCGCGACGCACCAGGTCCAGCGGTCTTCTTCGCGGGCGAGCGCGTCGATGTTGATCCACAGGGTGTTGGTGTTGAACGTCGGGATCTTGTCGTGCGGAAAGTCCTTCGGCAGTCGAAAGGCTTCGCACAGCTTCACTTGCCCCTCGTGCATCGCGGCGATGCCGCCCTTGTCGCCGGGGCGCTTGGGGACGAGCTCTGCCGTGATCTCTCCGCCCAGCGTTTGATGCAGGCCGAAGAGCGCTGGGTCGACGGAGGCGCCGAGGTTGTCGACGTTCATGATGAGCGCGGTTTGCACGCCCTTGTTGCGCCATCGGTCGATCACGCCTGCGGCTTGAAGCGCAGCAGGAAGGTCGCCGTGGCCGGTCGAGTACGGCGAGGGGTTTCCGTCGTCTTCGCGAAAGAGCGAACCGTCGCGGCACAGACGCAGCGATGCGAATTGAGGCGCGAGGTGGTGCTCGACGTCCTCGCGCGCGAACGCGGCCTTGAGCGCGTCGTGCGTCGCGAACGAGGTCATGAACGTGACGTCCATGCCTGGGTAGCGATGGATGTCTGCGAGCTTGGCGTCGAGAAACCGCACCGCGGTGTCTTTGCCCAACGTCGCGAGGGCTTTGACGACGCCGCCGAATCGAGTGGCCATTCCGCCCGCGAGGATGACGACCGCGAGCTCGCCGCGGGCGATCGCTGCGCGACCGTGGGTGTCGAGCGCGCTGTGCTCATCGGTGCCGCGCGCATGGGCGGCGAAGATGGCGCTGTCGGGCGCCGGAGTGATCGCGCCTTCGATGCGGTGCAGCGACTCGAGGTCCTCGGTCGAACGCAGGCGCGCTCGAAGCGTCTCGAACGGAATTCGATCGAAGTGGAATCGCTCGAGCAGTTGGCGGGTCTCTTCTGGGAGCAAGTCTGCCATGGCCGTGGTGTGGCAGTCGGTCAGAGAGCGCTCTCCCTTAGAGCGAACCGACCTGCTGACTCGTGAATCGTACGCCCTCTGAAGTTCGATGCGTCCCGCAAGTTCGTCGCGCCCCGCTTTCAGCCATCGAACCGCAGGCGAAATTGCAGCGGCAGTCTTCGAGTGGTATCCCCGATCATCCATGCGGCGCACGGGCGCAAACACCACGCTGGCGTTCGTGTTGGCGTCGCTCTCGTTGCACGGGGCGGCCGGTGTGGGGCTGCTCGTCTCGCCTGCGCATCGGGCGCAAGCGGTGATCGCCGAGCGACCGAGCCCTGCGCCGCCCGTCGAGCTGTCGTTCGAGCCTGCTGCAACGCCGCCGCCGAGCACGGATGAGCGAGGAGACGCGGGCGCATCTCCGGTGGTCGCACCCGAGCCCGAGCGCGAGCGCGAGCGACGTGCGCGCGAAGAGCGCGAGCGGGAGATCGAGCGACGCGAGGACGAGCGCCGGGAGCGGGAGCGGGAGCGGTTTACCGTTCCGACGATGTTGCAGACGGCACCGGCACCGCCGCCGCCACCGCCACCACCACCGCCGCCGATGCATCAGCAGGCGGTCGAGCAGAGTCAGTCGAACAACCAGCGCGCGGACGACGCTCGGTACATCGCCGAGCGCGACAACAACGTGCAGGTCGAGACGCGCGCGCCCGTTCGTGGAACGCAGCAAGACAACGCGAATCCCCAGCACGCTGCGACCGCGCAGCGCGCTCCGGGGCAGGGGGCCGGCGTCGAGGACGTGCACGACGGTCGTCGCAATCGACAGGGCGCGGACACGAGCCAAGAGGCCACGCACGTCGGCGGCCGAACGAGCGCGCAGAGCACGCAGCAGGGGTCGAACAACGCGACGACCTCGGCGAGCGCCGCTGCGCAGGCGGGCGGACGAGCTGCGGGAGCGGCGGGAGCGGCGACGGAGAGCATCGCCGCGAACCGTGTCTTTGCCGCGAGCGAAGGCGTGTGGGGGCAGTACGCGCTTCGTCCCGAGCGATCGACGGCGCAAGCGGGCGCAAACGGAGCGAACGGCGCGGGTGGCTCGGGTGGCTCATCCGCGGCGGCGCGCGTGGGCGTCGCGGGGCAGGGCGCGGCGGGGGCGGTCGCGGCGCTCTCTCCTGCGTCGACGGACTACGCTCGTGCGTTCGGTGGCGCCGCAGAGCAAGAGCGACGCGAGGCGCGCGAGCGACGCACGCAGGCGCGCGGCGAGAGTCCGACGCAGAGCTGGCAGCAGCTTCGCGAAGGGATGGAGAACTACGTCGAGTCTGTGCGCGTCGGAAATCAAACGGCGCTTCGCACGCGAGCCTCGCCGTTCGCCACGTACCTCTCGCAAATGCACCACCGGATTCACCGGCTGTTCGCCGATGGATTTCTCGCGAGCCTCGACGCGAGCGGCTCAGAGAATCCGCTGAACGACCCGCGCTTGATGAACACCGTCGAGATCGTGCTCGAGCGCGACGGCCGCGTCTCGCGCATCGGGATCGTTCGCACGAGCGGCAACACCATGTTCGACGTCGCGGCGATGAACTCCGTTCGTCGAAGCGCTCCGTTCGGCAACGCGCCGGAGGCCATCCGTTCGGCGGACGGCAAGGTGTACATTCACTGGGGCTTCTATCGCAGCGAGCGACAGTGCGGGACCTTCAACGCCGAGCCGTTTATCTTGTCCGCCCCGAACAACTCAGGATCGCGGGAGCGCACGACGATCATCGCGCCGAGCGTGGGGCGAGACCGCTGACGATCGGTCCAGCAAGAAGTGCAGGTTGGCGTAGTTGACCACGGCGTGAGCGAGCAGCGGGGCGAGGATTTCTCCAGTCCAAACGTAGAGCAGCCCGAACACGACGCCCATCACCATCGCCATCAGCGTCCACGGCACGAGCCGACGATTCGCGGGCACGTGCATCGCGCCGAACAGCAGCGACGTGAGCGCGAGCCCTTGCGCGAGCCCGCCGTGATCGACGAGACCGCTCTGAATCGCGCCGCGAAACAAGAGCTCTTCGCCGGTGGCGGACGCGATCGCGAGCCACAAGACCGAGCGTCGATCGAGGCCCACGACGGCGGCAGTGAGCTCTGCGGCGAGCGCACGACCCCAACGAGAGCGTCGCGAGAGCGCGCGGGTCGCGATGACCGTGCCGAGCCCGACCAGCGCGCCGAGCGCGAGCGCGAGCGGGAGCGAGACGAGCCGCGAGCCCCACGCGGTGCGCTCGAGGTGCCAGGCCGAGCGGCCAGCGAGCGCGCAGCCGATCGTCGCGAGCGCCGCGAGCGCCGCATAGACGATGACCGCGATTCGAACGCGCGCTCCGCTCATGAGCGCTCCGGGTAGCACCACCGGTGCGGGCCGCGCAAGGCGAGGGCCCGCAAGCGAGCGTCACCGCAGCGGATAAGTGATCGACGCGAAATCCGTGATGGACAGGCGGGGGGGTTGTCTCCGAAAATCCCCGACAGGTAGCAATGGACAGCGCGTCGATCGACAGCGCACCGCGGGTTCTCGTCGTCGATGACGAGCGGGTGATTCGAGAGATTCTCGCGGATTTCCTCACGCTCGAAGGGTTCTCGGTGCGGACGGCAGAAGACGGGAGCGCCGCGCTCAGCGAGCTGTCGAAGCAGCCGTTCGACGTGGTGATCTCGGACCTGAAGATGCCGAAGGTGGGCGGCCTCGAGCTGCTCGAGAGCATCCGCAAGAACAACCCGAGCACGATCACCGTGATCATGACGGGCTTCGGGACGGTCGATACGGCGATCGACGCGATGAAGCGCGGAGCGTTCGACTATGTGCTCAAGCCGTTCAAGGGCGAAGAGGTGGTCTACACCATCCAGCGCGCCCTGGATAAACGCAGGCTCGACGCGGAGAACCTTCGGCTCAAAGAGTCGCTCTCGCTCTACAAAGTGAGCGAGGCGATCTCGCAGTCGCTCTCGCTCGAAGAGGTGCTCGGCACCGTCAAAGACGCGGCGATTCACGACGTGCGCGCGGACGTGTGCAGCGTTCTGTTGGACGACCCCGAGACAGGGTGGTTCGAGCGGACGCGCGCCGAGAGCACCGAGTTTCATCGCCCCGAGGCGAGCGCCGAGCAGGCGTCGTTGATCGAGCTCGAAGGGCCGGCGTTCGCTGAGTTCTTTCGAGACGCGGGCGTGTTGCTCGTGCACGGCGCGCGGGCGCGGATGTTCTTTCGAACGGTCGACGAGAGCGTGACGGTGCATTCGCTGGCGGCGGTTCCGCTGCGCGTGCGCGGGAGGCTCATCGGCGTGATCGCGGCGGTCTCGTTGACGGCCTCGCATCGCTTCGACGAGGGGCAGCGCAAGCTGCTCGCGATGGTGGGCTCGCGCGCGGCTGCGGCGATCGAAAACGCGCGGCTCTACGAAGACCTGAAGGCGACCTTCAACCAAACGATCCAGGGCCTCGCGCGCGCGATCGACAAGATGGATCGCTACACCGCGGGACACTCCGATCGCGTCGCGGTGTACGCCGAGATCCTCGCGCGTCGCGTGCAGCTCCCGCCAGACGTGGTCGAGGTGGTCCGCCAGGCCGCGCTGATGCACGACATCGGCAAAATCGGCTGCGTGATGAACCTCAACAAGCCGGGAAAGCTCTCGCAAGAAGAGTACGAGATCTTCAAGAAGCACCCCGGCTACGGGCGCGACATCCTCGAGCCGATCCGGTTTCTGCACCCGATCATCCCGGGCGTTCATCTGCACCACGAGCGCTGGGATGGCCGCGGCTATCCGCTCGGGCTGAAGGGCGAGCACATCCCGATCATCGCCAGGATCATCTCCGTCGCGGACACGTACGACGCGATGACCAGCGATCGCAGCTATCGCAAGGCGCTTCCGCACGACGTCGCGACGGGCGAGATCGAGCGCTGCTCGGGGACGCAGTTCGACCCGTTTTGCGCCAATGAATTTCTCACGGTGATCGAAGACCACCGCGACGAGCTGCGCGCGCGCGGCATCATCTTGCCCGAGTAGCATCGGGGGATGCGATCCGGTCGTTCGCGTGCAACGATCGGGGCACACGATGCAACGCCGCTGGATTGGGCCTGTCTTCGCAACCCTCGTGGCGCTCTCGACGGCGCCGAGCGTCACGCACGCGGATCTGGGCCCGGCGCGGACGGCGCTCGCGAGCGGCGAGTACGCGCAGGCCGAGACGCTCTTGCGCGCGATCGCGGGGCGCGAGCGCAACGACGCGGACGTCCTGCTCGCGCGGCTGTTGGTCGAGACGGGCCGCTACGCCGACGCTCGCGCGCTCGCGCAGCGCCTCGCGCGGGCGCCGGCGACGCGGGTCGAAGGGCTCACGATCGAAGGCGAAGCGCTGGTCGCCGTCGGACAGTACGACGAGGGCATCGCGAAGTGGCGGCAGGCGCTCGACCCGCGGCGCGTCTCGGTCGCGCGGCGCGCGCGCGCGCTGGCGGGGCAGTGGAGCGCGCGGCTCGGGCGTCGCGATCAAGCCGAGGATCTCGCGCAGGGGCTCGTCGACGAATACAACGACGCGCAGCAGGAAGAAGAAGACCACCCGTCGACGCCGAATCGACCGAACCCGCGGACCGCGGTCCTGCGGGACGCCGAGGCGCTGATGTACCTCGGGATGGCGATGCGCGCGCTCAACTCCGTGCAGGACGCCAACGACGCCTTCAACGGATCGATCAACGCCGATCGTCGTCGGGTCGAGACGCTGATCGAGCACGCTGAGCTGTTTCTCTCGAAGGAGGACATGGGGCACGCGGGCGAGTCGCTGCGCGAGGCGCTCGAGATCAACGCGCACTCGCCGCGGGCGCGGCTGCTGATGGCGCAGACGCGCCTCGCGAACGACCTGGATTTCAACAAGGCAAACGAGGATCTCGACGAGGCGTTGAGGGTCAATCCCAACCTCGCAGAGGCCTTCGCGGTCCGCGCGCAGATGGTCCTTCGCGACGAGAACGTGACCGAGGCCGATCGGCTCGCGGATCGCGCGCTCGCGATCAACCCGCGCTCGCTCGAGGCGCTCGCGACCAAGGCTGCGATTCGCTTCGTCGCGAGCGACATGGCGGGCTTTCGTCGCGCGATCGAAGAGGTGTTTCGCGTCTCGCCGGTCTACGTCGACGCGTACGCGATGCTCGCTGAGTTCGCGGACTGGACGCACCGCTACGAAGAGGCGGCGACGCTCATGCGCGAGGGGCTAGCGCGCCCCGCGATCGCGCAGGATCGGCGGCTGCAGGGCTGGATGCGCGCGCAGCTCGGGATGAACCTGTTGCGCACGGGCGACGAGGACAACGGGCTGCAAGAGCTCAACGAGAGCTTTCGCAGCGATCGATACAACGTCCGCGTCTACAACATGCTCAACCTGTACGAGGACACGATCGCGCAGCAGTACTCGACAGAGACGCAGGCGCCGTTCGTGTTTCGCTATCACAACGACGAGCGAGCGGTGATGAGTCGGTACGTTCCGCGGCTGATGCGACAGGCGTACGACGACATGGTTCGGCGCTATCGCTTCACCCCGCAAGGGCCGCTGCGGATCGAGATGTTCGCCGAGACCGAACACTTCTCTGTGCGCACCGCGGGGCTGCCCGAGATCGGCGTGCAGGGCGTGTGCTTCGGAAAGGTGATCACCGCGATCTCGCCCCGCGCCGCGAGCTTCAACTGGGCGCAGATCCTCTGGCACGAGCTCGGGCACGTGTTCGCCATTCAGCTCTCGCGCTCGCGCGTCCCTCGGTGGTTCACCGAGGGGCTGAGCGAATGGGAGTCGTTTCACTCGCACCCCGAGTGGGCTCGCGAGATGGACCGAGAGCTTTTGCAGGCGGTCGAGGGTGGCCGCATCCCGCGCGTGGCCGACATGAACACGGCGTTCACCCACGCGCGCTCGGGCGAAGACGTGATCGTCGCGTACTACGCTGCGTCGAAGCTGGTCGAGTTTATGATCGACCGGTACACGTTCGACCGCGTCGCCGCGCTTCTTCCGTTGTGGGGGCAGAACCTCGCGACGCCCGACGTGATCCAGCGCGGCCTCGGCGTCAGCGCCGACGAGCTCGATCGGCTGTTTCGTGAGCACACACGAAATCGACTGCAGCGGTTTCGAGGGCAGTTCTCCTTCGCTCCCTCGGAGTTTCGCGATCGCGCGCGCATCGAGCGCGAGGCGCAGGCGCCGACCGCGACCGCTAGCCACAAGGCGCGCGCCGCCGCCGCCGCGATGGTCGCCGCCGATCGTGACGCCGCGACGAGCTGGGCGCAGCAAGCGCTGCAAGCGGACAGCGCCAACGTCCTCGCCCACTACGTCAAAGCGCAGCTCGCCGTCGCGCAGCGCGACGCTCGCGGGGTGCTCTCGGAGCTCGACGCCATCTTTCGCGCGCGCGCCGACGGCTACGAGCTGCGAGAGCTCGAGTGGCAAGCGGCCCGCGCTGCGCGTGACGAGGCGCGATATCGCGCTGCGCTCGAGGCGGCGACGCGGCTCGACCCGACGCAGAGCGCCCCGTACGAAGCGCTCGCCGAGCTGCACCAACGCGCGAATCGACCGCAAGACCAGCTCGCCGCGCTTCGCCAGGTGGTGCGGCTCGATCAGCACAACCGCGAGGCGCTTCGCACTCTCTTCGAGCGACTCGCGGCGGCCAATCAGTGGCAAGAGATTCGCTCGTTCGCTGATCACGCGCGATACGTCGACCCTGAAGAGGCGCAGACCCACGTGTGGCTCGGCCGCGCGATGGCCGAGACCAACGCTCGGCCCGACGCCGTCTTCGAGTACGAGAGCGCGCTCGCGCTCGAGCCGCCGCCTCCTTTGCGCGTGAAGGCGCTCGTGGGCCTCGCGCGCGTGCACCTCGCGGCAAACGACCGTCGATCGGCCGAGCGACGCGCGCGCGAAGCGATGCGGCTCGCGGCGACGGACGCGGACGTTCGCGCGCTCGCGGCGCAGCTCAACCTTCGCTGAACGGAGCCGCTGGTTGTCCTCGCGTCGCAGCGTTCGAACGGACATCGTCGCGGGCTTCTTCGCGGTGCTCGCCGCGCTCGCGGTCGTCGGCGGCTACGCGGTCTATCGTCAGTCGCGCGCCGCCACCGCGTTGAGGCTGCAGAATCAGCGGTATCTCCCGCTCTCGTCGCAGCTCGAGCGGCTCTACAACAACCAGGACACGATGGACGTCTTGCTCGAGCGCGCGACGGCCACCCGTGATCCGGCGTCGCGCGCGTGGCTCAACGCCGCGAGGCGCGCGCGAAAGCGGGTGTTGACCCGAGCGCGCGAAGAGCTCGAGCGCGCGCGGGGCGACGCGAAGACCCCGCGAGATCGGGCGTTGATCGAGCAGCTCTCGGGGCAGCTGTCCGTGGTGGATCGGGTCTTTCGCGAGGCCGAGTCGAGGTACACCGAGGTGTTCGACGCGCTCGCCCTGGGCGACGCGCGCTCGGCGACGCGCGGCTATCGTGAGCTGAGCGCGCGAGAGCAGACGGCGCTCGCGGCGCTGCGCGACGCCTCGCGGGCGATCGAGGCGCGGATGAGCGAGCTGGCGATCGAGGCGGCAAACGAGCAGCGATCGACGCTGCAGCTGCTCGTGGCGGCGACGACGATCGCGCTGGGGTTCGGGGTGGTGATGCTCGTGAGCGCGCGTCGAGCGCTCGATCCGTTGGTGGCGTTGACCGCTCGCGCGAGGAGCGTGGCGAAGGGAGATTTGAGCGAGCGCGCGGTGTCCGCGCGGGACGACGAGATCGGCGAGCTCGCGGGCGAGTTCAACACGATGGTGCGCGCGGTGCGCGACCGGGACACGGCGCTGCGAGAGCAAGCGGCGCAGATCCGCGCGGCCGAGCGGCACCTCGAGCAGGTGGTTGCGACGCTGCGCTCGGGCGTGATCGTGGTCTCGAGCGCGGGCGTGGTCGAGAGCGCGAATCCTGCGGCGCGATCGCTCTTTGGGGACCGAGCCGTGGAGGGGATTTCGGTCGAGGACGGGCCGCTCGGCGCGGTCGAAGGCGTGGCCGAGGCGGTGCGCGCGGTGATCGACGGAGTCAGCGGGCAGAGCTTCGAGTCGGTGAAGTTCGAAGAGCGCGCGCTCGATGGGTTGGTGGTGCCGTTTGTAGTGCCCGGACGAGCTGGGCGCGGGGCGCTGGTGGTGCTCGATGACGTGACTGAGCGCGAACAAGCCCGCTCGAGGCTCTTGCAGAACGAGCGGCTCGCGGCGATCGGTCGCATGGCCGCGCACGTCACGCACGAGGTTCGCAACCCGCTCACGTCTCTGGCGCTCAACGCCGAGCTGCTCGCGGACGAGCTCGCGCAGCGCGAGGACGCCGTCGAAGAGCGCAAGCTCGTGATCGCGATGCAGCGCGAAGTGGATCGACTCACGAGCGTCACCGAGGAGTACTTGCGCGTCGCGCGCCTTCCGAAGCCGAGGCTCGAGCGTGACGACGTCGCGGCGCTCGTGCGTGACGTGGCGAGCTTCGTTCGCGCCGAGGTCGAGCGCGCGGGCGTCGCGCTCGAAGTGCAGGCCTCGGAGCCGGCGTTTGCCGCGGTGGACGAGGGGCAGCTTCGCCAGGCGCTGCTCAACTTGCTGCGCAACGCGCGCGAGGCGCTGCAATCGCAGTCGATCGCGGACAACGACGAGCCGAAGATCTTGCTCACCGCTACGAGCGAGCGCGGCGGCGTCGAGATCGTCGTGCAAGACAACGGGCCGGGCCTCGCGACGGAAGTGAAAGCCCACTTGTTCGAGCTGTTCGTCTCGACCAAAGAGAAAGGGACCGGGCTCGGCCTCTCGCTCACGCGCGAGATCGTGCAGGGGCACGGCGGGACCATCCGCGTCGAAGACGCCGTCGGGGCCAAGAGCGGAGCGCGGTTCGTGCTGTGGTTTCCGGGGTGACGGTCGTGCTATGCGTGCGCGCGGCGAGGACGAGCGTTCGTCGTCGCGTGCGCCATTCACCGAGAAGAACAGAAGAGAGCAGACGATGCCGCGATCAGACGGGCGAGGAGATACGGAGCTTCGATCAGTGACGATCGAGCCCGGATGGCACAAGAGCTCCGAGGGCAGCGTGCTCTACCGCGCGGGAAACACCGTGGTGCTCTGCACCGTGAGCGTCGAAGAGGGCGTGCGCGATTTCATCAAGGGGCAGAACAAGGGCTGGGTCACGGCCGAGTACCTCATGCACCCGCGCGCAGGTGGTCGCCGCCAATCGCGCGACGGATTCAACGGCCGTCCGCTCGGAGGCCGCACGCAAGAGATCGCCCGCTTGATCGGTCGCGCGCTGCGCGCGGCGGTCGACCTTCCGGCGCTCGGCGAGCGCACGTTTCACGTGGATTGCGACGTTCTCGAAGCGGACGGCGGGACGCGCACGGCTTCGATCACCGGATCGATGGTCGCGTTGATGATCGCCATCGACAAGCTGAAGAAGCGCGGCGCGATCACGCAGGGCCCCGTTCGTGGCCGCGTCGCTGCGGTTTCTGCGGGCGAGGCGTTCGGCCGCGCGATGCTCGACCTCGCGTACGACGAGGACTCGCGCGCGGACATGGACCTCAACGTGGTCGCGACGGACTCGGGCAAGATCGTCGAGATCCAGTGCACCGCAGAGACGGCGCCGATCGACCGAAAGAAGGTCGACGCGCTCGTGGACATGGCGCTCGAAGGGATCATCCACCTCGGGCGCTTGCAGAAAGAAGCGCTCGCGAAGGTGGGCGTGAACGTGCTCGACCTGATGGCGCGCTGATGGCCGAGACGCTGCTCGTCGCGACGGCCAACCAGGGAAAGCTGCGGGAGCTACGCGAGCTCTTGCAGGGATTTTCGCTGGTGTCGTTGAAGGACGTCGGCATCGACGACCTGGACGAGCCCGGGGCGGACTACCGCAGCAACGCCGTCGCGAAGGCGCGAGAGGCGTCCAAGCGCGCGGGCATGATCGCGCTCGCGGACGACTCGGGGCTCGAGGTCGACGCGCTCGGACACGCGCCCGGCTGGTTCTCTGCGCGCTTCGGCGGGACGCACGGTCGCGACGCGGCCAACCGCGAGACGCTGATCGCTGCGATGCGAGGGGTTGGCGAGGCGCTGCGCGGCGCGCGATTTCGCTGCTGCGTGGCGGTCGCGGACGTCCGCGGCGCGCTCGGCGATCGCGTGCTCGTGGGGCTCGGGACGTGCGGCGGAAGGGTGATCACCGAGCCTCGGGGAACGGGCGGGTTCGGCTACGATCCGCTGCTGATTCCCGAGGGATTTACGCAGACCCTGGCCGAGCTCGACGAGTCCGTGAAGAACGCGATCTCGCACCGCGCGAAGGCGATCGCGGACGTCGCGCCTGCGCTTCGGGCGTACTTCGCGCACCGTCCTCGCGGCTGATCGCGAAAGGGCTCTTGCGCGACGCTCGTTGGCGCGGCAGAGATGGGCGCATGGTTCGGAGCCACACGTACTTTCTCGCGCGTCGTCCGAAGGGCTCGTGCACGTTCGGCGCGCTCAAGGACAACTCGGTCGTCGCAACACAGCTCGAATGGCTTTACTTTGAGAACAAGGGGAATGCTGAGCCAACCGTGGTTGATGGCGTCTCGGTGTGGATTGACGAAGCTGGTGTCGTGCAAGCGCGGGTGATCGCTGGCGGCGTGTCGCGTCCGATCGAGCCGCTTGGGCAACTGGTGGCGTTGATGGTCGCTGCGAGCGAGACGCCATGATCCCGCTTCCTCCCGCGGGCTCGTCGAAGCCTCGCTTGAACGGAAAGCACTTCACCATCGCGTTCGTCGTGCTCTTGGTCCTCGGATTCGTCGGCGCGATGGCGCTGCGCGAGAAGCGCATCCACGACTGGAGCACCGCGGGCGGCGACACGATCCGCGAGGGAGTGACCATCCCCGTTCGTCGTCGCTGACCGCTGCGGCGACGCGCTCGACGCTTGCGCGCGTGCGGGGGGTGATGGTTCTCTGCGCCACCGAAGTCATGGCGAGCAAAACCGATCCCACCCCGAGCGAAGTCTCTGCGAGCAGCGATCTGGAATCGATGATGACCCAGCGCCGAGAGAAGGGCGCTCGCTGGGCGGAGTACGGCCATTCGGCGTACGGAAACGACACAGGCCCCATCACCCGGCTGCACGCGATCAACGAGACGCACGCCGAGCACGATCAAGCGAAGCTCGAAGTGCTGGCGAGCGAGGGCATTCGCTACTCGGTCGCGGGCCGCGTGATGCTCAAGCGCGGCCAGGGAAAGCTGCAGTTCATCAACCTCCGCGATGGAACGGGCGAGATCCAGCTCTTCATCTCGAAGAAGGACGTGAGCGAGGCTGATTGGGCGGCGCTCGAACTCGTGGACGCAGGCGACATCGTCCTGGCCGAAGGGCCTCCGATGCGCACCAAGACCGGGCAGCTCTCGATCCAGACCAAGGGCGTTCGACCGCTGACGAAGTCCGTTCGACCGATCGCGAAGTTCGACACGACCGAGGACGTCGAGATTCGCTACCGCCAGCGCTACCGCGACCTCATCGAGAACCACGAGGAAGTGGCTGCGGTCTTTCGCGCGCGCTCGCTGATCGTGCAGTCGATCCGCGCGTTCTACGACCAGCGCGGGTTCATGGAGGTCGAGACGCCCATGCTCCATCCGCTGCGCGGCGGAGCGACGGCCAAGCCCTTCTCGACGCACCACAACGCGCTCGACGTGAATTTGTTTCTTCGAATCGCGCCCGAGCTCTACCTCAAGCGATTGGTCGTCGGCGGCTTCGACCGCGTGTACGAGATCGGCCGCAATTTTCGCAACGAGGGGATGAGCGTTCGGCACAACCCCGAGTTCACGATGGTGGAGAGCTATCAGGCCTACGCGACGTACGAAGACGTGATGGCCATGACCGAAGAGCTCTTGCGGTTCGTCGACGCGCGGGTCACCGAGCGGTTTCCGCAGTTCTTGGAGCACCGCCCGTTCACGTTCGAGCGCTTCGAACGCAAGCGCATGGTGGACCTCGTCCGCGAGGCGCTGCACGGCTCGCTCGAGGTCATTCGTCTGCAGTGGTCGCTGCTCGGAGGCAACGGCGATTGGCACGCGGCCAAGCAAGCGGCGCTCTCGGTCTCCGAGGGCGTGACGCCCGACGGCCGCGCGTACCTCGCGAAGTCCCGCACCGCGGGCGAGCTGCTCTTCGCGCTCTACGAGCTGTTCGCCGAGCCGTACCTCTCGCTGCGCTATCGCGACGCGGCGAGCAACAAGAGCGTCCCGGTCTTCGTCGTGGACTACCCGTTCGACGTCTCGCCGCTCGCGCGCAAGAAGGACGCGAGCAAGCAGCGCGAGCAGTACGGCGAGATCGAAGTCGAGATGTGCGACCGCTTCGAGCTGTTCGTCGAGGGCCGCGAATTGTGCAACGCGTTCAGCGAGCTCAACGACCCGGACGATCAGGCGTCACGCTTTCGCGCGCAGCTCGACAACCGCTCGCGAGGTGACGACGAAGCGATGGATTTCGACGCTGATTACATCCGCGCGCTCGAGTTCGGAATGCCGCCCGCCGCAGGCTTCGGCCTCGGCGTCGATCGACTGGTGATGGCGCTCACGGGAGCGAAGTCGATCCGGGACGTGATTCTCTTTCCGGCGATGCGCCCCGAGGCGAAGTAGTCGATGCGGCCGATCTACGCGCTGTTTACGCGAAGCGACACGATCTTGCCCGCCGTCGTGGGCCTGTCCGTGCTCGTGGGCGTGCTCGCGATCGTGCTGCACCTTGCTCTTCGTCGCCGCGCTCGATGGCTGCGCGGCGGGTTCGACCTCGCGACCGTGGCCCTGCTCGTGCGCGTCTCGGTCTTCGCGATCGCGTCCGCCGGTCGGCTCGTGCAGCTCGAGCCCGAGGTCAACCCGATCAAGCCCGCGCTCATCAAGCTCTCGGCGATCGGCCTGGGCGTCGAGGCGCTCTTGGTCTCGAGCTTCGTGTGGCTGCCCGCGCTCTTCGACATGCTCGAGCGCACGGCGGGCGCGATGATGGTCGCCGTGCGTCAGCTTCGCGCGCGAAAGAGCGGGTTTTTGACGGCGATTTCGTTCCTGGCGTTCTTGGGTGTCGGGCTCTCGAGCTTCGGCCTGTGCCTCACGATCAGCGTGATGGCCGGCTTCGGCAACGACTTGAAGCGCAAGATCCTCGGAAACAACGCGCACATCGTCATCGACCGCGAGCGCGGAGGCTTCTCTGATTGGCGCCCGATGCTCGACCGCGTGCGCGCGACGCCCGGCGTCACCAGCGCGACGGCGCTCGTGCAGGGCGAGGTGATGGTGACCTCGCAGACCAACCTCTCGGGAGTGTTGCTCCGCGGCATCGATCCGCGTGGCGGAGGAGCGGCGGACAACCTCCGTCGCGAGCTCATTCGCGGTCGCATCGAGTACCTCACCGAGCCCGTTCGATTGCTCGAACCCAGCTACGAAGACACGCGTCCGTTGACGCCGCGGGACACCGAGCGGCTGCGCGAAGGCGGCGCGCAAACGACAGCGCGACCGCGCAACGAGCTGCCGCCCGGAGTGGCTCCGCTGCCGCCGTTGCCGACGCCGACGCCGGGGGCGTACGTCGTTCCGGGAATGGTGATCGGACGAGAGCTCGCGTCGAACTTGCACTTGCAAGTGGGCGACGAGGTTCGCGTGGTCTCTCCGTTCGGCGGGATGATGACGCCCGCGGGTCCGCTGCCCAAAACGCAGCTCTTTCGCATCGCCGGGATCTTCTACACGGGCATGTACGAGTACGACACGAAGTACGCGTTCGTGACGATCGGCGACGGCCAGCAGTTCTTCAACTATCGCAGCGACGAGATCACCAGCATCGAGGTGCGCGTCGCCGATGTGGACACCGCGGAGCAAGTCGCGAGCAGCATCGGGCCCGCCACGCGCGGCCGTGACCTGCGCGTGCGCGACTGGAAAGAGCTCAACAAGAATCTCTTTCGCGCGCTCAAGCTCGAGAAGCTCATGATGTTCGTCCTGCTCGGCGTAGCGGTGTTCGTCGCGAGCTTCGCGGTCCTCGCGACGCTGCTCTTGCTCGTGATGGAGAAGGGCCGAGAGATCGCGCTGCTCAAGGCCTTGGGCGCGACCGATGGCTTCGTCGCCAGGGTGTTCATCAACGTCGGGCTCTTGATCGGCCTCGTCGGCGGAACGCTGGGCACCGGCACTGCGTGGCTCGTCTGCACGATGGTGCGCGTCCTCGGGATTCCGCTCGATCCAGAGGTCTATTACATCGACCGCTTGCCGGTGTACGTCGCGGTCTCGGACTTCGGAATGATCTGGTCGATCGCGGTCGGGCTCTGCCTCGTCGCGACGATCCTGCCCGCGATCCTCGCGGCGCGGATGCGACCAGTAGAAGGGATGCGGTTCGGCTGATGGGCATGGACGACACGGCCATCGTCGAGGTGCGCGACCTGCGAAAGATCTACACGCAGGACGGCAAGGAGCTCGAGGTTCTCAAGGGCGTTTCGCTGCGGATCGAACGCGGTGAAATGATGTCGATCGTCGGCAAGTCGGGCGCGGGCAAATCCACGCTCCTGCACTTGATCGGGACGCTCGACCGACCCACGAGCGGCCAGCTCTGGCTCGACGGGCGAGACACGCGAAACATGTCCGGCGCCGACCTCGCGCTCTTGCGCAACGAGCTCATCGGCTTCGTGTTTCAGTTTCACCACTTGTTGCCCGAGTTCACCGCGCTCGAAAACGTGATGATGCCCGGGATCATCCGAGGCACGCCGCGCTCGACGCTCGAAGCGCGCGCCAAAGAGCTGCTCGACCGCGTGAACCTCGGCCACCGCATCTCGCACAGGCCCAGCGAAATGTCCGGCGGAGAGCAGCAGCGCGTCGCGCTGGCGAGGGCGCTCTCGATGCGGCCCAAGATGCTGTTGGCCGACGAGCCGACGGGCAACCTCGACACCGAGAACAGCGAGCAGATGAACGCTCTGTTCTCGACGCTCAACCGCGATCTCGGCACCACGATGGTGATCGTCACGCACAACGAGCGGCTCGCCGAGCGCATGCCGCGCGTCGTAACCATGCGCGACGGCCGCGTCGTCGAGGACTTGCGTCGCGATCGCGAGCCGGCCGCTCAGTCTTCGAGCGCGCAGTCGACGGGCGATGCCGCGAGCACGGACACGAGCACCGAGGGCTCGATCGAGACGAGGTAGCCGCGTCGTCCGCCGTTGAGGTAGATGCGCGGAAGCTCTAGGACCGAGCGCTCGACGTAGACGGGCAGGGGCTTGCGCGTTCCGAACGGCGAAGTGCCGCCGACTTGAAAACCGGTGTGTCGCTCGGCGACCTCGGGCTTGCACGGCTCGACGCGCTTTCGACCGATCTGCCGCGCGAGGTTCTTCGTCGAGACGCTGCGGTCGCCGTGCATGAGGATGATCAACGGCTTCGCGTTTTCGTCCTCCATCACCAGCGTCTTGATCACCGAGTGCTCGTCGACGCCGAGCTGCTTGGAAGACTCGGCCGTTCCGCCGTGATCGACGTAGTCGTATGGGTGCTCGTCGAACGAGACCTTGTGCTTGCGCAGAAGTTGCGTAGCCGGCGTCTCGGACACGTGGCGCTGTTTGTTCATGCCGCCGGGAGAATTGCTCGGTTTTCGAAAGGTAGTCCAGCGGCGGCGACCCTTCCTTCGGTACGATCATGGGCACCGCGATGAACCTCGACGACCTCTTTCAGCTCGCGCTGAGCAAGCGCGCTTCGGACATCTTGTTGAGCCCCGGCGCTCCTGCGACGTTGCGCGTCGAGGGCGTGCTCGAGAGCGCGACGAACAACAGGCTGACCGGCGCGCAAGTGGACGCCGCGGCCTCGGTGCTGCTCGACCCCGAGTCGCTTGCGAAGGTGCGCGAGCGCGTCGAGTACTCGGGCGCCGCGGATTTCGGCGGCGAACGATTTCGTGTGTCTGCGTATCTGCGGGACAGGAGCGTGGCGTTGGCGCTCAGGCACGTTCCGAAGAGCGTCGCGACGCCCGAGGTGCTGGGCTTGCCCGCGGTGATGAGCGACCTCGTCGGTCGCGCGCAGGGCTTGCTCTTGTTCGCTGGTGCTTCGGGGCAGGGAAAGAGCACGAGCCAGGCCTCGCTCATCGACTTTCTCAACCGCACGACCAACCGCCACGTCGTGACCATCGAGGACCCGATCGAGTACGTGCACGTCTCGCAGAAGTGCATGATCGACCAGCGCGAGATCGGGCGCGACTCGCTCAGCTACGAGGCCGCGCTGACCCACGCGATGCGCGAGAACCCGGACGTGATCCTCGTGGGCGAGATGCGCTCGCGCGAGGCGATTTCTGCGGCGATCATGCTCGCTGAGATGGGGCACCTGGTGCTCTCGACGGTGCACGCCAACGACGCGGTGCAGACGCTCCATCGAATTTTGCACACGTTTTCATCGGAGTCGCGCGGGCAGGTGCGGATGCAGCTCAGCCTCTCGCTGATCGGCGTGCTCTGTCAGCGCCTGGTGCTCTCGAAGGAGGGCAAGCTCAAGCTCGCGGCCGAGCTGTTGATCAACACGCCGGCGATCGCGGGGCAGATCCGCGAGGACCGACTCGAGCAGATCTACAACTCGATGGAGCTCGACGCTTCGTCGGGGATGATCACGATGAACCACTCGCTGCAGAACCTCGTCGACAAGGGCGTTGTGGATGCGCGCGTGGCCGAGCGGTTCATGAACGCGTTTCAGACGCGCCGTCGCTGAGCGTTCGCCGCGCGTCGCGGGCACCAAAGGGGGATTCGCGCGCGCGCTGGGGGCGTCGCTGTGATCGACGGCGGCATCGCGATACGCTCAGCGCGAGTCAGGAGGAGCGGACGTGGTGAACAGCCATCGTGCGGGAGCACTTGTTGTTGCATTCGTTGGAGCGGTTCTCTCTACGGGCTGCCGTCGACGGCACGAGGCGCAGCCGAGCGTCGCGTTGAGCGCGCTTCCGCCGGTTCGAGCGGGGCAGCCAGGACAGTGGGCCGTTCTTCGGTCGACGGTCGACGAGCAAGGGGAGTGGGACATGGCGGGCGCGCTGCGGGCGTTTGCCTCGACGTTCGGGCCGATCGAGGGGGCACCACCCGCGGTGGCGCGAGATCAGTCGTCGCCGCTCTGCGGCCTGCCTGTGCTGCGCGCGGTGAATCGTCACTGGGGGGCGTTGTCGCCCACGCAGCGGCGGGCGGTGCAGCGGGTGGTGGCGCGTCCTTCGAATCGTGCAGCGGCGGTGATCGAGGTGCTCGAGCCCATCGGCGATTTCGACAACGGGACGCGCGCTCGGCAGCGGGTCCAGCTCGAGCAGCTGCGCGCGATGGCCGCGACGCTGCAGCCGCAGATCGAGCGGTTGATCGGCCGGCCGTTCGCGGGGAGGGTGGCGGTCGAGCTCAACGGTCCCAACACGACACCGGCGCTGGCGATCGGGGACGCAGAGCTCGGCGACGGTCACCTCGACGCGGATGATTGGGACAAGCGCGTCGCGAGCCGCGAGATGTGCCGGATCATGGTGAACCCGGACTTCTTGGGGCAGTCGACGACGCTGCGCATGATGCTCGCGCACGAGCTTTTTCACTGCGCGCAGATGGAGGTCTTCGCGGGGACGTGGCGCGAGTGGGAGGCGCGGCCGCTGTGGCTCAGCGAGGGGACCGCGGCGTTCGTGGGCGAGTCGATCGGCGGTCCAACCAACGCCGACGGCTATTGGTGGAACGAGTTTTTCTCCCCGCGTGTTGGCGGCGGTCGTCACGAGCACACGCTCAGCGAACAAGGGCCTGGAGCGCCCTTCAATCTCTTCGCTGCCGGCTACGACGCCATCGGCTTCTTCGTCGCCGCCGACGCCGTCGCTCGCAACGCGCTTCAACCCGCCGCTGGCCAACAGTCCTCGCGGATCCTCACCGTGGCCAACGCGCGGTCCAACCGCGAGGCGCTCGCGCAGATCTCCTCTTGGCACCCCGAAGTTCTCTCATCTTCCATCGCGCAAACCATGCAAGAGCCGTCCATGCGCGGCTGGTCTCTGAGCTCGCCAACACTCCAGTCCGACCTGCCTGCGCCGAACCGCCGCTCACCGCACGTCGCTTCTGCTCCGATCGAGCGTGCGCCGCTCAACATCGTGCTCCGTGACGGCTGGTTTGGGCTCTACGAAGCGCGCGCCGAGACCTCGCCGCTCATCCGCGTGCGCGCGGTGGGCTCGGGTGTTGTCGCGTTCGGCGGCGACGCGCAGCGACGATTCTCGAGCGCGACCGAGGACACGTTTTACTTCTCGCGCGGCGCGCCGTTCGAGTGCCCCGCGGGACAGCGTCCGAATGGAGCGGTCGTTTCTGTGCCGTCATTGTCTGCTCCGATGCATGCTGCGCTCATCGCCGCGGGACAAGAAGCGACGCTGCGGGTCGACGTCGCTGACCCCGCGATGATTTGTGGGGCGTCTCGCGACTCCGCTCCTCCGCCGCCCGAGTGTCTCCACGGGCGATGGCGAATGGACGCGGACGCGTTTCGGCAGGCATTTCGGCAGGCGTTTGCGGGCGCCGCGCAGCAGCTCGAGATCGTCACCGCGGACGAGACCCTCGAGCTCAGCGAGAACGGCTCGATGCGGTTCACCGTCGCGAGCGTCACCGCTCGGGGCGAGAACGCTGGAATCACGAGCGTCGTGAGCGCGAGCGGCGTCGTTCGAGGGCGGGCGACGCTGCAGGGCGGCGAGCTGCGACTGACGGCGACGCAACCGCCGCAGTTCGCGGGGTCGTTTGTGGTCCGTGGCGGCGGGATTCCGACGCTGTCTCGACCGCTGCCAGAGAACATTCGCGCGTATTTCACGCAGCAGACGACGGGCTCGTTCAGAGCGGTCTGCGATCAGCGGTCGCTCACGCTGACTCCAGAGAACGGGCTTGCGTACCGATTTGTGCGCCAGTGATCGAGGGCGCGTGCGTCACGGACCCATCCGCGCGAGCGTGTTGGTCGGCGGCTACGGGAGCGAGACGCTCACCGACGGATCTTCTGCGGGGAAGCGCGTTCGAATCCACGCGGGGCCGCGACCATCGCCACGGTCTTCGAAGTCGATGGGGCTAAGCCACACGTCGCGCGCGCAGTTGCCCGTGGTGCGGCAGCGGTCCGCTTGCAGTCGGTGGTGGACGTAGTACCAGCGCGCTCCGTCGGGCCCGAGCACCGCGGTCCCGTGCCCAAACGACTGACCTCGATTCGGAACGAGAAATCGCCCCACGAATCGCGACGGGCTGTCCCACGCGAGCTCTTCGGGCGTCGGCGCCGCGGCGTACCAGACGTTGTAGTACCCAGAGTCCCAGACGCTCCCGGACAACAGGGCGTACACGTAGCGTCCGCGTCGAAAGAGAAAGATCCCCTCGTTGACGCCGAAGATGTAGCCCTCGCGGCGAAACTCGTTGTTGTCCCGCGCTCGGGTGAACGAGAGCATCTCGCCGCAGCGCGGGCACGAGCTGCTCAAGCGCGCGAGGGTCGCGCCGTCGTGCGGGTTGCCCACATGAATTTGTGGGACTGTATTCGTACACCGCACGGTAAACGGGTCCGACGCGTCGAGTTCGACCAGGCTCGCGTGCTGGCCATAGTTGCTCTGCTCCCACGCGACCATCGGCGGAACGTTGGTGTACCAGCTGTATCCGAGCCACCAACGACGGGTCAGCGGGTCGTGAAACGCCGCGGAGTCCAGTCGAATGATCTGGTGGCAAAACCCTCCCTGGCAGTCTTGCGACGAGTACGGGACCGAGCGCGGGATTTGATCGCGCGTCGGAGCGGTGCAGTTGGTGACGTGGCCTCCGGCGACGAGGGGCTCCCAAGGGTGATCCGTCGTCGCGAACGGCCCGAGCGGGCTCACGGACGAAGCGAAGTACACGCCTCCATCTTCTCGATAGGGCGGGCAGGGGCGCTGCGCCGTTCGGTGGCGAACGGCGCTGAAGGACAGCATCCAGACGCCCGCGCGGACCTCGACGACGTCGGGCGCCCAGAGGTGGCAATAGTGAGCGCCGTTGATCTCGAGCGAGTCTGCACCGCTCGAAGCGCGGCGAAAGAGCCCTTCGGCCCGACGGGTCCATCGCACCAGGTCGCGCGACTCCCACGGGATGAAGTCACCGAAGCCCGAGGTCGCGTAGAGGTAGTACACCAGCCTTCCGGCGCTGTCCGTCGTGCGAACGACGTGGGGATCGGGGTGGTCTTCGCCGAGGACTGGATTGGTCGCGGCGAGCGGCGGTCGGGCTGCGTCGGCGAGCGTGGCGCTGTCGATCGCGCGGTCCGTGGGTCGGTCGGCGATCACGACGTCGGTGGTGCTCGTCACGGCGTCCATCGCGGCCATCGTGTCGAGCACGGTCGCGTCCATCGCAGAGAGGGCTGCGTCGCGCGCGGTCACATCGCTGGAATCAATGCTCGCGTCACGCGTTGCGCTCTCGTCGGCGCACCGAGCGTTGAGTGTTCCGACGAGCAAGGCGAGCGTCGCGAATGCAGATCTCCGCAGGACAAAGCGCATCGAGACCGATGGTAGGGGATTCGAGGCGTCCGAGGCGGCGGGCGCGGGCGGTTGTTCGCCGGCGCTCCTTGCCGCGCGGGGGGCGCGCACGGTATAGCCCCGCGGCCTTGGTCTCTCGGTTGCACTTCGAGTTTCGTACGGCTCGTTCGAGTCGCGCTGCGCGGTTGTGGTTGGCGCTGTTCTGTGCGTTGACGGTGACGTCGCTCTCGGTCGCTGCGCGTGCGCAGAGCGACGGCGGGCGTCCGCGTTCGATGGACGCCGCGGTTTCTTCGGACGCGAGCGCTGCTTCGGTGAGCGAAGCCGGAGCGATCACGGCGTACGACGACGATTGGACCGCTGGCGCCGCGACGGACGCGGGGGCGGCGAGCACGCCCGAGCCGACGAGCGCTGGCGGTGACACGGACAGCCCGCAGGGGCGCGGCTGCGAAGGGCCGCGCGTGACGCGCGTTCGTTGGCGCGGGCTGCTTCGGGTGAACGCGGGCGACCTCGGCGGCTCGGTGCGCACGCGCGAGGGCGCTTGCTACGACCGCACGCGCTTGCAGCAAGACGCGCGCGCCCTGTGGAACACCGGCTTCTTTCACGACATTCAAGCGGCGGTCGAGCCGACGGACGAGGGCGGCGTCGAGGTGCGTTTCGTCGTCGTCGAGCGTCCGAGCATCGGCTCGGTGCGCTTCGAAGGGCACGACGCGGTCGAAGAGGACAAGCTTCGCGAGACGATCGATCTGCGCGAGGGTGCGGTGCTCAACGAGAGCGCCGTTCGTCGCAACGTGCAGCGCCTGCGCGATCTGTACGCGGAGAAGGGCTACTTCCTCGCTGAGGTTCGCTACGAGATCACGCGCCGCACCGACTCGGAGAACGAGTCGGACATCGTGTTTCGCATTCGCGAAAACGCGCAGGTGCAAGTGCGCGCGGTGAACTTCGTCGGAAACCAGAACATCACCGACGACGAGCTTCGCGGCTCGATTCAGACGCAGGCCGCCGGCTTCTTCTCGTTTCTCACGTCGACGGGCACGTACCGCGAAGAGACCTTTCGCAACGACATCGACCTGCTGCACGCGGCCTACTACGACCGCGGATATCTCAACGTCGAGATCGGCACGCCGCGCGTGGCGTTGAGCGCTGACCGTCGCTGGCTCGACATCACCTTGCCGGTCCGCGAAGGCCCGCGCTATCGCGTCGGTCGTCTGCAGATCCAAGAGGTCGACGAGGACTCGAACGAGGTCGAGCCGCTCGGCGGTCGCCGACGAGTGCGCGAGATGCTGCACTTCAACCCGGGCGACTGGTTCTCTCGGCAGACGATCGGCCGGGATATCCTCGCGCTGCAGACGTACTACCGCGACAGCGGATACGCGAACGTCGAGGTGCGACCCGACGTGCAGCCGCGCTCTGATCGGCAGGCGGTGGACCTGACGTTTCGCATCACCCGCGGCGCGCTCACGACGATTCACCGCATTGTCATCCGCGGAAACACGAAGACCGCGGACCGAGTGATCCGCCGCGAGCTCGCGATCATCGAGGGCGAGCGTTACAACGAGACGCGCTATCAAGAGTCGCGTCGGCGCGTGATGGCGCTCGGGTTCTTCGAGCGCGTGGACCTGTCGACTGAGACCGTCGAGGGCCGGCCCGATCGCGTGATCGTCAACGTCGAGGTCACCGAGAAGCCGACGGGCACGTTTCAGGTGGGCGCCGGCGTCTCGTCCGTCGAGACGTTCATTTTGACCGCGCAGATTCAGCAGCAGAATTTGTTCGGTCGCGGGCAGGGGTTCTCGCTGCAAGCGCAGGTCTCGCCGCTGCGGCAGATCTTCGCGTTTCGCTTCGTCGAGCCGTACCTGTTCGACTCGAATTGGACCGCCGCGGTCGACGTGTACAACACGCTCCGGGCGTTCGCGAACTTCAGCCGCACCGCGACGGGCGGAGCGATCTCGACTGGGTATCCGCTGCTCGGGACCAACGATCTGCGCCTCGCGATGACGTACACGGCGGAGTACGTCGGCGTGAACCGCAGCAGCGCGAGCACGCTGCTCAGCGGGCAGGTCGCGAACGTCAACATCAACACGAACCCGCCGGTCGAAGGCGTGTTTCGCAGCGGGTTCACGAGCGCGCTCGGCCTCTCGATCACCGCGGACACGCGAGACAATCGCATTCAAGCGACGTCGGGAATCTACGCGCGCCTCGGCGTGGACTGGAGCGATCGCCTGCTCGGTTCGTTCAGCCCCGACGCGCTGACGAACGGGGCGAGCACGCCGTTCGAGTACCTGCGCTTGAGCGCGGCGTTTCAGTTCTACGTCCCGCTGTTCGCGGGGATCATTTTCAAGTCGCGCATCAACGCGGGGTACATCACGTCGCGCAACTCGGCGGGCGTTCCGCTCGGCGAGCGCTTCTTCCTCGGCGGAATCCTCGACGTGCGCGGCTACCGACTGCGCACGCTCGGGCCGGTGCTGCAGCTGCCGTCGGTGGTCGATCCGAACAGCCCGTACTTGAACTTCAACATCGGCGGCAACGCGATGTTCTATTACAACACCGAGCTCGAGTTTCCCGTGCCGTTCATCGAGCGCGTGGGCCTTCGCGCGGTGGTCTTCCACGACGCGGGCAACACTTGGAACACCGAGTCCAAGTGGTGCGAGACGCCGCGCACGTACATGAGCGACCCCTCTCCGCTCGTCTCTGCGTGCGGCTTCAACCCGACGCTGCTGCGCACGAGCGTGGGCTTCGGTCTGCGCTGGTTCTCTCCGCTGGGACTGCTGCGCTTCGAGTGGGGCTTTCCGCTCTACCGCGCGCTCGCGTACGAAGACCCGAGCGTGTTCGAGTTCACCATCGGCAACTCGTTCTGAACCCTCGAGCCGCTGCGACCAACCCTCATGAGCCACGACGATCAATCGCGATGGGACGCGGTGGACGAGGCCGCAGAGCTCTTGCGCGAGCGCGAGTTCAACGCCGCGCTGCGCGAGCTCGACGCCGTCTTGAAAGCTGACCCCGATAATCAATACGCCTGGAATTTTCTTGGTATTCTCTTCTTCGAGCGCGGCGACTTCGAAGAGTCTGCCGCGTCCTATCGTGAGGCGCTCAAGCGATCGCCGAAGTACCTCGGCGCCGCGATCGGGATGGGCCACGCGCAGCGCATGGCGGGTAAGATCGACGAGGCCATCATGGCCGCCGAGCTCGCGCTCACCATCTCGCGCAGCGCCGAGCAGCCCTCGGAGGACGGCGACGCGCACTGGCTCCTCGCGCTCTGCTTCGTGCAGAAGAACAAGCCAGAGCTCGCGATTCGCCACGCCGAAGCGTTTCTCGCGAGCAACCCCGAGCTCGAGGCGCAGGCCGACGCGAAGGCGTTGATTGACACGCTGCGTGGCGAAGCGAAGCCGCTTCAGACTGTGAACTGAGCGAGAAATCTCCGCGCGCTCTGCTATCGTCTCGGCCGCCATGGCGACCGATCCGAGCAACACCAAGCGTGACGACGTCCCCACCACCGCGAGCGAAAACGCGGCGAGCGAAGACCCCAAGACCGCGGCGATCCGCGAGGCCAAGCGGCGGTGGACCAGCACCGTGGTGGCGAAGGCTCAGGCGAAGTTTCCGCCGCGCTTGCCGAAGTTTCAGACGCTCTCGGACATCGAGCTGCCCGACGTCGTGACGCCGGCCGACGTGGACGTGGACTACCAGCGTGACCTCGGATTGCCCGGTGAGTTTCCGTACACGCGCGGAATCCAGCCGACGATGTACCGCGGCCGCCTCTGGACCATGCGGCAGTTCGCTGGCTTCGGAACGCCCGAGCAGACCAACGAGCGCTTCAAGTTCTTGCTCTCGCAGGGGCAGACGGGGCTCTCGACCGCCTTCGATTTTCCCACGCTGATGGGCTACGACAGCGACTCTCCGCGCTCGCTCGGAGAAGTGGGGATGTGCGGCGTGGCCGTGGACACGCTGCGAGACATGGACGTTCTGTTCGACGGGATCCCGCTCGACAAGGTCACGACCTCGATGACCATCAACGGTCCGGCGATCGTGCTCTTGTGCTTCTACGTCGCGCTCGCTGACGTGCGCGGCATCCCGCGCAGCGCCCTCGGCGGGACGATCCAAAACGACTGCCTCAAAGAGTTCATGGCGCAGCACGCGTGGGTGGTCGGGCCGCGACCGGCGATGCGCATCGTGACGGACATGATCGAGTTCGCAGCGAAAGAGCTGCCCAAATGGCACCCCGTCTCGATCAGCGGCTATCACATTCGCGAGGCAGGGGCGACCGCCGCGCAAGAGCTCGCCTTCACGCTCGCCGACGGAATCGGCTATGTCCAGAGCGCGGTCGAGCGCGGTCTGGACGTGGACAGCTTCGCGCCGCGGCTCTCGTTCTTCTTCGATGTGCACATCGACTTCTTCGAAGAGATCGCGAAGTTCAGAGCGGCGCGCCGCATCTGGGCGCGCGTGATGAAGGAGCGTTTCGGCGCGAAATTGCCCGAGAGCATGAAGCTCAAGACCCACGCGCAGACCGCGGGGGTCTCGCTCACCGCGCAGCAGCCGTACAACAACGTCGCGCGCGTCGCGCTCCAAGCGCTCGCCGCGGTCCTCGGCGGGACGCAGTCGCTTCACACCAACTCGCTCGACGAGACCTACGCGCTGCCCACGGAAGAAGCGGTCACCATCGCGCTTCGCACGCAGCAGATCGTCGCGTTCGAGTCGGGGGCGCCCAACACCGTCGATCCGCTCGGCGGCAGCTACTTCATCGAGTGGCTCACGAACAAGATCGAGTCCGAGGCGCTCGAGTACATCCGCAAGATCGACGAGATGGGCGGCGTCGTAAACGCCGTCGAGAAGGGCTATCCGCAGCGAGAGATCGCCGCGAGCGCGTATCGCTTTCAGCGCCAGGTCGAGCGCAAAGAGAAGGTGATGGTGGGCGTCAACGACTTCGTCAGCGATGAGCCGTCGCGCATTCCGCTGCTCAAAATCGACGAAGAAGTGCAGCGCAGACAAGTCGCCTCGCTCGCCAAGGTCAAGGGCTCGCGCGACGCGGGCAAGGTCGAGAGCGCGCTGCGAGCGGTGCGCGACGCCGCCGCGAACGGAAGCAATCTCTGCCCGCCGATCATCGAGGCCGCGAAGGTCTATTGCACCGAACAAGAGGTGTGCGACGTCCTTCGCGAAGTGTTCGGGACGTACACGGATCCCGCGGAGTTCTGACCCAACGTTTGGGGGGATCGAATCGAGAGAATCACTCTCAGCGTGCTCGTCTGGGGACCGGCGGTGATTGCTGTTGAGCGAGCGGCGCTTCATGCGCGATCCTGCTGCCGTTCTCTTCGAAGAAAGGCGCTCGAATGCACCCGATCGTGGCTGGTCTCTTGTTTGCGACGCTCGACCCCAACGCGGCGAATCCTCCGATCGCGCCCAGCACGACGTTGACGCTCAACATCGCGGGCGCTCCCTCCGTCGCGCCGAGCGCGGAGCTCGGGCCCAGCTTCGGAGCTCGTCGCCTCGTGACGGGCAACGGTCTGGTGGCGATGGACGGCGCCATCGCGCAACGCTCGGGCGCTCGTCGTCGAAACACGAGCACGACGAGCGCGACCAGCGCGACCAGCGCGCAGAGCACGACGCCCGCGCCTGCCGACGCAGCGACGCCTGCTGCAGCCGAACCCGAGCCAGCGGCGGCAGCAGAGGCAGCGCCCGCGGACGCAGCGACGCCTGCGGGCCCTGAGCCCGCCGCGGCCGAACCTGCGGGGCCTGCGGGGCCGGCGGGGCCTGAGGGCGGCGACGGATCGTCCGACGAGCCGAGCGTCGATCTGATCAATCACCGACAGCAGATGGTGACGCTGCATCGACCGCTCGGAATCGCGACGTTCGCGACGCTCACGGTCACCGAAGTGCTCGGGCTCTTCGCTGCGATCAATCAACGCACGCTGCTCGGCCCCGGAGAGTGTCGCGCGGGCGGCAGCCCGATCCTCGGCGCAGAGTTCGGCTGCAACGGGCTGAGCGCGCTGCACGGAGTGTTTTCGTTTGCCACGGTGACGCTCTATGCGACGACGGGAATCTACGCGCTCTCGATGCCCGACCCCGAGCGCGCGGCGGAGGGCAGCAGCCGCGGCGCGACGAGGCTGCGCATTCACAAGGCGCTCGCGTGGGTGCACGCGATCGGGATGGTCGCGATGCCCATCCTCGGATTCGTCGCAGCCAACCCCAACGCGTTCGGAATTCAGGACGTCCGCGGAGACTACGCCGCGGGCCTGCGCACCGCGCACGAGTTCTTGGGCTTCGTGACGTGGGGAGCGCTCGGCGCCGCGATGGTGGTCGAGCTCGTTCCCTGAAGCTTCAGGGCTCGTTGGCGAGCTGCGTAGGGTCGATGAGCACGTACTCGCCGGGCGTCGAAGGGCGATCGTGCAGCCAGCCGGTGTTGCCCGTCGTGCCGTAGCGCAGAAGTCCGTCGGGACGAACGAGCACGTACGAGGTCGAAGCGGCCGGAGCGTCCTCGTCTTCGCCGAGCACCAGCACGTCGATGGGCTCGGGATCTCGCGTGATTCTCGGGGGATTCTCGACGCTCGCGCAAAACGTCGCCACGCTCGGGGCGCGGTCGGTCGTCGCGCATCGCGCGAGCGCATCGCGCGCCGAGCGTTGCGCAGCTGCGTCGACGCTCGAGGCCCACAGCGCCGTCGCCGCCGCCCGACGCACCCACGGAGAGCGCGCGTCGAAGAGCATGCGCCGCGTCGGGTCTCCGTCGCATCGATGTCTGGACGCCGCGAGGACCGAGAGCGCGTTGGCGCGAACCGCGGGGTTCGCTCGGCGCGCGAGCGAGTCGCACGCCGCTTGTCGAACGGCGTCGGTCGCGACTGCTCCTGCTCGAATCGCCCGCGCCAGGCCGCCGAGCGCGTTGGCGGCGACGGCGTTCGACGCTTCGCGCGCGCTCGTGGCGAGCCAGTTGATCGCCGCTTCATCCGTGGCCGCCCCCATTCCCCAGGTCGCGGTCGCTCGAATCGACTCGTTGAAGCGGTCTCCGTCGCGCTCGTGCAGCGATCGAACGAGCGTCGCGCGATGCTCCGACGGCGCGGAGTTCGCGGCGTTCGCGAGCGCTTCGATCGCGGCGTTGGAGTTCGCTGCGCGCGCGTCGACCAGGCGCTCGAGCGTCGCGCGCGCGGGCTCTGAGCCGATCGAGGCGAAGCATCCGAGCGCGTCGATCATCGCCGATGCGACCGCGGGGCGCGCGTCTTCGAGCTGCGCGATGAACAGTGGTGCGGCGCGCAGGTCTCGAACGCGCGCAGAGATCCTGCCGATCGCGGTCGCTGCCGCGGCGCGATCGATGGGGCGATCGCCGCTCCACGCCGAGAGCAGCGCGTCGAGCGCGGGCTGCGCGCCGAAGCGGCCGAGCGCGTCGGCGGCGTTCGAGCGAACCGCGGCGGTGCTGTCGGTGAGCGCCGCGACGACCGCGCGCTCGATGCCCGCGACGCCCACGCGCGTGAGCGCTTCGGTGACGGCGACGCGGACGGTGCGGTCCGTCGCGGTGAGCAACGAGAGCAGCGACGACGGGGCGCGGGGATTTCGTGTGCTTCCAATCAAGCGGATCACGAGCAGCAGCTCGGGCTGCGTCGGCGCTGCGGCGACCGCGCGCGCGGGCTGCGGTGTGGACGGCGCGCGCTGCACCTCGCGCAGGATCACGAGCAGCGGATCGAGCGCGCCCGGCTCGAGCTCTCCGCGGCGCTGCGCCCACGCTTCGATCCCGCGAAGCGCGGCGGCGCGGCGAGCGGGGGTCGCTGTGGCGATCGCTCCGAAGGAGGTCTGTCGTGTGGTGTTGGCCTCGCGCTCGGTGGCGGTTCGCAAGAGCGCGTACAGCGCGCGGGACGAGCCCGTCCGACCGAGCGCGCGCGCGTAGGATTCGGCGCTCGGAGGCCGGCTCGCGTCGCTGAGGCCGAGCAGCGCGTTCGCTCCTTCGTCGCCGCCGAGGTCGCCGAGCAACGTCGCGAGCGGCTCGCGCGCGGTCATCGGAACGGGCTCTGCTGCGAGCGTCGGGATCGACTCTCGTGCGCGCTCACCCATCGCGCGAAGCGCGTCGGCGGCGGCGCGGGCCACGTCCTGCGAGACGCTGGTGCGAAACACTCGCACGAGCAGCTCGAGCGCCGCGGGGCCTCCGATGCGACCGATCGCGGTGATCGCCGCCCGAGCGAGCTCGGTGCGTTGAGAGATGTCCGTGATGTAGTCGGCGCCGAGGGCGATGGGGGCGAGGTCGACGACGGCGTTGGTGGCTCCGACGAGGCCGATCGCGCGGGCGGCGGCCAGGCGCACCTCTGGCTGCGCGTCGCGCAACAGGGCGACGAGGCCGCGCAGCGCGCGCTCGTCTCGCAGCCGACCGAGCGCCACGCTGACGGCCTCACGGACCTCGGGCGTCGGGTCTTGCAGCACGCCGAGCAGCGAGAGCACCGCGCGCGCGTCGCCGAGCTCTCCCAGCGCCCTCGCTGCGGCCACACGAATCTCGCTCTCGTCGTCGCTCAGCCGATCCAGCAGCGGAACGACCGCCGCGTCCCCCCCGATCGCCCCGATCGCCTGCACCGCCGCGAGCTTCACCTCGGAGTCGCGATCGTTGAAGAGCCTGGCGATCGCCGGGATCGTCGCTCGATCGCCGAGCGTCCCGAGCGCGCGCGCCGCGGCCGCTCGAAGCGCGGGCTGCCCGTCGTCGAGCCATCGAACGAGCGCGTCTTTCGCTGCTCGAATGCGCAGTCGCGCGGCGAGCTCCGCGGCCGTCGCTCGCACCGTGTCGTCCGGATCTTCGAGCGATCGCACGACGAGCGGCTCGGCGGCAGAGGGGTTTCGCGCCGCCAATTCGCTGAGCATTTCTGCGCGGCGCGCGGCGGTCGCGCCCTCGAGTCGCTGCGAAGGGTCGCGCTGCGCGCTCGGCCAATCCGCGGAGGCGTTCGCGCTCGCGATGAGCGCGCTCGTTGCGAAGAGCAGCACGCGCGGCGTTGTGCGCGCGTTGCTCTTGGGGGCTCGGTCTCGACTCACGTCCACGCAAGCGTACCGCGTCGAGGTCGACTGCGGCAGTGCGCGCGAAGGGATGCTACCGTGCGGGCACCATGCACGTTCGACACGGCGTCGCGCTGGCGTTCTTCGCGGCGTTGTCCCTCTCGGTCTCGACGCGCGCAGTCCGCGCGGATCACACGCGCTCGTCGCAGCCGGCGAACACCGGCGGGCCGCCGTGGCTCGGGGTCGTGTTCGAGCGCGCTTCGGGCGGCGGAGTGCGCGCCAACGCGGTGGTCGTCGACTCTCCGGCCGAGCGCGCGGGCGTGCGCGAGGGCGACAGCGTGATCGAGCTCGCGGGGCAAGCGGTGCTCGACCCCGAGTCGGCCGTGCAGGTGGTGCGTCGATTTCGCCCAGGGCAGTCGCTGGCGATCGCCGTTGTCCGCGGAGGTCAGCGCATGGCGCTCTCGGCGCAGCTCGACGCGGCGCCGAGCGTCGATGCAATTCGCGCCCGTCCACATCCTCCAATGCGCCCGACCTGGGCGATGGGCCCGTCGACCGTCGATCCGACGCAGCTTCGAGGCCGCGTGGTGATCGTCGACTTCTTCGCGAGCTGGTGCGGACCGTGCCGCGCGACGATGCCGTGGCTCGATCAGCTGCAGTCGCGCTTGGGGCCGCGCGGCCTCTCGATCGTGGGAGTCACCGACGAGTCCGTCGCCGTGGCGCGTCGTCTGGGCAGCGATCTGAACGTGCACTACGCGATCGCGAGCGATCGAACCGCGAGCATTCGCTGGGCGGTTCGCTCTCTTCCGACGCTCGCCGTGATCGACCGGCGCGGGGTCGTGCGCGAGGTGTACACGGGGATGGACGCGACGCAGGCCCGCGCGGTCGAGAGCCTCGTGCGTCGGCTGATCGCCGAGCCCTGAGGCGATCGCGAAGAAGCGCACCGGCAGGGTGATCCGCGGCTTGACCGCAGAAATCACTGCGCGCAACCTCCGCGCCCCATGAAGACCGCGTGCCTGGTGACCTTCGGGTGCCAGATGAACGTCCACGATTCGCAGCGCATGGAAGAGCTCTTGCGCGCGGATGGCTTCGAGCTCGTCACCGAGCCCGAGGGCGCGAACGTCATCGTCCTCAACACTTGTTCGGTCCGTGAAAAAGCGGAGCAGAAGCTTCGTAGCGAGGTCGGTCGCCTCAAGCGTCTCGACGCGCTGGTGATCGTCACCGGGTGCGTCGCGCAGCAAGAAGGCGAGAAGCTGCTCACGCGGATGCCGTACATCGACGCGGTGATCGGCCCGGACAACCTGCACGAGCTGCCGGGCGTGCTGCGCGAGCTCGAAGGCGGAGCGCCGCCCATGGTGCGCGCGGCGTTCGACACCGAGGCGCCGCGGTTTCTCGTCAACGAGGCGACGCCCGGCGGAGTGGCCACGAGCGCGTATGTCACGACGATGAAGGGCTGCGACGAGCGGTGCTCGTTCTGCATCGTTCCGTACACGAGAGGGCCCGAGCGGTACCGAGCGGCCGATGACATCACCGCCGAGGTCAATCGACTGGTGGCCGCCGGAGCGCGCGAGGTCGTCCTGCTCGGACAGACGGTGAACAGCTATCGTGACCCGGGCGTTCCCATGCCGGAGGGAAGCGATCCAGACGACTCGCAGTTTGCGGCGCTGTTGCGACGAATCGTCGCTGAAGCCAAGGGCCTCGCGCGGCTTCGCTACACCTCTCCGCATCCGAGGCACCTGACCGAAGACCTCCTGCGCGCGCACGCTGAGCTCGACGTCCTCGCCGAGCACGTGCATTTGCCCGTGCAGTCCGGCAGCGATCGCGTGCTCAAGCGGATGATCCGTCGCTACACGCGCGACGAGTACGTGCGGCGCGCGGACGCGCTTCGCAAGGCGCGCAAGGGACTGGTGCTATCGACGGACATCATCGTGGGATTTCCCGGAGAAACCGCGGAAGATTTCGAGGCCACGCTCTCGCTCGTGCGCGAGGTCGGCTTCGTGGGGCTCTTTGGCTTCAAGTACTCGCCGCGGCCGTACACGCCTGCGTTGAAGCTTCGCGATGACGTCGCCGAAGAGGAGAAGCAGCGTCGCCTCGAGGCCCTCTTCGAGCTCAGCGAAGCGCAGCTGCGCGATCACCTCGCGACGCTCGTGGGCACGCGCGCGAAGGTGCTCGTCGAGGGCCCTTCGAAGGTGGGCGCGTCGACGTGGGCCGGTCGTACCGAGCGCAACGAGATCGTGCACTTCGAAGCGAGCGCCGGTGTCGGAGCGGGCGCGCTCGCGACGGTGCAAGTGCTTCGCGCGAACAAGCACTCGCTCGAAGGGCGAGTGGAGTCTGTCGAGATCGCCGCGGCCGAGCGCCCGCGGCCCGCGATTCGTCGCGTCGCGCTGCCGCTCGTGGAGGCTTGAAATGTCCGAACGATCGAAGCGTCATCGCGGGCTCGTCCTGCCGTTCATGGACAAGCGCCCGGTGATCGACCCGACTGCGTTCATCGCCGAGCAATCGACGGTGGTCGGCGACGTCGTGATCGGGCCCGAGTCGTCGATCTGGTTCAACACCACGGTGCGCGCCGACCAGATGCCGATCCGCATCGGAGCGCGCTCGAACGTGCAGGACAACTCGGTCGTTCACGTCACCACCGAGGTCGCAGGAACGGTGATCGGCGACGAAGTGACCGTCGGTCACCGTGTGATTCTCCACGCGTGTACGATCGGCAACCGAGTGCTCGTGGGCATGGGCTCGATCGTGCTCGACCTCGCCGTGATCGAGGACGACGTGCTGCTCGCCGCCGGCTCGCTCGTGACGCCGCGCACCGTGCTTCCGTCGGGCTGGCTGTGTCGCGGATCGCCTGCGAAGCCGGTGCGGCCGCTCGAAGATCGCGAGCGCGCGATGATTCGTCAGGGATGGACCGCGTACACCGAGCTGGTGGGCCAGTACAACCCGTGAGGGGGTTGCGGCGACTCGCCTCACCGCGCGGGGCTCGCGCTCAACCGCGCGGGGGGACGCTCGCGTCTGTCGCGCGGGGAGCGCCGCCATCGAGGTCATCCGCGGGCAACGGCGGCCAGGTCGACTCGGGGTGCTGCGAGTTGTACTGGCGCACCACCTGATCGGTGATGTCCATCGTGGGAACCGAGTACACCACGCCCTGCCGCTCGAACACCGCCGTGTAGTTCTGCCGCGCGGAGAGCGACTGAATCACCGTCTGCATGTTCGTGTAGATGTGCTTGGTGACCTTCGCTTCGCGCTGCGCGAGGTCGTCTTGGTACTCGAACGCGACCTGCTGATAGGTCAGAAACTGCCGCTGATACTCTTCGGTGCGCGAGCGCTGCGTGGCTTCGTCGGTGACGGCCTGCGAGCGGATCATGTCGTCGCGCATGAGCTTGAGCGCCTTCTGACGAAGGTCGAGCTCTTCTTGGCGGCGCTTCCACAGGTTTTTGACGTAGCGATTGGCGCGCTGACCTTCGGCCGACTCGAGCACGGCGCGGTTGAGGTCCACGACGCCGAAGCGCGCCTGCGCGTACACGCGAGGAGCGAGCGCAGCCAGCGCGACCGCAGCGAGCAGCGATCCCCGCAAGGGGAGGGTGGGGCGTTTCGAAGTCATGCTTGCGAGCGGTGGGACGTACACGATCGCCCCATAATTCGCTACCGCTGTTTGCCGATCAGAATCGGATGCCCTCTTTGATTCGGTACTTCAGCCATCGATAGCCGAGCACCGCGCTTCCGGCGACGCCGGCGCCCACGATGACCAACGGCGCGCCCGCGACGGCGACCGCAGCGGTGGCTCCCGCTGCGACGACGGCGACCGCGCCCTTCTTCTTCGCTTCGGCCTTCTTGGCCTCCATCACCGAACTGCCCATGACGTGTGATGCAACTCCTGCGGGCGCCCTCGAGCGCGACCGCGAAGCGAGCGTAGCACTGCTCTCGAAACGGCGCTCGTCGCGCTCAGCGCACGAGGACGCCGATGCCCTCGTAGCGGAAGCCGTGCTTGTGCGGCGCGTGGTGGATCCAGATGTTTCGCCCGTCGATCAGGACCTTGCGCGCGAGCAGCGTGGCGAGCCGATCGAAGTCGGGGTTCTTGTAGTGGCTCCACTCGGTGACGACGACGAGCGCCTCGGCGCCCTCGGCGGCCTGGTACATGTCGTCGACGAGCTTGATCTTGTCCGCGGTCGCGCCGAGCGCCACGCGAGCGGTCTCTTTCGCCTCGGGGTCGTGCGCGGTGACGATCGCGCCTTCGCTCACGAGCTGCTCGATCAACGCGAGCGCGGGCGACTCGCGGACGTCGTCGGTCTTCGCTTTGAACGCGAGGCCCCACACCGCCACCTTCTTGCCCTTCACGCCTTCGAGCGCGCGGTTGACCTTGTGAAAGAGAAAGCGCTTCTGATCGTCGTTGGCGACGTCGACGGCGTTGAGCACCTTGAGCTCGCTGTTGTGCTCCTTCGCGAGGTGCATCAGCGCCTTGATGTCCTTCGGAAAGCACGAGCCGCCGAAGCCCGGTCCCGGCAACAAGAACTGCGCTCCGATGCGCGTGTCCGAGCCGACGCCGGTGCGAACCGCGTTCACGTCGGCGCCGACCGCTTCGCACAGCCGCGCGACCTCGTTCATAAACGAGATGCGCGTCGCGAGCATCGAGTTGGCCACGTACTTGGACATCTCCGCGCTGCGCGGGTCCATGAACATCAGCTGCGACTCGGTCAGGTCGAGCGGCTCGTACAAGCGGTGCATCGCGTCGCGGCCCGCTTCGTCGCGCACGCCGAGGATCACGCGATCCGGCTTCATGAAGTCGTTGAGCGCGTCGCCTTCTTTCAAGAACTCGGGGTTGTTCACGACGCGGTGACGGAGCTTCGACTTGCTGTCCATCAAGCTCTGCACGCGGTCGTTGGTCCCGACGGGAACCGTGCTCTTCAGCACGATCACCGCTTCGTGGGTGAGCACCGTCGCGAGCTGCTCGGCCACTTGCATCACGTAGCGCATGTCCGCCGCGCCGTCGTTCGACTGCGGCGTGCCCACGGCGATGATCACGATCTCGGCGTCGCGCACGCCGTCCGAGAGCTGCGTGGTGAAGCGCAAGCGGTGGTCCTTCACGCAGCGAGCGACGACGTCATCGAGGCCCGGCTCGTAGATGGGGATCTCGTTGCGTTCGAGCTTCTCGATCTTGCGTGGATCGCTGTCGATGCACGCGACGGTGTGCCCGATGTCCGCGAAGCACGCGCCGGCCACGAGGCCGACGTAACCCGTTCCAACAACCGCAATGCGCATGGGGCGGACGGCTACAATGGCTTTCGTTTCGCCGCAAGACCCAAGCCCCTCGCCACCAGCGCTTCGCACTACGCTACGCATTCGATGCGCTCCTCGCCGCAGGGAATGTCTCGCCCCGCGTTCGGGTATAAACCGCGCCCACCACCGTGCACGCCATGCTGCTCTGCGCTGGGCTCGGGACGCGCTTGCGCCCGCTCACCAACGAACGCCCAAAGCCTCTCGTCCCGCTGCTCGGCCGACCCATCGCCGCGTACGCGCTCGACGCGCTTCGCGCGGTGGGCGTCCGTTCGATCGTCGCCAACACGCATCACCTGGGCGAACAGGTGCAGCCCACGCTCACCCCATTCACCGATCGACTCTCGATGTCCCTCGAGACCCTGCACGAGCCCGTTCTGCTCGGCACCGGTGGGGGCATTCGCAACGCGCTCCCGCGGCTCGGGCAAGAGCCCTTCGTCGTGTTCAACGGAGACGTCCTCGCTGCGCCGGACATCGCGCAGGCGCTCGCGCTGCACAAGGCTACGAGCGCTCAGATGACCATGATCCTGCGCGAAGATCCCAAAGCCGACGCGCTGGGATCGATCGAGGTCGACCAGGACGGACGCGTCGTTCGCATCCTCAACGAGGGGCCGCCGAGCCAGAGTCCCACGCGCAAATGCATGTTCACCGGCGTGTACATCGTGAGCCCCGACGTGCGCGACGACCTGCCCGAAAACGGCTGCATCGTCAGGCACTCGCTGCGTCGCTGGCTCGCGCGCGGCGATCGCGTGAGCGCCATCATCGACGACGGGCCGTGGTTCGACCTCGGGACCATCGCGTCGTACGCCGAGGTGACGTTCGGGTTGCTCGACGGGACGATCGCGTTTCCGTCAGTGAAAACACAGGCGAATCACTCGCGCATCGGCGCGGTGCGCGCCGCGCCCAGCGTTCGAATCGGCGAGCGCTGCGACCTCGGAGACGGCGTCGAGCTCTCGGGTGAAGGCGAGCTCTCGCGGGTCATCGCGTGGGACGGCGCGAAGCTCACCGCGCCCGCGCGAGACGTGATCGTCACGACGGGCGGCGCGCGCGTCGCGATCGGCTGAGCTTTCGCGCGCCGAGCACGAGCGCCGTCAGCGCGAACGGCAACGCGGGAATCGCGCGACCCGCGCTCGCGACCGGCAGCGCGGTGCACCCGGTCGGAGAGAGCGAGGGGCAGCCGTTGGGGGGCGTCCCCCGCGTGCGAATGACCGTGAAGCTCGCGGGCAGCGCGGCGTTTTCAGCGGCGGCGCGCACCTCGAGGTCGCGGTCGAGCATCGTTGCGGGCAGGTCCGCGCGCAGCCGGGTGATCCACGCGTTGCTCAAATCACCCTGAATCGCCGCGGTGAAATCGGCCATCGCCTCTTGCTGCTCTTGCGCCGAGAGGTTGATCGTCGGCCGGCCGAACTGCCCGAGCCGCCCGCGCGTGAAGTTCACATACGAGCTCGCGGGCTCGCTCATCTCCGTGAGCCACGTCCGGCGATTCGCAGTCAGAATGCTCTCAGCGAGGTCCGTGTAATCGCTGCGCTGCGCTTGCCAATCCCACGCGACGCGTGAGCGCAGCACCTCGCCGTTCGGAAAGTTGCCCGCCTCCCACCGCCCCGCGGCGAAGATCCAGAGCGTGATTCCGACCTTGTCCGTGATTCCCGCGGAGACCATGCGCAGCGGCAAGAGCATCGACGAGCCCTGCATGCGCACTCGAACAGGTTGCATCTGCTGCACGTTGGCCGCAGGCCTGAGCTTGAGCGCGATGAAGTTCGCGCGCATCGCCGTGTAGTGCGCGATCGTCGCCGTAATCGATCCGGGAACGGCAAAGCCGTTCGCCTGCAGCCACTGCGTGAGCACGTCCGCCCCCGTCGCTTGCAACAGCACCGTGTCGTACGGGCCCACGCTCTCTTGGCGCAGAACGGTCACGCCCGCGTCCGCTCGAAATCCCTCTTCCGCCGCCGAGGGAGGAGACGCACCACAGCCCACGCCCGAGCTCGTCGGGTTGCATCGCGGCGGCGTGATCGTCACCGAGGTCGCGTCGTCGAGCGCGTCGAAGAACGCCGCGGACGCGAGCTCGACGCGCGCGTCTCCCGTGACGGGAAGCACCCACGCGAACTCCGACGGCGTGCCCGCATAGCGAAACTGATCCCAGAGGATCGTCTCGCGCGCGCCGATCGAGAGCACCATGCGGTGGCTCGTCACGGGCTGCACGCGCTCGGGCGCGATGAAGCAGCCTCCGCACGCCGCGGCGTCATGGGTGTGAATCGCGACGGCCCCTGCGACGGCGGACGCGGTCGAGAGCCATCGAAGCATTCCCCAGAAATTCATGGGGCAAATCGTAGCAGCGCGCGTGCTACGGTCGCCATCGCGGCTCGGCCGCAAAGCACGCTGGGGAGCGGCGAATGTTCATCGTGTTCGAAACCAAGTCGCGTGCGAAGGTCCTCGACGGCGCTCTACACCAATACCGCGACGGTCGTCGTAATTTCTCAGTTCGCGGTCTTGGTTTGAACTGGATTTCAACGGCTGCGCAATCCCTGATCCGCTTGGGCATCTGCGATGCCCGTCGCGGGCGCGGTATCGCGAGCGCAGCGGAGCAAGCGCTCGCAGTCGACGACGACACAGCGTTCGCCGTGTTGAAATCGCGCCGGGGCAAGAAGTGACGATGCAGTTCTTTGTGTACAGCCGCGCGCACATCGAGCGCACGACGCCGCACGACGACGCCACGCACGTGATCATCTCGATCACGACCACCGCTGCCGACGTCGCGAGGCTCCCTGAGTGCAAGAGCACCGCGGGCGTGCTTCGGCTCTCGTTTTTCGACCTCGATCAGCAGCTTCCGGGCGTCACCGAAGACGCGCTGTTCAGTCGCGACCACGCCAAACGGATCTGGGATTTCATCGCTGACCATCGCGCGTCGATCGAGCGCGTGATCGTCCACTGCGACGCGGGGTACAGCCGTTCGCCAGCGGTGGCCGCGGCGCTCTCGCTCGTGATCGAAGGAACCGACGAAGAGTTCTTTCGTCGCTACCAGCCCAACCGACGCGTGTATCGAGCGCTCATCGACGAGGCGGTCGAGCGCGGGATGCTCTGAATCCGCCGAGAAGACAGGGGATGCACGAGTCTCTTTTCTCTCGTTCATTTTCGTGACCCGTGACGAAGGGCGCCGTCGACTGAGGGGACATGGTCGAGTCATTTCTTCCTCGGCGAGCCGCGTCGCGCGCGCCCGGAGCGCTCATCGTCGCGCTCGGCGCCGCGTCGCTCGCGGGTTGTCCGATGACGCCCGGCGGCGATGACGGCGGGATCACCGGCGAAGACGCCGCTGTGGTTCGTTGCGCGCAGGACGCCTCGGGTGAGGCTGCTGCTCCCGCGGTGGCGGCTCCGCTCTCGGCGGGGCGCGTGCTTCGTCGCGTGAACCTCGCGCTCAGGCGCAGGCCCACCAACGACGTCGAGAGCGCCGCGCTCGCTGCGGCCACGACGGACGCAGACCGAAATCGCGTGATCGAAGCGGCGATCGACGAGGGGCTGCGATCGACGGACTTCTACAACACGATGATCGATTTCGGTCACGAGTGGATGCGCAACGGTCGCTTCGTCGTGGGCGCGCAGGGCGACGGGTACTGGGGCAACATGTCGACGCACTTGGGCGTGTGCCCTGCGATGACCGCGCACGCGGGCGCCTGGTACATCCTGGGAGAGAGCAACACGCGCGGACGCAACGCGTGCAACGACCAAGACGCGATGGGGATGCCCGCGCCTGCGCCGACGCGGATGGTGCAGCCGTGGTGGGATCCTTCGACGACGGTGACGCTCGTCGGGGACGCTGCGCTCGAAGTGGCGAGCGTGACCGACGCGATGGGCCGCTCGATGGACTGCGGAATCGCCGGCGAAGGCTACTTCAACATGAACAACCCGCCCGGTTGCGGGTGCGGGCCCAACGCTGCGTGGTGCTTTCCGGGCTCGGGGCTCAACCCCGATCAACCGGGGCGATCGCAGAAGCGAGACATCTGGGAAGAGCCCGCGCGCATGGTCGCTCACCTCGCGTGGCACGATCGATCGCTGTCGGACCTGGTCCTCGGAAACTACACCGTCGCGAACAATCGCGTGCGCGCGTGGTACCTGCGTTTCGGGCGACAGACGGGGCTGTACAACGCGAGGCTCGACGGCAACACGACGTGGTTTCGGCCCGAGATGGGCGACGCCCCGCGCGATCCGCTGCACATGACTCCGGCGGACCCCGAGGCGTGGCGAGAGCTCGTCGTCGAAGAGCTCGCGCCGCAGCTGATGTCGCTCTCGAACGGCGCGCGCAGCGCGGATCCGGCGCGGACGTTTCGTTGGGACCCGCGCACGGAGACGGGGCCTGCGCCGGGGCTGCCGGCGGCGGGCGTGTTCACGATGCCGGGGACCAACTCGACGTTCTCGCGCGAGCGGCCGAGGGCGGCGCGGTTTCTCGAGATCTTCGCGTGTCGAGAGTTCAATCCGCCGCCGCCAGACCAGCACTTTCCGGAGGTGGGCGCGGACCTGGCGCGCACGGGGCCGTGCATGCACTGCCACACGTTGATGGACCCGGTGGCGATCGCGTTTCGTCGTTGGATCTTCGTCGGGTACTACGTGCAGCGATCGTATCTGGCGGACCTGGGCAACCTCGAGGTGCCCAACGATCTGTACGCTCCCGCGCGGCGATATCCGTACGGCGATTGGTTTCGCGCCGGCGCCGAGCGGTGGAAGTTGAACTGGCTCGCGGGCACGACGATGACGCCGACGACCGAGGCCGAGCTCACGCGCAACATGGGCGCGCTGTTCATGGACACGATTCCGCCCGAGTACACGATCTTCGGCCAACACACGGACGGAACGATGGGGCCGCTCGCCTTCGCCAAGGTCTTGGTGAGCTCGGGCGAGTTCGATCGCTGCGCCGTCCGTCGCATCTACGAGCGCTTCGTCGGCCGCGCGCTCGATCCCGGCGCGGAGGCTCGCTACATCGACGCGCTCGCGCAGCGCTTCGTCACGGGCGGGCGACAGGTGCGGCCGTTTGTCCGGTCGCTGCTCACGAGCGACGAGTTCAGGAGGGGGTTGTGATGCGACGTTGGATCTTCGCCATCGCCGCTGTCCTCTCGGCGTGCGGCGAGCCGCGGCCGATCGGCGACGGCGGCGCGCCCGACGCGAGCACACAGAATCAAGTGTGCGCCGCCAATCGCAACGATGAAGTGCGCATGAAGCTCGCGGGCCAGTGCGCGGCGTGCCACGGAGCGCGCGCGGGCCGCCCCTTCTTCGAGAACCTCCAGGCGTTCGAAGACCTGCTCGTGTACAACACGAGCTTCGTCGTCCGCGGCGACCCCGACCGAAGCCCGCTCATCGCGATGCTCGAGGGGCGCGCGACGGGGGCGTACCGACAGATGCCGCTCGGCGGCGACCCGTTCGCGACGCGCGCGATGCGCGGAGAGACCGCCATCACGATGGACGAGCTGCGCGAGTGGATTCGCACGCTCCCGCCGCCGGACGCTTCGCGACAGGGGCCCGATCCCGCGGCGCTCACGACGCGACGGCTCTCGGCGGACGAGGCGATCAACGCGCTCGCGATCGCGCTGGGGCAGCCCGCGAACAGCGGGACTCCGCCGCTGTTGCAGCTGGACGGGCCGCAGCCTCTGTCTCCGGACTCTCCGTCGGGCGTCGACTATCAAGACGCGCTTCGAAGGGACACGTACCTGATGCTCGGCGGGCCATCGTATCTGGCCCAGCGACGGGCGGAGAAGACGTGGTCTCCGGGGTCGCTCTTGACCTTCACGCAGCTCGCGCAGGGCATGTGCTCGAGGGCGGCTGCGATGAATAATGCACAACTATTCAAGTATGTGACGGCCGCGGATCGGCTGCCGATGGCCGAGGCGAACGTGCGGAGAAACATCGCGTACCTGTACGAGAGGTTTCTGCACGAGGCGGCGCCGATGACCGCGGTCGACGCGCTGTTTGTGCGGGTCTATCAGCCGGCGGAGAGCACGGGCACGCGCGTGGCGTGGACGCAGGTGTGCGCGGCGCTCGCGAGAGATCCTTTGTTCGTGACGTTTTAGCGAGAGCGCGAAGGGCGAGGAGAAAACGAGATGTCCAAGCAAATCACTCGACGCGCGCTGCTCGCGGGATCGCTCGGCGCGGCGCAGTTCGCGTTGCTCGAGAAGTTCGGGCTCACTCGACGCGCGTTCGCGTCGGGGATGGACGGGCCGATCAAGCTGCTGGTGCTCTATATTCCGGGCGGGGTGCGGTTCTATCCGTTCTTCGTTCCGTTCTCGGATGCGGATGTGGTGCGGTACATCCCGCCGAAGCAGTCGCCCGATCAAGAGCCGGTGTTCTCGACGCCGTCGCAGATCTATCGGCTCAACGGAGACTCGGGCGCCTTTCAACCGATTCGCGTCGCGGGAAACTGGAACCCCATGAACCCCGCCGATCGCACGGGCTACAACTACAGCCCCTCGGGCTACGGCTGGATTCACTACGACCTCGGCCCCACTTCGGCGGTCGTGCACGGGATCGACCAGGGCAGCTTCGCGCACAACTCGTCCTTCGTCTCGGCGATGTGCGGAATCGCCGGCGAAGCGTACCGCGCCCCCGCGCTCGTCTCGGTGGTGGCCAACTATCTGCACCAGCGGTTCGCGAGCGCGCGGCCGATCCCGTGCGTCGCGATCAACAGCTCGTCGCTGCCCGAGGCGAACAACCTCCCCGCGCAGGCTACGCCCGTGGTGATTCCCACGACCGACGTTCTCTCGCAGCTGTTCTCGTCGGACGGAGCGCGCCTGGCGCGTTGGCGCGACAGCGACCGTCGCACCGAGCAGATGGTCCCTTCGTTCAACGGGATGGGCGCGGCCACGACGGTCTCGCTCACCAACGTCGACGCGCTCGTGCTCGAGCGCACGCGAGGGTTTCGTTCGAGCTCGCACAACGGCGCCAACCCCGTGCTCGAAGGCATCTACAACAGCTACGTGGGCGTGAGCCGCACGCTCGCGAGGGACGTCGTGACGGCGGTGCAGAGCGCGATGCCGAACACGCAGACGCAGGCGCCGTACGCGATGGCGTACGGGCGCTACCACGTGCAGTTCGGCCTCGCGAACACGCGGATCGACATGACCGCCTCGTGCGAGTGGATCCTCAAGCTGCTCAAGAGCAACGTGACGTCCGTGGTCTACGCGCACCTGCCCGAGCGCTATTACGACTTTCACAACGGCGGCTCGGTCGCCCTGCAGGCCGCGGCGTCCCGGGCGCAGCTCGACATCATCGCGAGGATGATCGGCGAGATGAAGGCCACGCCGAGCCCCGATCGGCCAGGAAAAACGCTGTACGACGACACTCTCATCGTCGTCCAAAGCGAGTTCAATCGCTCGTTCGTGAAGGGCCCCAACCAGATGTCCAACGACAACTGGCAGTACGGCGACGACCACAACCCGATCACCAGCGTCGTGCTCTCGGGCGGCGGAATCCTCGGCAACCGCCAGATCGGAAACTTCGAAGCCGACGGGACGCGCGGCGCCGAGGTGAGCATCCACGAAGAGGACGGCCGAGACGTCATGCGCCGGCCGAAATCCGCGGACTTCATCGCCACCGCGTGCCGAGTGTTCGGGATGCGACCCGGGCAGGACTTCTTCATCCCCGGCGGATATGGGGTGATCAACGGGCTGTGTCCTTGAATTGATGTGATTGCATTCATGACGGACCTTCGCACGACGGCGACCAAGAGCACGGCGAGCACGGCGAGCGCGATGAGCGCGGTCGAGACGCTCTCGTCTCGCCGTGTCTTGGCGATGGACGACGTCGCGCTCGCAGCGCTCGCGCAGGCGCGGGACCCGCACGGCCTCGCCCTGCTGTGGGATCGATTCGCGCCGGGGGTTCGCGCGCTGGTCCGTCGCACGATCAGCGGTCGAAGCGACGTCGAGGACATCGTGCAGGACGTGTTCGTCTCGTTGATTCGGTCGATCGCGGACCTCAAGGACCCGCGCGCGCTGCGTGGGTTCGTCTATCGCGTCGCCTCCAACGTCCTGTGCGACGAGCTTCGACGGCGACGGCGACGAAGGTGGCTCACGCTGTTTCGCAACGACGAGCGCGACGAGCCCGTCGTCGACGAGAGCATCGCGGACCCGTCGCTGCGCTTCGCGATGCTGCGCGTGCAGAAGGTGCTCGATCAGCTCTCGGATGAGCTGCGGATGGCGTACGTCCTGCGTGTGATCGAGGGGCTCGAGGTCGAAGAGGTCGCGCTCGCGCTGGACTGCTCGGCCTCGACGGCGAAGCGACGCGTGGCACACGCGAAGGACCTTGTGTTCGCAGCGGTCCGCAACGACCCCGAGCTCGTTCGATTCATTCAGCTCCGCGCCGAAGGAGAGGGCCATGGCTGAGCCGGCAGAGTCGCTCACCGCAGACGTCGTTCACGGCAGCGTGGCGAGCGTCGCGCAGTCCGTCTCTGGCGCGGTCGATCGCTCGATCGACGTCGCCTCGCGCGCGCGATTTATCGAGGCGGTCGCCAAGAGTCCCGCCGCCTCGCGCCGCAAGCCGTGGCGCGTGCTCGCGATCGCCGCTTCGATCGTCGCCGCGGTCTCGACGGGCGAGCTCGTCCGTCGCTCGCGTCGGGGCGCGCCCGAGGCGCCCGCGTCGCTGCTCGCCGTCGGCCAGGCGATTCACAGCGATACTCGCGCGCTCGAGCTCTCGATCAGCGACGGCTCGCGCATCACGGCCCTGCCTTCGACGGAGGCGAGAGTGCTCGCGAGCGACGCGCACGGCGCGAACATCGAGCTGCGCCACGGCGCGCTGGTGCTCGACGTTCGTCATCGACCCGAGACGCGCTGGTCCATCGTCGCCGGCGCCGTTCGCGTTCAGGTCACGGGAACGCGCTTCGAGGCGCGCCGCTCCGCCGCCGACGAATCCGTCGACGTGCACCTCTTCGAGGGCTCGTTGCGCGTGACGATCGACGAGCGTCGCGTGGTGGAGATGCGCTCGGGACAGAGGCTGCACGTGGACGGCGCGCGCGGCGAGCACGTCGAGATCGATGATCCGCGCCCGGTCGCGAGCGACGCGTCCGCGCCCTCGCTCGCAGCGCGTGCCGAGGACGCGAGCGCGGCGGCGGTTGCGAGCAGCGCCGACGCGAGCGAGCAAGACCCCCGCGCACGGAGCGCGAGGCGGCAGCCCGAGTCGAGCGCGGTGGCGTGGCACCTGCTCGTGCTGCAGGGGGAGTTCGCTGCGGTCCTTCGCGAGGCGCGCGCGAGCGAAGGAGACCTCTCGTCGCGATCGGTCGACGAGCTCGTCGCGCTCGCGGAAGCGGGTCGGCACGAGGGCGACCTCGCGTGGACCGAGACCGCGTACGACGCGATTCGGGACCGGCACTTCGCGCGCACGCACGATCGCGCCGAGGCGGTCTTCGCCTGCGCACGCACCGCAGAAGACGCCGCAGACCTCGGGCGCGCGGTCGAGTGGTATCGGCGGTACGAGACGGATTTTCCCGACGGACGACGCGCGGCCGAGTCGATCGGTCGTCAGTTCGTCATCGAGCAGCGACGCGGGCGCATCGCTCGCGCGCAAGAGCTCGCGCGCAGGTATCTCATTCGAGAGGGCGGCGGGCCGTTCGCGGCGCGTGCGCACTCGCTGTTGAGCGACTGAGCGCGCTGCGAATCGACGAGGCGCGTGACGAATGTTGAACCGCCCCGCGCGCCGCCCGCGACTCTACGTTTGATGGAGACTCGGAGCACAGGCGCGCGGACACGAGATGCCCGTTGGATGGTCGTCGCGGCATCGTTGGCGTTGGCGATCGCGAGCCGAGGCGAGCGGGCGAACGCGCAGGGCGTCCCCATCGTGTACGTGCGGTGCGCGAGGACGACGGCGACCGTCGAGGTCAGCGGAATGGTGACCGTCGGCGGGGTCTCGCGCATGGCCACGCGAACGATGCGCGGGCTCGACGTGTACGACGTGTTTCCCGACGTCACGCATTTCTTCTCGGGCTTCTCTGCGCCGTGCGACCTCGTGTATCGCGCGGCCGATGGCAACGAGCGCGTCCTGCACGACTGCTCGTCGAGCTCGACCGACGCGAGCGCGTGCGCTGCGATGGACCCCGCCGTGTCCTTCGACGGACGAACCGTCGCGTACGCGGTGTTTCGCGGCACGATCACGCACCCGTCCGAAAACGTCCTCGCGTCGGTGATCGACCCCGCCGCAGAGAACCGCGATCAGTACGCGACGCGGTACCCGAACAGAATTCTCCAGGCGACCGAGGCGCAGCTGCATCTCGTCGACGTGGCGACCGGGAGAGTCACGGCGCTGCCGCACACGCGCGGGACGTTCGACTCGGGGCCGGCGTGGCTTCCGAGCGGACGAATCACGTTTACGTCGTCGCGCGATGGGGCGTCGAGCACGCAGGTTCCCGGCAGCACGTCGAGCGGCCGCGCGAGCCAGCTGTGGACGATGGACATCGACGGACGCAACGCAGAGATCGCGAGCCATCACGGTCTCGGTCGCGAGGAGCACCCGCTCGTGCTCAAGGACGGGCGCGTCGCGTACTCGTCGTGGCAAGTGTTCGGCGCGCTGCCGTTTCGCTACGGAAACGGGACGGTCGGCGGCTTCAACACGCTCGACAACATGTTCAACCTGTACGTGCAGGACCCGGACGGAGCGCATCCGTTCGCGCTCTACGGGCAACACTCGGGCGATCACACGCCCACGACGTCGATCGGCGTGGGGCACACGGCGGCGCATTTCATCGCGCAGACGACGGACGGGCGCGTCTGGACCACGGACTACTACCGCGCGAACAACAACGGGCTCGGCGCGCTCGTGGGCTTCGTCGCGCCCGACGAAGGGCAGGAGGGGATCGCTCCGGGCCCGATGGTTCCTGTCGGTGATTGGTACGCGCCGAGGACGATGGTCAACGCCGGGCGCTGGTCGAACAACAGCGATCAGATGGCGATCCCCATGCCCGTGCCCGCGTACTCGGTTCCGACCTACCGAGACCCGCTCCCGTTCGCCGGAAAGCTCGGTCACCCCGCGGCGCTGCCCGGCAACCGCCTGATGGCGGTCTGGGGCAAAGGCGCGTGCTCGATCGTCTCGGGCAACGAAGTGTTTCGCGCGCTCGGACGCGCTGCGCCTGCGGCGACCTCGGGCTCTGGCGCGGGCACGGCGATGAACGTGATCACCTCGCTCGGCCTCGACACGCCCGGCTGCGACGCAGGCATCTACCTCTTCTCGCGCATTCCATCGATGCACCCGAGCGACCTGCAGTTGATCGTCGATCGCCCCGAGTGGCACGAGATTCAAGCGCGCGCGGTCGTCCCGTACATGGAGATCTTCGGCGTCGAACGCCCCGTCGAGCGTCGGCCCAACGCCCTCACGACTCGCCGCGCAGAGCTGCAACCGGCGCAGCCGTTCGGCTTGCTCGGCGCGGCGTCGATCATCGATCGCGAGACAGCGCCCGCCGGTGGGATTCACTTCGCGGGTGAGCACCAGTTTCAACTGCAGGGCACGGACACGATTCGCTACAACGACAGCGATTTGTGCGGCGTTCGCATCCTCGGCGTGCAGCCCAACCGCGGCGACGTCAACGTGGTGTATCGCGAGATCAACGACCTCTCGGGCGAGAAGGTCGTGATCCTCGGAGAGTTCGCGGTGCGCAACTACGACGCGATGGGGCGGCCGCGGATGGACCCGTCAGGGATGGTCGACACGAGCTTTCTCGCGCGCATCCCCGCGAACGTCCCGTACTTGATGCAAGCGATCGACTGCGACGGTCGAACGCTCAACACCGATCAGACCTGGCAGCACGTTCGGCCGGGCGAGATGAAAACGTGTGGCGGCTGCCACGTGCACTCGCGACCCTCGCGATCGAGCTTCGAACAGAGCTGGGCCGCTGGAGCGGAGTATCGCCCCGCGCGCTTGGGCGAGGGCACGGTGCCGCTGCTCACCGGCTCGACGGGCGCGGCTGTGAACACCCGATCGGTCCCGGGATACGCGCTGCAGATCGAGTTCGAGCGCGACGTCCTGCCGATCTTCAACGCGCGATGCGCCTCGTGTCACAGCGGAGCGACGCCCGCGGGCAACCTCGCGCTCGATCGCGCAGGGATCGCTGGGCCCACGATGAGCGCGCCCGCTTCGACCTGGTGGTGCCTGGTGCGGGATCGGTCGCAGTCCTGCGTTCCTCCTGCGCAGCGCTTCGTCTCCAACGCCGGATCGATGGGCTCGACCGCGCTTCGTCGACCGCAAGCGACGCGGTACATCCGCGCGTTCAACGCGCTGGGGAGCTTGCTCTACTGGAAGGCCGCCGGTCGTCGCACCGACGGAAACATGGACAGCACGTTCACGAGCGCGAGCCCTGCGGACGATCGCGACATCGACTTTGGCCCTGCGCATCCAACGACCATCACACCCGAAGAGCTCGGGCTCTTGTCGCGCTGGATCGACATCGGCTCCCCTGGCGGAGCGGGCGCGCTGCGCGACACGACGAAGCCCACGCTCACGATGGCGGGCGTCGTCGACGGCGCGTCCGTCACCGCGCTTCGCGTGGGAACGATCGACGTCCCCTCCGGCATCGACCCTGCCTCGCTCGAGGTGTGCGTCGTCGAAGGCGACGCGGGCTGCGGCCCCAACCTCGCGACGATGGCGGCGATGCACGACGCGGTCGAGATCCGTCTCTCTGCTCCGCTGACGAACCCCGAGACCGAAGTGCGCGCGCGTGTCCGTGATCGCGCTGGCAACGAGACGGTGCTTCAGAAGACCGTGCGATGGCTGCTCGGGATGTCTCCGCCTGCGATCGCGCTGCCCGATGCGTCGAGCGACGCTGACGCGAGCGCGAGCGCCGACGGCTCGACGACGCCCACGAACGACGCAGGCTCGATGACGGGCGCCGACTCGCAGCCTCCGGCGAGCTCGGGTTGCGGTTGCTCGGTGCCTGCGTCTGGCGGCGGCACGACGCGCGGCTGGCTTGTGTCGTGCGTGGTGGCGCTCGCGCTCGTCGCTCGACGACGCGCGCGTTGAACCGCGTCGACGTCGCCGGGGGGGCATTTCTTCGGCGTCGCTTCGCGAGCGCGTTTCGTTGGGAAATATCCACATTGATTCGAGTCGTGCATACCCAGCGGGCGCGGCCTCGGGATACAGTGGAGCTTCGATGCGCCCTCGTTGGCATTGGGTCGTCGTAGCGACCGCACTCTCCGCTTGTCGATCTCCCGCGACCGCCGTCCAAGTGTTGCTCGACACGGACGCGCCCGAAGAGCGCGCGATGAGCGTCCGCGCTCGAGTTGTTCGCGCGACGGGGTCGCTCGACGCAGGGGCGACGACGCGTGACTCGTTCGAGTTGACCGACGCGCGGGCGAGGATCCCAGGGACGTTCACGGTCACGCCTGCCAACGATCGAACGGCGAGCGCGCTGGTCGAGATCAACGCCGACGTGGGTCCGGGCGCGAGCGCTCGCGAGCCGCCGCTGCGCATTCGAAGGCTCGTTCGCTTCGGCTTCGTGCAAGGCCGTACGCAGCAAGTCCGGGTGCTGTTGTCCCTGCGTTGCGGAGAGCGATCGCGCGGCTGCGCGCAGGTCGCCGACGACGCGTGCACGGTGCAGCAAGTGTGCGAAGAGATGGGGCAGACGTGCGGTGAGCGCGGTCGATGCGTCCCCGTTGATCAGACTCCAGAGGACCTCGCGGACGCTTCGACGAGCGACGCGGGCGACGCTTCGACGCTCACGCTCGGCCCCACCGCGAACGCGCTCGAGGCGGTGACGAGCAGCAACGCGTACGCGCTCGCGACGGACCCGATCGACGATTCGATCGCGCTCGCCGCGTCGTTTTCTGGCGCAGGAACCTTTCTCGGTCGCGTGATCACCTCGACGGGGCAGGGCGCGCTCGTCGCACGCGTCGAGAGCAACCTGAGCGTTCGATGGCTGCGCGTGTACGGCGCGGGCACCACCATGATCACCGGGCGCGCGATCGCGTCGAGCAGCGACTCGGTGTGGTCGGGCGGCTACTACCACGCCAACGCGCCGTGGATGCTCGACGTTCACTCGTTTGCCGCGTCGAGCGTGCGGCAGCGCGCGGTGATCTGCCGCTTCAACGACGGCGATGGAACCGCGAACTCGTGCCTCGATTTCGGCAGCAGCGCCGCGAACGCGCAGCTGTATCGCGCGAGCGTGTTGGGGGACACTGCTGCGTTCGGCGGCGTGATCAACGGGACGTGGGAGCTCGACCCGATGGGCGGCGCTGGCAACGGCGACGACGGGAGCGTGATCGTCATGCGCGGCGATCGCGTCGCGTGGGTGCGTCGGATGCTCGACGACGCTGGGCCCGGCGCGACGGTGACTGGCATCGCGGTCGACTCGGACGGCGCGGTCTTCGCTGCGGGATCCTTCGCAGGGACGCTGCGCGCTGGCGCTTCGCCGATGACCGTGCGCAGCGCGGGGATGCTCGACGCCTTCGTCGCGCGCTTCTCGAGGGAGGGCGCGCTCGAGTGGATTCGCAGCTTCGGGAGCGCGACGAGCGACGACGCGATCAACGACCTCGCGCTGACGGCGAGCGGGATCCTGTTCGCCGTCGGCTCGATCGGCAACAACGCGAGCGGCGTGAACGAGGTTCCATCGTTTGCGATGGGCGCTGGCGCGAGAGACGCGATGCTCGTGACGCTCGATGGCGCGAGCGGGACCGTGGCGTTCGCCCGGCGATTCGCGACACCCGAGGACGACACGGCGGATCGCGTCGCGATCGTCAGCGACGGGACGCTGTTGATCGGCGGCTCGTTCGGATCCTCGGGTCTCGCGCCGATGCCAGCGTACTCGCTGCCGATTCGCACGGGCATGGCGGTGCTCAACGTCGAGCGCGACGGGACGCTTCGGTGGGCGCGACCGCTGTACGTCGCGGGCGCGGCGCAGTTCGCGGGCGTGGGCGCGCTGAATCGATCGAGACGCGTGGCGATGACCGCGACCATCACGATGGACGCGGGGCAGGGGGCGCCGAGCTGGGCTCCGTCGCTCACGATCGTCCCGAGGCAGAGCACAGCGGTGCTCGCGACGTTTTCGATGCGCGACGTGCTCGTGGTGCCGCGGTGAACGAGCGCGCGGACCGCGCTTCGTTGCGCGAGGCTCGCGGTCATTCACTGGGTTGTTCTCAGCGTTTTCACGGCCTCCTCGAAGGAACGCCCCGCGCGTCGATCGCGTATCCTGCGCTCGATGAAGACCCCGATGATCCTCGCGTGCGCGCTGCTCTGTGCTGCGTGCGGAAGCACCACGAGCCCCACGGACAGCGGCTCGAACGACAGCGCCGCGCAGCCCGACAGCGCCGGCTCGACGGCGGACGCGTCGATGGACGCGGGCTCCTCGCCCGACGCTTCATCGTTGCCCGACGCGACCGCAGCGTCGGACGCGAGCAACCCCTTCGCCGACGCTGGCGCGCTGGGCGAGCCCGCGTGGGTTCCAATCACGGTGCTCACCACGGGCACGTGCCCGACGCTCATGCCGTGCGGCGGCGACGTGCTCGGAACGTGGGACGTCTCGGGCGCCTGCATCGAAGTGCCCATCGAGAGCGCGCTCGCCGCGTGTCCGGGCGCCATGATCACTCGTCGCGAAGGACGTGCGCGCGGGCGAGTCACGTTCACCGCGATGCCCAACATCGCGCGACGCGTGGCGCAGTCCGAGGCGACGGTCGAAGCGTTTGTCCCCGAAGTGTGCGCGATGGCCGTGGGCGGATGCGCGGGGCTTCAAGCGATCCTTCAGCGCGGAGCTCCGAGCGCAACCTGCGCGGCCACCGCGACGGGCTGCAGCTGCACCGCGAGCGCCGCGTACACGATCGACGACGGCGACGGCTACACGATCCAGGGCAACGAGATCGTCTCGAGCACGCTGATGAAGCGCTGGGAGTACTGCATCGCCGACAACAGCCTGCGCTACCGCGATTCGTCCCCGTCGGGCGCGCGCGAACCCGGCACCATTACGCTTCGTCGCCGCTAAAATCTCAGGACAAACGCGCGCTCGACCCGAGGCCGAGCCGTCGGCACTTGACCAATCGCGGGACTCTTGTACCCTCCGCGACCCTTTCTGCCGCGAATCTCTCGGCTGCGCTGCGACGAGCAGAGCAAACCGAGAGCGCGGATCGCGTCCCCGCCCGAGCACCCTCGGGCCGAGCAGGCGGTCGATCGCTCGAACCGAAACACCCTGCGCAGCCGACGCGCGAAACACTGCAGAGCAGCGTTGCGCGCGGAGGGAGACGAGAGCCGCGAGGCATCTCTCAGCAACAGTATTGATTCGACGGAAACAGCGATGAACAAGAACCTCGGTCTCATTGGTCGCAAGCTCGGCTGCACGCAGCTCTTCTCGGACAACGGCGCGGTCGTGCGCGTGACGGTCGTCGAAGTCGGACCCTGCAAGGTCGTCCGCAAGCGCACCGAAGAGAAGGACGGCTACTCGGCGCTCCAGCTCTCGTTCGGCGAGCGCAGCGCGAAGCACTTCTCGAAGCCGCAGAAGGGCTACTTCGCGAAGAACGGCGTCGAGCCGAAGAAGGTCAGCAAGAAGGGCCGCGACGTCGAGACGCTCCCCGAAGTGCTCCGCGAGATCCGCCTCCCGGCCGAAGAAGTCGCGAAGTTCGAAGTGGGCCAGGTCCTCACGGCGCAGGACGTGTTCAAGGCCGGCCAGTTCGTGGACGCCTCGGGCATCTCGCGCGGCCGCGGGTTCTCGGGCGTGTTTCGCCGCCACAACTTCGCGGGCTTCGTGACCACGCACGGTACGCACGAGTACAAGCGTCACGGCGGCTCGATCGGTACGAACATGACGCCCGGCCGTACGCTCCCGGGTCTCAAGATGCCGGGACAGCACGGCAACAAGAAGACCACGCAGATCAACCTCAAGATCGCCGAAGTCCTCGCGGACAAGAACCTCGTGCTCATCGAGGGCTCCGTTCCGGGCGCGCGCAACCAGATCGTCACGATCCGCGGCGCCGTGAAGAACGGCAAGCACGCGTGATTGAAGCGTGACGTACAAGCGGCCCGCAGATCGGTACACGAAGAAGGCGAAAGCTGAAGGCTTCGCGGCCCGATCGGTCTACAAGCTCGAAGAGATCGATCGGCGCACGAGGCTGCTTCGCCCAGGCATTCGCGTGCTCGACCTCGGCGCCGCGCCTGGGTCGTGGACGCAGTACGTCTCTCCCAAGGTCGGGAGCAAAGGACGCGTCGTCGCGGTCGACCTCGAGCCGCTGCGCGTGAGCGTTGGACCCAACGTGCAAGCGCTGCAGATGGACGCGCTCGGAGACATCTCCGTGCTCGATCCGTACGGGCCGTTTGATGTCGTGCTGAGCGACATGGCGCCGCACACGACGGGGATTCCCTTCGCCGACGCGGCGCGAAGCGAAGAGCTCGTCGAGCGCGTGCTCGACGTCAGCGAGCGCCTGCTCGTGCCGGGCGGGACCATGGTGGCCAAGCTCTTTCGCGGCGAGGGGTTCGAGGCGATCCGCGTTCGTATGCGCGGCCTTTTCGACGAAGTGCGGGTGATCAAGCCCGAGGCGTCTCGTCGCGAGAGCGTCGAGATGTTTCTCATCGGCGTCTCGCGCAAAGCTCCCCCGAAGCCCGCTCCCGTGACCGAGCTGAGCGCGCCTGCGCCGAAGCCCGCGAGCGACATAGCGCCCGTCGCCGCGAGCGCGCCCGAGCGCAAGCCGGCGGCCGCCGCGAAGCCCCGCGGTAAGAAGCCGTGATCGCCTCGTACGGCGACGCGATCATCGACTTGTTCGCCTCGCCGATCGGCGCATCGATCGAAGAAGCTCAGTCGTTTGAGCCGCGATTGGGCGGCTCGACCTGCAACGTGGCGGTGATCGCGGCTCGCGCCGGGGCGCGCGTTCGCTTCATCGGCGCGGTCGGTCCCGACGCGTGGGGCGCGCGCCTTCGCTCGGCGCTCGCGAGCGAGTCCATCGACCTCTCGACGCTCGTCACGATCCCATCGACGCGCACGCCGGTGACGTTTTGCGCGAGTCGTCCCGATGGGACGCGCTCGTTTCTCTCGTACCGCAACGGCGGCGCAGACTCGGCCTTCGCCCTCGAACACCTGGCGCCCGCGGCGCTCGAGGGCGTGACGTGGCTGCACCTGGCCTCGAGCAGCCTGCGCGCAGAGCCGCGGAGAAGCGCGACCGAGGCCGTCGTGTTACGTGCGATTTCACAGGGCGTTTCGATTTCGGTCGACCTCAACGTGCGGCCCGGCGTCTGGCCGACGAGCGACGCGATGCGCGACGCTGTGCGCTGGCTCTGCGCGCGCGCGACGCTGGTGAAGGCGAGCGACGAGGACCTCTCGCTGCTCGACGAGCCGCCGACGGTGAACGCGCTGCGTGCGCTCGCTCCGCAGGCGAAGGCGGTGGTGCTCACGCGCGCCGAGCGCGGGGCGGACGCGTGGGTCGCCGGCGCCCAGATGCACGCGGACGCTCCGTCGGTGACCGTGCTCGATTCGATCGGCGCGGGCGACGCCTTCGTCGCGGCGCTGTTGGCCAGGCTGGACGCCGACGCGGAGCCGTTCGATCCGAAGCGGTTTGGACGATGGCTCGCGCAGGCGTGCCGGGCGGGCGCGTGGGCGGTCACCGCGGTGGGCGCGACCGAAGGCGTCACGAGCGCACACTTCGCGACGGACGAACAAGCGCATTCGGTGGAATGATCCATCGTTGATGACAACCGCTGAATCCATCGAGCCCATCGAAGTGCGCGCGCCCATCGGCGCAGAGACGACCGAGATCCTCTGGTCCGACGGGAGCAGCACGACGATCTCCAACGAGATCTTGCGTGGCTATTGCCCGTGCGCCGGGTGTCAGGGGCACTCGAGCACGATCGCCTTTCGCCGCGGCGGAAACAGCGAAATCGAGTCGATCAACGAGGTCGGCAACTACGCGCTGTGCTTTCGCTGGGGCGACGGCCACGACTCGGGGATCTACACGTGGGACTACCTGCGAAGACTGGGGCAACACGCCCGTCACTCGGGGCAGGACGGGACGCTGCGTCGCTGACCAAGAACAGTTCGCGCGAACGGTCGCGGCGAGGATGATAGAGTCGTCGTGCCGTGAACCGAATTTTGGTTGTTGAAGATTCGGCTGCGATGCGCGCCTACGTTCGCGCCGCGCTCGAAGCTGGCGGGCACGAGGTCGTCGAGGCGTCGTCAGGCTTGGATGCGCTGCGATTGCTTCCGCGCGGGCCATACGCGGCGGTGATCACCGACATCAACATGCCGGACCTGTCCGGGCTCGAGTTGGTGAGCGTGATTCGTCGCAGCGCGCATCGAAGCACGCCGATCGTGTTGATCAGCACCGAGGGACGAGAGAGCGATCGCGCGCGCGGGCTCTCGCTCGGCGCGAACGCGTACGTGACCAAGCCGTTCAAGCCAGAGGCGCTGCTCGCCACAATCGAGCCGCTTCTCAGCGCCGCGGGATGAACGAGAGGGGAGCGGAGCGATGGGCTCAGATCCGAGAGAAGAGTTCTACGGCGAAGCGCAGGAGCTGATCGACGCGCTCGCTCGCGACTTGCTCGCGCTCGAGACATCGGCGCGCGCGGGCGCGGAGGATCCCGAGCTCGTCAATGACATCTTTCGCAGCGTTCACACGCTCAAGGGGCTCGCGGGGCTGTTTCAGCTCTCGCGGCTCGGGACGCTGACGCACGAGCTCGAGAACCGCCTGGATGACATGCGAATGGGCCGCCTCGCGGTGAGCCCTTCGGTGCTCGACGTGCTGTTCAAAGCCGTTGAATTGTTGGGTCGGATGCTCGCGTCTGCGCGGCGCGGCGACGCTGATGACGACACCGAGCTGCCCTCGCTGCTCGCGTCGCTCAAGGTCGCGGGCAACGCTGTGCCGCCGAAGGCCGACGACGAGCTGAGCGCGTTCGACCTCGATCCAGACATCGTGCGCGTGCTCACCGAGGCCGAGGAGCACCGGCTTCGAACCAACGTCAAGAACGGCACGCCGCTGTACCGCATTCGCGCGCGGTTTCCGATTGATCGCATCGACAAGGCGCTCGACGAGCTCAAGCAGCGCGCCAAGCCGCTCGGCGAGATCATCGCCTATCTGCCCACCGGCGATCTCCCCGCGGACGGAACGCTCTTCGAGCTCGATCTTCTCTACGCGAGCGCCGCTCCCATCGAGCAGCTGCGCAACCGCCTCGACGGCCAGGACGCGACGATCCACCGCATCCTGCGCAAGAACGCCGCGTCGCACACGAGCGTCCCGGCCGCGAGCGAAGCCGCGATGAACGCGGTGTTGCCGCCGCCCGCAGCGACGCCGCGCGAGGCGAGAGAGAGCGTTCCGCTCGGGCTCGACAAGCCGTTTGGAGAGCCGCCATCGACCAACGAACGCGGCGCGCTGCAGGCGCCGGTGCCCGCGGGACCCAAGACTCCGGTGCCGCCGCGGCCCGAAGAAGAGGGCTCGCGCGCGGCGCTCGCCGGCCGCATGTCGCACACGGTTCGCGTGGACATTCGCAGGCTCGATCACTTGATGAACGTGCTCGGCGAGCTCGCGATCGTCCGCGGATCGCTCCAGCGACTGACCGAGCGACTCCGGCTGCACACGGCGTTTCGAGACCTGACGGCGGAGCTTCACCGCTTGCACCGCGCGTTCGATCGCAACCTCGCGGAGATGCAGTCGGGCATCCTCGAGGTGCGAATGGTTCCCCTCGGGCAAGTGTTCGAGCGGCTCGCGCGCGCGGTGCGGCAGATCGCGCGACAGAACGACAAAGAGATTCGACTGGTGGTCACCGGCGCTGAGACCGAGGTCGACAAGCTCATCGTCGAAGAGCTCTCGGATCCACTGTTGCACATCGTGCGCAACTCGATCGACCACGGGATCGAGCCGCACGTCGAGCGCGCCGCGCAGGGAAAGCCCGTCGAGGGAACGATCGCCCTCAACGCGTACCAAGCAGGCAACCACGTCATCATCGAGATCGAGGACGACGGCGCCGGGGTCGATCACGAGCGCGTCGTGGCGACCGCGGTGAGAAAAGGGCTGCTCACCGAGGAGCAAGCGCGGGACATCACGCCGCGCGACGCGATCAACTTTCTGTTTCTTCCCGGGTTTTCGACGCGCGAAAACGTCACGGACCTCTCGGGCCGCGGCGTGGGGCTCGACGTCGTCAAGACCAACATCGCGAGGCTCGGCGGCGTCGTCGACGTCCAGAGCGAGCGCGGAATCGGGACGAAGTTCACCATCACGCTCCCCATCACGCTCGCGATCTTGCGCGCGTTGCTCTTGGGGGTCTCCGGTCGGACCTACGCGCTTCCGCTCTCGTCTGTCGCCGAAGCCACGGTGCTCGACATCCGCTCGGTCCGCACCGTCGAGGGCCGCGAAGTGACCTCGCTGCGCGGAGAAACGCTGCCGCTCTGCCGGCTCGATCGCTTGTTCGGCCACGATCGCTCTGCCATCAAGCCGAACGCGCGGTCGTACGTCGTCGTCGTCGCCCTCGGCGGCCGGCGCGTCGGCATCGTCGTCGATGAGCTGTTCGGCCAACAAGACATCGTGATCAAGGCGCTCGGGCCGTCGCTCGCTGCGGTTCGCGGCTTCGCTGGCGCCACAGACCTGGGTGATCAGCGCGTCGGGCTCGTGCTCGACGCCGCAGCGCTGCTCGACGAAGTCCTCTCGAGCGGAGACCGTCGCGGAACGGAGGCCTTCAGTGTCGGACGCTAACCGTCGAGAGCTGGGCCAGGTCCGCGCCGCGCGCGCGCGGGCGCTTCCGAGCGGCGAAGACCGCGAAGAATACCTTGGATTTCGCGCGGACAAAGAGATGTTCGCCGTCTCGCTCGCGCTCGTCCGCGAGATCCTCAAGCCGCCGCCCATCACCGAGGTTCCGCGCGCTCGAAGGGACATCCTCGGGATCGTCTCGGTGCGCGGTCAGATCACCACGGTGATCGACCTGCGCCGACGACTCGGGCTGTTCGCCTCTGCGCCCACGGTCTCGTCGCGCGTCCTGCTCGTGCAGGGCAACGACGAGGTGCTCGGCCTGCTCGTGGACGAAGTGACGCAGGTGTACAGGCTTTCTCCGCTCGAAATCGAGCCGGCCACTTCGGTGCTCGGCGCCAACGTCGGCTCGCACGTCGCGGGCATCGGTCGCCCTCGCATCCGCGGACTGCGCGGCGAGGTGCAAAACGCCGTCGAAGAAGTGCTCATCCTGCTCGACCTCGCCGCGCTGTTGTCGACCTAGTCGCTCGACGCTGTTCAAGGAGCTTCTGACCCGTGCATTCAAAGCGAGCAACGCAAAGCCTCGGAAGACCGACGAACGAGCTCAGCCTCGTCGGGTTTCGCGTCTCCGAGGGGACCTTCGCCGTCGAGGTCAGCGTGGTGCGAGAGATCCTCGCGCCGGCTCCGCTCGTGAGCGTCCCAGACGCCGCGCGCATCGTGCTCGGCGTGATCGAGCACCGCGGTCACGTCGTCCCCGTCGTCGATCTTCGTCGTCGCTTCGGGCTGCCGCCGCTCGGCGCCTCGCGCCGCGCCAAGTGGATCGTCGTCGAGACCGGAAGCGGCTGGCTCGGGCTCGCCGTCGACGAGGTCACCGAGGTGTTTCGCGTGGACTCGTCGCACGAGCGCGCAGCCCCTCGCGTGGGCCCGAGCGACGTCGCCCAAGGCTTCACCCGCGTATACGCATACGAGGGTCGACTCGTGATGGCGCTCGACCTCCGAGCGCTCGCGAAGGCGATCGAAGACAACACCGTCTCCCCGCTCCCTGTGCTCTCCGCCTCCACAGGAAACGCCTCCGAATGACGCTCGCCGCGCTTCGCCACCCCGACGCAGAAGTCCGACGACAGTCGATCGCCGCGCTCGATCCGGCGGCCATCGACCGCGAGCGCGCGTCGCTGCTCGCCCTGCTCGACGACCCCGATTGGCGCGTTCGTCGCGAGGTCGCGCTCGCGATCGCGCGCGCGCACGACGCCTCTGCGCTCATCGGTCCGCTGGTGGACTCCGTCGAGCGAGGCGACGTGGCTCGCCGCAACGCCGCGATGGAAGCGCTTCGTCACATCGGGCCCTCCGTCGCTCCGACGTTGCTCGCGCGGCTCAACCTCGTCGGGCCGACCGCGCGTCGCTTCTTGGTCGAGCTGCTCGCCGACGTCGGTGACGCCGGCGCGGTCGCAGCGCTCGAGCAGCTGCTCTCGGGCGACGACGCCAACGTCGCGCACGCCGCCGCTGAATCGCTGGCCCGAATCGACGCGCCGAGCGCGCAGGCCGCGCTCACGCGCGCGCTCGACAACCCCGAAGCGGTCGTTCGCCTCGCGGTGCTGCAAGCGTTCGCCGCTCGTCGCCGGCCGCTGCAGTGGGCGCTGCTCGAGCCGCTCACACGCGATCTCATTTGTCGCCGCGCCGCGCTGCTCGCCGCCGCGTATACGCCTGAGCCAGAGGCGTTCGACGCGATCCTCCGCGCGCTCTCGCAGGGCGGCCCGCTCGCCTCGTCCGCGGTCATCGCCCTCGGTCACCGCGTCGAGCTCGTCTCCCAGAGCGATCTGTCGCAGCGCCTGTCCGAGCGCTCGATCGCCGACGTGCTCGTCGACATCGCCGAGCGCGCGACCAGCGTCGATGCGCGCCGCGCCGCGCTGCAGTGCATCGCGATCGCGCGGCGGCCCGAGTCGATCGCGGTCGTGCTCGCGAGCATCGACTCGCCCGAGACCATGTCCGCTGGCGAGGCCGCGCTCGAGGCGTTCGACGCGCAAGCGCTTCCGGTCGCGGTGCGATGCGTCGATTCGCTTGGTCAAGTGGCGGCGCTCGCGATGCTCCGCTGGGCGCGCGCGCACGACGCGAAGGGGCACGACGACGCGCTCGTTCGCCTTGCTGAGCGATGGCTCGACGGCGGTGCGCGCAGCGTCGTGCTGTGGGACACCATCGCCTCGCTCGGCGATCAAGACGCGGTGCGCAGGCTCGCTGAGCGAGTGGTGGCGCGCGCCGCGACGCTCGACCCGCACGAGGTCGGCGCAGCGATCACTGCCTCGATCGCTCGATTCGCCGACGTCGCGCCGGTGTATCGAAGGGTCGCTCCGGTCTCGGCTATCGGAGTGCTCGTCGCCGCGGCGCTCGCCAAGGCGCACCTGCCCGTGGACGAGCCCGCGCTCTACGAGGCTCTCTCTTCTGGCGACGCGACGATTCGCTCGGGGGCGCTGCGCGCGCTGGCCGAGCTCGACCCTCGCGCCATGAGCGAAGCCGTCGCCTTCGCGCTCGCGGACGAAGATCCCTCGGTGCAGACCGTCGCCGCCGAGCTGCTCGGTCGTCGCGGCGAGGGCCGCGAATTGCTCGTCGCCTCGCTCTCAGCGAGCGACCCGCGCGTGCGTCGCGCCGCTGCTGCAGCGGTCGCGCGGTGGTCCGACGGAGCGCCGCGCGTGCGAACGTTGCTCGACGACCCAGAGCCCTCCGTGGTGCTCGCCGCGCTCGAGGCGCTGGGCGACCGCATCTCGTCGGACGAACTCGTCGCGCTCACGCGTCACGACGACGCTGACGTCGTCGCGCAGGCGCTCGCGACGCTGCGCGCGATCGACGCGTCGCGCGCTTCGACGGTGGCCGCTGAGCTTCTGTCGCACGCGGTGTGGTCGGTGCGCCTCGAAGCCGTGCGCGCGCTGGTCAACGCCGGCGCCGTCGGCCGCGAACGGCTCGCGCAGGCGCGCTCGTCCGAGCGAGACGAGCTCGTGGTCGAGGCGATCGACGCCGCGCTCGGCGCAGGAGGCGCGGGGACATGACGGCCGTCGCGGCGCTCTCGCTCGAAGAATTTCGGCTCATTCGCGAGCTGATCCTGAAGTACTGCGGCGTCGTGCTCAGCGACGATCAGCGCGGCTACGTCGAGCGCCGGCTGCGCGATCGCCTGTCGTTTCTAGGTCTCAGCGATTTTCGATCGTACTACCGCTACTTGCGCTTCGACCCGTCAGGGCCGCAAGAGATCGAAGACGCAGCGGAGTCGATCACCACGCACGAGACGTACTTCTTTCGCGAGGAGTACCAGCTCAGCGCGTTTCGAGACGAGGTGCTCTCGGGGTTGTACGACAGCCGAAAGTCGCTGCGGCGGATCGCGATCTGGAGCGCCGGGTGCTCGACGGGCGAAGAGCCGTACACCCTGGCGATGATGCTGCTCGACGCGGGCATCCCAAAGGACTGGGACGTGCGCATTTTTGGCAGCGATTTGTCTCGTCGCGTGATCGCGCACGCGCGCAAAGGCGTCTATGGCCCTTCGAGCTTCCGCGCGTGTCCCGAGCGCTATCGGCAGCAGTATTTTCGACCCGCCGCCGACGGATGCCTCGAGGTCGCCCGCGAGGTGCGCGCGCTCTGTCACTTCGGGCAGCTCAACCTCGTGGACGCCGCGCGGGTCGCGCTCATCGGAAAGCTGGACGCGATCTTCTGCCGCAACGTCCTGATCTACCTCGAACCGTCGGCGAAGCGCGCGGTGGTCGACCAGTTCTATCGCCGCCTGTCTCCGGGGGGAGTGCTCTTGCTCGGACACAGCGAGTCGTTGCTCTCGATGACGACGGCGTTCGAGCCCGTCGTTCTCTCGTCGGACCTCGTGTACCGCCGCCCTGTGCAGTCCACGGAGTCGTTGCCCGCGCTTCCTGAAGAGAGCGCCCCGCGAGGTGGACGGTGAAGCAAGCGCCCTTTCGAGTGATGGTGGTCGACGACTCGGTCGTGCATCGCCAGACCATCGTCGAGATGCTGCGAGAGATCGAAGGAGTCGAGGTCGTCGGACGCGCGATCGACGGACAAGAAGCGCTGCGAACAGTCGCGCTCGTCGAGCCGGACCTCATCACGCTCGACCTCGAGATGCCGCGCATGGACGGCTTTACGTTTCTGCGCTTGTTGATGGCGACCCGGCCCACGTCGGTGCTGGTGGTGTCGTCGTTTGCCAACGTCGAAAACGTGTTTCGCGCGCTCGAATGCGGGGCGGTTGATTTTGTGGCCAGGCCCACCGGCGGCGACGTTCAGTCGATGCGCGCCGCGCTGCGCGAGAAGGTCGTCGCGCTCAAGTCCAATCACAGCCACCCGCGGCCGTCGATGTTCGCTCCCGCGGGCAAGGCGGACGCGACGCAGCCGCTGCGGGCGCTCTCGCCACACGCGGTTCCGAGGGCGGGGTCGGACGAGGCCAAGCGGGTGTTCGTCGTGGCGTCGTCGACCGGGGGACCGCCCGCGATCGTCGATTTGATCCAGCGACTGCCGGCGAATTTTCCCCACGCCGTCGTCGTGGCGCAGCACATGCCCGAGCGCTTCACGCGGTCGTTCGCCGACCGACTCGCGCGCAAGAGCCCCCTGCGCGTCAGCGAGGCCGAAGACGGAACTCGCCTGCTCGCCGGCTCCGTCTGCATCCTCCCAGGCAACAAGAGCTCCGAGCTCGCCCTCGAGGCCGGCTCGCTCGTCGTGCGCGTCGGACCGCTCGACCCCAGCGATCGGTACTCTCCGTCCGCAGACCGCGTGTTTACGAGCGCCGCGGTGCTCGGCCCTCGCTGCATCGGCGTGGTGCTCACGGGAATGGGCGACGACGGGGCGATCGGCGCCGCTGAGGTCCTGCGGCGCGGCGGCGAACTGTGGGTCGAGGCCGCAGAAACCGCGGTTGTCGACGGCATGCCCGCCGCGGCGCGTAGGATTGGCCCCACCCTGGTCCTTCCCCTCGGCGCGCTTCTCGCACGGATCGCCGCGCACGATGTCCGACCGGGCTGAGCTTCGAGAGACGGTCGAACGGTTCACGGCGACGGGGCGGGCGTGATACGGTGCCGACGCCTTTCGTGGGCCGAAAGCTGCACGAGTGGATCGCAACGGGAGATCGGATGGATCGCAAGCGACCGGCCCGAGGGACGAGCAATCGACCTCCACGCAATACGGACAAGGCTGACCTCGTCGAGAAGCGCAGAGAGCTGCTCGAGACCTACTTCGAAAACGGGCGACAGATCGCGACCGAGCTCGTGGCTGAGCTCGACGCGACCCGGCGAAAGATGGCCGAGCTCGAAGAGGAGAACGCGCGGCTGCGAATGCAGCTGAAGAGCGACGCCGCGATCCGAGACCTGCTCAACAAAATCGAGCTGCTCGAGCGCGAGCGAAGCGAGCTGCTCTCGCACAAGAGCGAGGTCGAGCGACAAGCGCGCTCCGAGGTCGAGCGCGCGACCGCCGTCGAAAACGAGCTGTCCAACCTCGCGAGCTTGTACGTCGCCACGTCGCAGCTGCACGCGTCGCTCGACCCGCGGGACGTCGTCGCGACGCTCGGTCAGCTGTTGCTCCAGTTCGTCGGAGCGGGCGCGTACATCGTGTACAGCTCGGACGGCGATCGCCTCGTGCCGGTCGCGAGCGAAGGACTGCCCGCTGAGCAGGTCGTCGAGGCGCGCGTGGGCGTGGGGCCCGTCGGAAAGGCGTTCGACTCGAGCGGTCCGTTCTCGCTGCAAGAAAACGCGACGGAGGGGCCGATGGTCGTGGTCCCGCTCCGCGTGAGCGATCAGGTCGTGGGCGCCGTCGCCATCATGCAGTTGCTCGAGCAGAAATCGGACCTCGACGTGTTCGACCACGAGCTTCTGCAAATGGTCAGCTCGCAAGCTTCGTCGGCGCTCGCCGCGGCGCGGCTCGCTGCGGCCGCGAGCGGAACCATTCCTCCATGGACATCGGCGGACCGCTGAGCACCCGCTGCTCGCACCGCGCTGCAAATCGTTTTCGTTCGATCGAGTAAGGAACCTGGGATGAGTGAGCGGCTTTGCCTGGTAGTCGAGGATTCGCCGATGATGCGCCAGCTCTTGGTGTTCGCGCTGGCGCGCATCAAAGTCCTCAAGGTCGTCGAAGCAGATGACGGCGTCGATGCGCTGCGAAAGCTCACGACGGCGAAGTTCGATTTGATCATCACCGACATCAACATGCCGGTGCTCGACGGGCTCAAGCTCGTGAAGAAGATCCGCTCGGACGAGGTCCACAAGGACGTCCCGATCATGATCGTCACGACCGAAGGCAGCGCCGAGGATCGTCAGCGCGCCCTCCAGCTCGGCGCCAACGCGTACATCACCAAGCCCATTCAGGCCCCGCAGGTGATCGCCAAGGTCAAGGAGCTGCTCAAGCTTCCTTGAGTCGTTGACCGTACGCGATGACCAAACGCCCCCGATCTCGCTCGCTCCCCGCGTCGCTGCCCGCCTTCGTCGAAGCCGATCTCGTCGCCGAAGCTCCGCGCCTCGCCCCCACGTTTCTCGCGGACGACCGCATCATCGAAGTCGTCCGTTTGCTCGAGGCGGGCGGACGACACCCAGTGCTCGTCGGGCCCCATGACAGCGGCAAGTCCGCGATCGTCCGCGCCATCGCCCTCGGCATCAGCGCCGGCGCTCGCCCCGTCGGCGCCCGCGCGCTCTGGCGCATCTCGATGCGCGCGATCGACCTCGCCACGCACAAAGACGGCACGTTTGTCCCCGCGCTCTCGCAGGTGATCGCCGACGCCGCAGGCTCCAAAGACCGCCCCATTCTCTGGATCCCCGACGTGCATCTCGCGCGCGTGTACGACGTGCACGCGGTGCTCGCGCTGCTGCTCGAGCGCAGCGGCGTTCGCATGATCGGCGAGGCGCTCCCGCCGTTCGACCGCCAGTGCCTCGACGACGTCGAGCTCGCCAACAACCTCCATCCGCTGCGCATGCCCGAGGCCACCGAAGCGCACACGCGCGCGCTGCTCGAGGCGTATCGCGAGTGGCTCGGCGCCTCGGGCCGCACCGTTCGAAAGTCCGCCGTCGACCGAGCCATGACGCTCTCGCGCGGGGCGTTTGCCAATCGCGCGCTTCCGGGCCGCGCGTTTCGCGCGCTCAGCCTCGCGCTCGAAGCCAGCGATCCCTCGGAGCCGCTCACCGCGAAGGCCGTCACTCACGCGCTCGAGCGCACCGTGGACGTCCCGCCGGCCATCGGCGAGACCGACGCTCGATCGCTTCGCGCCGCGCTCGACGCGAAGATCGTCGGACAACCCGAGGCCATCAGCGCCCTCGTCGATCGCTACGCGCTGTGGAAATCCCGCGCCGCTCAGCTCGACCGCCCCGCTTCCCTCGTGCTTCTCGCCGGCCCTCCCGGCGTCGGAAAGAGCCACGTCGCTCGCGAGTTCGCCCGCGCTGTCCTCGGTCACGAAGAGCACGTCATCACCATCCACGGAGGCGAGTTCGCCGAGGACTGGAAGGTCGACCAGCTCCTCGGTCAGGTCGGCTCGAACATCGCGGAGCTCCGGCGCGGATTGCTCGCGCAGGCCCTCGGCGGCGCCGCGGTTTCGGTGGTGCTCGTCGACGAGATCGAGCGCGCAAACCCGCTGCTGTTGCGTTGGCTGCTGCAGATCGCAGACACCGGGAGCTTCATCACGGGCTCGGGCGAGCTCGTCTCCCTTCGCAACACGTTCATCATCGCGACCACCAACGCTGGCGGGGACGCGTTTCGCGATCGCCCGCTGGGAATCGGCCCCGAACAGGACTCTTCGCGTCGCGTTCATGCGTTGCGGCGGTCGATCGAGACCACGCTTCCGCCCGAGCTCTTCGAGCGCGTCGACTCGGTCGTCGTGTGCGCTCCGCTCGATGAATCGCAGCGCTTCGAGCTCGCCTCCCGCTGGCTCGCGCTCGCGCTCGAGCGCATGAGCCATCAGCACGCGCCGACGCCGTCGATCGCGAACGTCGACGAGGCCGTCCGCTCGATCGCCGCTCGATCGCGGGACGCACGCTCGTTGCGCCTCGCGCTCGAACGCGAGCTGCTCGCGCCCCTCGCGACCGCCGCGGTGCCTACGGGCGCGCTGCGCGCCAGCGATCACAAAGGCGCTGTTTCGCTCACCACCGTCGGCGAGTCCGCCCCGTGATCGACGAGGCCGTCGCGACCCGATGGCGACGGCTCGGCGCCGCTCCGCGCGCTCGCGCGCTGCGCAGGCTCGCCGCGACGATCGTCGCGCGGCGCGACGCCCTGTCCGCCGAGTGGAGCGCGCGATTCTCCCTCGATCACTCGCACTGCGCGCACTTCGAAGTGCCCGCGGTCGCCGCGGCGCTCGACGAGCTCGCGCACTTCGCTCCGCTCGTGCTCGATCGAAGCCCCGCGCGACGGTGGTTCTTCGGCGAGAGCGTCGCGCGTCGCGACGAGGCGCCCGATCATCGCGTCGTCCTCGCGCTTTCGCTCACCTCGCCAGCGGCGATCGTCGCGTGGTGCGCCACCGCGCTCGCCGCGGGAACCTCGGTTCGCCTCGTCTGCGACAGCTCCGTCGAGCCTGCGTTTCGCGCGGTGATCGACTGCATCGACGAGGACGACGCGCTTCCGATCGAGCTGTCGACCAACGAAGAGTCCGTGGAAGACGGCCCGCTGCCTCGCGCGCTCGAGCGGTCCGCGAGCAAGGCTCCCGGCGTCGCCTGGGTGGACGACGATCGCGCGCTCGACGCGTACGCCTCGCTGCTCGTGCGCGCGGCGAGCTATGCGAACGGCGATCGACGCGGCGCGCTTCGCTACGTGTACGCGCGCGAAGCGACGGCGATCTCGCTTCGCAACGCGATCGAAGCGCTCGCGCCCACGCCGAACGCGCCTGCGGTGCGCTGCCTGTTCGCCGACGACGAGCCCGCGCCCGACGCACGCGCGCTGGTGATCGAGCGATGCGCTGATGAGTACACGTTCGTCGCGCGGGCACGGCAGCTCCCGTCCCTCGCGTACGCGTGCGGGATCGGCGCAGACCCGCAGCGCGCGCGCTCGCTCGCGCTTCGAAGCGGGGCGGACTCGGTCTTCGTCAACTCGAGCCCTGCCGAAGCGTTGGGCGGGCTCATGAGGGTCGATTTCGACCCGATCGCCTGGCTCTCGCTGGCGACTCGCTCGGTGAGCGTCGCGCACGGACCGACCCCGTCGATCGCCCACGTCCAGCCCTCGCGCGTCCGCTGGCTGCGCCGCCTCGTGGGCATCACGCTCGGACGCTACGGAATCGGCGGCGTCGTCGACGACCTGTGGTGACGCGGATCGACGCGATCCCACGATCGCCCGCCGTCGCTCGTGACGAAGCTGCGCGAGCCGTGCTCGTCGCGAAGCGCGACAGTCTCGGGCGAGGTGTCATCGACGTCGATCTCGAAGACCGAGACTCGGATCGAGCGCGCGGCAGGGCGACGCACGCTGCGCGTGTACCGTGATGGATCGAACAATGGAGCGAACCTCCCGATGAGGGCGCGGCCTCGCCCGTCGCCGCGTCGCGCACCAACGTCCGTGGCGAAGCGTCGATCGAGCGACCCCAGCGCCGTGACGAACGAACCCTTAGCGCAGCGCCGCGAGGCCTCGCGAGAAAACCGCGCGATAGCGTGCGCAGCGCACATCGCGGCACACCGATGGTGCCCGCGAGGCTCGCGATCGCGCGCGTCGAGGGGCTAGCATCGTGGATCGGAGCCTTACTGAATGAGATTCACCGCGATAGCGACCATGGTTTGCGCGCTCGCTGCGTGCTCGGTGCAGCCCGCTCCGAGCCGCGCTTCGGCGTCGCGCGCACGCACGACAGCGACGGGGGTCGGCGGAGATGGCGTCGTGACGTTTCGCGCCACCACGTCACGCGGAACGATCACCGTCGATCCGCGCGGCGTGCTCTCGCTCGACGACGGCCACGCGATTCGCGTGCTCGACACCGAGGTGATCGCCGAGGTCAGCGTCGCGCTCGACGGAGCGCTGCTCGCGTATCCGCGCCGAACCGACCTCGGGACCGCGCTGATCGTTCGCGCGATCGACGCGCAGCCCGTGGTCGTCAGCGCGGGGCTCTCGGTCGCCGATCGCCCCGCGCTCTCGCCGGACGGCGCGCTCGTCGCGTTCTGGGGCAGCGGCGGGCAAGACACGATCGCGGGCTTGTACGTCCGCGCGGTGAGCGATGATCACGCGCCGAGGCGGATCAACAATCGCGGGGTCGCCGTCGGAGGAGCGGGCTTCGTCGAGCCTCCCGTCGAGCGATCGTTTGTCTTCGACGGCCCGCGCACGGTCCGTTGGCGCGGCGTCGACGGCGAGCACCGCGCGGAGGTGCAGTGATGAGCCCGAGACGAGCGGCGATCTTGATGGTGTGTGCCTTGGTTGGCGCGAGCGCGCACGCCTCGGCGCAGGCGACACGCTTTCGGTTTCCCTTGCAGAGCTGCCACACCGGCTGCTCGACGGTGACGGCGTACTTCGACCGAGACACAACGAGCGCGACGCGCGACTGGAACTGCGACACGCACACCTACGACGGCCACCGCGGCACCGACATCGCTCCGTTCGGCGGCTTCACCGCGCAAGACCAAGGTCGCACCATCGTCGCTGGCGCCGACGGAACGGTCATGACCACGCACGACGGCGAAGCCGATCGCTGCACCACTGGCAGCTGCGGCGGCGGCGGCGGGTTCGGCAACTACGTCGTGCTTCAGCACAGCGACGGCAAGCTCTCGTACTACGCGCACATGCGCCGCGGCTCTCTCCGCGTGATGCCCGGACAACGCGTGCGCTGCGGTGATCCGCTCGGCCTCGTCGGAAGCTCTGGCAACAGCACCGGGCCGCACGTTCACTTCGAAGTCCGCGTGAGCTCGACCGCGACCGACTCGTTCGAGGGCCGCGCCGCGTGCGGCGGCGGCGTCTCGCACTGGGTCTCGCAGGGGACGTATCGCAATCTTCCTGCGGAGTCGTGCGCGACGGCTCCGCCTGCGGATTCGGGCGTGCTCGTCGACGCGGCCATCGTCGACAGCGGTCTGCGAGACTCCGGCGGCGCATCACCGGACGTGGTCGAAGCGCGCGACGCGAGCAGCGACGCGAGCGCGTTCAGCGACGGCGCGTTGATGGACAGCGCGCGCACCGAGAGCGGCGCGATGAGCGCCGACGCGTCGACCCGCAGCGACGCGACGAGCGATGGCGGGTACAACCCCAACGACTGGGGCGGATGCCAATGCCGCGCTACTTCCCCGCGATCGTCGCAGCGAAAGAGCGCCTCGATGCTGGCGGCGCTCGTCGCGCTCGCGTGTGCGTCGAGGCGAGCTCGTCAGTCCGGCAGGTTCGAGCAGCAGCGAAAGCCCGTCGAGTAGTCGTGGTAGGCGCGGTTGTGACCGCGCGTCACGTACTGGCAACCATCGCCGTTGATGCGGTTGTCCATGTAGTAGCCGCCGCGAAACGTGCCCTCGGAGTCCGCGGTCCACTCGTGCAAGTTGCCCTGCATGTCGAAGACGCCGTAGTCGTTGGTGCAGGACTCGTGAGCGCCGGTGGCGGCGAGCGTCCCGGTCAGCTGGTTGAGCTGGGGATCGTTCATGAAGACGCCGTTCCAGAGGTAGCGGCGGGTGTGGCCGAAGAGCTGAACGACGGGGTGACGCGAGTGGTCTTCGTTGCACGCGCCGGCGACGCGCTGGTGGCCGTAGGTGAACTGCGTGCGCCGCGGGCCCGAGCACGCTCGCACCCACTCGCGGTCGCTGCACAAGCGCTTGCCCGACGCCGCGCACGCGCGCGCCGCTTGATCCGCGCTGATGTAGCCCTGCGGAACGACTCCGCGCTGCGTCACCGCACGCACCCTCACGCGCTCGGGCGAGTGAAACGCAGACCAGCTGCGCTCGCTGCCGTCGCTCGCCACTTCGACCAGCGAAGCTTCGTAGCGATCAATGCAGAATTGTTCGTCGATTCGAGCCATCCCCTCGGGGCAGGGACCCGATGCCCGAAGGGCGAGGGGTGCTGCGAGGATCGCTCCCGCGAGAGCGGCGACGGTGAGGGCCTCGGTCTTTTTCGGGGTCCGCATCGGTTCGTCGTCAGGGGGTTCGAGTTGGAAGGAGAACGACGGCTGACTTCTGTCAATCCATCGAAGGGGAGGCGACCATGACACACGAGTCCGGGGTGCGAAAAGCCTTTCCGAGCTTTTCAGTCGGGTTGACAGGGGGTCTGTCCTACCTCTCGGCACACAGCAGAGCTCCAGGCTCGGTGCGTTGAACAACAGAAGTCGAACTCGCGTTCACCGCAGAGTTGCTGCGGTCGACTGCGATCGGTACCCTTGTGAGATCGCGTGATTCGAAGCGTCGACCGCGTCGCGGCAACGCAAGAACGCCGACCCATGCACGGGAACAACATCATGCAAACCAACGCACGCCTGGCTTCGGTCCTCTGCTTGAGCGCCGCTGCGATCGCCGCGATTCCCGGCGTCGCCGCTGCGCAAACTCCTCCCTCTGCTGCTGCGCGACAGGAGGCGGGCCGTCACTTCCGCTCTGGCGTTCAGTCCTACGAGCGCGGCGACTACTCCGCGGCGCTCGCCGAGTTTCAGAGCGCGTACCGCATCGCGCCGCACCACTCGGTGCGCGTGAACATCGCCAACTGTTTCATGCACCTCGGCCGTCCGATCGACGCGCTCAACCACTTCGAGAGCTTCATCGCCGAAGCCACGACGGCCGGCGGAATTCCCCCGCAGCAGCGCCGCGAAGTCGAGTCGCAGATCAGCGAGCTGCGCGGACAAATCGCAGAGGTCTCGGTGCGCATCGACCCTGCGAGCGTGCGCGATCCGATCATCACCGTGGACGGGCAGACCGCGAACGCCTCCGGCGTCGTGCGCATGATGCCCGGTCGCCACGCGATCGAAGTGACCGCCGACGGGTTCGCGCCGGGCCGCCAGGACTTCACCGCATCCGCCGGTCAGCGAGCGGATCTCACGATCACCCTTCGTCCGCCGGCTGCCGTCACGACGGCGACGAGCACGACCACCGTCGGCACCACCGCGACGGGCACGGTCGGCGCGACCGCGACCTCGAGCACGACCTCGACGACCGCCGCGACGTCGACCACCGCGACCACGTCCGTCGGCGCGAACTCGCAACCCATCGCGACGAACACCACCGACACCACCAGCACCGCGACCTCGTCGGGCCCCAGCACCTCGACGGCCACATCGACGAGCGACGCGACCGGTTCGCAGACCACTGTGGGCGCGGGCAACGAAGTGATCGCCCCCGTGGATCGCCCTCGTGGCTTGCCCTTGCCGGTGTTCATCGGCGCCGCCGCGGGCACTGGCGCGCTCGCGATCACGTGGGGCGTCTTTGGCGGCCTGGCCATGGGCGCCAACGGCGAGTTCGACACGATCGCGCGTCGCATCGAGAGCGGAAACGCGCAGCCCAACGACGTTCAGCGCGCTGAAGACGCCGCGCGCCGCGCGCGCACGTTCGCGCTCGTCTCCGACGTGATGATGGGCGTGACGATCGCCGGCGCGGTGGCCACCACGGTGATCGCGATCAACACGCGCTGGAGCAACCCGCGCGCGAACACCGTCGCGCTCGTCCCGACGGTCAACGCCGGCGGCGCGGGTCTGGCGATCGGGGGCTCGCTATGAGCGCGCGCTTCGTCGCGCCCCTCGCGCTGCTCACCCTCACGGGCTGCTCGGTCCTCGTGCAGCCGGATCTCAACCGCGTGCACCCCGACGGGGGCTCGTCTTCGCGCGACGCGCAAAACGTCCCGGATTCGAGCGCGGGCGAAGACGTGATCGTCCCGATGGACGACGTCGTCTCGCAGCCCGACGGCGCGGCGATGTGCCCGAACAACTGCGACGACAACATCCCGTGCACCATCGATCGCTGCAACAGCGGGACGTGCGTGAACACGCCGGACAATACGGCGTGCGGCCCCGATTCGATGTGCATCCCGGGGCGCGGGTGCGTGACGAACCCGCCGATGGGCTGCAACGGGCCTGCGGACTGCAACGACAACAACCCGTGCACCGTGGACGCGTGCAACTCGCGGATGTGCTCGAACACGCCGGTCGATCGTGACGGCGATCGCTCTCCCGCGGCGATGGTCGACGGGACGGCGTGCGGCTTTCCCAACGCCGACTGCAACGACAACAACCCTGCGATCAACCCCAGCGCCACGGAGGTCTGTGATCGGGTCGACAACAACTGCAACGGGATGATCGACGAGCTCCCGATGTGCATGACGATGAACCCGAACACGACCTGCGCGAACGCGAGTCGAGTGGACCTCACGACGACCACGTCGATGGACATCACCGGCAGCAACGCGGGCGTCGCGAGCACCGTGCAGGCCTACTGCGGGCCGCGCATGGACCTCGGCGCTGGCGGCGAGCTCTGGTACTCGATTACGTGGCCACAAAATCGAGACCTCTGGATCGAGGCCAACCGCGGCGCGGACGGGCTCGACCCGGTGCTGTGGGTCGGCGACATGTGCGGGCGCTCTCCGATCGCGTGCAACGACGACATCGCGAACGCGAACAGCAACTCGCGCGTGATCGTCCGCGCCGACGGGCTCGTCGGAAATCGCACGGTCCTCGTCGCGGTCGACGCGTTCAGCGTTGGCGGAGGCCCGTTTACGCTGCGCCTGCGCACGCAGATGGGCGGCGGGCGCGACTGCGCGAGCGCGCTGCAGTTCGACGGCGGAACGATCCGCGCCCCCACCGGCGTCGCCTCGCTCGCGAACACGCAGTGCGGAGGCGGCGGCGGAGGGCTCGGCGGGGTCGAGCACTACCGCTATCGCGGCACGGCTGGCAACGTTCGTGTCTTCACTTCGTCAGGAAATATCCTGGCGAAGCGCGACTGCACGTCGTCCATGGGCGGGTGCATCGGCAACGGCAGCACGTTTATGTCCGGCGGCGACTCGATCATCGCGCTCGAGCGACCGATGTCGCCGTACACGCTGACGGTGCTCGGGCCATAGCGCTCGAACTCCGTCGCGAGAACCGGTCGCCGCGCAGCCCCCGTCGATGGCGCGGCGACGAGCGAATCAGACGTCGAACTCGGCCTTTTCGAGCAGCTCGGTGACGCGGAACAAGAAGCTGTTCGCCGCGACGCCGTCGACGATGCGGTGGTCGTAGGACAGCGCCGCGAACATCACCGGGTGGATCGCGATCATGTCCTGGCCGTCCTGCTCGACGACGACGGGACGCTTGACCATCTCGCCGATGCGAAGGATGCCGACGTTGGGCTGCGAGATGATCGCAGCGCCGACGAAGTTGCCCTTGAGCCCTGGGTTGCTGATCGAGAAGGTGGCGCCGCTGAGGTCGTCGGGCGTGGTCTTTCCGTCGCGTGCTTTGAGGGCGATGTCGTCGATGGCGCGAGCGAGGCCGCGCACGGTGAGCTCGTCCGCGTCGCGAACGACGGGGACGATCAGACCATCCTTGGTCTCGACGGCGATGCCGAGGTGAATGCGCTTGAGCTTGACGTACGCGTCGTCGAGCACGCGCGCGTTCATCACGGGGTTCTCGCGCAGCGCGCGGGCGGTGGCGGCGGCGATGAACGCCAGGTAGGTGAGGTTGACTCCCTGCGCCTTGAGCTCGTTTTTCTTCGTCTCGCGCAGCTTGTGAACCTTGTGCATGTCGATCTCCGCGATCGTCATCACGTGCGGAGAAACATGCTTCGAATACACCATGTGCTCGGCGATGATCCGTCGTCGTCGCGAGAACGGAACCACCTCGTCGCCCGGCTGCGGAACGTACGCGGGCACCTTGAACGTCTTGGTCGGCGTTCCGTACGAGACGGCGCTCGCCGCTTGGATCACGGCGTTGGCGCTCTCGACGCGCGAGGGCGCGGCCGGCGCAGGCGTCGCGACCGGCGCGGCGACAGGCGCGGGCGCGGGCGCGGCGGCGGGCTTCTTCGCGGCGGCGTCGAGCACGTCTTGCTTGGTGATGCGGCCGTTCTCTCCGGTTCCGCGGACGGCGGCGAGGTCCACGTTGTGCTCGCGCGCGAGCGATCGCACCGCGGGCGAGCTCTGTCCGCCCGCATCGGAACCCGCGCTCGGCGCAGGGGCAGGGGCAGCGGCCGGCGCGCTGGCGGGCGCGCTCGCAGCGGCAGACGCAGCGGCGTCGATCACCGCGATCACCGTGTTGACCTTCACCGTCTCGCCCTCGGCGACGGCGAGCTTCACCACGACGCCCGAGGTCGGCGACGGAACATCCGTGTCGGCCTTGTCCGTCGAAATCGTCACGAGCGGCTGATCCTTCTGGATCGCCGATCCCTCTTTCACGAGCCACCTCGTGATCGTCCCTTCGACCACGCTTTCGCCGAGCTGCGGCATCACGACATCGACGGCCATCGCTTCACTGCTCCTCTGTAGGATTTCTCTGCGCCGATTCACTCGGCGCGACGAGCGCCGCGCACCCTACCGGCGTTCGCCCCCGCGTTGCAACGGCGACGCGCACGGTCGCCCGCCGATCACCGGTCGTCTGCAGGCGTGATGAGGGCGCGGATCTCCGGCAGCCGCTCGCACAGCGCGCCGAGCGACAGCGGAGCGCCGCTGATTTCGCTGGGCGCCCAGCGGTCGTGTCTAGGGCCCGCGCGCAGCGTGTCCAGTAGCGCCTCGCGCAGTCTCTGCGGGCTCACTCCCGCCTCGCGCAGCTCGGCGATCGAGAGCGCTCCGTCGCGTTTGGCGAGCCGTTGCCCTCGGTCGTTGACCACGAGCGGGACGTGCGCCCAGCGCGGCGCGGTCGCGCCGAACGCCCGATACAACAAGAGCTGCCGTGGCGTGCTCGCGAGCAAATCATCGCCGCGCACGACGCTCGTGATCTCCATCGCGATGTCGTCGACCACCACCGCGAGCTGGTATGCGGCAACGCCGTCCGCGCGAAACACGACGAAGTCGCCCACGCTCGCCGCGACGTCTTGCGCGTACTCGCCAGCGATCTCGTCGCGCAGCGCCACCACGCCCGGATCCACGCGAAACCGCCACGCCACGCCGCGACCGCGCTCGCGCGCATGCTCGATCACCGCGGCGCGATCACGAGCGCGGCACGTGCCTGGGTACACGGGCTCTTGCCCGTGCGGCGCCGAAGCGGCCTCTTCGATCTCTTTGCGCGAGCAGCCGCATGGATACACGAGCCCCTGCGCGTCGAGCGCTTCGAGCGCCGCGCGGTACAGCGCCGTTCGTTGGCTCTGCGCGTACGGTCGGTGCGGGCCTTCATCGGGCCCTTCGTCGAAGCGGACGCCGAGCCACGCAAGATCTTCGAGCATCGCGCGCGTCATCCCTTCGCGCGTCCGCGTCGCGTCGAGGTCTTCAACCCGAAGGACGAGCGCACCGCCCGCGCAGTGTGCGGCCAGCTGCGCCGCGAGCGCAGTCCGTGCGCTGCCGAGGTGCAATCGTCCTGAAGGCGTCGGCGCGAAGCGTCCTCGCTCGATCATCGTCGTGCGCTTCGAGTACACTGTTCGCCGGTCGCTCATGCAAGACGTCGACGATTCGTCGCTGCTCGCCGCGGCGATTTGCGAGGCTCTCGCAGAGAAGACCGGCGCGGGCTCTGTGCGCGACGCCGCTGAAATCGTGCGTGAAATGCTCGCTCCGCTCGTCGCCGCCGCGCTCACTGGGCGCCGCGTCGCGGCCGTCGCGCACGAGCTCCGCAACCCGCTGGCGGTCATCGCCACGAGCGCATCGATCCTCGCGCAGCGCGCGGGAGACGACGAGCGCGCGCGAAAGCACCTTCAGCGCATCGACGCTCAGGTGAAGATCGCTTCGTCGCTTGCGCTCGAGCTGCTCGAAGGCGCCTCCCCGCGGCCGCCCGCGATCGAGCGCGCCGAGCTGCTGGCGCTGCTCGCAGAGTGCGTCGACGCCCTCGCGCTGCCGCCGACGATCACCGTGCAAATCAGCGCGCCGTCTGCGCTGTCTGCGCCGAGAGCGGTGCTCGTCGATCGACGCCGCACCGCGCAGATCGTCGGCAACTTGCTCAACAACGCGCGCGCGGCCTGCGCGGACGCCGGAGAGCTTCGACTGGAAGTGCGCGACGACGGCCCCTACGTCCTTCTCTTCGTGCGAGACAACGGCCCAGGGATCCCCGAGGACGCGCTCGAGCGCGTGTTCTCGATCGGAGAGAGCAAGAGCGCCAACGGCCACGGTTTTGGCCTCGCGATCGCGCGTGAGTTCGCCCGCGCGCAGGGCGGCGATCTCGTCGCGCGCCCGAGCGAGCGCGGCGCGCTGTTTGTGTTGACGATGCGCGCTGAGCCACAGCCCCAACGACAAGACCGATGAGCAACAAGCCTCGTTTGCTGGTGATCGACGACAACCGCGAGCTCGCGGACAACCTCGTCGAGCTGTTCGAAGACCGGGGCTTCTCGGTCGAGGTCGTCGCGAGCGCAGCGCGGGCGCTCGAGTTCGCCAAGAGCAACGGGTTCGACCTGGCGTTCGTCGACGTCAATCTCCCGGACTCGACCGGGCACGAGCTCGTCCCTGCGCTGCGCGAGGCCTGCCCCGGCGGCGAGGTCTTGCTCATGACAGGGCAGGCCTCGATCGACTCGGCCATCGCCGCCGTGCGCGTCGGCGCGTTTCACTACGTGCTCAAGCCCTTCAACGTCGAAGAGCTCATCGCCACCGTCGAGCACGCGCTCACGCAAGTGGAGCTCCGCGCCGAGCGCGAGGCCCTCGCGCAGCAGCTCGCCGCGAGCGAGCGTCGCTACCGAGACGTCGTGGACTCGACGGGCGTCCTCGTGTTCGCGCTCGACCGAGACGCGCGCGCGGTGATCGCCAACCGTCGCGCGTGCGACACCGTCGGCGCCACCGCGGACGAGCTCGCCGGCTGCGACTTCTACACGCGGTGCATCGGCTCCGAGGCGAGGGCGCTGGCACGAAAGCGAGTCGAGGCCGCGCGCGACGCGAAGGGACCGATCGAGTTCGACGCGGTTCTGCTCGGGCGAACGGGCCCTCGCTCGGTGCGCTGGCACGCCACGCCCGCGGGCTCTGCGGCGCGCGCGAGCGACGCGATCGTGTACCTCACGGGCGTCGATGTGACCGAGCGACTCGAGCTCGAGCGCCGCGCCGCCGAGTCCGAAGCGCTCGCGCACATGGGGACGCTCGCCGCTGGACTCGCCCACGAGATTCGCAATCCGCTCAACGCCGCGGGACTGCAGCTGCACTTGCTCGGGCGCGGCGTCGATCGATTGCCCGACGAAGAAGATCGCGCGCCGCTCAAGGCCCGCGTCGAGATCGTGGCCTCCGAGCTCAAGCGGCTCGAGCACTTGCTCGGCGACTTCTTGGAGCTCGCGCGGCCCCGGCCCATCTCGCGCGAGTCCGTGGACATGTGCGCGCTGCTCGAGCGCGTGCTCGCGCTGCACGAGCCCGCCGCGCAAGCGCGAGGGATCACCGTGCAGCGCGCGCTCAGGCCCGCGCTCGCTCGCGGCGACAGCGAGCGACTCGAGCAGGTGTTTCACAACCTGATCGTGAACGCGATCGAGGCGTCGAGCACGGGCAGCGTCGTGACGGTGTGGCTCGAGGTCGAAGCGGGATCGCAGCCGGCCATCGTCGCGTCCGTACAAGACCGCGGTCGCGGAATCCCTGCTTCGACCCTGGCCCGCGTGTACGAGCCTTTCTTCACGACAAAGCCAGCAGGGACGGGGCTCGGGCTGACGATCGTTCGCCAGATCGTGCAGCGGCACGGCGGCGCGGTGCTCATCGACTCGATCGAGGGACAGGGCACGCGCGTCTCGATTCGATTGCCGCCGTATTTCGGGTGAATCGCGGTCGCTGCTTGCGTGCTCCCGCGGCGAGCGAGGTAGAGTATCGGCGCTCTGTCCTTTGCATCGCAGGAGAACTCTCGCATGAAACGCAGCACCCGCCGCTCGACCACCGCGATCGCGCTCTCGACCATCGCGCTGTCGCTGTCGCCCGCCATCGCAGCCGCGCAGGACGCGGGCAGGGATGCTTCGATGCCGCCGGCGAGCGACGCGGGCGACGCGGGAGGGGGGATGCTGCCCGCTGTTCCTGCGTGTCCGGGAGCGATCAACACCGCGGACGTGCCCGTGAGCTTCAACCGCATGGGACCCGTGGATTTCGGCCCGGGAACGGGCATGCGGATGGTCGGCGATCGCAACTTCGGCGCGGAGTTCAACCTGCTGTTCTCCGGCACCTACCGGCTCGCGATGGCCGGGACGATCCACGTGAATTGGCTCGGCGGCGTGAGCCCCCTCACGCTGACCACCGACGGATCGCCGGGCACGGGCAACTTTCAAGTCTCGTTCGGCCTGCGAATGATCGGCCGAATCTTCATCCTCGGCATCGCGATCGACCTGCCTCTGTCCCGCATCATCGAGGACATGGAGGGGATGGGGATGCGGACGTTCGACCCGTGGCAGTACACGATCAACGACGCGACCAAGGTCGAGCTGCCGGTGTCCGCGTGGCGCACGGTGTACTCGAACACGGCCACGATCGCCGGTGAGGATTATCCCTGGGAAATCCAAGCTCGATACAACATGCAAGCGTGGGCGCGGACCGTGGAGATCGGGTTTCCGAACCGCGCGAGCGGCGCGGCGGGCATGGTCTTCGGCGCGATCAACGAGACGACTCCAGCGGTGCGCATCCCCGTTCCGTCCGACGGGCGATTGCAGCTCGCCGTGCGCTGGAAGCCGCAGTTGCGATACCGAGGGACGATTCAGCTTCGCCTGGTCGTTCGCCGTCGCGTGTGCGTCTTGGGCGTGTGCACTACGGTGGACGTTCCGACGCCGTCGGACTTCGCGCCGATCGCGCTGTCGAACGAGCCGCTGCCCGATCCGTTCGAGCCTACGGACACGCCCGTGTTGCTCCCGCTCGCGGGCTTCAACGACCCCGAAATCGATTTCGGCAGCGTGATGGTCGGCACGTCTGGAATGCAGAACCTCGTGATCTTGAATCCTGGTGCCTCGACGCTGGCCGCGGGCATCTCGACGCCCGGTGAGGCTGCGTTTCGCCTGGGGATGAACTCGACCTGCGTGAGCGCGGGCGGGATGGGGAGCGTTCCCATCACGTTCTCGCCGCCCGGTCGCGGGATGTACCAAAGCGAAGTGGTCGTCGGCTCCAACGGCGCGAGCAACAACCCCACGCGCATTCGTCTCTTCGGCATCGGCGCCGACACCACGCGCCCGCCCGTCGGCCGCGACGGTGGAACGTCGAGCGACGGCGGCGGCTCTCGCACCGACGGCGGCGGGACCGGTCCCGGCGAGCGCCCGAGCGAGTACAACGGCCCCCAAATCGACGCCGCCTGCGCGTGCCGCACGCCCGCCGCGCCGACGCACGCGCAACCATCGCGCTTGCTCGCGCTCGCCGCCGTGGCAGCGTTGGGCACGGCGATCGCCCGTCGACGCCGCGCTTCTTGATCCACTCTCGCGGTCGCGTCTCTGTTGTGCTCGATCGCGCTTCACTCAGGCTTCGATCGCCCAGCAGCGCGCGGCCTCGTCGGACATCGCACCCATGGCTCGTGACCGCACCGAAGTGCTCCTCGAACGGCTCGACTGGCTCGACCGCAACATCGACTCGCTCACGCGCGACCAGCGCCGCGCGCCGTACTTGATCGTCACGATCCTCTTCGCGCCCGTCGCGTGGTGGTGGAAGGGCGGGTTCGCTGGGCTGCTCGTCGCCATCACCGCCATCGGCCTCGCCTCCGTCGCGTGGTACGTCGTGTGGGGTCACACCAACGAGTACACGACCGAGCGCCTCGCCGTTCGCCGTGAGCTCCGCGCGCGTGGAGTACAGTTCGACGACAAGGACCGACCTGTGCTGCCGACAACGTGACGAGTTGGTTTCAACACCAACTCGACGCGTGTCCGGTGTATAGTGTCGAATCCAACTGTGCCTGATTCGAACGCGAACGCTCGCCCTTCGCTGCTTCGGCGAATGTGGCTCGCGCTCGAGCCCACCGCGGGTTTGAGCGGCGAAGAAGCGGCCGCGTACGATTGGCAGCGCGTCACGTACTTGCACAAGTGGATGCGGCTCGGGTTTCCGATGGGGCTCATCGGACACCTCGCGGCGGCGCTGTATTTCAACACGCTCCCGCGCGCGAGCGTCGCGCACGCGCAGTGGTTGGACACGATGGTGCGGCTGCACTTGATCGCCGCAGGGTTCGTCGTGTTCGTGCTGCTCGCGATCAACACCTCGACCAAGAAGCTGCGCGCCTCGCGGTGGAGAACGGCGTTCTTCGAGTCGATCCTGCGCTTCTATCCCTTGTTCGGCGCGCTCATGTCCGCCAACGCGCAGCGCTCGCACGGCTCGTACGGCTTCTTCGTGATCTGCGCGATGGGCTCGGCGGTCGCGCCGATCGACGCGCGCTCTGCCGCGGTCGTGTACGGAGCGGCGAGCGCGATCTTGATGGCCGCCGTGAGCGTGATGCAGCGCGACCCAGCGGTGCGCGCGGCGACGATGGTCACCGTCGCGGTCACGGGCTTTCTCACGTTTCTCTGGTCGCGCGTGACGGTGCACAACCTCGTCAACGAGCAGCGCTCGCACTTCGCCGAGAAGGCCGCGCGCGCGGCGCTCGAAGAGCGCGTGGACGCGCAGGTGCGCGAGATCTTCAGCTACGTCGACGAGATCGGCCGACTCAACCGCCACCTCGACGCGCAGGTGCAGCAGCGCTCCAAAGAGCTCTCGCTCGCGCTCGCGCGGCTCGCCGAAGGCGCGAGCGGCCGCCGCACGATCTCTCCCGGAGCGATCGTCGCCTCGCGCTTCGTCGTCGACGCGCCGCTCAACACCGCGGGCTCGGTCTGGCTCGCCGATGATCGCGTGAGCAGCTCGCGTGTGGTGCTGCGCGTGGCGCAGGCTTCGTCCGTGGGCGAGCTCGACGCGTTCAACAAGATGCTCGCTGAGATCCACGCGCTCTCGACGATGCGACACGCGGTCTTCGTGCGGACGGTGCACATCGATCTGACCGAGGACGGCTTTCTCGTGCAGGCGATCGAGTACGTTCCGGGCCTCTCGCTCGAGAAGTGGCTGCAGTCCAACGGACCCATCGCCGCGCCGATGGTCGCGCGCATCGGAGCGCTGCTCGCCGGAGCGCTCGCAGAGGCGCACGCAAAGGGGATCGTCCATCGCTCGGTCACGCCCAGCAACGTGTTGCTCAGCACGTTTTCGCCCGGCGTTCGCCTGCTGGGGTTCGGAACGGTGCGCCCCGTTCAGCGCGGCACCGGCGCGCAAACGGTCCTCTCGGGGATCAACCCCGAGTACGTCGCGCCCGAGTACCTGCACGAGAGCGCTGGGGTCGGCCCGATTGATGGCCGCGCGGACGTGTACTCGCTCGGGCTGCTGTTGTTCTACGCGCTCACCGGGCGCTCGCCGTACAACCCGACGACCGGCGCTGGCTGGCTCAAGGCGCACATGACCGAGACGCCCGCGCCGCTCGAGAGCATGACGAAGAACCTCCCGCCCGCGCTCTGCTCGTTGGTCAATCGCTGCCTCGCGAAGGACGTCGCGCGCCGTCCCACGGCGAACGAGCTGTCCGAGCAGCTCGATCGAATCGCGAACGAGCGCGACGCCGGCGGCGCAGACGCGTTTGTCCGCGACTACGAGAGCGACGCCAGCGGAAAGCGCATTTCCATCGGTCGCTGAGCGTCGCTCGTTGGGCCTCGCTCTCAGTCGTGCGACTGCCAGAAGCCCGAGAGCTTCGGCCACAATCGCTGAGAGGCCTTCTTCGAGACGACGGCGCCGACGTGTCCGCCAGGCTGGTGCAAGTGCACTTTGTCCGCGCTCTTCACGCGGTCGAGCAGCGCGGCGGCGCTCTTCCACGGGACGATGTTGTCGTGCTCGAACGTGATCGCCATCACGGGGACGTCGATGTTCTCCATGCGCGCGTCGTGGCCCGAGAGAAGAAAGCCGCCCTTCGCGAGCGCGTCGGCGCGATACAGCTCGTCGATGTAGCGACGGTAGAACTCTCCGGGCAGCGAGACGTTGTCGTTGCCCCAGGTCTCGACGGCGAGAAACGAGTCGAGAAACTCATCGTCCCACGCCTTGTCGATGAGCTGCACGGCCTTCCACAGGTTCAACGTGGGTCGCAGCAGGTGAAACGCTGGTTGCATGAGCTGCCAGGGCACCAGGCCAAACGTGTCGACCATCACGTTGACGTCGAAGCCAGGGCTTCGAACCCACTGCGAGAGAAGCCCTTCGTCTTCGAAGAGCACCGGCGCGGCGAGCGCGGTGAGCGTCGCGACGCGCTCGGGGCGCACCGCGGCGTGGATGACCGTGAGCGTCCCGCCCATGCAGTAGCCGAGCAGGTGCGCCTTGCCCGATTGGCCGAAGCTCGAGGCGACGCGAAGCGCGCGGCCGATCGCTCGATCGCAGACGTCGTCGAAGGTGACGTAGCGGTCCTCGCGGCCCGGCGTTCCCCAGTCGATCACGAAGACGTCGTGCCCTCGGCGCACGAGGTCTTCGACCATCGATTGCTGCGGGGCGAGGTCGAGGACGTAGTGGCGGTTGATGAGCGAGGGGACGAGCAAGACGGGCGTGCGAAACTTCGGCGCAGCGCCCTCGGGGTGCTCGTAGCGGAGCAGGCTCCACTTGTTCTCGCGGTGCACCACGCGGTGCGGAGAGCCTCCGACCACGGGCTTTTTGCGACGAACGAGGCCGAGCAGGTTCTTCCATCGCTTGGCTTCGCGCTCGAGCTCTGCGCTCTTCATCAGCCCAACCTTCGCGTCGCTCACTCGTACATGCCCTCGAACTGGTGCTTGAACGCCTCGTAGACCTTCTTGCGACGAACCTTGAGCGAGGCGGTGAGCAGCCCGCCCTCGACCGTCAGCGCCGCCGGCATGATGACGAACTTCTTGATGCTCTCGTAGCTGGCGAGCTGACCGTTGACCTTGTCGACGCGCTGCTGCACGAGCTTGTGCAGCGCAGCATCGCGCTTGCTCTCGTCGTCCCAGTCCGCGCCGATGAGCGCCTTGGCGACGCCGTCGTTGATCCAGACGCCCGCGGTGAGAAAGCGCTTTCCGTCGCCGTACACGACGACGTGCGTGAAGAGCGGCTCGTCGGCGAAGCGCAGCTCGATGTTCACGGGGGGGACGTTCTTTCCGCCTGCGGTGACGAGGATGTCCTTCTTTCGATCGATGATCTGAAGAAACCCGTCCTCGGTCCATCGGCCCACGTCGCCGGTCTTGAACCACCCGTCTTCGGTGAACGCTCCGCGCGTCGCTTCGGGGTCCTTGTGGTAGCCCGCGAACACGTTCGCGCCCTTCGCGAGGATCTCTCCGTCCTCAGCGAGCTTGAGCTCGACGGACGGAAGCGGGACGCCCACGGTGTCGAAGCGAAACCGATCCGGTCGATTGAGCGTGAGCGTCGGCGAGGTCTCAGTGAGCCCGTAGCCCTCGATGATGAGCACGCCGCACTCGTGAAAGAGCTCTTTGACCTCGCGCTTGAGCCCGGCGCCGCCCGAGAGGCAGAACTGAAATCTCCCGCCGGTGAGCTCGGCCATCTTCGCCTTGCGCTTGTCCGTCGTGGACTCGGTCGCGACGCCCATCGCGATCTTCTCCCAGTAGGCCGGGACGCTCATGAAGACCGACGGCTTCACCTCGGGCAAGCGAGAGAGCACCGTCGCCGGGTCGCTCATGTACGTCGTGAACCCGAGGGTGTTTCCGAGGCACGCCTCGCCGAAGCCGAAGATGTGGCTGAATGGCAACCACAAGAGATCCACGGCGTCCTCGTCGATCACGGGCCCGTTGCACACGAGCCAGTCCCGCCCGTTCACCCCGACGTTGTTGTGCGTCAGCGGAACGCCCTTGGGATTGCCCGTCGTCCCGCTCGTGTAGAGCATCACCGCCGGCGCATCCAGGTCGATCGCCTTCATGCTGCGCTGCACAACGTCCGCGTCCTTGGCGAGCTTCTCTCGTCCCTTGGCGCGCGCGGTCGACCACGAGACCACCCTCTCGCGCAGCGCGCGGGCGGCCTCGGGCGAGCACAGGCCCTTCTCGACGGCGCTCTCGGCGACCTTGCTCGGGTCGACGTTGTCGTCGAGCTGAATGATCGTCGCGACGTTGCCGAGCGCCGAGGACGCTGCGAACAAGCGCGAGAGCAGGGCGGGGGTGTCGACGAAGACCACCTTCGAGTCCGAGTGCTCGAGGATGTACGCCGCTTGCTCGGCGGTGGACGCGGGATAGACAGGGACCATCACGCCGCCAGCGGCCTCGAGCCCGAGCGCCGCGCTCATCCACTCGACTCGGTTGGGCGCGAAGACCGCTCCGCGGTCGCGGTGGGCGATCCCGCGGTCGATCAGAAACGCGCCGATCTCTTCGATCTCTGTCGCGAACTGTCCCCAGGTGACCGGGTCCCAGCCGCCTCCCTGCCTGGGGAGCATGAACCTCGGCCGGTCCCTGTGCGTGGGCAGCCGGTTGAACACCGCGAGCGGCGCGGCGTCGATGCGTGCGATGAAGGGCGTGACGTCCATGGCGATCCTCGGCTCTCGGTGATGAGGGTCAGTGCTTGCGCTGCTCGAGGTCTTCGAGCTTCTCGCGCAGGTCGAACAGCTGGCTCTGCAGCTGGTTGAGCTGGTGCAGCGCGCGCTCTTGATCGCCGCGCGTCGGCAGGCGCATCGCCGCCAACATCGCCTCGACGCCGGAGTCCACCGCGGCCTTGGCGCGCATCCCCGCGGTGAGCATCGCGCCCGCCGGGACGAGCACCGCCGGAGACTTCAGCACTTGCTCGAGGTACTGCGCGGTCGAGTTCTCCCAGCGCTCGAAGCCCTTCTTCCACTGATCCCAGCCGAACATGCCGCTTTGCTCCTCCGCCTTTGCTGTGCCGCAAAATGTCGTGAGGCGCGTTGGATTCCACAGTGGACAGCGGTTGTCAAGGGTGCAATGGTGCAGTGCACAAATGACCTCGACGTTTCGCGCGGGCGACGGGCGCGGTAGGCTCCCGCGTCCGATGCGGTTTCAACGGCAGCCCCCCAGGCTCATCAAGAAGTACCCCAACCGTCGGCTCTACGACACGACGGACAGCGCGTACATCACGCTCGACGAGCTCGTCTCGCGCGTGAAGGGCGGCGCGGACGTGCGCATCGTCGACGCGAGCACCAACGAGGACCTCACGCAGCAGACGCTGGCGCAGATGCTCTTCGACGGGCGAGGGGCGGCGCGGTTTCTGAGCGTTCCGCTGCTGACGCAGCTCGTGCGGCTCGGAGACGATGCGCTCGCGGACTTTCTCGGGCGCTATCTCTCGACGGCCCTGGAGTTGTACGTGCAATCCCGCCGCGGAGCGCAGGCGCTCGCCCCCTTCAACCCCCTGGCCACGCTGCCCTTCGCCGCCACCGACGCGCTCGCCAGGCTGCTCAACGGAGCGCTCCCGTGGCCCGGCGGCCCGAGCGCCTACGCGCCCCCGCCGCAGCCCGCGTACCCCGCGTACTCGGGGCCCCCGACCGCGCCGCAGCCCGCCGTGGTCGTGCCCGCGATGGCCGTCGACGAGTCCGAGCTCACCGGCGAGTTCAGCGAGTTCGTCGAGCCCGCCGCGCTCGCCGCGCAAGAGAGCGCCATCACCGCCCAGCGCGAGGACATCGCCTCGCTGCGCGCCGAGCTCGCCGCGCTGCGCAAGCAAGTGCAGTCGCAAGAGGACCGCGCCGCCGATCGTGCGCCGCAGCAGAGAGCGCCCAAGAAGCGCAAGAGCGCCGGGCATTCGACGGAGAAGAAGTAGATCATTCTCAGTGATTCCGCTTTTGTGCACTGCAACATTTTATCTTGACCGCCGGGGGAGGCTTGCGTAGGTTCCGCGCCATGAGCGAAGGCAACGAGCGCGAGTCGAGCTTTGCGAAGAAGGTCCTGCGGGGCGTCGCCCGCGCCGCGAGGGGCACGGCGCTCGCGCAGATCTCTCGGATCCGCGTGGCGTCCGATCGGCGCACGGCGCAAGAGCTCAAGCAGCTCGACTGGGCGCGCACGGTCATCGACGAGGGCGCGCGGCTCACCAAGGCGAGCGTCGAGTACTCGGTGCAGCTCGGCGCCGCGTGGCGCACGCTCACGCTCGACGCGTGGCGCGCGGCGCTCGGCGGAGAGGCGCAGGACAGCGCGGCGAAGAAGGGCTGAGCGATGCTGCGAGCGCTCTACGAAATGACCCGCCACGTGCGCGAGGGCGCCGAGGACGCAGCGCGCGTCGCCGGGCTCGCGGTGCGCCCCAAGCCCGGAGCGACCCCGCGCGCCACGGTCTGGCAAGAGGGCGCGATGCGGCTCGAGCGCGTCGTGCCCAACCACGAGGTCGAGCGCGTGGGGCGCACTCCGGTGTTGCTCGTCCCGTCGTTGATCAACCGCTGGTACGTGTTGGATCTGTACCCGGGCGGCTCGCTCGTGAAGATCCTGCGCGACGCGGGGCTCGACGTGTGGGTGCTCGACTGGGGCGTGGCCAACGACGAGGATCGCCACAAGAGCTGGGACGACCTGGTCCTGGCGATCTCGCGCGCGATGGCCGTTGTGCGCCGCACAACGAAGGCGCCGCAGTGCGTCTTGCTCGGCTACTCGATCGCCGGGACCCTCGCGGTGATCCAAGCGGCGCGCGAGCCCGAGCGCGTCGCGGGCCTCGTCAACCTCGCCGGCCCCATCGACTTCGAGCGAAGCGGAATGCTCCAGCGCCTCACCGACCCCCGCTGGTTCGACGTCGACGCGATCGCGCGCTCGGGCAACGTGAGCCCGGCGCAGATGCTCGGAGGCTTTCTCGCGCTCCGGCCGACGAACCTCCTCGGCGACGTGGTCAAGCTGGCGGACCTGCACGCGAGCGGGCGCGACGAAGAGCGAGACGCTGTCCTGGCGCTCGCCGGGTGGGCGTACGACAACGTCCCGTTTCCCGCGAAGGCCTACGCGGACTACGTGCGCGCGCTCTTTCAGCGCAACGAGCTCGTGCGCGGGCAGCACGTGATCGAAGGGCAGCGCGTGGACCTCTCGAAGATCACCGCGCCCTTGCTCTCGATCGTGGCCGACCGCGACGCGATCACGCCGCCCGCCTCGGCGCTGGCGCTCGAGCACTTCATCAGCTCCGAGGACCGCTCGGTGCTCGTCGTGCGCGGAGGCCACGTCTCGGGCGTGGTCAACCCCAGCGCTCGCGAGCGATTTCACCCGCAATTGACCGATTGGATGATCGACCGCGTCACGCGCGCTGATGCGGTAGCCTGAGGCTCGCCATGCCCCTGCTTCGTTCTGCTCTGCCGTTGTCCTTCGCGTTGCTCTCGGTCGCGTGCGTCGAAGAGCGCGTCAACCCGCTGCCGCAGGACGCGCGCGCGGACGCTGTGCGAAGCGACAGCGCGCCGAGCGACGATGTGGCGGACACCGACGCGGCCGCGGACGACGCGCTCGCGCAGGACAGCGCCGTCGCTCCGCGCGACGGGGGGCCCTCGTGCGTGCCCAACAACGACGGCGTCATCGAGCGCAGCGAGCTGCCGTACGTCGTCGGGACGCAGGCGCTCTTCGTCGTCAACGACGACAACACCACGGTCGAGGCGATCAACACCGCGCCCACGATGGGGGCGATGGGCCTCGAGTGGGACTTCTCCGCGGCCAAGCCCGGCGATCGTCGCGTGCTCGACGACGTGCAAAACCCCATGGGGCGCTGGTGGCAGCCGTTTTATCCCACGGCGAATTTCGCGCTCGCCGTCGATCGCGCCGGCAGCAACTGGGCGCTCTATCGCAGCACGGACACGGCGCTGCAGATCCTCGCGACGGTCTCGAGGGACACCGGGCGCACCAACGTGGCGTTTACGCCGGCGGTGGACGCGATTCGATTTCCGCTGCGCGAGGGCTCGACGTGGACCGTCACCAGCGCGGGCAACGGCGCGTTCAACGGAATCGCCACGAGCACGGTCAACACCTACCGCTTCACCGTCGATCGCCGAGGCACCGTGCTCACGCCCGCCACGCGCTTCTCTGCGCTGCGGCTGCGCATGGACCTCGATCAAACCGTCACGGGCACGGTCATCCGCCGAACGCAGCGCACGTACCTGTTTCTCAGCGAGTGCTGGGGGCTCGTCGCGCGCATCGCCTCGGTGGACAACGAGACCGCTGAAGAGTTTACGCGCGCCTCGGAGTACCGCCGGCTCGGCTTGTGAGGGGATCGCTCATGGTGCGTCGCAACATGGCTCTGTTCGCCGCGGTGGCGCTCGGCGCTCTCTCGTGCGCTGAGTATCAACGGCCTGGAGAATCGCTAGGGATCCCTCGCACCGCCGAGGGGCGGCGGGCGCGCGTCGACTCGGGGCGCGAGCTGTACTTCGAGGCGCGAGGGCAGGGGCCGCGCACGCCCGTGCTCTTGGTGCACGGGTTCGCGAGCAACCGCGAGACGTGGACCACCATCGAGCCGACCCTGCGCGCCGAGCGACGGACGATCGCCGTGGACCTGCCGGGCTTCGGTTACAGCGATCGAACGCAAGGGGACTACTCGCCCGACGCGATCGCGGACGACCTCGCTTCGCTGCTCGATCAACAGGGCATCGCGCAAGTGGACGTCGTCGCGCACTCGTGGGGGTGCTCGGTCTCGCTCGCGTTTGCGCTCAGGCACCGCGAGCGCGTGCGCCGCATGGTCTTGATCGGCGCGTGGGCGTTCGAAGAGCAGATCCCGCCGTTCTTTCGCTGGGCGCGTGAGGGAGGCGTCGGAGAGGCGCTCTTCGAGCTGTTCTATCGCGAGCGGCTCGATGATCGCGCGCCGATGGGGTTCGCGGAGGGATCGACCGTTCCCCAGACGACGGTGGACGCGATCGAGCGATCGCTCGAGCGCCCAGGGACGCTTCGCGCGGCGCTCGCCGCGGTGCGCGGGCAGTACTACCTGCAGCTCGAGCGGCAGTATCGCTCAATCGCCGCGCCCACCTTGGTGATCTACGGCGACGAAGATCGCGTCGCGCTCCCGAGGTACGGAGCGCGGCTCGCCAACGAGCTGCGCGACGGACGACTGGTGATGATCCCGCGCGCGGGGCACTTTCCGATGTTCGAGAGCGCCGGGGCGACGCGAGGATACGTGCGGGACTTTCTCGATCGGAGCGCGCCGTGATGGGTCGGACCGCGTTGTCACTGGGCCTGTGCGCGTTGTGCGCCGCACCATCGGCGCTCGCGCAAGAGCAGCCCGCGAGCGCACCGTCGCCGCAAGAGCCGCCGTCACAGTCCATCACAGCGCAAGCGCCGACCGCGCAAGAGCCCGCGCGACCGGTCGCGAGGCGCGCTCCGCGGCCCGCCTCGCACAACGAGAACGCCGCGCGAGCGAGGGAGCCGTACGCGGACGCTCCGGGCGCGACGCCGATCGACGAGCCGCTGCGCGCCACCTCGGGCCACGCGTGGCCGCGCGTGCGATTCGAGGGCTTCTACCGCGTGCGCGGAGACCTCGGGTACGGCTGGGACTTGAACCGAGGGCCGACGACCGCGGGCGTCCCGGTGTTTCCGTCGGCGTACATCGACGCGGGGCGATCGCCGTTGCAGACCAACGCGGACATGCGCCTGCGGCTCGACGCCGAGGTCAGCGTCGGGTACGGCGTGACGTTTCGCGCGAGGATTCACGGGCTCGACAACGTTCGATTCGGCAGCCTCCCGGACGCGGATTTCGTCGGCGGAGCCATCTCGCAGCGCTCTCCCTCGATGCCCATCGACGTGCGGCAGCTCTATGGCGAAGTGCTCTTGCCCTTCGGCGTGCTGCGCGCGGGCCGCATGGGAGCGCTCGTCGATTGGGGCACGGGGTTCTTCATCAACGCGGGCAACGGTTGGGACGACGACTTCGGCGACGTCGGAGACCGCGTCTCGTTCACCACCTCGCTCGGCGGTCTGCTCTGGACGCTGCTCTACGAGAACTCCGCGAGCGGCCCGGGAACCGATCAAGTCGACGGCCGCGTGAAGCCCTCGTTCGACTTGGATCCGCGCGACGACGTGCGAACGATCTCGTTCGGCGTCGCGCGCTGGGACACGAGCCCCACGCGACGACGGCTGCTCGACGCGCAGCGCACGCGCTTCAACTTCGGCGTGGTCGGCGCGGTTCGCTGGCAGGACTACGACACCGCGCCGGGCATGACCCCGTCGCGAAGCACCGTGATTCCGCGCGGGCTCTTCGCGTTTGTCGGCGACGCGTGGGCGCGGCTCGACGTCAACTGGTTCACGCTCGAAGCAGAGCTCGGGCTTCTGTACTTGCGCGTGCAGAACCTCTCGCTCGACCCGACGGTGATCACCAACATCCCCGTGACGGGATTGCAGATGGGCGGCGTCGTTCGCGCGGACTTTCGCGGCGGTCCGAGGCTCTTCGGTCGCATCGAGTTCGGCTTCGCGAGCGGAGACACCGCGCCCGGCTTCGGAGCGCGTCCGCTCAACGCCACCCCCACGCAGCCAGGCGATCTCGACGGTCCGCAGTTCAACCTCACGAGCCCGGTGCCGGACACGACGATCGACAACTTTCGCTTCCACCCCAATTACCGCATCGACCTGATCTTGTTTCGACGGATCTTGGGGCTGGTCACGGACGCCGCGTATTTCAGGCCGATGTTGCGCTATCGCATCGGGCCGATGCTCACCGTCGAGGGCGCGGCGATCGCGAGCATGGCGATGTTCGGATCGAGCGCGCCGGGGGGCTCGAACCCGCTCGGCGTCGAGGCGGACTTCGCGCTCAACTACGAGCAAGAGTGGGGCTTCTTCGCGCGCGCCGAGTACGGCGTGCTGCTCCCGTTGTCGGGCTTCGCCGACGTCGTTCGCGGCGTAAGCCCGGTGCCCGCGCACGCGTTGAGGGCTACACTCGCGTATCGATTCTGAACGCGCGAAGAGCGAACAGGAGCCCCACCGTCATGCGTCGAAACCCCGGTCAATCGCTGCGCTTCGTCCGCACCCTCGCGTTGCTCTCGGCGCTGCCGGGCTGCGTGACGAGCGAGGGCGAGGTCGTGCAGCCTCCCCCGCCCAACGGCGGCTCTTCGGGCGGCACCATCGTGCAAGGCAACGGCGTTGTGCAGAACAACACGGTCGTTGTGCAGGGCAGCAACGGCGGCGAAGACAACGTCGAGATGCGCACTGTGGTCGTGGGCAACCAACAGCAGGTTGTGCAGCCGGCGTGCGCGGTGGGGCAGGTCGTTCAGCGCGGGCCCAACACGCAGTGCACGTGCGTGGCGACGAGCGCGGGCGTGGGCTGGCAGTGCGCCGAAGTGGTCGCCGCGCGATGCGTCGTCGGTCAAGAGCGATCGGACCCGCGGCTGGCTTGCGTGTGCGTGAACACCGCGCGCGGGCCGGACTGGAGCTGCGTGATGAACGAGCGACACATGGTCGGACCGCTTCCTCCGCCCGAGCTCGAAGTGCTGGCGTGAAAGAGAGCGTTGAGCAGTGATGACGGCGTCGCTTCGTTGGAGTGTGTTGTCCCTCGCGTGCCTCGCGAGCGTGGCGTGCGTGATGCCCGTCGGGCCCGAGCGCGATGGTGGTGGGGACTCGTACGTTGCGTTGCCGGACGCGGCGGCGAGCTGTCGCGGCAACGGTGACGGCGTGATCGAACGGAGCGAGGTGGTGTTCGTTCCGGGCGCCGAGGCGCGCTACCGCGTGAACCCCGCGGGCGTGGGCGTGGTGGTCAACACCGCGGGCGCGCCGGGCGCGGGCGACGCGCGCGTGTGGGACTTCACGAGCCCCGACGGAGACCTGGTGACGCTGCGCTTGCTCGAGGTGTCAGGGCAGTATTTCGCCGGTCAATTTGCAGGCGCTCAGTACGCTGCGCGCTTGGATCCGCGCGAGCCGACGCTGGGGGTCTACCGCGCGACCGACACCGCGGTGCAGTTCTTGGGCGCGGTGTCCGAGAGCGAATCGACGCGCACGATGCTCAAGTACGACGTGCCGGTCGAGCTGCTGCGCTTTCCGATGCGCCTCAACGACGCGTGGTCGGTCACCGCGATGACCGTCAACGGAATGGTCGACGGCACCCCCGTCGCCTCGCGCGACGCGTACACGATGACCGTGGACGCGCACGGCGAAGTGCGGCTCGGGGCGCTGACCTTTCGCGATGCGCTGCGGTTGCGCGTCGAGCTCGTGCAGCAGTTTCCCGCGGGCGCGGGACGGCGACGGATCCAGTACCTCTGGATGACCGAGTGCTACGGCGAGGTCGCGCGCATCTCGTCGCTCGAAGGACAAGTGGCGCTCGAGTTCACGACCGCGCAAGAGTTCAGGCGACTGGGGTTCTGAGGGGGAGTGCTCGACGCTGCAGCGACGGCACCGCGTCCCCGATCACCGTTCGGGGCTGGGCGATCTGCGCGAGGGGGCTACTGCTCGAAGCAGTAGAGCCGCGCCATTTGGTTGCACGCGCTCGTCGTGTTGCTCGTCCACGCGGTCGAGGTCGCGAGCGCGCTGCCCACGCGGCCGCCAGTGAGCCGGTCGTTGCCCGAGAATCCCCAGAGATAGCAGTCGTACGTGTCGAACATGCTGTCGCGGGCGATGGCTCGTCCGTTCGGCGCTGTTCCGGTCCACACCGCCGCAGAGCCCGCGGAGACCATCGCGCCTCGCTCGTCGCGGTCGATCGCGTGTGAAGGCAGCTGCAGCAGCGAGCTGGCGAAGACCACTTCGCCGGTCACGAGCGACCATGGACCGCTTCCGGTGACGCGCTCGATCGCGTCGCCTTGACTCGACGAGAGCCACGCTCGCCAGCGGCCTCCGAGGCCCGCGGCGTCGGCGAGCTGTTGGCAGTTCGCGTCCGCCACAACCGCACCGAGCGCGCGCCCTGCGTCGTCTCGCGTCCCGTTCGCAAACGAGCCTTGGTACAGCGCGCTCGTGACGAACACGCGACGCCCAACGCTGGCGGCATCGCGACCCGAGTCGCTCGAGGCGTCCTCGGCGCTCTGGTCCAAGGACGCGTCTTCGTGCGTCTGCGAATCGCGACCGTCGTCGCTCGCGGCGACGTCGTCGAGCGAGCTCGCGTCGGCGTGAGCGTCCGTTGCAGCGTCGTTGGTCACGGGCGGCGGGCTGCATCCGACGATCGTCGAAGTGACGTAGAGCGCAGCCATGAAGCGAGAAGAGTGAGTCACGTTGGGCATCGAAGTTCGTCTTGTACGAGCAAGGGCTCGGTCGTCTTCCTCGGGGCGACCGGTGCGATCGCGGTCGAACTCGTCGGCAGAGACCGTCGGTCGACGGGTCATGTGCGGCTCTTCTGCAGCGCGCTCAGACGCTCTGCCAGCGCGATGCCGGCGCCGCCGGTGGACTCTTTGAGCGCGCGGTATTGTTGCAGCGCAGCACCGTCATCGTGTCCGCGAAACATCGCGCGAAGCAGCGTGTTCTTCGGCGTGTGCTCGGTCGGGACGAGCTCGAGCGCCCAGCTCTCGTAGCCCATCGCGCGAAGCAAGAGCGCCCGCATCGTGTCGGTCACGATCGACGCGGTCTCTCGACGCAGGTGCGGAGTGCGGTGAATCGGCGCGAAGGGACCGGCCGAGGTGGGGGCGAGCTCTTTCCACTGCGCGGCGAGCTCGGCGTGGCAGCACGGCGTGAGCGCGAGCAGCGTGGCGTCGGCGCGCACCCCGAGCTCGATCGCGTCGTCCGTGGCGGTGTTGCACGCGTGCAACGAGACCACGGCGTCGATCCTCGAGGGGCGAGCACCGCCGAACTGGCTGGCAAACGCCTCGCGAACGTCGAGCCTCGCGAGCGGAGAAGCGAAGTGCTTCACCGTCGCGTCGAGCCCGGCCATCGTCGTGCGCCGCGCGCTCTCTTCGACGAGCTCAGCGTTGCGGTCGACGGCGAGCACTTGCACTGGGACTCGGTAGCGATGCTCAAGCGTGTGCGCGAGCAAGAGCGTGAGGTACGAGCGCCCGCACGCCGCGTCGACGAGGCGAACGGGCTCGTCGGTTCGCGCCGCGACCAGCTCGCGCAGCGACGGGCCGAGCGCGGCCACCATGTGGTTGCACTGAAAGAACTTCCGCCGCTGCGCGGGCGGCATCGATCCGTCGCGATGCAAGATCCCGAGCGCGCGCAACAGCGAAGGAGCCTCGTGCGGCAGCACGTTGAGGTCCTTGCCTCGCACGAGGTCGTCGAGGCGCTCGCGCGTCCAGTACGCGCGCGCTTTGTCAGTGAAGGCCGAGGCCCACTCGTCGCGCATGGCGCGGAGGATAGCGGTCGATCGCGCGCCCGGCACGGTCGAAGGCGAGCTGTACCTCGGACGTAGCGGATGTTCGCGCGGAGCTGTGTAGACTCTCGCGGCGATGTTTCCACCAGGACCCCGCGGGGTGATCGAAGTTGCGCGCGCGTTTCGGGCTTTCTCTGAGAATCCGGCGCGGCAGATGCTCGCGGTGAGCGAGCGCTACGGCGGAACGGCGGCGTTTCGCCTCGGCAGCGAGAGCGTGATCTTCTTGGGCGAGCCCGAGCTCATCGGCGAAGTCCTGCTCGACAAGGACGCGGTCTTCATCAAGGACCGGATCACCCGAGGGCTCTCGATCATCGTGGGCCAGGGCTTGCTGACGAGCGAGGGAGAGCTGTGGAAGCGGCAGCGCAGGCTCATCGCGCCATCGCTCACGAAGAAGCACATCGCGACGTACGCCGACGCGATGGTGCGCGCCTCGCGCGAGTACGCGGCGTCTGTTCGCCACGGGGAGGTGCGCGACGTTCACGTGGACATGGCGAAGGCGACGCTCGAGATCGTGCTGGACACGCTCTTTGGAACGGGGCTCGACGGCGGGCACGAGCACGTGGCGGAGCTCATTGATGATTTGATGGCCGATTTTCAAGAGGTCATCCAGAGCTGGCGGAGGCTGTTTCCTCAGTGGGTTCCGTTCGCGGCGCGGCGACGGTCGAAGGACAACGCCAAAGAGCTCGACCGCATCGTGACCGACCTCGTGCGAAAGCGCCGCGCGAGCGGAGCGCTCGGAGACGACCTGCTCTCTCGCCTGCTCGCCGCGCGCGACGAGAGCGACCCGACGCGCGGGATGGACGACCAGCAGCTGCGCGACGAGCTCATCACGTTGTTTCTCGCGGGCCACGAGACCACGGCCAACGCCCTGTGCTGGACGCTGCTCTTGCTCGCAGAGCATCCCGAGGTGGACGCGAGGCTCTTTGCCGAAGTGCAGCGAGTGATCGGCGATCGGCCCGCGACGCTCGAGGACCTGCCGGCGCTCACGTACACCGACGCGGTCTTGAAAGAGTCGATGCGCGTCTATCCGCCGGCGCACATCATCGGTCGCGAGGCCACGCGTGAGATCAAGCTCGGCCGTTGGACGATCCCCGCCCACGCCTCGGTGCTGATCTCTCCGTGGGCGCTGCACCACGATCGTCGCTTCTTCGAGGACCCCGAGGCGTTTCGACCCGAGCGCTGGCTCGACGGAAGCACCGCGAATTTGCCGAAGAACGTGTTTCTTCCGTTCGGCGGCGGGCCGCGCATCTGCGTGGGCAACCACTTCGCGATGATGGAGGCGGTGCTCGTGCTCGCGACGGTCGCGCAGCGGCTTCGGTTCGAGCGGATCAACCGTGACACCGTGGATGTGCAACCGGCGATCACGCTGCGACCCAAGGGAGGCATCTCGCTTCGCGCGAGGGTGCGCGCCGAGCGAGCGGAGTCAGTCCGAAACGCTCGCGTCGCGGCACACTGAGTACGCGCTCTCGCAGGCGACCTGCGTGTCGAAGAGCAGGTCGCAGTTGCTCGTGCAGCGGCAGGCCGCGGTGGACGTGCAGCTCGCTCCGTCCCAGTAGTACTTCGATCCGCAGCGGCAGATCTCGGTGCTGAGGCCGGGCATCGCGGGACCGCAGCCGCGCGCGGTGCTCGCGAGGTTGGCAGAGCAGAGCTCGACGGAGCCGTCGGCGCTCGACGCGCTGTCTTGTCCTGCGTCCGCCGCGGGTTGCGCGGGGCTGCACGCCGCGAGGGCGGTTGTGATGGCGAGCGAGAGCAGGGCGCGAAGATGCTTGCTGTTCATACGGCGAGCGTGCGCGCCGCGCGCGCGATGCGCAATCGGGCGGCGGAGTCGCGATCGCGCTGAGATGCTGCAAATTCAGCGCTGAAACCCGGGTGCACCGATTGCGTTCGTGCGCGATGGTAGTGCGAGGAGCGGGACTCGAACCCGCACGTTTGCACGCCGGAACCTAAACCCGGTGCGTCTGCCAATTCCGCCATCCTCGCGGCGAGCGCGGACCGTAGCACACCCGCTGGCGATGCCAACGGAAGGAGTATCCTCCCTGCCCAGCGATGGATGACGCGAGGGTGCTCGATGCGCTGCGAGAGGCGCGGGATTGGCTCATCAAACAGCACGGCGTCTCGTACGCAGAGCTGCGCTTCGTCGACGAGGGCAACGAGTCGATCCGCGTGCGGGACGGACGCGTCGAGGCCGTGCAAGAGTCCGACTCGATGGGCTTCGGCGTGCGCGTGATCGCCGACGGTGGGTGGGGGTTCGCGTCGGTGCGCGGGCATCGTGCAGAGGACGCGGTTCGAGCGGCGAGACGGGCGCTCGAGGTGGCGCGCGCGACGGCGCCGACGGTGCGAGACCGCGTTCGATTGGCGCCGATCGAGCCGTCAAAGGGGGTGTACGCGACGAGCGTCGAGAGAGACCCGTTCGCGGTGAGCCTCGACGAGAAGATCGACCTGCTCGTGCGCACGACGGAGCGCGCTCGACGGGGCGAAGCGCGCGTGCGTCGCGCCGAGGCGCGCATGGGATGGAACCGCGTGCGCAAAGCGCTCGTCACGAGCGATGGCACCGAAGTGGTGCAGCGCTTCGTGTACGGCGGCGCAGGGGTCTCGTGCTTCGCGGTGGGGGACGACGGCAACGCGCAGCGACGGAGCTTGCCCGCGGCGATGGACGGCGAAGCGGGGCAGGGAGGCTACGAGCGCGTGGACGCGATGGACCTCGAGGCGATCGCCGAGCGCGCGAGAGACGAGAGCGTCGCGTTGTTGTCGGCGCCGCAGCTCGACGCGCGATCGAACACGACGGTCGTTCTCGAGAGCTCGCAGCTCGCGTTGCAAGTGCACGAGAGCTGCGGCCACCCGTGCGAGCTCGATCGCGCGTACGGAACGGAGATTTCTCTCGCGGGCGGCTCGTTCTTGCAGCCGTCGATGTTGCAGGGATTTCGCTACGGAAGCGCGAAGGTGAACCTCACGGCAGACGCGACCAACCCAGGCGGGCTCGGGACGTTCGGCTGGGACGACGAGGGCGTGGCCGCGACGAAGACCCCGCTCGTTCGCGAGGGAATGTTCGTGGGCTACCTCTCGTCACGCGAGACCGCAGCGCGGCTCGGCGTCGCGAGCTCGGGCTCGATGCGGGCCGATGGCTTCTCGCGCGCGCCGTTGATTCGCATGGTGAACGTGAACCTCGAGGCCGACCCGGTCGGGCCTACGCTCGAAGAGCTCATCGCCGACACCGAGGACGGTATCTTTCTCGAGACGAACAAGAGCTGGTCGATCGACGACGTTCGGTTGAACTTTCAGTTTGGCTGCGAGGTCGCGTGGGAGATCAAGAACGGCAAGCGCGTTCGAATGCTGCGCGACCCGATGTACACCGGCGTGACGCCGAGGTTCTGGGCGGGGTGCGACGCGATCTGCGGCCCGAGCGAGTGGCGCCTGTGGGGCATCACGACCTGCGGAAAGGGCGAGCCGATGCAGCTCATGCAAGTGGGCCACGGCGCCGCTCCCGCGCGCTTTCGCGGCGTGGAGGTGGGCCATGGATGAGCAACTGCGAGCGTTGATGGCGGACGCGCGCGAGGGGCTGCGCGGCTCGGGCGTCGCGCACGCCGAGGCGTTCGTGAGCGCGGCCGATCGCGGAGTCGCCCGGTTTTCTCGAGGCGAACTCGATCAGCACGTCGAGCTCGAAGAGCGGCGCGTGGTCGTGCGCGCGGCGGTGCGCGAGGGCGCGGCGTGGCGCGTCGCGAGCGTCACCACCACGGACACGAGCGCCGAAGGAGTGCGTCGCGCGGCGGAGCGAGCTCACTCTGTCGCGAAGGTCACGCCCGTGATCGAGGGCTGGGCTGGGTTTGCAGACGCGAGCGAACCTGCGCCGATCGAACGAGCTTCGAGCGAGCCGACGATGCGCGGCGCCGCGGATCGAGCGCGCGCGGTGGGGGCGCTGCTCGCGCGGTGTCGAGAGCGCTCGTTGCACGGGGCGGGTTCGTTCGAGTCGAGCGAGCATCGAACGGTGGTGGTCAACACGGCGGGCCTCGAGCGCGCGGAGCGGACGCCGTTCGCCAGCTGCAAGCTGTTCGCGCTCGACGCCGATGGGATCTCGGGCTTCGCGCAATCCACCGCGCGAAACGCTGCCGAAATCGACGTCGAGGCCGTCGCGTCTCGCGCGATCACCAAGTGCCTCGCGGGACGAGACCCCGTGATCCTGCCCGCGGGGACGTACGACGTCGTGCTCGAGCCGCCCGCGGTGGTCGAGCTTCTCGAGTGGCTCGCGTTCACCACGTTCGGCGCGCGCGAGATCGACGACGGTACGAGCGCGTTCTCTGGCCGCATCGGCGAGCGCGTGACCGGCGAGGGCGTGACGCTGATCGAAGATGGCGCCAGCGACGAGGCGTTCGTCGCGCAATTCGACCGCGAAGGGACCGCGCGTTCGCGGGTCGTGTTGATCGACGGCGGCGTCGCGAAGGGCGCGCTCACCGATCGGCTCTACGCTGCGAAGCGCAACGAGCGATCGACGGGCAACGCGTCACCCCCTTCGGCGTGGGACGACGCTCCCGTGGCGCAGTCGCTCGTGCTTCAGGGCGGCGATTGCGAGAGCGTCGAGCGGCTCGTCGCGCAGATGGGCCAGGGACTGTGGATCTCGCGCTTCCACTACGTGAACGGATTTCTCGAGCCGAGGCGCACGGTGATGACCGGGCTCACGCGAGACGGGACCTTCGAGGTTCGCGGCGGCGAGCGCGGTCGGGGCGTGCGCAACATGCGCTTCACCGACTCGGTGTTCGAAGCGCTCGCGCGCTGCGAGGCGATGACGTCGGCGCTGCAGGCGGTCCCCACGTGGTGGAGCGACAGCGGCGCGTTCAGAGCGCCGGCGCTGCTCGTGCGCGGGCTGCGGTTCACGGGCGGCGGCGTCGAGCCGCCGAGGGTCGTGACCTGAGCTTCAGCGCTTGAAACCCTGGCGAAAATCGCGAACGTGCCGCTCGAAGTCGGCGACCTCGGTGTAGAGCAGGATGTTGCTCATCCCCGTGAGTCGAAGCACCGCGCGCGAGACGACGAGCGGACCCGGGCGAGCCCCCGTGAGCAGCGCGCCTTGCTCGATCACCTGAAACCACCCGCGGATTTGCTTGGCGGCCTTGAAGCGCTGCGCCATCGAAGACTCGGGCTCGACGGTGCTCACCTCCATCGCGGCGAAGCGCGGGTACCTCTTGTCGTACTCGCGCTGCAACGCGCTCAGCCACTCTTCGGTGCGCGCGTCGTTGGTGAAGCCGCGCACCTGCATGAACACCGTCGTGGGACAGCGCCAGATCGTCCAGAACTCGCCGGACGCGACGACCTCATCGTTGGTGAATCCGAACATGATCCCTTCGATTATTCTCCACGCCAGCGCCGTCGCGGTCCCGAGTCGACGTGCACGAACGCGTCGTCTCGGTAGCGGCCCACGCCGCCGTTGTGACCGCGTTCGAGCCAGCGAAACACGGGTTGCATCTCGACGCCCACGAGGCGAAAGTCGACCGCGGTCGCCATCGGGTGCTGCGAGCGTTGAGCGACGTGTCGGCCCTTTTTGCGCAGCATCTCGTTCATCTTCGAGCTGCGATATCCCGACACGACCTCGATGCGATCGCAGTTGAACTGAACGCACGTCGCCCGCACGGCGCGCAGCGTTCGGTCGTCCATCGTCGCGCTCTGCCAGTTCGTTCGATCGCGAAGAATCCAGTCGATCCTTCGAGGCGCGCCGCGCTGATCGGGCGCCTCGTCCCAGGCGATCGCCTCGCGCAAGTGCACCGACGCCACGGTGATCGCGGGCGGAAGCAACGTGGGCTGCGCCGAGCTGACCCTGTCTTTTTTCAGGGATTGTTCGGTAGCGGCCCGCGGCCCGTCGGGCAGCGCGAAGGCCAGCCGCGCGAGCGGACGCTGCTGGGCGCCCGCGCTGCTCGTGAGCAGCGAACACAGGACGCCCAGCGAAACGCGCGACAAAACGCGCGCGCGAGCGCGGCTCGATCGGGGGCTAGGTTCGACCACAGAAGCCAAGGTTCACCTGAGTTGGCGCCGTCGTTGAAGGAGCTTTTTCGAAACGTTCGCCGACTGCGCCAACGGTGATAGCGCAGCACGGCGATCGCGACAGCGATGTCACTGCTGTTCTGTGAACAGCGCGCACGCGCTCGATGGGTTTGGTGGTCCGAGTGCAGGGCAACGGTCGGCCGGTGACGACGGGGGCGAAAGGTGGTACGCGCTCGGCCCCGAGTGTGCTTTGTCGCACTCGGATTACTGCAGCGACGACCATGACCGACGCAATGATCTGGGTCCTCCGAGCCGGAGGGAGTCGATGACGGGCTTGCTCGATCAGGGGGGAGTTCCGCTCATCCTGGCGTTCTTTGCGATCGCAGGCGTGGCGGTGTTTCTCGCCCGCGGAGGCGAGGACGCCAAGCGCGACAAGGACGCCGAGCGCAAGAAAGACTCGGACGAGCCGAGCGCGGCGAAGTCCGACGAGAGCGCGACCGACGCGGCGAAAGACGAGGCCCGGTCCGATGAGGCCGAGGCCAAGGCGTCCGAGAGCGCGCCGTCGAGCGACGCTGACGAAGCCGGCGAGCGCAGCAAATCGCCGCACGAAGGGCACCTGCGCGAGGGCGTTCAGACGCCGCCCGCGCCGCCGCCGTTCGAGCCAGCGAAGCCCAAGCGTCGCGACTGGATGATGGTCGGCGGAGCGCTCGCGGCGCTCGCTGGGCTCATGAGCTTTCGCGGTGACGTCGTGACCCCGCGCGGCGACGACCCGGCGCATCCCATCGGGCACTACGCGGCGCTCTTGCGCTCGGGGCACATCCCCGGCGGAGTGCTCTGGGGCGCGCTGCTCACGCTCATCGCGGTGGTGGGCTTCTTGGGATTGCTCGGTGATTCGCCGCTCGATTTGCGCGGCGACGAGAAGCTGCCCGACGAGGGCGCGCCCGAGGCCAAGAAGAAGTGGTGGCAGCGCGAAGGCGCGTGGCTCGTGCTCTTCGCCGGCCTGCTCTACTTGCCCATGGCTGGCGCGTACGGCCTCTGGGATCCGTGGGAGACGCACTACAGCGAAGTGGCGCGAGAGATCCTCGCGCGCGACGACTGGATCACGCTGTGGTGGGGACAAGAGGGCTGGTTCATGAGCAAGCCCATCTTGATCTTCTGGATCGCCGCGCTCGGAATGGGCTTCGGAAGCTCTTTCGGCCTGCCGTTCTGGCGCGACATGGGCACCGGCGCGCACGAGTGGTTCATCCGTGTTCCGATCTGCTTGTTCGCGATCGGCGCGGTGTACGCCGTGTACAAAGCGGTCTCGCTCGGATGGGGACGACGCGCCGGGCTGCTCTCGGGCGCGGTCCTCGCGACGATGCCGCACTTCATGTTTCTCTCGCATCAGGCGATGACGGACATGCCGTTCGTCGCTCCGCTGGTGGTCGCGATGGCCTTCTTGGTCTCTGCGACGATCACGGATCCCGAGAAGCTCGTGACGCCGCGCCGAGTGAAGCTCTTCGGCCGCGAGCTGCGCATCTCGTTCTGGCACCTGGTCGTGGGCGGGATCTTGTTGGTCGCGATTCCGCAGGTGATGTACCTGCTCACGCGCCCGGTGATGTTCGCGTGCCCCGAGGACACGACGAGCAACTGCCGCACGATTCTCGAGAGCTCGAGGCTCGGACCCATCCAGCTCCCCATCGAGCAGTACTGGTCGGGCAGCGCGGGCAACTCCGTGCCCAACGACCTCGCGGCGAGCGTGCCTGGATCCCCCGCGTGGGAGGACCGCTACAACCAGGTCCCGATGCTGCCCTCGCTCATCCAGGGGTTGCTCTGGACCGCGATGGGGACGGTGTTGATGCTGACCTTCCGTCGCGAGCGCAAGGAGCAGGCGCTTCGCTTCGCGATCGTCTACATGTTCAGCGCGATCTCGTTCATGGGTAAGGGCCCCGCGGGCTTGGGCGTGCCCGAGATCGTGCTGCTCGGCTTCATGATCACCACGGGCAAGTGGAAGCTCTTGCCGCGCATCCGGTTCTTTCAGGGCATCGCGATCTTCTTGCTCGTGGGCTTCCCCTGGTACATCGCGATCTACGGTCGACTCGGCAACGAGTTCTTCGATCGCTTCGTCGTGCACGACCTGCTCAACCGCGCGTTCGCGGGCGTGCACGGCGACAAGGGAACGTTCCGCTACTTCGTCTGGCAGCTCGGCTACGCGATGTTTCCGTGGACCGGGCTCGTGCCGATCGCCCTCGGCGGTTGGCGCTTGATCGTGCCGAAGGACGCCACCGAAGCGCAGCGCGACGTCGCGCGCCTCGCGCTCTTGTGGCTGCTCGTCACGTTCACGCTGTTCTCGATGATGGTGACGAAGTTTCACCATTACATTTTCCCCGCTGTTCCTCCGATGGCGATCCTCGTCGGCCTCACGCTCAATCGCATGATGGGCGAGGGCCGGTTGGCGCACACGAAGAAGGGAGCGGCGGCCGCGCTCGCGACGTTCGCGGGCGTCGCGCTCACGATCTTCGGCGTCACGACGTTCTTCGGACCGTGGCACGGCCGCGTGAACAGCGAGGCCGCGGCGCAGGGCGCGAGCGCGACCAACGCCGCGCTCACCGCGGGCTCACCGACGCTCGGCTTCGTGCTGGCGCTCGTGGGCGTCGTGATCGTGGCGCTCTCATTCCGCTTCGCAAACGAAGCGGAAGAGCCCTATCGCGATCGCGGCGTCGTGAAGGGACTCGAGACCGCGGACCCGATGATGGAGCCCGACGCGCTGCCCGACGTGCCCGAGAGCGAGCGCTTCAAGTTCGTGCGCGCGGGCCTCGCGATGGCCGCGGCTGGCGCGGTCGCGGTGATCGGCCTCGTCGCGCGCGACATCGGCTTCGCGGGCACCTCTCGTCCGCAGGGCTTCGAGCGCTTCATCCACCTGTTCGTCTACAACTACGACCGTCAGTGGCCGACGCGATCGTACGACTACACGCCGATCCTCCGAGGCTTCGGCGTGGTCGCGGTCGCAGCGGCGGTGCTCTTGGTGATCCACGCGACGCGACGGCACGGCGCGCGAGTGATGGTCGCCGTCGCCGCGTGCTTCGGCTTCTGGGCGCTGGACAAGTACATGATCGATTTGTCCAACCACTGGTCGCAGCGCAACCTGTTCGAGAAGTACTTCCGCGAGCGTTCGGTGCGCGAAAACATCGGCTCGGGCGAGGACGCGCGGTACTGGTCGGACCCGATGGTGGCCTACCAGATGAACTGGAAGGGCGAGAACTTCTACACGGGCAACCACGCGGTGATGCTCGAGTGCGGCTTGCCGCTGTGCCGCGAGCGCACGCCGGACTGGCTGCGTCGGCACCACGGCCAGCGGGTCTTCATCGTGACGGAGCACTCGCGCTCGTCGAGCATCATTTCGCAGGTGCGAACCGCGGGCGGAACGGCGAACACCGTCACGACCGAGGTCGACAACAACAAGTTCGTGCTGATCGAAGGCCGCCTGTAGTGGTAATCGCAGGGGGGTGAGCGACGATCAGCCGACAGAGCCGCGTGACCCGGTTCGTGAGTCGATCCGCGAGGCGATGGCCCGAGCGACGAAGCTGCTGGCGCTGCAGACGGACGCGGGGGTGGACTCGAGCGTCGAGCTCGAGCCGTTCATCGAGTGCGCTGAACGCGCTGTCCGTGATCGCGATTCGGCCAGCGAAAAGCCCGGCGGAATGTCCTGGAACGAAGCGCGCAGCATGGCCTGGCTCTTCGCCCATCGGATGGCCGATCACCGGCTGAGCGCCGCCGTCGTGTGCGCGGGGCTGCTCGCCTGGCGCGACGCCGTCGCTGCGGGCGGCGACGCGGCCTTGAAAACGTGGGTCTCTCGCGCGGCCGACGAGCTCATCTCGCTCGCGATCGAGGGCTACGCGAGGGGAGTCGAAGAGCGCGAGCAGCTCAAGCTGCAGCGAGCGCTCTCGGAGATCGCTCCGGTGCGCGAGCTCGAGCCTGGGTTTTTGCTGGCGATCGCTGCGGGGCCGATGGACACCGACGGAGCGCAGGCGTTCGCCGAGCGCGTCTCGCGGGACATCCTGCGGCGCGACGCGAAGGTGATCGTGCTCGACGTGGGGGACCTCGATCAGGTCAACCTGGCGGTGCTGGCCGAGCTGTGGGCGATCGCGAGCGCGGCGCGCACGCTCGGGGCGCGGGCGTTCGTCGCGGGCGTTCGCGGTGTCGTGCACGAGCTGCTCGCGAGCGGAGGCATCGCGGACGAGGGCGAGGTGCGCGTCGCGCTCGTGAGCGAGGCGATGAAGCTCGCGACCGAGGCGCTGCATCCAAAAGAGCCCGAGCCGACGCTGTGGAAGCGATTGTTCGGCGCCCGTCGTTCGAACGACGGACGCCAGGGACGGCAGAAGTAGTCACGACGTGAGTGGAGCCAATGGGACAGAAGATCATCGTGCAGAAGTACGGGGGCTCGTCGGTCGCGGACATCGCTCGCATTCGCCGAGTGGCTGAGCGCGTCGTGGCCGCCAAGCGCGCGGGCTACGCGGTGTGCGTGGTCGTGAGCGCGATGGGAAAGACCACGGATCAGCTGCTCTCGCTCGCCAACGAAGTGAGCAGCGCGCCGCCGAGGAGAGAGCTGGACATGCTCTTGTCCGTGGGCGAGCGCACGACGATGGCGCTGCTCGCGATCGCGCTCAACTCGATGGGCGAGGACGCGATCTCGTTCACCGGGTCGCAGTGCGGGATCATGACGAACGACCGGCATTTCGACGCGCGGATCATCGAAGTGCGCCCGTTTCGCATCGAGGACGAGCTCGCGCGCGGCCGCATCGTGATCGTCGCCGGCTACCAGGGCATGTCGTACAAGCGAGAGATCACGACGCTCGGCCGCGGAGGAAGCGACACGACGGCGGTGGCGCTCGCGGCGGCGCTCGGCGCTGAGCGATGCGAGATCTACTCGGACGTCGACGGTGTGTACACGGCGGATCCGCGCGTCGTGAGCGACGCGAAGCACATCGCGCAGATGGGCTACGAAGAGCTGCAAGAGATGGCCGAGGCGGGCGCGAAGGTGCTCAACGCAGAGGCGGTCGAGTTCGCCAAGCGTCACGGGATCGCGATCTATGCGCGAAAGACCGACGATCCTGTGGATGGCGGACGCGAGACCGTCGTGCGGTTGGGCGTCGTGCGCGAGGCCTCGGGCGTGCGCGCGGTGGTGTCCGAAGCGAAGGTGGCGTACGCGAGGGCGACGGGCGCGCGGCTCGAAGCGATCACGAGCGTGTGCGCCGAGAGCGACGTTCCGATGAAGGAGCTGCACGCGGCGGGCGAGGAGGTGCGCTTCGTTGTTCCGCTCTCGAGAGTGCCGGATTGGGCGAAGGGAAAGGCGGCGATCGAGCACGCGGGCGTCGAGGTGCGCGAGGACCTCGGCGCGGTCTCGCTCGTCGGCGACGGCATCACGCGCGACGTGCGCGTGTTGGCTCGCGCGTTGGCCGTGCTCGCGCGCGAGTCGATCTCGGTCGAGAGCCTTGTGACGACGGCGTTTCGCATCAGCGTCCTGATCGATCGATCGAAGGTCGAGCCGCTCACGCGCGCGCTGCACGCGGAGTTCGTCGCGACAGACGGCGCGAAGGTCGGCATCGAGAGCGAGTCGTAGTCGCGCTGGAGGCTATCGCAGCTTCGGCAGCGTCTGCTCGTCGTCCGAGTAGATCCACGGAGCGCCTTCGGTCGTGAGCATCGAGAGCGGCGCGACGGGGGCTCCGCGCAAGATCGCCTCGACGCACTCGAGCACCTCTTCGCCTCGAAGATCGAGGGAGCGCATCTCGTGCACGGTGAACCACCGCGCTTCGAGAGAGTGCTCATCGGGCTGTGTTTTTAGAGGCGAATCGTCGACGGGGCGCGCCGTGAAGAACGCGCGCACGCGCACCGAACCGCCCGGCTGCGGCGTGTGCTCGACGCGCAACAAGCCCGTGAGCTCGACGTGGATCCCCGCTTCTTCGAGGGTCTCGCGGAGGGCTGCCTCGGTGAGCGTCTCGCCGAGCTCGACGCGGCCCGCGGGGTAATACCAGCGCTGACCGTGCTTCTTCTCGCGCACGAGCACGAATCGCTCGCCTCGTTGAACGAGGATCATCGCGAAGAACCAGGTTGGGTGAGGGACTCGGTCGGACATCGAAGTGATTGCGTTGAATCTATGGGATCGAGTTCCGTCGTACGATGGTTCAACGGAGCAACGCCCATGAAACTCGCACACAAACACGCTCTCTTCGGCTCGCTCGGCGCAGCGGCGGCGCTCGGCGCGGCGATCGCGTCCGCGCAGGTCGTCGTCGGTGGAACCGGGTTCATCACGGTCTCGGTCGCCAGCGTCGGTGCGGTCGGCGGCGGAATGGCGGGCGACGCCCGTCTTCCGGTCACCGCGTCGGGCGCGCGCTTGGACCCCACCAACAATCACGCGCACATCACCGCGACCGGTCGCCGCGGCGTCGTGCGCCGGATCGAGATCGACGTTCCCAACGCCCGCGCGGGGCAGCGCATCGAGCTCACCGCCGCGAGCGGCGCCAGCATCCGCATCACGCTCGACGCGAACCAAACGCTCGGCGCTGACTCTCGCGGATGGGTGCAGTTCGACTCGCTCGCCGCCGGCCGCGGCGCTGGTCGCTACGAGGGGACCTTTCAAAATGGACAGACCCCGATGGTGGTCCGCGGCCAGTTTCAAGTGACGTTCAGCCCGAGCGTCGGTGGGCCTCCCAACGGCGCCAATCCGGGCCCGGGTCCGTCGCCAGGCCCGGTGCAGGGATCGGGCAGCAGCGCTGCGACGAACGGGGCTCGCGGAGCGGACGCGGGACGGCGCTGAGCGTTCGTGCGAGAGTCGCCGACGCAATGAGCGGGACCGTGCTCGTCGTCGACGACGAGAAGAACATCCGACGCACCCTGCGCATGGTGCTCGAAGGCGAGGGGCTGAGCGTTCGCGACGTCGAGCGAGCGGAGGACGCGCAGGGCATCCTCGCGGACAACGAAGCGGACGTCGTGCTGTGCGACGTGCGCCTGCCTGGCATGAGCGGGATCGAGTTGTTGCAGTGGGCACGAAAGCAGCCGTCGCTCAACAACGTCGCGTTCTTGATGATCTCGGGACACGCCTCGGTGAGCGACGCCGTCGAAGCCGTTCGTCTCGGGGCGACGGACTTCTTCGAGAAGCCGCTCGACCGCGATCGCGTCTTGGTCTCCGTTCGCAACGCCCTCTCTCGCGTGCAGCTCGAACGCAAGGTCGCCACGCTCGAAGCGCGCGTCGGCGCGAGGGACGAGCTCATCGGCGATGCCGCTGCGATGCGCAAGCTGTTCGGCGAGATCGAGCGCGTCGCGCCGACCAAAGCGCGCGTCCTGATCCTCGGCGAGAGCGGGACGGGCAAAGAGCTCGTCGCGCGCGCGATTCATCGGATGTCACCGCGGAGCGAGCAGCCCTTCGTCAAGGTCAACTGCGCCGCGATCCCCGCAGAGCTCGTCGAGAGCGAGCTGTTCGGCCACGAGAAGGGCGCGTTCACCGGCGCCGTCGCTCGCAAGCGCGGCCACTTCGAAGCCGCGCACAACGGAACGCTCTTTCTCGACGAAATCGGCGACATGCCCCTCAACGTGCAGGTGAAGGTCCTGCGCGCGCTGCAGCAGGGAGAGATCACTCGCGTCGGCAGCGATCACGTGCAGACCGTCGACGTTCGCGTGCTCGCGGCGACGCACCACGACCTCGAAGCCGCCGTCGCGAAGGGCACGTTTCGCGAAGACCTGTACTTTCGATTGAGCGTGCTTCCGCTGCACGTTCCTCCGTTGCGCGCGCGCGCTGAAGACATCCCTGCGCTCGTCCTCGCGTTTGTTCGGCAGCTGTGCGACGAGCACGGGTTCAAGCCCAAGCGCGTCTCGCAAGCGGTGCTCGACGAGCTCGTTCAGTGGCCGTTTCCTGGCAACGTGCGCGAGCTGCGCAACCTCGTCGAGCGCATGGTGATCCTCTCGGGCGAGAGCATCGAGCTCGAAGACGTCCCCGAAGAGCCGCGATTGTCCCGCGAGCTGCGCGCGCGACTCGGCGGCGAACCGAAGCCCGCCACGAGCGTGCGTCCGCCTTCAGTGACCGCTTCGAGTGATGGAGACGACGAAGAAGAAGCGAGCGATTTGGCTGCGGCTTCAGCGCCGCGCGAGCCCGGAGCGCGCCTGACGCTCAAGGACTTTCGCGACCAGGCTGAGCGCGAGTACGTCTTGAGCACGCTGCGGGAAGTCGACTTCAATATCTCGCGCGCGGCCGTGATCCTCGGGATCGAGCGCACGAATCTCCACAAGAAGATGCGCGCCCTCGGCATCAAGCGCGACGAGTGAAGACCGCCCGCGACCAGCGCGCGATCTCGTCGAACACCGCCTCGGGCTGCGTGAAGATCAAGAAGTGATCTTCGTGTTCGAACGTACGCCTCGTGACCGCGAAGCCGAGCTGCTCGAGCGCGCTGGCGTTGCTCGTGAAGTGCTCGAGCGAGATGCGATCGTCGATCGCTCCGTGAACGAGCAGCGCCGGCGTCGCGCGCCAGCCCAAATCGCGCGGGTCGCAGCGCAGGCGATCGACGGTGAGCACCGATGAGATCGCGATGATTCCGCGGTATTTGGGCGTTCCGTCGCACAGCGCGCGCTCGATCCCGAGGCCTCCGTTCGACAGTCCCGCGAGCACGATTCGATCGGCGTCGGCGTGCAGCTGCTCGACCGCGTAGCGCCTCGCGCGCTCGATCGCGTCGAGGCCGCCGGGCGCGCTCCAGTTGCCGAAGCCAAACGAGGGCTGCACGACGATCCATCGCTCGCGCTCGGCCATGCGCGCGAACAGCGCGAAATATCCCTTCCAACTGCCGCCGCTGCCGTGGAGAAAAATGATCGCGGGCGGCCGCTCATCGGCCGCTCGTCGCGGCTCGACCACGTAGAGCCTCCCCGCGTCGCGATCGAGCAGCGCGTCGCCCATCGCTGAGCCCATCGCGACGAAGGCGGGATCGCGCTCGTGCTGGAGATATACCCTGCGAATCGCCTCGCGAAGTCGACTTGCGCCGCGGCGATCGATGATCGCGTCGCCGAGCGGCAGCAGGTGCGTCGCCATCGAGAGTTGATCCACCTCGGGCACGACGTTCGTCGGAGCCAAACGCGAGAGCGTCACCCCGTCGAGAAACACGACGCGCGAGCGAGCTCCGTCCGGCGCGGCTCCGTTCGGCGCGCGGACGACGGCGATCAGCGCGAAGCCCACCGCGAAGAGCCACGGCGCCCCACGGACGATCGAGCGCGGCGAGCGCGCGGTCCACGGCGCGATCGAGAGCGAGAGCGCGACGAGCGCGCAGAGCGCTCCAGAGAGCGTGCGGCAAGAGAGCAACAAGAGCGCGGCAGGGGCGAGCAGCAACGGTGAGAGAGCGCGCGCGACGCTCACGATTCGAGCGCGGAGCATCGCGGTCAACGCGGCGACTCTTTCGCGCGAGCAGCCCAGTCGGCGAACGTGTGCACCATTCGCAGCTTCGAGAGCGCGGCGTCTTCGCCTTCGACGGCGCGGGCGCTCTCGTCGCGATCGAGCACGTCGACGACGATGGGGCGAGGCGCGTCTTCGTACTCGATCACGACGCCGCTGCGCGTGAACCGAACGCCTTCGAGCTTGCGCAGGTCGAGCGCGAGCTCGTCGATCGTTCGGCTTTGCACCGCGGCGCGGCGCTCGGTCGCATCGACCGATAGCGAGGAAATTCTCTGTCGAAATGCAGAACGTCCGGCGACGATCAGCGCGGCGCCAGCGACGCTCACGAGCGCGACCGCGAGCCACGCGCCGGCGTACGCGACGAGCGTGTCGATCACGAGCGTCGAGGCGAGCGCGCCTGTCCCGGCCATGCGAAATCGCGCGCGCGTCGTGGCGAACGGGAGCTTGCGCGCTTTGTCCGTCGCGAAGAACTCCCACACCGGGCTCACGTGAACGGGCCCGACTCCGAGCGCGTCGAGCAACGCATACGCTCGGTCGCGCTCGGCGGTGGCGATGGCGACCCAGCGTTGGTCGCGCGTCTCGAGGACGAGCCACGGCGCGAAGTTCGCGGTGGTGACGATGGGGCGCTCTTGGCCCGCGACGGCGAGGCCTCGCGCGCGCTCGACGAACGCCGGGACGAACCAGCCTCGAACGACATCGCCGCGCGCGATTTCAACGGAGCTCGCGCTGCGTCCCTGCTCGTCGTCGGCGAACGCGACGGTGATCGAGCGATCGGTCCACCGCAACGTGCCTCGCACGAAGGTCACCGCCGGGAGCACCGCGTCGGCGCGGGCGGGGCCGACGCCGACCCACTCGGACGCGAGCTCGTCGGGCGCGCTGGGGTCGGGCGAGTCGTCGGGCACGGGGACGAACAGGTGTCGCTCACCCGCGCCGCGCGCGCAAGTCATTCTAGAATTGCACTGGAAATCAATTGATGAAGCTATTGGTTATGCAAGTGCATCGAGAACCTCTTCAGTGTTCGACTCGAGCGTTGTCACCATCGGGCGCAAACGTTGTAAAACCCCGCGCGATGCTCACCGCGAAGGTTCGATTTGTCTCTGCGATCGCGCTGGTCGCCGCGCTCTCTGCGTGCAATCGCAACGGCGACCTGTTTCTGACCCCCGCGCCCGCGCCCACGACCGCCGCTGCTGCGCCGTCGCCGCTGCGCTCGCTGTTGGTCCCCGATCCGTCTGCGCTCGCCGACGGCGGAGCGGAGCCGAGCAACGCTCCGAGCGAGCCTGCGCAACAACCGGCTCCGCAGCCGACGCCGGCGCAGCCGACGCCCGCGCCCGAGGGGCAGCCGCAGGCGCAGGCTCCGCAGCTGCAGGGCGAGCGGGTTCACGTCGTTCACGTGCTGATCTCGCACACCGAGTCGATCATGCACATGCCGTCGATCACGCGGACGAAGGAGCAAGCTCGCGCGTTCGCCGCGACGGTGTTGCAGCGCGCGCGCAACGGCGAGGACTTCGTGGGACTCGCGCGGCAGTTCTCCGACGAGCCCGGCCACGAAGGAAAGGGCGGCGACCTCGGCTTCATCGTCCGCGGCCAGACCGTCGAGCCCTTCGAGCGCGCCGCGTTCGCGCTGTCCGTGGGCGCCGTCTCCGATGTGGTCGAGACGCAGTTCGGCTTTCACATCATCAAGCGCATCGAGTAAGCGCTCGCGGCGTCGCTGGGGATCGAGCGGATCGCTTGCCGTGAGCGATCACCGCGCGAGCGTCGCGCACAGCGATTACCGCGCGAGCGTCGCGCACAGCGATCACCGCGCGAGCGTCGCGCACAGCGATTACCGCGCGAGCGTCGCGCACAGCGATTACCGCGCGAGCGTCGCGCACTCGTGCAAGGCCTCGTCGATGTGCTCGATCGCGCGGTCGAGCGAAGAGAGAACCTCGGGGCGGTGCGTGTCGCTCGCGGCGCTCCACGCGCGGTTGAGCCAGCGCTCAGCGGCCGCGAACGGGGTCATCACCTGCGCGTAGCCCGCGAAGCCGTAGATGCGCGAGAGGCTCTCTTGTTGGGCGGCGACGGCTTCGACGCAGTCGCGCACGATGGCCTCGCACTCTTTGGCGACCTCGTCGAGCGCGGCGGCCGGGGCTCTCTCGCGAAGGGTCTTGGTGCGGGTTTGCGCGCTCGCGAGCGCGGATTTCATCACTTCGATCGCGCGGTCCGAGCCGGCGTTGGCGCCGTCGCTCGCGCGCCTTCCTCGGGCGATGCGGGCCCAGGCGATGCCGGCACACAGAATCAAGATTCCTCCGGCGACCACGGCCCACTTGGGCGCGGGCCAGGTCGCGCCGCCGAGCATCGCGACGGTCATCCCTGCGTACTGCACCCATGCGGCGAGAGACTCGCCGGTGCTCTTGGTGTCGCTCGCTTCCATCACGCGTGCCCTCCCGCAGCGACCCTCGCGAGGTCCACACCGACCAGGACCACCTGCGCGAGCCCTTCACCCACCAGCCACCCCGCCGCGAGCGGAATGCCCCGCTCTTCGACCCAGTCTCGTCCAAACTTCTTCTCGGTCCACACCGTGATCACGCAGCCGATGAAGTACGTCAGCGTCACGGACATCGGCAGGTACATCGAGAGCCCGAGCACCACGCCGAGCCCTCCGCCCACGCCGAGCGTGAGCGTGAGGCCCACGGCAGCGCCCACGGCGTAGCGAAGTCGCGTCGCGTCCGCGAGCATCTGCTGCGCTGCCGTCGCGTCCGGCGGAGGCGCCAGCAGCTCGATCGCGGCTTTGATCGCCTGCGCCTGCGGCGCGGTGAGCGGGTCGTTGCCGAAGACAAACTTCTTCGCGAGCACGAACAACGTGACCAGCGACACGAGCGGACCGATCCACGCGACGATCAACTGCGTGAGCTGTTGCCGTCGAGGCAGCGCTCCGACGAGGTGACCAGTTTTCAAGTCCTGCATCATGTCCGAGCCCTGGCCCGTCGCGACGCACACGGCGACGGCCATCACCATGGCGACCATCACGCCCGCTTCGCTGCGGCCGAGCGCGGTCAGGATCAGCAGGATGGTGATCAGCGCCATGCCCGAGAGCGGCGAGTTGTCGGTCTTGCCCGTGGTGATCGAGACGATGATGTTCGCGAGCCACATCCACGCGGTGGCGATCGCGCTCGCGAGCAGGATCGAGCCGACGCTGACCGAGCCTGTCCCGACGGCGCTCGCGCCCATCCAGGCGGCGAAGACGAGGATGACGAAGCCCGTTCCGACGCCGACGTACATGAGCCTCGGGTCGAGCTCTTGGCTCGGGCCAGAGCGACTTGCGCGCGCGCGCCGAACGCTTCGAACCGCCGCCAAGAGCACGGGCGCCGTGAGGATCACGCTGGCGATCGACCCGCCGAGCAGCATTCCCACGCCGAGCGGCCGCGTCACGTTGCGATACGCCCAGGTGGCCAGAACGCCGTTCGCAGCCTCGCTCGCAGCGTGTCCGTGCGCGCCGTGGGCGAGCTGATGTCCGACGGTCACGAACTCAGCGCACGTGTTGGCCGCGCGACAATGATCTCCGTGCGCGTTGAGCACGGCTTGCGCTGCATCGATGTGATTGCCCGCGCGCGCGACCACGTCGAGCCACGCGCGATCCGGGAGCCATCCTTGCGTCACCACCGTGGGCGTCACGATCCAATGCCCGATGACCGCGCCCACCATGAGCACGAGCCCCGCGCGGCCTGTGATGTAGCCGCCGCCGATCGAAGTGAGCCCGCCCGAGACCGCGATGGTGATCGCGAACCACGCGGGCATGTGCAGCTTCTCGCTGATCGAAAACTCCTCGATCGCCGGCCACGGAAGCCCTTGAACAACGCCAGGAAGCCCCACGAACGTCGCGAACAGGACGCTGGTCAAGATTCCCCAGCCCAGCATTTTTGCGCGCTTTGCGCCGGACGCGCTGGCCTTCAAGATCGTCGCCGTCGCCACGCCCGTCGGAAAGATCAACCGCTCGAGCTCGATCATCTGCTTGCGCGACGGGATGATGAACAAGACGCCGAGCAGCGCTCCTGCGACGGACGCTCCCGCCATCGCCCAGAGAAACTTCGGGTCGATCGCTTGCAGCTCGGGGTGCCTCGCGACGTACTGATCGATCGAGAGCCCCGCGCGCTGCGCTGCTGCGGCCACCGTCGCCGACCCTCGCGCGCGTTCGGCTTGAAAGAGATAGAGCACCGGAACCGTGAAGATCACTCCCGCGGACGAGACGTTGATCGCAGCGGCGACCGTTTGATTGATGTTGTTCTCGACGATCGAGCCCTTCTTCAAGAGCCCTCGCAGCACGCCCCAGCCGAGCATCGCGCTCACCATGCTCGCGGGCACGGTGAAGCCGAGCTTGAGCCCTGCGTACGTGAAGCTCACGGTCATCACGACGCCGACGAGCACGCCGAGCGCGACGCCAGCGACGGTGATCTCTCGATACGGAGCAGCGCTCGCCTGCTCTTGTTCTGGTGCAGCCATCGCGCGCGATGGTCGCACAGCGCGCGATGGCGCTACGAGCAGCGCGAGCGAGGCAAAGCGCTACGGAGCGAGCCAGCGCCGGCCGAGCCAGGCGCCCAAGAGCGTCGCCGAGACAAACGAGAATCCGTGAGAAAACGCAGTGTGAAATCGCGATGGAGCCGCGCACTCGAAGTGCTGGATGATCGCGATCACCGCCGCGACGGCGCCGCCCACCGAGGCGCCCGTCATCGACGGACGCACCGCGTCAGTGCGTCGCAATGCGAAGAGCGTGAGGGGCACGAGGGCGAACGGGAGCGCGAGGCCCGAGAGCGCGCAGGCGAGGTGGTGCTCGAACGCGCCGCCCCACAGCGGCTGCACGCCGAGCAAGATGGACAAGAGCTCGAACGCGACGACCGTGGCCGCGGCGATCGCGAGGCGCGCGCGGTGCGAGGCGCCGAGGCCGTCGCGTCCTCGCGCGGCGGCGAGCGAGACGCCCGTGAGCGCGAGGGTCGCGAGCGAGAGGACAGGCAGCCAGCGCGATGCCCACGAAAGCGAGGAAAAATCCCGGCGGATCGCGATCGTCACGACGGCCACCGCCACGGTCACCGCCGGCGCGATCGCCGCGAGCGCCCGCACGCTCGGCGCGCGGAGGCGCGAAGGCGCGACGGGCTGCTCGGCGACCGCCGCGAGCGCGGCGCTCATCGGAGGCGCGGCGGGCGCGGCGCGGACGAGCGATTCGAGCGCGTCGTCGTCACCGGCCATCGCAGCGCACGTGGGACAGACCGCGACGTGCGCGCGCGCGTCGTGATCGAGCTCGGCTCCGTCCGCGAGCAGGTCCAGCGTTCGGTCGCATGCAGCGCTCATGGCTCACCTCCGTCGCGCACGGGCTTGTGCCCGAGCGCCTCGCGCAGCGCTTCGTAAGCGCGGTGCGCGCGCAGCTTCATCGCTCCCGGAGTGGTGCCGGCGAGCCTCGCGGCTTCGGCGATCGAGAGCCCCTGGACCTTCAAGAGCACGAGCGCTTCTCGCTGCGGATCGGGGAGATCCGCCATGCGAGCGTAGAGCTTTCGCTCTTGCTCGGGGTCGAGTCGCGAGGACTCTGGGGCTTCGTCGTTGCGAGGTTCGGGCATGGTTCCGTCGGCGCTGAGGTCTTCGGGCTTTCGTTTCTTTCTTCGACGCTCGTCGAGGAGGTTCCGTCGCGCGATGGCGAACACCCAGGGTTCGACTCGGGCTCCGCGCGCATACGTGTCTCGCGCGCGATGGATCTTCAAGAACGTGGTCTGCGTGAGGTCTTCTGCGAGGCGTCGATCGCCCGAGAGCGCGGACAAGAGCGACAGCACGCGCGGAGCGAGCCGCTCGTACAGCCGATTGAACGCCCGCGTGTCGCCGTCGATGAACGCCTCCATGAGCATTTCGAGCGACGCGGATGCGTCTCCGGCGCGCTCGTCTTGGTTCAAGGGTTGTCCAACGTCAGTACGCACGACACTACGGGGTGGGTTATGGCGAAAATGCAGGCGCTCACAAGAGGGTCCGTCCGTTCAGAACGCTCGGCGCGCTCGTCTCAGAACGTCGCGACGACGCTCAAGTGCACGCCGAGGCCGTTTTCAGGGACGTTCGAGCCCTGGTCGTTGCGCACGCCCCAGATGCGCCAGTACTCGACGCTGCTCTTCACGCGATAGCCGCGCGCGATGATGAAGTTCGCGCCGAGCGTCCCGCGCATCATGCCCGCGTTGAAATCGAGCGGAACGCCGACGGGCACGTTTCCGATGCGACGGATCCCATCCCACCGGCCCACCAATTCAACGCGACGGTTCACGGGGCCGTCGACCTCGACGTACCAGCCGTCCTTCACGCTGAAGAGCGTCTCGGTAAAATCGCTGCGATCGGCGAGCAGCGGAAGCTGGTACTGCCAGCGCGTCGGGTCCTGTCCCGTGGCCATCTCCGTCCGTCGGATCAGGTACTCGCCGCGGATGTTCACGCGACCCACCCGCAAGAACGTGTCGAGCCCGAGGATCGTGTACGTGAACAGCCCTTGCGGGTCGTACGCGCCGTGCAGGGCCGAGCCGCCGACGGTCCAGTCGACGCGATCGGCGAGGCGAATATTGAGGCCGACGCGACCGCCCACGGACGGCAGAGAGTTGTTGTCCACCATGAACGCCGGCGCGTGCATGGAGATGAAGTCCACGTCCGTCGGCCCGTTGGTGGGCGCGCGCAAGCCCGTCGCGATGTGCGCCGCGTAGTCGAGCTGTACGCGCGAGCCGAAGAAGTGCGAGCCCGAGACCTCGACGGCGTTTTCGACGTACGGGAGCGGCAGGACGCTGCGGTTGAACTGCAGCAGATAGAACATTCGCCCCATGTCGTAGGGCAGGGGCTTGTCCGACGTGCGGTGGTTTCCTGGGTCGTGGCGGAGCTGAAACTCGCCGAACTGCGGGTTGAACCGCCCCACGCGAAAGTTGAGCGCGTCGCTGACGCGAAAGTCGACGAAGGCCATGCCGAGCTCGAGCCCGTGACAGCCCCAGCACAGCTTCACGTTGCCCGAGATATGCGAGGAAAAATCCAGGGCCAACTTGATCGAGAGCTCCTCGGTGAGCCCGTCGATCGTGTGCGTGCGCGGCCGCGGGTCCGTCGAGCTCGCGGGGTTGAACGGAACGTAGTGGTAATCGAGCTGCGTGCTTCCCGCGATCGTGAAGTCCACGGCGCGCGCGCGGTTGGGCGCGATCATCGCGGCGAGCGCCGCGAGCGAGAGCCCGGTGAAACCCAGGGCGTTGCGCTTGATGCTCACAGCTCACCCCCCGACACGCCCGATCGATTGGCCGAGTACCACACGAGAAAGCGCACGAGCGGCTCTTCGTCTTCGGGCGCGATCCCCGAGCTTGGCTGCCTGCGCATGCGACGAACGTAATTGCGCCACTCTTCTTCGCGGGTGATCCCCGCGTTGAGGGGCCTCGCGAGCGAGTGGCACCGCGAGCAGCGGTCTGCGAAGAGGTTGTACTCGCTGCGCTTGTCCTGCGGGATGCGCGAGAGCTCCAATCCGTCGGTTCGGGCGAAGGTCTGGCAGCTGGTCAACAGCGCGGCTGCGAGCGCGATCGCGCAGCGAACGGAGCGTGATTTCGAGTCAGTTGGCACGAGCACCCTCCGCGATCCAGTCGTGGATCAGTCGAATCTGCGCGTCGGACAGAAAGGGCGGTCCGTTGCGCGGCATGCGCGCTCCGAGCGGCGGCGCGGGAGTCACTTTGAGATACAGGACCGAGTCGCAGGGGCGTCCCGGAAGGATGGCTGTCGTGCCGGTGTTCGTCCCTCCGCGCATCGCGCTCGCGTGCGAGGACAGATCGAGGCCCGACATCTGAAAGCCCACCGGCAGCGGGTCCGCGGGATTGTGACAAGAGCAACCCGGGGCCGACTCGCGCTGCACCATGAAAATACCCTGCAAAATGTCTCGCTGAAACGAGACTGGCGTCGCGGGGTCCGTGTCCTCGTCGCGGCAGCGCGCGAAGATGTTGGGCGGTGTCTCGACGGGCGTGAACTCCGAGCACCCGTTGCCGAGCGAGACCGTCGCGACGAGCGACGCGATCGACACGAACGCGCGAGAGACAGTGCGCCGGACTCGAGCCGGACGAGTAGACAGCAAGCGGTGCTTCCTCCTGCAGAGCGCGCGATGTTCGCCTACCGCGCACGCTCGAACAACAGCGAAACTGCGCGCGCTATCGCTGCGGATGCAGCGAGACGCGCACGGTGATCGTGTACTCGGGATCGTCCGCCTCTGGCAGGTCTCCAGAAAACGCGGGCTCTGCTTCGCGACCGCACGCCGCGAGCCACGCAGGACCGCCGAGCAGGCGCAGCCGATCGAGCCTTCGCTCTGCGACGGCGATGTTCAGCGTCACGTCGATCCCGCTCGTAAACGAGTCTGCCGTGCGCTGAGCGCGCGCTTGCTGCAACGCACAACGCGCGATCGAGTCCGCCGCGGTTTGCGCGCGCCCCTGCAAGCGGTTGACGAGCACGCCGCCCGACGCGCTCAGGCCCGCGAAGCTCCCGCGCACTCCCGTCAACGGCGCGATCGTCGGCTGCGCCACCGGCTGCTGCACTGGTTGTTGCACCGGCTGTTGCACCGGCTGTTGCACCGGCTGTTGCACCGGTTGCTGCACGGGTTGCTGTACGGGCTGCTGTACGGGCTGCGTGTTCGCGACCGCCGTGGTCGCTGTGTTCGTGGGAGGAGCGCTGGTTGCTCCGTTCGACCCGCTCGGCGCCGCGTTGTTGCTCGCGCCTGCCGAGTTCGATCGCGCGACGCGCGCGCTGCGGTCGGGCGTCGCGTTGGTCGTCGGCTGCGGAGCTGCGTTGTTGTTCGTTGGCGCGGCTTCGACCGCGGGTTGCGGCTGCGTCGGAGGATCCTGCGCGGGCACCGCGTTGTTCGTCGGGACCGGCGCCTGGTTCGCCGCGTGAGCGTTGGTCGCCGCGAGGCTCGGTGTGTTCGTCGCGTTGGTGGTCGGAGGCGTGTGTTGCGCAGGGGTGTTGGTCTCAGCGTTGACCGTTGCTCGGCGAGAGACGCCGACCACGGCGAGCGCGCCGACGGCGACCGCGGCGACGATCGACGAGATGAGCGTTCCGCGCGAGACGCCTGCAGGTGCGGCAGGCTTCGCAGCGGCCGGCGCTTCGACGACGGGAACCTCGTGGCTCGTGGTCGTCGAGTGCGTTCGATCGCCCTTGGGGCCGCTCGGAACGCGCTCTCCGCTCGGCGCCGCGATCCCCTTCGCCGTCTCTGCGCGCGGCGCCGCGGCGCTCGACGCTGTGCTCGTTGAAACCGAGTGGACCGGCGTCGGCGCAGGGACGCCCACCATCGTCGAGGCCTGCCCCATCGCCTCGGAGCTCTCGCTCGCTTCGATCGCCGCGATCGCGCTTCTCGCCGCGGCGCTGAGCGACGTGTTCGTGCTCTCGCGCAGCCCGACGACCGCGCGCAACGCAGCGCGCATCGAGCGCGCGTCGGCGAAGCGATCATCGGGCGCCTTCGCGAGCGACTTCATGATCAGCGCTTCCATTTCGGGCTGAATCGCAGGGTTGATCGTCGACGGAGGCGCAGGCTGCTCGGTGATGTGCTTGAGCACCACGCCGATGGGCGTCTCTGCGTAGAAGGGCAGCTTGCCCGTGCACATCTCGTAGAGGATCACGCCGCACGAGTAGAGGTCCGCGCGGCCGTCGATCGAGCGCGCTTGGGCCTGCTCGGGGGACATGTACTCGGGGGTTCCTGCGATGTTTCCCGCGGTGGAAAGGCGCTCGCCGTTGGCGCCGGTGCGGTGGCTGTCCATGATCTTCGCGATGCCGAAGTCCGCCACTTTCACGACGTCGGCGAGCGTTCCGTCGTCCTGCTTCTTGGGGACGAGCATGATGTTTTCGGGCTTCAGATCGCGGTGAACGATGCCCTGCTCGTGCGCGACGGCGAGCGCCGAGAGCACCTGCGACATGACCTCGACGATGCGCTCGGTCGAGAACGGCCACTCTTTTCGCAGCGCCGCGAAGAGGTCTCGCCCCGCGAGAAACTCCATCACGATGAACATCATCCCGTCGCGCTCGATCCCGAAATCGATCACGCCCACAGAGTTGGGATGGTCCATCTTGCTCGCGGACTTCGCCTCTCGGTGAAACCGCGCTTGAAACTTCTCGTCCTGGCCGAGCCCCGCGTGAAGCACCTTCACAGCGACGGTCTTGTCCAAGAGCAGCTGTGTGGCCCTGTAGACCTTGCCCATGGCGCCGCCGCCGACGAACGCGTCGATGCGGTACTTGCCGCCGATCACGGTCCCGACGAGCTTCTCGGCCTCCGCGCGCTCTCGCGCTTTTTCTTCTTGGTATTCGCGTTCGAGCTCGGCTGCTTCGTCGTCCATGCGATGGGCTCCGTTCGGGCTGTCTACGCTCACAGTATGAGCGCGGATTCGCTGCAAACTATCGAATCATTCGAGCGTCGACTGTATTGCTCTCGCTTACAATCGTGACGGACTGAATGTGAGCCCGTTGCGCTCGTCCGCGAGCGTGGTTTGGTCGTCGAGGTCGGGGTCTTTGCTCGCGAGCCTTGAAAGCACGGGCGAAAAACATTACGCAGCCGCCTATGTCTCCGCGGGATTTCAAGGCGACGTTGCGGTTGCCCGAGAGCGCGTTCTCGATGAAGGCCGACCTTGCCAAGCGCGAGCCGCAGTGGCTCGAGCGTTGGAAGAAGGCGAACCTGTATCCAACGCTGCTCGAGCGGCCAGCGAAGGGCACGTTCGTGTTTCACGACGGTCCGCCCTACGCGAACGGCAACATGCACTACGGTCATGTGCTCAACAACACGCTCAAGGACTTCGTCACGCGCTTTCGCACGATCCTTGGCGAGCGCGTGAAGTTCATCCCTGGCTGGGACTGTCACGGGCTTCCGATCGAGGTGAACGTCGAGAAGGCCCTCGGCCCGAAGCTGCGCGAGATGACCCCGCTGCAGCGCCGCACCAAGTGCCGCGAAGAGGCGGAGAAGTGGGTCAAGGTCCAGTCCGAGCAGCGCCAGCGCATCGGAATGATGGGGACCTGGGACGACCCCTACCTCACGATGAAGCCCACGTTCGAAGCGCGGATCTTGGAGGCGCTCGCGGCCTTCGTCGATCGCGGGATCGTGTACCGCGGGCTCAAGCCGGTGTGGTGGTCGTCGGCTGAGCGTACGGCGCTCGCCGAGAGCGAGCTCGAGTACGAAGAGCAGCACAAGAGCCCGTCGGTGTACGTGCGCTTCAAGGGCGACGAGCACGCGAAGGCGCTGTTGAAGAAGCGGTTTCCGACCATGCTCGACCGCGGCGAAGTGTTCGCGGTGATCTGGACGACGACGCCGTGGACGCTGCCCGCCAACCGCGGTCTCGCGGTGCATCCCGCGATGGAGTACGTGCTTCTCGAGCGCTCGCTCGGTGACGAAAAGCTCGAGTACTTGCTCGTCGCGGCGCCGCTCGCGAAGAAGGTCATCGAGGCGTGCGGATGGGCTTCGCCCGAGTCGCTTCCGCGCACGATGCACGGAGCGGAGAGCGCGTTCGTCGGCAACGAGCTGTTGGGCCTGAAGTTTCAGCACCCCTTCGAAGATCGCCAGTCGCCCGTCGTCAGCGCGCTCTACGTCGAGGACACCGCGGGAACGGGCATCGTCCACACGGCTCCGGGCCACGGTCGCGACGACTACAACACGGGCGTCGCCAACGGCCTCGAGGTGTACTCACCGGTCGACGACGCGGGCGAGTTCACCGAAGAGCTCGGTCCCGTCGCCAAGAGCTGGGGCATCGTCGGAAAGCACGTGTTCGCGGCGAATCCCGTGATCGCCGAGAAGCTCAGCGAGCTCGGCGTGCTCTGCAACAAGCCCGGTGACTTCATCGTTCACCGCTATCCAATCTCGTGGCGCTCGAAGAAGCCGCTGCTCACGCGCGCGACGGTGCAGTGGTTCATCGCGATGGACCAGGCGATGACGTCGGGCCCCGTCGCAGGAAAAACGCTGCGCGAAGTGGCCTTGAGCGAGATCGATCGCCTCGGCGCCGACGGCGCGAGCGAGGCGAGCGAAGGCCGCGAGGCGAGGGGCTGGGTCCCCGCCGTGGGCCGCGAGCGCATCAACGGAATGATCGCGCAGCGCCCGGACTGGTGCATCTCGCGACAGCGCGTGTGGGGCGTTCCGATCCCGGCGTTGCACTGCACGCACTGCGGCCACGCGAACCTCACGGGCGACCTCGTTCGTCACGTGGCGAAGGTCTTCGCGAGCAAGGGCGCCGACGCCTGGTACGACGAGAGCGTCGACGTGGTGCCCTCGGGCTTCGCCTGCAGCGAGTGCGGCAAGAGCGACTCGTTCGGCCGCGACATGAACATCTTGGACGTGTGGTTCGAGTCCGGCAGCTCGTACTTCGCCGTGTGCGCAGAGCAAACGGACCTGGGATTTCCCGTCGATTTGTACCTCGAAGGCTCGGACCAGCACCGCGGGTGGTTTCACTCGTCGCTGCTCGTGGGCTGCGCGACGCACGGCTCTGCGCCGTATCGCACGGTCGTCACGCACGGCTTCGTGGGAGAGAAGATCGAAGTGCAGCAGCCGGACGGTCGCAAGAAGACCATCGTGAAGGCGATGCACAAGAGCGACATCGAAGAGAAGCGCAAGCGCGGCGAAGACGTCTCTGTATACGACCCGCTCAAGATGGTCGCGACGGACGGCGCCGAGATCCTGCGGTTGTGGGTCGCGACCAACGACTACAGCGACGACGTGGGCTTGTCGAAGCAGGCCTTCGATCAAGTGAAGGACAACTACCGCGCGATCCGCAACGTGACGCGGTTCTTGTTGCAGGTGCTTCGCGGTGAAGTGGTCGAGAGCGCGAGCGAGCTTGCGAACAAGGGCGTCGCGCTCGGACCGTTGGATCAGTGGCAGTTCAACAAGCTCGCTGAGCTCGTGAACCGCTGCGAGACGCACTACCGACACTATGACTTTCGCGCGGTGATCGCCTCGGTGAGCGAGTTCGTCAGCGACGCTTCGGGCTTCTACCTCGATGTGTCCAAGGACTGGCTCTACAACGATCATCGCTCGAGCGATCGCGTTCGAAGCACGCTCGCCGTGTGCGACGCGATGGTGCGCTCGCTCGCGGTGGTGCTCGCGCCGATCCTTCCGTTTACGGCGGAGGACATCTGGGATCACACGCCCAAGCGCGACGGCGATCCTGCGTCGGTGCACTCGAGCCTGTGGCCGACGCTCGGCGAGCCGAAGGACCTGCACTTGGACGACGCGGTTCGCACGGTCCGCGCGCTGCGCGAGCGCGTGAACCTCGCGCTCGAGCCCATGGTGCAGGCCTGGGGCATCGAGAAGAAGAGCGCTGAAAAAGAGGGACGAACGGCGGGCGCGGACGAATCGCGCTTCCCCGAGAGCGCGCGCATCGATCACGCGCGCGACGCGGACGTGGTCGCGACGGTGAGCAAGGACGAGGCGGCGCTGCTGGCTCCCTTGAGCAGCCTGGTCACCGAGTGCCTCTTGCTCGGTGGAGTGACAGTCAATGTCCACGACGGAGCGCCGTCCGTTGTGATCGCCCGCGGAGCGAAGGCTCCGTGCGTGCGTTGCCGCCGCCGTTTGCGCGACACCGACGAGGCTTCAGGCCTGTGCAGTCGTTGCACTTCCGCGGTCGCGCGCTGGGATGCGGAACAACCGAAGGCTTGAAGCGTTCTCTTTTCGTTTGCGCGCCGCGAAGGCGGGCCGGGCTTTGGTACAACCGGCATCTTCGCGCTAGCACCCACCTACCTCGCCCTTGCCAACGAGATCATGAGCGACACCGACGACACGAAGAAGCCCGCTGAGACCGCCGAGACGCCAGCGTCCTCGAACGACGAGAGCCCGAAGACCGAAGCGTCCGAGGAGGCGAAGGCGTCGACGAAGGACGAGGCGACCTCGTCGGAGTCCGACGTCTCGGGCGGCGAGGTGGTCGAGACGAAGAAGAAGCCGGCGAAAGAGCCGCTCCCTGCGCCGCCGACGATGATGCAGTGGGTCTTTCTCGCGCTCGTCGCGCTCGCGACGGCGGGAGTGGATCTGTGGAGCAAATCGTGGGCGATCAAGCGGCTGTCGATGCCGTCGCCGCGGGTCGTTCCGCTCTGCACGCCGCCGCCGGGGCAGCAGCACTATCTGTATCAGCGCGTCGCGCACAACTCGATCGTGATGTCGCAGAACTACCTGGAGTTTCGCTACGCAGAGAACTGCGGCGGAGCGTGGGGACTTCTGCACGGCGCGAGCGAGAAGGTGCGTCGTCCGTTCTTCTTCTTGATCACCATCTTGGCGATCGGGTTCATCGTTCACCTGTATCGCTCGCTGGAGAAAGACCAGCGCGCGATGCGGTTGGCGCTGCCCCTCGTGCTCGGCGGCGCGATCGGAAACCTCGTCGATCGCCTGCGCCTCGGCTACGTCGTGGACTTCATCCTCATGCACTGGAAGGAGAAGTTCTACTGGCCGACCTACAACGTCGCGGACATCGCGATCACCGTGGGCATCGGGCTCATGATCTACGAGTTCATCTTCGGCGCGAAGCCCTCGACCAGCGAGCCCGCTGTGAAGAAGGGCGACAAGAAGAGCGAAGCGAAGGCCGAGAAGAAGGACGAAGTCGCGGCGGCGTGAACGACCGCTGACCGACGAAAGGCGAGCGCCGAGGATGAAGCACACGCTCTTTGCCATCTTCGGGATCGACGTCCCGGCGTACTTCGGGATGCTCGCCACGGGGCTCGCGCTCGCGACGTGGATCGGCTCTCGATGGGTTCACCGCATCGGGCGCGACCGCGAAGTGATCATCGATCTGGGGCTCGCCGCGACGATCTGGGGCGTGATCGGCTCGCGGCTCTTGCACGTGCTCGCGGACGGATACTTCTGGGACTACGTGCACGCGTGCACGGACCCGTCGCTGGTCGATTGGCACATCAGCGCTGAGCAGTGCCGCTCGCACTACTACGACGGCGTGTGGGACGCGGCGAAGGGCGTGTGCCACCCGAAGGAGCGCAACTGCTTTGCGTGGGCCGCTTTTTGGGCCGGAGGGCTCACGTACTACGGCGGGTTGATCGCCGCGGCGGCGTACGCGTGGGTGTTCTTGAAGCGCGAGAAGTTTCCGTTCTTCAAAGCCGCGGACATGAGCGGCTTCGCGATCGCGCTCGGCCTCGCGTGGGGACGCATGGGCTGCTTTCTCGCGGGCTGCTGCTTCGGGCGCGTGTGCGAGAGGCCGTGGGCGGCGGTGTTTCCGAAGTACTCGCCCGCGTGGGATCTGCACTTGAAGGATCACCGGATCACCGCCGCGGCGACGCACCCGCTGCCTGTGCATCCGACGCAGCTCTACGAGTCGATTGGCTCGCTGCTCATCGCGGTGCTCGCGTACACCGTGGTCGTTCCGCGCAAGCGCTACGACGGAATGGTGTTTCAGTTCTTCATCGTCGCCTACGGAGCGCTGCGCTTCTCGCTGGAGTTTCTGCGCGAAGACGACCGCGGCGGAGTGCTCGGCGTGTCCACGTCGCAGTGGATCTCGCTCGGACTCATCGCGGCCGCGCTCAGCATGACGAAGTGGTTGAAGGCTCGCACCGGGCGGTGACGTCGGGCTCGTCGTTGTGCGTGAGCCTGATCTTCGTGATGGGGGCGGCGCATGGCAAACAGAAGTCCGCCTCATCCCCGGCCCTTCTCCACGCCAGATGGCGTGGAGAAGGGTGCCTTCGCTGCGATGGCGGCCCCCATTGGAGCTACGCGGTGCTCGAGCAGAAGCGGGGCGGGATTGCTGGCTTCTGCAACGAGAAGACGGTGTCTCCAACGACGCTGATGCGCAGCGAAGGCACCCTTCTCCAACGACGCTGATACGCAGCGAAGGCACCCTTCTCCAACGACGCTGATGCGCAGCGAAGGCACCCTTCTCCAACGACGCTGATGCGCAGCGAAGGCACCCTTCTCCAACGACGCTGATGCGCAGCGAAGGCACCCTTCTCCAACGACGCTGATGCGCAGCGAAGGCAGCCTTCTCCAACGACGCTGATGCGCAGCGAAGGCAGCCTTCTCCAACGACGCTGATGCGCAGCGAAGGCACCCTTCTCCACGCCATCTGGCGTGGAGAAGGGCCGGGGATGAGGCGGACCCGGTCCCCCGGGACGAGGCGAGCTCGGTCACGAACACGAGCCCGACTCGCGCCTCTCTATGAGCGCGCGCGCACGCTTCCCACGGCGTACGGAAGCGCGCGCCACGTGGGAATCTCCAGCACGCACACGTCGCCGACGCCGCCCTCGCGCAGCGCTCCACCCTCCCATTCGAGGCTCTTGGCCGGGGCGCGCGTGATCGCCCACCACGCTTCCACCGTGCTCAAGCCCATCTGCCTCACGGCAAACGCTGCCATGAGCGGAAGGTTCTCGACGTACGACGTCCCCGGGTTGCAGTCGGTCGCCAGTGCCACTTCGACGCCGAGCGCGCGCATTCGCCTCGCGTCTGGCATCGATTGCCCCAGCGAAAACGCTGCTCCCGGCAGCAGCATCGCGATCACGCCCGCGCGCGCCATCGCGCGAAGACCGTCGTCGCTCACGTGCTCCAAGTGATCCGCGCTCGCCGCGCCGAACTCCGCCGCGAGCTCGGCGCCGCGGATGTCCGCGAACTGTCCGATGTGCATCCGCGGGCGAATTTGCTCGCGCTTCGCGAGTTCGAGCAGCGGCCTCGTCTCTTCGACGGAGAAGCCCGTGGTGTCCACATAGGCGTCCACGAAGTCCGGACGATCGCGCTCGAACACCGTCGGAACGGTCTCTCTCATCGTTCGTTCGAGAAACCGCGCGCGCCCGTCGGGCAGCGATTTCAGCGCTGGATCCACCGCGTGCAGCGGCAGAAACGTCCGCTTCACGCGAACGCCCGCGCGCTGCGACGCCTCGCGGATCATCGCCAGCGACCGCAGCTCGGACTCGGTGTCGAGCCCGTAGCCCGTCTTCACTTCGACCATCGAGACGCCGTACCCGCGCATGCGCGTGAGCCTCGCGCGCAGCTGCTCGATCGCGCTCTCGTCGTTGGCCGCGCGCAGCTCGCGCACCGAGCGCGCGATGCCTCCGCCCTTCGCGGCGATTTCTGCGTACGTCGCGCCTTCGATGCGCGCGACAAACTCGTCCGCGCGGTGCCCGACGAACAGCGAGTGCGTGTGCGCGTCGATCAAGCCGGGCGCGACGACGGCGCCTTCGCAGTTGAATACGTGTGTCTCGATCGGATCGATGTTCACGCGTCGGAGCACGGACTCGGTCGAGCCGATGGCGAGCACTCTTCCGTTGCGCACCGCGACCGTCGCTCGCTCGATGACGCCGAGCGGAGCGGTGTCCGTCGGGCGCGATGGATCCGGCGCGGGCCCGTCCATCGTGAGCACTTCGGCTGCGTCGCGATACAGCTCGGTCGCCGTGTGAATGCTCATCGCTCAGGCTCGGTGAGGGACGTGCACGCCGCGCTCTTTGGCGCAGTCGATCGCGAGGTCGTAGCCCGCGTCGGCGTGGCGAATCACGCCCATTCCGGGGTCGCTCGTGAGGACGCGCTCGAGGCGCTTGGCGGCGGCGTCCGTTCCGTCGGCGACGATGACCATACCCGAGTGCAGCGAGTAGCCCATGCCGACGCCGCCGCCGTGGTGAACGCTCACCCACGAAGCGCCGCCCGCGCAGTTGACGAGCGCGTTGAGGATCGGCCAATCGGCGATCGCGTCCGAGCCGTCTTTCATGGCCTCGGTCTCGCGGTTGGGCGACGCGACCGAGCCGCAGTCCAAGTGATCGCGGCCGATCACGATGGGGGCCTTCACCTTGCCCTTGCGAACGAGCTCGTTGAACGCGAGGCCCACCTTCGCGCGCTCTCCATATCCGAGCCAGCAGATGCGCGCGGGAAGTCCCTGATATGCCACGCGCTTCTGCGCGAGCTCGATCCAGCGCCGCAGCGACGGATCGTTGGGCACAGCGTCGAGCACGGCTTGATCCGTCACGGCGATGTCCTCGGGATCACCCGAGAGCGCGACCCAGCGAAACGGCCCGCGGCCCGTGCAAAACTGCGGACGAATGTACGCGGGGACGAAGCCCGGAATCTCGAACGCGTCCTCCGCTCCCGCGAGCTTCGCCTCAGCGCGAATGTTGTTGCCGTAGTCGCACGCGAACGCGCCGCGCTTCTGCATATCCCGCATCGCCCGGATCTCGAGCGCCATGCTCTCTCTCGCGCGTCGCACGTACGTCGTGGGGTCGCTCTCACGCAGCGAAGCGGCTTCGTCGAGCGAGAGCCCCGCGGGGATGTACCCGCGCAACGGATCGTGCGCCGAGGTCTGCTCGGTGACGAAATCGGGGATCACTCCGCGACGAACGAGCTCGGGGTACACGTCTGCTGCGTTGCCGACGAGGCCGATGGAGATCGCTCTCTTCTCAGCGCAAGCGCGCTTCACTTGCGCGAGCGCCTCGTCGAGCGTCGTGCACATCACGTCGAGGTAGCGCGTGTCGAGCCGCCGTTGAACGCGCGTGGGATCGACTTCGACCGCGAGGCACACGGCGCCGGCCATGGTGGCGGCGAGCGGTTGGGCGCCGCCCATTCCGCCGAGGCCCGCGGTGAGGATCCAGCGACCGGACCAATCGCCGTTGAAGTGTTGTCGACCGGCTTCAGCGAAGGTCTCGTAGGTGCCCTGCAGAATGCCTTGCGTACCGATGTAGATCCACGAGCCGGCCGTCATCTGGCCGTACATGATCAGGCCCTGCGCTTCGAGCGTGCGAAAGTGCTCCCACGTCGCCCACTTCGGAACGAGCAGCGAATTCGCAAGCAGAACCCTCGGCGCGTCGGGGTGTGTACGAAAGCGCCCGACGGCCTTGCCCGATTGAATGAGCAGCGTCTGGTCGTCTTCGAGCGCCTGCAGCTCGCGCACGATCACGTCGAAGGCCTCCCAGTTGCGGGCGGCCTTTCCGGTGCCTCCGTACACGACGAGGTCCGAGGGGCGCTCGGCGACGTCGGGGTCGAGGTTGTTCATCAACATGCGAAGGGCTGCTTCTTGAACCCAGCCCTTGCAGCGCAGATCCGTTCCGCGCGCGGCGCGAACGAGACGTGAACCGTTGGTGGTCATGGCGGCGCGAACGCTACCAGAACCAGTGACTACTTCCCGCCCTTGTCCTTGGCCGCGGGCTTGTCTTTGTCGGCTCCGCCCTTGTCCTTCATCGTGACATCGACGTCGGCGCTCGGACGCATCGTGCTTCGCCCGTTCTCGTCCTCCGTGGCCTTGAAGCGAACCTCCATCTTCACTTCGAACGCCAACCCCGTGAGCGCCTTCTTGAACTCGCTCGCGAGCGAAGTGTTCTGCAAGAAGTCGCGCATCTCTTTGGCGACCGCGCGATAGAGCCCGTTTTTCGTCTCGTCGATTTGATCGATCGCGGCCTGCGCGATCTCTTGGTCCTTGATCTTGTCGATCACGGATCGAACGGTGTCTTCGCTCTTGGAGATCGCTTCGAAGCCCGACTCGACGGTCTTCTTCACGATGCGCTCGATGAGCTTCTTCGGCCGCGCCGAGAGCCCGTCGCGCTCTTCTTCGCGCGCCGTCGACGGAGAAGGGTTCGGAGGTGGAAGGATCGATTCTCTCTCGTCGTTGGCGGCCATCGCAGTTCCCTCTCGCGTCGCGCTCGACTGCGTCTGTCTCGGGTATAGACCAGCGGCCGTGGGTGTCAACGCGGCGTGTCAAACGCGCGGCGAATCTTGCGGTAGAGTGCGCACGTGCTGACCCCGGACTGGCTCGTAGAGGATCGAAGGGCCGACTGCTTCTTCGGCGACTGCGAGACGATGTGCGTGGCGGGTTGCTGCGGGCTCTCCGCGTTTGCGTTGCCGAACGACGTCGAGTCGCTCGTGAGCATGGAGTACGGCGGGCTGATCTTGACCGCGCAGGACCTGTGCTACGTGCGGAGGCGCATCGCGGCCATGCGTCGCGCGTTGAGCGCTTGCGAACAGGCGATCTCGAGCGATCGCTTCAACGCTGGCTGGAGGAGCGGTCGCGAGGCGGCTGAGTGGTTTCTCCAGTGGGAAGAGTGGATCGCGCGCGTGCTCGACAGTTGATCGGGCCAACGCGACGCGAGATCGCAAAGAATCGTTCGCGCGTCGCCCTCGACAAACTGCGACCGCAAAACCTCGCTCCATTGCGCGTACACTCGTGGGCGGGAGCGCGAGCCAATGAAGCGTGTGTTCACCATCGGCGCGATCGTGGTGGCGATCGCAACGCAAACGACCGACGCGCGAGCGCAGTCGAGGCCGTCGTTCGCGGTCGGCAACAACAGCTTCGTGCGCGGGTTGTTCATCGACGGCGACACGCTCGCGATCGGAGGATCAACGGCGGGCGTTCATTGGCGCAACGGAACGATCTCGTCGCTCGGCTCGGGCGGAACGCAGGCGCTCTGCGGCAGGCGCGTCGGCGATCGCCTCGTGATCGCGCGGGCCGCGTTCGACGGCGTCGTGCGCAGCGACGGAGTGAACGTCGCGAGCGCGAGCGCTCCGCTCGTCGATCGAGAGCGGATCAGCGCGTGCGCGGTCGACTCGACGGGCGCCGTGTATTTCGCGGGCGAACACAACGCGATCTATCGCTGGAGCGGCGATGACTGGAGCACGCTCCGCCTCGGCGCTGGAGTCTCGGTCGCGAGCCTCGCGGTCTCGACCGATGACACGCTGTACGTTCTCGCGAGCGACGGGTTGCTGCGTCGCACGGGCTCAGCGTTCGATCGCGTCGCGCTCGGGCTCGAGAGCGCTCCGACCGGTGAGGCGACGGCGCTGTGGATCAGCGAGCGAACGCATCGCGCGTACATCGCGTGGGGCGCCTCGTTGTTCGTGCTCGATCTCGGATCAGGTGCAGTTCGGCTGCACCATCACTCGATGTTCGGCGGGTGTCATGCGATCACGGGAATCGCGGCGCCGTCCGGCGATCTGGTCGCGTTGGCGGCGCAGAGCAACGTCGCGCTCTTCGACGGCCGCGCGTTCACGACGCTCGGACGGGACTATGTCTTCACGCGCGCGCTCGCGTTCGACCCGCCGGGAGGCGCTCTGTACGTCGGAGCTCAGTCCGAAGTGGGCGCACTCTCGATTGATCACCCAGCGCTGCGAGCGTATGCAGCGACGTTGCCCGCACCGGTCGTCGCCGCCGCGCCGACGATGAACGATCCGGTGCCCACGCAACGGATCACGGTGGCACCGGCGAACGCGTCGCCGCCGCGATCGAGCCAGCCATCTACCTCGCGAAACGACCCGTACACGTTTATTCCGACGGTGCGGTTTGGCTTCGGCGCGGCGATGGGGACGGGCGCGTCGCGCAACTTGGAGACTGGGTTTTCGTTCGACGCGATCGCAGGAGCGTTCGGCTATCGCGAGCGATCGAGCGTCCAGTTTCTTCCCGAGCTCGGCGTCGCCTACCAAGGCGGGCCATCCCCAGGCGGAACGTACTTTCGCGCCGGTACCTCCGTCCTCTACGGCAATCTACTCTTCTCTGGCGGCCTCTCTGCGCACGCGCTCATCGGCGGATCGAGCGCGGGATTCGCAGCGGGATTGCGCACGGGCGTGATCCTTCAAACCTTGCTCACCGGAATCACCGTGGACCTCGGCTACCAATTTCTTCCCACGGCGACGGACAACCGCCACGCGTTCGTGGGGACGCTCTCGGTCAACCCGATCCCGTTGATCCTCGGGATCTGGTTCGCGTCTTCGTTCTTCCGTATGCGCATGTCCTAGCGCTGTGCGCTCGCGCGTTTCACTCTCGGCCGTGCTGAACGCGAACCGCAACGCCGGTCCGCGCGCTCGTCGTGCTCGCTCCACGGACACGCCGCGTCTGCGATGGCTCGCGGGGCCTCTCACGGGCGGTCTCGGCATCGCGTCCGCGCTCTGCATCTCCCGTGCATCGCAGTATTCTCGACCGATGCAACGACCGCACACGTTGTTCTTGCTCCTCTTCGCGGCGCTGTTCACCGTCGCGTGCAGCGAAGGCCCCACGCCGATCGGCCGCGGGGACTCCTCGTCGGACGCGCAATCAACCAGTGATTCGTCCGCGATGGACGTCGTCGCACCTGCGGACGTCACGGCGATGGACGCTGTCTCGGACGCTGCAATCTCGATGAGTGACGGCTCGGCGAACGCCGATGCCGCCGCGAACGACGGCGAGGCGTCGTGTGGAAGCTCGGTCATGAGCCCGCCGTACAGCGACGTGATGACGAACGCCGAGTTCACGGACCCCGCGATGTGCACGGGGTGTCCCGAGCCGTTCGCGGAGCTCAACGAGCTCGACACGCCGATGCTGCCCGATACGCTCACGGCGCTCTCGGTCAGCGGAACCGCGCGCGGCGCGACGCAGTGCGCCTGGTACGTGTCCAACTCGTCCTGCGGTCACACCGGCGGAAGCATCCTCACCGACCCCGAAGGAACGGGTCGGTTCTCCACCACGATCCCGGTGTTTTGCGGGACCAACGTCGTTCGCATCGTGTGCCGCAACGACCGCGGCTCGCGCGTGATCGTCCGTCGCCTCGAAGGCCCTCGATGCTCGGGGCGCGATCTGCGTCTCACGCTCTCGTGGGACATGCCCGGCAAGGACCTCGAGCTGCACTTGCTTCGCGCGCCGCGCGCGCTCAACTCGACGACCGACGACTGCACGTGGTTCACGTGCATGGGCGCGACCGGACTCGAGTGGGGAGCGGCTGGAGATGCGACGGACAACCCGCGCAAGGACATCGACAACACGGGCTCGTTCGGGCCCGAGAACATCTTTCTCGATCGCGCTCCGGCGGGCACGTACTACGTGTTGATCGAGCACTGGAGCCGCTCGGGCGATCCGTCGACCGCGGACATCGACGTGATCATCCGCGAGCGCTCCGTCGCGCGACTGCGTCGCACGATGTTTCCGCGCCAATGGGTGTGGAACGTGGGGACGATCACCTTTCCCGAGGGCCGCTTCACGCCCGTGGACACCGCGACGGACTGCAACGCCTCGTGGATGAGCACCTCGCGCGGCTGCGACCTCCCGCTTCCCTGACACGCCTTCGCCGTGTCCGCGCTCGACCGACGAATCCCCGATGCCCACGCGCAGCCCGTACGCGCTCGAACGCGCTGGACACGCGACGAAGCTCCTTCGACCAGGACCTTCGCCGCAGCCGTTCTCTACGCAACTCGCGCCGTCCGACGCACACGTGATCGAGTACCGCTCGGGGACGCTCTCGCTTCCGGCGTACGTCAACGCTGCCATCGACCCTTCTTCGTCGAAGCCCGCGGTGCTCTTTCTTCACGGTGAGTTCGCGTTCGACAACCGCATGTGGGAGCAGTGCCGCGCGTTTCGAGACGCGGGGTGGATCACCATGGTGCCTATTCTGCGTGGAGAAAACGGTGCTCCCGGATCGTTCACGCTCTATCACGACGAGCTCGACGACGTGCTCGCTGCTCGCGCGGCGCTCGCCTCGATCCGCGGCGTCGACGCCGCGCGCGTGTTCTCTGTGGGCCACAGCGCGGGCGCTGTGCTCGCGATGCTGGCCGCGCTCTATGCTCCGGTGTTTCGCAAGGTCGTGAGCATTTCGGGCTGGCCCGAAATCGAGCCCGTCCTTCGCTGGTACCCCGAGTACTGCACGTTCGACGCGAGCGATCCGCGTGAGCTTCGCCTGCGCTCTCCGCTGCGGTTCGCGCGATGGTTCACCGCCCCTGTTCGCGCGGTGTTCGGCCGCGAAGAGCGGCAATTGCGACCGTGGATCGAGCGACTGGTGCTCGCGTCGCTCGACGGCGATCACGCGGTCGAGGCCTGCGAAGTCGAGGGCGATCACTTCTCTGTGGTCGAGCCCGCCATGCGCGAGGCGCTTCGCTGGTTCTGCGACGGCTCGATCAGCGAACGGTGATCACGCGCCGCGCGACCTCGCGACCGTTCAACCGAATCGCGATCACGTAGCGACCTCGTCGAGGAAAGAGCCAATCCCCGCCCGCCCGCGCTTCGCGCACGCTCGTCCCAGGCGCCAGCGAGGACCACTGCGTCGTACGAACGCCGTTGCCGAACGCCATCGCGAGCTCGAACGACTGCTGCCCATTCACGAACCATTCGAGCGTGTCCCGCCGCGTGTCGATCGTCGTCGAGCCGTTGTTGCGCGCGACGAGCCAGAGCTGCAACGACGATCGCTGCGCGAGCGTGATCGTCCCGGTCGACGGCGTGCACTCGAGGCTGAAGAGAAGCGCATCCGGCGGAGGCGGCGGAGGCGGCGGTGGCCGAACGGCGCGGCGCGCGCCTCGTGCATCGAACGAAGAGCGAGCGACGGCCTCCGCGGCGACGATCGTGGTGATCCCCATCGCGACGAAGGCAAGAAGCGAGCGACGAGTGCGCATGGCGTTCATGAACGCGATTGAACACCGAGCGCGGCTCGAGCTTGGGCGCAATCGTCGCCCTCGAAGCAGTCTGCGATTTTGCCTGCGGGATCGCCTCGCGAATCACTCTGCCGTCTTCGCGTAGATCCTCGTGTCCGACTGCGCTCCGTCGAGGGCCTTTCGGTCCTTCACGAGCACGCACTCGAGCGCGTAGCCCGCGCGCTCGGCGACGCGCCAGCTCCGCTCGTTGCGGGTGTCCATGCGGATCTCCACGCGCTGGGCGTGGAGCTTCTCGAACGCCCACTGCGTCAGCGCGCGAACTGCCTCGGTCACATAGCCCTTGTTGGCCTCGCTCGTTCGGACCCAGTAGCCGATCTCGAAGCGACGGTCGTTCCAGCTCGGGCGGTGCAGACCGGTGCCGCCGATGAAGCGGCCGGTGCGCTTGTCGTGCATCGAGAAGCGCATGTCTTCGCGAAGGATCCACTGCGCCATCGAGCGACGGACGCTCTTCTCGCTGACGTCCGCGGACAGCTCGTCGTGCACCCACGGCATCCACGGTCGCAGCTCAGCGAGCGACTCGATCGTCGCCTCGTAGATCGCCGCGCCGTCGCCCGCTCGCGGCGCGCGCAGGAGCATTCGTTCGCTCTCGAACGACGTCTCGATTTCCATCAATACCGGGTCGATCAGCAGCTCGATCGTGGCCATGGTCCCTTCCTCTTGTACGCGACGTTGCCGTCGAACAGCGCGCGCAACCTGTGTGTGGTGCGGCGGTTCGGCAATGCGCGCTCGGGCGTTTCGTCGATGGTAGCCTCGCGGCCATGAACGGCCGGACCGTGGCTCTGCTCGCAGCGCTCTCGCTCGCGAGCTGCACCCAGCGACGAGAAATCGAGCCGACGCTGGGCGTCGCGATCGCGCCGCGGTGGGAGTACTCGCGCGAGGCGCCTCCGTGGCCGTCCGCGAACGGCGCGAACGACGCTGAGCTCGAAGCCGCGCGCCGCGCGGTCGACGCGGGCATGATCGACCCGCTGCGACTCGAGCCCTATCTCTGCGGTCGCAAGCTGGGCTGGCGCTCGGGCGCGACGGTCTTTCTGCTCGAGGGCGGCGCTCGCCCGCAACAGGAGTGCTTCGCAGAGAGCCCCGGCGCGATCGCGGCCTATCGAGAGGAGATCGAGCGGCGAGGGACGCCCGTCACGGACCTCGTGAGTCGCGCGCTGCTGCTCCGTCTCGGCGTGTCTCGCGCTGCGCTCGCTGCGGGAGCGCCGGCTCACCTCGATCGCGACGCCGTCGTTCGCGCGTGGGGCGCTCGCATGTGGAGCGACGCGCTCCGCTGGTACACCGGTCGCGACCTCCAACGCCGCGACGATGGCCTCGCGCGACAGCTCCTGCACGCCGCGCGATACGCGGTCGGCTTCGTCGAGCGCTCGGGCGCGGCGCCGCCTTCTGTTCGCGGCGCGTTTCCGTTCGCTGCGCTCGCGCGAGAGCTCGACGATCAACGTTGGCTCGTCCCGCGCTCGGGCGACGCTCCCAGCGACGCTCCCGCGGACGTCCGATCGTTTCCCTCGATCTCGATCAACGGCTGGCGCAACGCGAGCGGCGAGGGCTGGGTTGAATTGATGGGCCCGCTGCGTTGCCCTGAAGAAATCCGGCGCAATCCAGCGTTGCGCTACCGGCCGAGCGTCGAGTGGTTCGACTCTGCCAGCCGCGCCGAGGTGCTCACTCAGTGGCGCGCGCTCGAGGGGTTGCTGCAACGATTGAACAGCGGGCGCTCGCTCTCGCGCACGCTGCTCGCGTCGTGCGACGACCGTCAGCCCGACCGCGTCGCGCGCGGCTACGAGGTCGCGTACATGCTCCTCGCCGCTGCGGTCGGCTACGACGCGCTCGCGCCCGACGAAGTGGCCCGCTTCGAGCGCGGCGACGCGCGGCTGTTGAGCGAGCTGGAGACGCGGTTTCGAGAGAGAATTCGTCAGGCAGGCGCGAGCCGCGAGGACCTCGCGCGGCGGCATCTCGATCAAGATGCGACGCGGGTGCTTTGGCCGTCTTCATCGCGAGCCCTCGCGGAGTTTCACCGAAGCCGCGCTGCGGACGCGAGCGGTCCCGCGTCGATGCAGCGAAGCCGCGACGCCGCCCGCGTGATTGCCGCTGCCAGGTCGAGCGCGACGGTCACCGCAGACCGCTGCGCGTTGCTCATCGACGCGATCGACATCGATGTCTCCACCGCCCGAGAGAGCGCGGTCGCCATCGCGCGAACGATCTGGGCCGACGTCGAGCGGGGCGAGAACGCGGGCGCTGCGGGCTGCGCTGGGCTGCTCATCGCGAAGCTGCACCACGCGGGCCTCGTGCGGGCGAGCGAAGAGCTCCCACGGCTGCTCGCGAGCGTGGGACGGCAGCCGTTTCTCTACGATCCCGCGGTGCTGCTCGCCGCGTTGCGCGAGGACCCCAACGCGACGGGAGCGTGGGTTCCGGCGATCGAGAGCGCCGAGGGGCTGTGTCATCGCGAGTACGACTGCATTCGTTGGCTCTCGAAGCCGGCGGTCGAACTCTACGCTCGTAGCCCCGTGCTGCGCTCGTGGGCGCTGGGGTTGCTCGAGTCGCGCGCGCCGCTTCGCGGGTTCTATGCGCGCTGGGGGAGCGAGCCGCAGCAGTGTCGTTCGACCTCGTCGAGCGAGGCGCGTACGGTGTTCGCGTGCCTGTTCTGGAGCCAGCTCCCGGACGACGAGGTACGGCGACCCAGCTCGATCGAGGGCGCGATCAGCCTCGTGCGATCGATCCTAGAATCACCTGCAAACTAACTAGCCACTTGAATTCGTGTGATGCCTGACGTCCTCTTCGTCTCCAAGCCCGTCGCCCCCCCGTGGAACGACAGCAACAAGAACCTCGTCCGCGACCTCTCACGCGCGCTCGATCGCTACCGCGCCCGCGTGCTCGTCCCCGCGGGCGCCGCGCTCGACGGCGTCGAGAGCGAGCCTCTGTACGCTCACGCTGGCGCGTACGCTCCGGCGCTCTCAGCGAACGCTCGGGTGATGGCGCGCCTGCTCGTCGGTCCGCGCGCGGACGTGTGGCACTTCTTCTTCGCTCCCAACCCGCTCACGCTGCACGCGGGCCGCGCGGCGAGGCTCGCGAGGCGCGCGGCGTGCGTTCACACGATCGCGAGCGCGCCGGACTCGCTCGAGGCCGCTGCGCGCGACTTGTTCGCGGACCGCGTCGTCGTGCTGTCGCAGCACACGCAGCGGCGCCTCGAAAAGGTGGGCGTACAATCAACGGTGATCGCGCCGGCCCTCGCGCCGCCGACGATGACCGAAGCGCGGATCGTCGCAGCGAAGGATCGCTACGCGATCGACAGGCCGTACGCGCTGTATGCTGGCGACCTCGAGTTCGGCGACGGGGCGCGGACCTTCGTGCGCGCCGCGGCCGAGGATCGAGACGGGCCGCTTCGGTACGTGGTCGCCTCGCGGCCCAAGACCGCGGCGGCGCACGAGGCGCGCGCGCGGCTCGAACGCGAGGCGCGCGAGCTGCGCGCGGACGTGACGTGGCTCGGAGAGATCGATGACATTCACGCGCTCGTCGCGGGCGCCTCGGTGCTCTCGCTCGTGACCGACACGCTGCACGCGAAGATGGACTGGCCGCTCGTGGTGCTCGAGGCGCTGGCGATGGGCGTTCCGTCCTTGGTGGGCGAGGGGACGGCGGCGGCCGAGATGCGCGAGTCCGGCGCCTGCGAGCCGATTCGCACCGGGGACAGCAAGGCGCTCCGCTTCGCGATCCGCGCCTGGAGCGAGCGCGACGACGCGATGCGCGCGCGTTTGGACACAGCCGCGCAGTGGGTTCGCGAGCGTTGCGCGCCGAAGGCGATCGCGTCGCAGTACCAGTCCCTGTACGACGAGCTGCTCGCGAATCATCGGCCCGAGGGACTTCGCGCGCTGCTTCGTCGGCGCTGAACGACTGGCGCCGCGTGCGAGATTGCGGCACCTTGCGCGCCGTCGATGGACACACGCAGCTACTACGACGAGTTCAGCCGCTGGTACGAGCGCGATCGCGGCCGCGGATACCACCAGATGATCGACGACCTCGAGCTGCGCCTCGCGCTGCCTCGCGCCGACGGCAAGCGCGCGCTCGAGGTCGGCTGCGGCACGGGGCTCATCCTCGAGCACGTGGCCAAGGTCGCCTCGAGCGCGAAGGGCATCGATCTGTCCCCAGGGATGCTCGAAAAAGCCCGCGAGCGCGGGCTCGACGTCCGCGAGGCGAGCGCCACGGCGCTGCCCTTCGACGAGGCGAGCTTCGACCTCTGCTACTCGTTCAAAGTGCTCGCGCACGTCCCGGACATCGAGAAGGCGATCCGCGAGATGGCGCGCGTGACGGTCTCGGGCGGAACGATCCTCGCGGAGTTCTACAACCCCTGGTCGTTGCGCTACCTCGCCAAGCGATTGGGGCCTGCGGGGCGCATCTCCGAGCAGACCACCGAGGCCGCGGTGTACACGCGCTACGACAGCCCAGAGGCGATTCGAGCGCTCGTCCCGAGCGACTGCGAACTGGTGCAGTTTCACGGGGTCAGGACCGTCACGCCCACGGCGACGGTGTTCAAGCTCGCGCCGTTGGGCGCGCTGTTTCGCAAGGCTGAGTTCGCCGTGCAGAGCACGCCGCTCGCGCGTGTCGCGGGCTTCCTCGTGGCCGAGCTGCGCAAGCGATGACGGCGACGAACGCCGCGCGGGTGCTGGTCGTCGACGACGAGCCGTCGCTGCGGCAGATGGTGCGCGTCCTGCTTCAACGCGCGGGCCACACCGTCGTCGAAGCCGCCGACGTGACGCAGGCGTTCGAGGTGATCGAGAGCGCGACGGTTCCGTTCGACCTGGTGGTGACCGATCTGATCATGCCGGGCGGCTCGGGGCTCGACGTGATCAAGCGCGCGAGAGAGCGCAGCGGCGAGACGCAGGTGCTCGTCGTGACCGCGCACGCGACGGTCGAGACCGCGGTCGAGGCGATGCGCCTCGGCGCGTACGGCTACGTCGAAAAGCCGCTCGACCTCGCGACGGCGCGCGCGCACGTGGACAAGGCGCTCGAGAAGCGAGCGCTCTTGCGGGACAACGAGCAGCTGCGGGCGCTCGCTCGCAGCGCGCGCGTGGCGTTGCCGGGCGATTTGCTCTTGGTGGGCCGCAGCCAGGCGCTCGAAAACGCGCTCGACCTCGTGCGCCGCGCCGCGGGCTCGAAGGCCAACGTGCTGATCACCGGCGAGAGCGGAACGGGCAAAGAGGTCTTCGCCCGCGCCCTGCATGCGCTCAGCGATCGCAAGGGCAAGCCCATGCTCGTGGTCAACTGCGGAGCGATTCCGGGCGAGCTGCTCGAGAGCGAGCTGTTCGGCCACGAGAAGGGCGCGTTCACCAGCGCGCACGCCAAACGAGAAGGGCTCTTTCGCGAGGCCAACGGCGGGACGCTCTTCCTCGATGAAATCGGCGAGCTTCCGGTCCCGTTGCAAGTGAAGCTCTTGCGCGCTCTGCAAGAGAAGAAGGTTCGTCCCGTCGGCGCATCGCAAGAGGTCCCCGTCGACGTGCGTATCGTCGCGGCGACCAACCGCGACCTCGAAGGCGAAGTGAAGGCCGGGCGCTTTCGTCAGGATCTGTTCTATCGCCTCAACGTGCTGCGCGTCTCACTGCCGAGCCTGCGCGAACGGAGCGAAGACATCCCGCTGCTCGCTGAGCATTTTCGCTCGCGATTCGCGAGTGAGCACGGGCGCCCGTTCCTCGTGTTCTCACCCGAGGCGCTGGCCGCGCTGGTGCGGTTTCCGTTTCCCGGCAACGTGCGAGAGCTCGAGAACGCCGTCGAACGATCGGTGGCGCTCGCGGCAGGCTCGACGATCGAGCTGCGTGATCTCCCGCCGGAGATCGCTGGGCACGAGGCGAACACGGAGGCCAACGCCGTGCTTCCCGAGGCTGGAATCGACCTCGAGCGCTACCTCGAAGACCTCGAGCGCTCGTTGCTCACGCAAGCGCTGACGCGCGCGGGGGGCGTGCGCACCAAGGCTGCATCGCTGCTGGGCCTGTCGTTTCGCTCGTTTCGGTATCGTCTCGCGAAGCTCGGCCTCGCGAAGGACGAGGGCGACGAGCCCAAGGGCGGCCCGTCATGAAGCGGTCGCGCGCAGGGCTCACGCTCATCCAAGGCTCGTTGATCATCGCTGTCGTCGCGATCTTGATCGGCGCGCTGTTGCCGGGGCTCCGTCGCCGCGCGCGGCTGAGTCGCACGGGCGAGGCGGTCGATCGACTCGCAGAGCTGTACCGTCGCACGCAGACGTACTGGGCCGGTCAGCAAGTGGGCCCCGTCGCTCCGACGCGATCCACCCTGCACACGCTGCCGCCGCCCGCGCCGTTGACGCCCGCGACGGTCCCCGCAGGACAAGCGCAGCTCGACCCGCCGAACACTTGGAGCGCGCCCACATGGAACGCGCTCGAGTTTCGCTTCGACGCGCCACACTACTTTGCGTACCAGTACGACTCGACGGGCGAGGGCGCGACCGCGGCGTTCACCGCGCGCGCGCACGGCGACCTCGACGGCAACGGGCTGTCTTCGACCTTCGAGCGCGCGGCGCGCGCCGATGGCGCGTTGCAGCTACAATCGCAGCTCGGGCTTTGGATCGACCGACCGACGGAGTGATCGGAATGCCAGCGCAAGAGCGGACGGACAACGAAGCTCGCCGATGGACGCGCGTGACGAACGTCGCGCTCTTTCTCGCGCTGGTCCCCGCCGCGCTCGAAGCGAAGCGCGCTGCCAGGGTGCACGAAAACCTGCGCAGGATGCCGGTCGACGAGGCGACGATTCCTTCGCCCACGGCGGCGCGCGCGCTCGCGCTCGGCCACCGCGAGTGGGTCGCGGACCTGTTCTACATCGCTGGCCTCGCGTACTTCGGCGAGTCGCTGCAGCTTCGTTCGCAGCAGCGATACCTGCAGTCGTACGCGCTCGTCACCGAAGAGATCGACCCGAATTTTCGCAGGCCGTACGTGTGGGGATCGGTCGTCAGCGTCTACACGCACCGAACGATCACGCGACGGTCGATCGAGCTGTCGAACGATCACTTGCTGCGCGGGCTCGAGCATTTTCCCAACGACGGAGAGATGCTGTACGACCTCGGCTTCAACTACGCGTTCGAGCTGCAGCCGTTTCTTCCCGAAGGTCCCGAACGCACTGCTGCCAAGCGCCGCGGCGCGATCTACCTGCAGCGCGCCGCGGCGGTGGGCTACGGCCCGGCGTGGCTCCCGCTGACCGCCGCGCGCATGCTCGAGGATACTGGCGAGGACAGCTCGGCCATCGAGCTTCTGCGCGACTCGCTGCTTCGAACGGACGACCCTGCGATCCGCGCGCGGCTCGAGCAGCGGATTCGCGACCTGAGCGGAGGCAACGAGGACCCGGGCCTCGCGGCGGTCAACGCGGTCGAGCGCGAGCGACGCGAGGCGTTTCCCTACGTCGCGCCGGCGCTCTACTTGTTCGTCGGCCCCCCGGTTTTGCGCTGAGCTCAGTTCAGCGGGTGGTTGATCTCGCGGGTCTCTTCGCCGGCGCGGATCGTCACGGAGAAGGTCGCTCCGACGCCGAAGTCTGAGTTCTGGCACTGAACCCGGTGCGTTCCAGACGGAAGGCTCAGGCGAAGGCGCGGCGTCGAGAACGTTTGGCCGGCGACGCTGCAGCGCGAGGCGGGGCGCGTCGAGATGGAGAGGAATCCGCTTCCACCGCCGCCGCTCGAGCTCGTCGAGCTCGAGCTCGACGTGATTCGCGGCGTGACGGCGGCGCTCGATGAGCTCGACGAGCTCGACGTGCGGCTCGAACGGCTCGAACGGCTCGAACGCGTGGTCGTCTGCGTGTTCTGAACGGGCTGCGTCTGCACGGCGATCGGCGGCGTGCCCGCGGGCTGCAACACCGGTTGCTGCACGGGCTGCTGAACGGGTTGCTGAACGGGTTGCTGAACGGGCTGCATCACCGGCTGCTGTACCGGCTGTTGCACCGGTTGCATGACGGGTTGCTGAACGGGCTGTTGCACGGGCTGCATCACCGGCTGTTGCACGGCCTGTTGCGCGGTGTTGAGCGCGAGCTGTTCGGGCTCGAGCACGACTTGCACAGGAGTGACCTCGCCGTTGGCGACCTGCACTTCGAGCTCGCGCGTGCGGTAACCCGGCCTACGCGCGACGATGTGGTGCGGCTGCGTGGAGTTGAGTTCGGCGACGGTGAAGCGCTGGCCCATTCCCATCGTGCGGCCATCGACCTCGAGCTGAACGTCGGGGACGTTGCTCGAGACTTCGATGGTCCCGACTTTGGGGCGGGTGAAGAAGAAGAGCAGGCCTGCGCCAGAGGCGAGCGCGAGCAGTCCGACAGCGCCGATGATGATCGGCAGGGCGCTGCTCTTTTTTTGCTGCGGCTGCGCTTGGTACGGCGCGGTGGGCTGGTGCGCTGCGGGACCGACGGCGGGCCGTGGGCCGCCGTTCATCGGCTGCGCGTTCTGCGCGGGCATCGCAGGGCCCATGCTGAAGCCGCCGTTGTTCATCGCGGGCGCACCCATGGGAGCGCCCATCGGACCGCCCATGGGAGCTCCCATGGGGCCCGACTGCATCTGCGGAACCATCGGCGCGCCCACGGCGGGGCCGGGCGCCGGCACAGCGATCGGCGCTGCGGACATCGGCGGCGGCGCGGGGATCGCGGGCAGCGCTTTCGGAACGGCTCCGGCCGACGGAAGCGGCTGCGTGGGCGCGCGCGGCGGCGCGTAGTTCGCGCCGGGAGGCGCGGACGCGCTCGATGGAAACCCAGGAGGAGGAGCGACGGGGCCGCGCGACGGTGGCGGGACGCTCGCGGGCGAGGGCGCCGTGTTCATCGGCGGCGGCGGCATGTCGAGCTTGTCGTAGACCTGGGTCGCGAGCTCTTCGTCGTCCCAGTCCATGTCGAGCCCGCCGCTCGACGGCGAAGGCGTCGGCGCGGCGTTGCCGTTGACCTTGGCGGGAGCGCCAGGCAATCCCGTGCCCATCAGGGTCTTTTGCGCGCTCGCGGGCGCGGGCGGAGCCGCGACCGGAGGCGGTCCGATGGGCGCGCTGAGTCCGCCGACCATCGTCGACTTTCCTCTTCCTGGCGGAGGCGGAGGAACAGAAACCTTCGGAGCTCCGGGGGGAGGCGGAGGAACATTTCGGCCGTTGGTCGTCATGGCAGTTGGGGCCTGTGCGCCGTCGAAAACATCGAGATCGGAAGCGCGGCGCGAGTCGAACTTCCGGTACTCCTCATCCTTAGCAGCTTCCTTCGAAATCTCTTCTTGGAAGACGCGGTGCATGAACGCAGCAAGGTCTTTGCGGGCGAAGAAATGGCCCGACGTGTACATGAACGACTGCAGTTCATCGTGCAGGTCCATCGCCGTGCGGTGCCGCTCTTCAGCGTTCTTCGCGAGGGCCTTGAGCACGATGTGCTCGAGCTCTTCTGGGATCTCTGGGTTGCGCTGGCTCGGCGGGGCAAAATCGCAGTTGCGCACGCGCTCGAGCGTCGAGAAGTCATCGCCACCCGCGAACAACCGCTCGCCCGTGAGCATCTCGTACAGAACAATCCCCGCGGCGAACACGTCGCTTCGGCGGTCGACGCCCTGTCCTCGAACCTGCTCGGGCGACATGTACCCGAACTTGCCCTTGAGGATGCCCGCTTGCGTTCGGCTGCTCTTGCTCGCGGCCTTCGCGATGCCGAAATCGATGAGCTTCACGTCGCCGTCCCAGGACAACAAGATGTTCTGCGGCGAGACGTCTCGGTGCACCAGGTCGAGGTTGCGACCGGCGGCGTCCTTCTTGTTGTGCGCGTAGTCCAAGCCCTCGCAGAGCTTCATCACGCCGTAGCAAGCGAGGGGGATCGGCAGACGTTCGTTGCGCTTCTTCGCGCGCTCGAACACCGCGCGCATGTCCCGCCCAGCCACGTACTCGAGCGCGATGAAGTAGGTCTCGTTGACCTTACCCAGCTCGAAGATCTGCGCGATGTTGGGGTGCGTGAGCTGAACAGCCAGCTTCGCTTCGTCCACGAACATCGCGATGAACTCTTGGTCCTCAGCGACCGACGGAAGGATGCGCTTGACTGCGACGAGGCGCTCGAAGCCCGCTTCACCAAAGGACTTGGCCTTGAAAATCTCGGCCATCCCTCCGACGTTGATGCGCTCGAGGAGATAGTACTTCCCGAACTTGACCGGGCTCTTCACCGTTGAGCGCTCCTCCGTCTCCGTTCGAAATCGCGTGAGACACACGACCGCTCAGAGGTTCGACGAGCGTCGACGAACCCGCGTTGCGGCACTGCTGACTGCATAGGTTTGGCCACCGATGTACCGGGTATGCAAGAATTTTCTACCTGCGCGCGGGCCGCGTCGTCAATGAAACGACCCGAGCAACCGAGCGAGCGTTCCGCTGTGGACGGACGAAGGTCACCAACGAGTTCGCTGCCGGTTGTGACGATGGATGAGTGGCGCGTCCTTGGGTGCCCTCACAGACAAAAACAAAGCGTTCGTGGGGCGCGCGAGACCAACAACAGCGGTCGTGTTCTCGGTTCTCCCTATCCGACCGCGGTTTGTAGTAACAACGCCGGTCACACGGAGAGAGTTCGAGATGCGTCGCACCGCAGTGATGTTCGCGGCTGTTGCAGCCCTCGCCGCCGCCTCGGCGGCCGAAGGCCAGCGCCGCCCCCCGCAGGGAAACCGCCCTGCTGGAGCGCAGAACGGTCAGAACCAGGAGATGTCCTTCCGCGAGGCGCGCGAGGCGATCGCGTCGAGCGATGCCGCGCGCGTGACCGAGGCGCTCGAGGCCATCGCGACCTTTCCGACGGCGGAGTCCGTGCAGCTCGTCGTCGACCTTCTTCGCCGCGGCAACAACGACGCCGTCACGGACAAGGCCATCGAGACGCTGGGCTTGCTCGCTCGACCCGAAGCGATCGAAGAGCTGTCCAACCTGCTCCGTCATCGCCGCATTTCTGCCCGCGCCGAGGCCGTCGAAGCGCTCGCCAAGATCCAAGATCCGCGGGTGCGCGGGCTCATCGAGAGCGCCCTTCATGACTCGGCTCCCGAGGTGCGCGGCGCCGCTGCGCAAGCGCTCGGCCAAATCGGCGCGCGTCAGTCCGTGCAGCTGTTGTTTCGCGCGTTCGAGCGTGGAGTCCCGCAGGCCGCTGAGGCGATCGGCCGCGTAGGCAGCGTCGATGACGCCGTGAGCGCCGACGCGGCGCACGACAACGAAGACCCGCGCCGCACCTCGCGGCACCAGACGCTGGCGATGTGGATCACCCACGCGCCGATCACCGTGTTGCTCTCGGGGTTCGGGCAGTTTCTCAACCGACGAGACGTCCCTGTGCCGGTCAAAGTGAAGATCATCGAGCGACTCGAGCAGCGCGCGTCCTCTGCCGCAGTGCGAACGTTCTTGCAGCAGTGGGTATCGAGCCGCCCCCGCAACGCGCCGCGCACGCCCGACGTGGCGCGCGCTGAGCTCGCGATCCGGCAGATTCAGGGCAACGGAGGTGGGCGATGACTCGCCAGCACTGGCTCTCGCGCGGGATGCTGCTCGCGCTCACCGCGGCCACTTCGACCGCGTGCATGCCGGCGATCCGCCGGATGAACGCGTTCTCCTCGCGGTTCGCGGACAATCAACGCGAGCAGATCAGCCAGATCTACGCGCAGCTGCCCGCGCAGGACTCCAACGAGGCGCGCAACGCGCTCGGCCAGCCGATCGTCGTCGCCGTGCGACAGGGCACGCCTCGCGCGGTCGTCGCCATCGATCCCAGCACCTCGCGCGTGCTCTGGACGCAGCCGCTCGACGCGCAGAGCGCGCCCGAGATCCTCGGCGACGTCGTGATGGTCTCGACCGGGGCGCGCGCGGTCGCGCTCGACCTGCGCACGGGGCAGCGAAAGTGGGACATCGACCTTCGCGCGATGCCGTTTCAAGGCGCGGCGCGCGAGGGCAACACCATTGTGCTCGTGGCGTCGTCCGGCGCCAACGGCGGCGCGCGCGTCGGTCGCGTGGTCGCGGTCGACGCGGGCGGAGGCGGCGAGCGTTGGTCGCACGCGGTCGTGGGAATCCTCGGCCGACCGGCGGTGAGCGCCGGGCGCGCGTTTATCCCCTGGGACCGCCAGTCGCTCGCGGTGCTCGACTTGAATAGTGGTGTCGAGCAGGCTCGCGTGCGCGCGACGGACGACGTGCTCGGGTGGGTGTTCGCCGCTCCGCAGGGCGTGTACTACGGCTCGCGCGGCGCGTATCGGTGGACGCCGCGAAGCGCGTCGGGGACCCGTTCGGACAGCGCGTTTCTCTCGAATCCGATCGAGGGCGTGCCCGGTGATCCTCCGCTGTTTCGCGACGCGTTCGCGGGCAGCACTGGCGCTCGAACGGCGCGCGACAAGATTCGGTTCGCCTTCCTCCCGCGCGCAGCGCAAGGGGACGCGATCGCCGTCGCGCACGACACGATCTTCTTGGTCTACTACCGCTTCGTCCTCGCGTTCGACGCGCAGACGGGCGCTGTTCGCTGGGCGCGCACGATCGGCCCCGACGAGAGTGAAGCGCGCGCGGGGCAGAGCGAGACCGCCCTCGAGGCTGCGCGACGCGCGCAAGCGTCGATGAGCCAGTACGACATCGAAGCGGTGTCGGTCACGCCGAGCTCGCTCGTGATCGTCTCGGGCAACGGTCGTCTGCGCGCGCTCGACCCGCGCACCGGAGCGATCCAAGGGCAGAGCGATCTCTCTGCGGACATCGGCGCGATCGCGCTCGACCTCGGCGGCTTTCGCGCGCCGAGCAACGGAGCCGCGCCCGCTCCCGAGGGCAACGCGCGCGAGCAGCTCGTCTCGCTGATCCGCGACCCGGACAATCGACTGGTGCCGATCCGCGCGTTCTTGGTGCGCTTGCTCGCGCGTGATCAGGCGCCGGAGGTCACCGGCGATCTGCTCGAGCTGTATCGCGCCCGCGCGATCCCTTCGACGCTGCGAACCGAGATCGCTCAGGTCTTGCGCAATCGCGAGACCGGCGAGCGCTTCTTGCTCGAGGCGATCGACGGCGAAGACGACCACTACAACTACCTCGAGAATCGTCAGGCGCCGCCGCTCGACGTGATCGCTCCGACGCTGGCGTCGATGGGCGCGCGAGAGGCGGTTCCGCTGCTGTTGCAGCACTTGTTCGATCACGAGACGCCCGTCGCGTGGATGCCGGCGATCGTCGAGGCGATCGTTCAGCTCGAGGACGCCAACGCGGTCCCGCAGCTGCAGGCGTTTGTGCAGCGATACCGCTCGGACTCGGCGTTTGCTGGAGAGCGATCGGTTCCGCTGCAGGCCGCGGTCGCGGGAATCTTCAAGCTCGGCGACGCGTCGGCGCGTCAGTGGCTGACGCAGCTGCGGGGCGATCAAGCGGCGCATCGAGAGATTCGCGACGCGGTCGCGCGTGCGTTCGACGAAGAGGCGCGCGGGACGCAGGGACGCACGGACGAGCAGCGACTCGCGCAGGCGCGAGAGCAGCTGCAGGGCCGCGTGAACGCGCTTCGCGCTGCGGTGCAGGCATACCCCTCCGCGCTCTCGCAAGAGCAGTTCGACGACGAGTGGAACAACCACCTCGACGAGCTTCGTCAATGCGCTCAGGGCGTGCTCACCCGCCGCCCGGACTTGAACGAGATTCGAATCACGGTGACGGTGCGTTCGGAGCCGAATCCAGAGCTGTTCGAGACGACGCCCCCCGCCGCGCGGTTGCCTGCGAACGCCACGGCCGACCAGCGCATCGCGGCGCTCGCGACGCAAGGCGAGTGGGTCGAGCGACAGATCAACAACCTCGAGTCGTTTCAGTCCAGCATTCGATCGACCGCGTATTCGCCGCAGGATCCTGACATGCAGCGCTGCATGGAGGCGATCGTTCGCCCGCTGCGATTCGCTGGATTCGGGCGCTCGATCGCGACGCGTCAGTTCGTTCAGCGCATCTCGACGGTGCGCTCGAACTCGCGCCCGACGTTTACGCCGGGCTTCGGAACGCCGCGCGGCACCGGGGTGCTCGTGCCGTGGTACCTGGTCTCGAGCCCGTCGCTCGACAGCTCGGGCCGCCTCGTCGAAGCGCCCGTTCAAGCGTCGAACACGACCAACTCGACCAACACCGGCACGACCGGCACCGGGAGCTCTGGAACGACTGGCACCACGGGAGGCCCCCCGCAGCTGGGTGGCGGTGGACCTCCGCAGCTTGGCGGTGGCGCGGGCGGACCTCCGCAAGTGGGCAGCGGAAGCTCGGGCGGACCTCCTGGCTCCTCTGGTGGACCTCCGACCTCGCCGGGCTCGGGCGGGCCTCCCGTGCCGCCGGGCGCGGGTGGTCCTCCGACGCAGCCGGGCGCCGGCTCGAACAACAACAACAACCGTCCGCCGGTCACACCAGGCGGTCCTCCTACGCCTCCGGGCACTCCGCCCGCAGGTCCTCCCCAACCCCCAGGAACGCCTCCGACCGCTCCGGGCACGTCTCGCCCGTGGTGGGAGCAATAATTCAAGTTCACGCGTTCGAAGCGCGAATCGAAGTTGCCCCTGCTCATCGGTCAGCGGTAAGACCGCGGGTCCGGTGCAGAGGGCGCCAAAAGCCTATCTGTTTCTGTGCACGAAGGAGTGCCCCGTGAAAGAGCTGGTTCGGTACCTGTTGGACAACCTCTTCGTCGATTTTCAGGGCACCGTCGACCTCGATCATGTCCGAGAATTTCTGCGCAAGGATGACAGCCGCGAGGCTCGAATCCTTCTCGCGAAGCTCAACCAAGATGGCGACATCTCGGACATGCTCGACACCCTCGCGGACACGCTGAAGACGTCTCTCTCCAAGGGCATCAACGACTCGGTGCTCAAAGAGCACCTGCAAATGTACTCGGAGTCGTGAATCGGTCGCGCGTCGCGCTCGCGCTCTGCTCGCTGGCATCGGCGAGCGCGTGCGACGTCGCTCCCGCAGCACCCCGCGACGCGCCTCGGCTCGTCGCTACCTCTGCCGTCTTGGGCGATCGAGGCTTCGCTGAGCTGACCGCGGGCGAGCCCATCGCTCTGTGGTTCGACCGTCCGCTGTGGCCGCGGTCGATCAATCGCGCGACGATCACCGTGCAATCCGGGGGCGTCTCGCTCACGCCGCGATTGCGCTACGAGCCCGTCCAACACGCGGTGCGCGTGCTCATCGACGCTGGCGAGGTGCGCGAGGACCTCGAGTACGAGCTGTCCGTGCGCGGCGGAATCACCGCGTGGGACGGCGCGATCGCCGCCGGGCAGGCGACGGTTCGACTGAGATTCGTGCGCCGAGCGCCCGTCGCGTCGCGGTCTGTGAGCTTTCGCGGCGAGGTGGCTCCGCTGCTCCAAGAGCGTTGCTCGAGCGCCATGTGCCACGGCGGAGCGGAGCCCGCGATGGGCGTGGACCTCTCGACGCCCGAGGCGATCGTGCGGACGACCATCGCAGCACCGTCGCGCTTGTGGAGCAGTTCGGCGCCGGGCGGCGAGTTTTATTGGGCGGGGATGACCCTGATCGAACGCGGCTCGCCTGGCGAGAGCTTTTTGCTCTACAAGCTGCTCGGTGACGGCCCGATGCGCGGCGCGCAGATGCCGCGCGGGGCGGCTCCGTTGAGCGCTTCGGAGCTGCAGCGGATCAGCGATTGGATCGCGGAGGGCGCGGTCGATGACCGCTGATTTCTGCGCTCGCCGCGCGGGGTGCTGGGCTCGCGGCTTGACACGGTCTCGACCCGCACGCTAACCGCTCGGCGATGAAGCGCGCGCGTGTGTCGTTTTTCGCGACCATGTCTGTGGTCGGGTTGATCGGAGCGTTTGGCATGGGGGCGAGCTGCAACCGCAGCAACGCCACCTCGACGCCGCCGAACCTGCAGCAGGACCCCCGACCGAACGACCCGAACACGAACAACGGCAACACCACTGCGCAGACGCAGCAGAACGCCCCGTCTGCCGATCGCGTGACCGAGGTCTCGGGCTTCGACACCTCGGCCCTCGCCAGCGCCGAGCGCGACCTTTTGTGGAACGTCGCGAACGACATGCTCTCTCCTTGCGGCGATCCTCACTCGCTCGCGGTGTGCGCCCGCGATCGGGGCTGCGCGACGTGCCGTCCAGCGCTGCGATTTCTCTCGCGTCGCGTGCAAGACGGCTTCGACTCCGAGCGGCTCGGCGACCTCGTGCGCGCGCGCTTCTCACGGGACGCGGTCGCGCGGATCAACATCGACGGCGCGCCGATCCGCGGCGGAGCGAACGCCACGGTGACGCTCGTCGAGTTCAGCGACTACGAGTGCCCGCACTGCGCGGCAGCGGCGCCGGTCCTTCGCGACATCGAGCGCGAGTTCGGCGATCGGATCAAAGTGGTTCACATGCACTTTCCGCTGTCGGGACACACGCACGCGATGGCGGCTTCGCGCGCCGCCGTGGCGGCTGGTCGGCAGGGCAAGTTCTGGGAGTACCACGACGTGCTGTTCGCGAATCAGAGCGCGCTCGAGACGGCCAACCTCGAGCAGTACGCCACGCGAGTCGGCTTGGATCTCGCGCGCTTTCGCGCGGATGTCGCCGCGCAAGAGACCGAGACGCGCGTCGCTTCGGATCGTCGCGAAGGCGAGCGGCTTCAAATCGGCGGAACGCCGGCGATCTACATCAACGGTCGCTCGTGGCCTTCGGCCCTGCAGCTCGACCGTTCGCAGCTTCGCGAGTGGATCAACGACGAGCTCGAGATGACCGGCGGCGCGGCGGCGGGCACAGGAGCTCCGGCCGCTCCTGCGGCGCACTGAATCGTCATTCACCGCCGCGAGGGGGGCAGCGTTCGGGGCGGTTCTGAGCGGGAGCGGGGGAGCACGACGATCGCGCGCAGCGCCGGCGGATCACTTGCGTCGCGAGGATTCGGGCTCCTCGCGGAAGCCCACTCGCTTGGAGTGATCCGCGAGAAATTGCGCGAGCTGGCTGGCGATGTACGAAGCCGCTCCTTCTTCGTCGTGCTCGAAGCCGTGCTCGCCGACCTCGCGGTGGATCTCGATCACGCCGAACAAGCGGCGATCGAGCGCGATCGAGACGAACAGCGCGGGGCCGATGGGCGCTTCGGTGAGGTACGCGTCGGGCTCCCAGCGGGTCGAGACGACGGGTAGACCGCGCAGCATCACGTCCGAGCGGGTCTCTCCCTTGGCGACCTTGAGTCGCCGGCCCTTCGCGCTCGGCGCAGAGTCGCAGCACTCGATCACGATCTCGTGTTTGTCGATGTCGTAGAGCGAGATCACGATGAACGGCGTGTGCAGCAAGTCCTTCGCGACCTGCGCAGCGAAGTCCACGGCCTGCGGCGAGTCCGTGAGAAACGCCATGTCGCTGAGCGCCTCGAACGCCTCGCTGAGAAGGTCGTCTCCGCGGTGACGCGTAGGCTTCTTTCCGCGCACAGCGCCGTGCGGGCCGCTCGTGCTCGCCGACGGAACGGCGTGCGCGAGCGAGGGCTGCGTCGCTGCGGCCAGCGAGGGCTGCGGGGCGGGCGGCTTCGCGGGCGGCTGCGAGGGCTTCGCGGGGGGAGGTTGCGAGGGCGCGACGACCATCGGCGTCACGGCGGTGGGCTCGGCTTCCGGTGAGGCCGCGACGACGGGCACCACGGGCGCGGCGACGAGCGGGATCGCGGCGTTGTGCGCGACGAGCGGAACGGGCTGAACGGGCGCGGACAACAGCGCGGGCGCAGGCTCAGGAGCGGGCTCCGCGACGGGGGCTTGCGCTGCGGGCGCGCTCGGTTGCGCGGGTTGCGCGGGTTGCGCGGGCTGCGTGGGCGGTGTGGGCTGCGCCGACTGCGCTGCGGCGATTTGCGCTGCGAGCTCCGTGGGAAGCTCGTTGAACGCCACGGTGTGCTTCGGTGGCGCGGCGACCACGACCGCGCTCGCGGCGGACAGGTCGACGACCGTGGCAGCCGTGAGGCTCACGGGCGCTGCGACCGGTTCGGCGGGCGGCGCTTGCGGAGCGACGGGCGCGACGGGCACGGCTGGCGCTGCGAGCGCGGGCTGCGCAACCGGTTGAGCAACGGCGGCCATCGACGGTTGCGATGGTTGCGACGGTTGCGAGGGCGCGGGCGGCGCGAAGGAGTTGGGCGGAATCGACGTCGTGGGCGGCGCGATGGACGTCGCGCTCGGGCGCGAGACGGTGATGTCCGGCTCGTCGCCGCGCCAATCCTTCCACCCGAGGACGATGATGGGCGGTCGTTCGGGACGCGACTTGAAAACGTGATCGAACACCGCGATCGAGACAAATTTGCCCGATGGCATCGACGCGAGCGAGTCGCGCAGCTGCTTCCACACTTCGCGCGCGACGGCGGTGCACTGCTCCGCGCCGGTACCCGGCGGAACCGCGATCAACCGCTCGCGGTACGTCAGGCCGTTGGAGGCGGCGGCCTCGCGATCGCGGGAGAAAAACAGCGTTCCCGGCGCGGGGACGACGAGTTCGAGCGGGGCTTGAGGCGCAGCTGCGGTCGGCTCGGGAGCCGTTGGTTGAGCGACCGGCGGTGGCGTTGCGGGCTGCAACGAAGGCTGCGGCGCAGGCGTCGCGACCACCGTCGGCGGTTGTGGCGCTGGGGCCACGGGCCCGAACGCGGCGTTCGACGGCCTCGACGGCGGCGGGGGAACCACCGCTTGCATCGCGGCGCTCGATGGCCTCCCCGTCGGTCCGGGCGGCGGCACGACGGAGCTCTTCGACGGTGGCGGGACGGATGCCTTGGTCGCCTCGGTTGCCGTCGTTTGCGCGACCGGCGCGCTCACCGCAGGCGCGGTCACGGCGGGGGCGACCGTTGCGGCGGGCGCGCTCTCTGCTGCGTTCGCCGAGGCTCCGACCGAAGCGCTCGACGGACTGAGCGAGAAGCGCTCGTTTGTCACGAGGTCGTGCACGCGAACGGTGCCGTCCTCATCGAAGTCGACGCGAAACTTGGTGAGGGCTCGTCCCCCACGGGCTTCGGTCAACGCGCTCTTCCACGACTCGGCGTCGACGGTCACTGTCGGGCCAGTGCCTCCGGACGCAGCAGGGAGTTCGACGGCCCAACGCATCGTATTTTCTGCGGGTATCACCGCGGTCGCGCTCGGGTCAAGACATCGCGAGATTCGCCCGAAGAACATCGCGCGCGACCGCGTGCGGTCGGTGGTAGGTTCGCGCCCGACCTTCAATGCGAGTGACCGTCGTTTCGGCGCTCGGCGAAGCGCTGGCGGCGTCGGCGCTCGTCGACCTCGGCTGCGCAGTGCGCGAGCGCGTCGCCGTGAGCCCTCCGTCCGACATCGTCGACGGAACGGACGCGGTCTTCGTCGAAGCGGGCGGCGACGGAGAGCTCGGCGCGTTCGTCGTTCGAAGGGTGCGCGCTGCGGCGCCGAAGATTCCCTTGTTGCTCGGCGTCGAGCGATCGCAGCTCTCGCGGCTCGACCCCTCGTGGGGTCACGACGATTTCATCACCGTTCCGTACGACGCGCACGAGCTGGTGGCGCGGCTTCGCGCGGTCGAGTGGCGCTCGAGCGAGTTTGCGCAGCCCGAGCGCGTGAAGGTCGGATCGCTGGTGTTGGACATCGCGGCGCACGAGGCGCGGCTCGGTCCGTCCGTGATTTCTCTGCCCAATCGCGAGTTCGACCTGCTCGTGTTTCTCGCGCGCGGACGCGGGCGCGTCGTGCGTCGCAGCGAGATCTTGAGCTCGGTGTGGGGACAGCGCGCCGATGGCGGGGGGCGCTCGCTCGACGTTCACATCCGACGCCTTCGCGAGAAGCTCGGGACGTCGGTTCGGATCGAGACGATCCGCGGCGTGGGGTATCGCCTCGATCCTGTGTAGAGTGCGTGGTCGCGATGACGACAATCGCTGTGAGCTCGGGCTGCCCTTCGGGCATCGGACCAGAGATTTCAGTGGCCGCTGTGAGCGCGCTCGCCGCGGCGCACAGCCAACATGGGTTCGTTCTCTTCGGTGACGAAGGCGCGATCGAAGCGGCCTCGGCGGTGCGCCTGGTGGACCTCTCGAAGCTCGCGAACGTGCGCGTGATGCCCGTCTCGAAGCTGCCCGAAGCGCAGCGGCGGCCGGGCAAGCCGAGCGTTCAAGCGGGGCGCTCGCAGCTCGACGCGATCGACCGCGCGATCGAGTTCGTCCTCGCGCGAAACGGCGACGCGATCGTCACTGGGCCTGTCTCGAAGGCGGCCATCGCGTCGACGGGCGTCGTCTTCACAGGGCACACCGAGCGGCTCGCGGAGAAGACCAACAGCGGCTCGGTGGTGATGTGCTTCGCGGGGCCGACGCTGCGAACGTCGCTCGTGACGACGCACCTTCCGCTGCGGAGCGTGCACGAGCACGTCACGCGAGACCGCGTCGTCAAAGCGATCGTTCTCACGGCGCGCGCGCTGTGGAAGGACTTCAACGTGACCGCGCCGCGCGTCGCCGTCTGCGGGCTCAACCCGCACGCGGGCGAGTCGGGCATGCTCGGTGATGAAGAGATTCACACGATCAAACCCGCGATCGACGACGCTCGCACGGTGCTCGACGGGATCGCCACGATCGAGGGCCCGGTGCCCGCAGAGACGGCGTTTCGCTACGCGCGCGGCTTCGATCGCTACGACGCCGTCGTCGCGATGTACCACGACCAAGCCACGATCGCCTCGAAGCTCTCGGACTTCGGCGACGCGGTGAACGTGACGCTCGGCCTGCCCATCATTCGCACCAGCGTCGACCACGGAACAGCCTACGACATCGCATACACCGGCACGGCCGACGCCCGCGCGATGACCCGCGCGCTCGAGCTCGCGATCGCCATGGCCGAGGCGCGAAATCGTCACCGATGACCGGACAAACAGCGTAGAGAAACAGCGATGGACCGGATCGTCGTGCGCGGAGCGCGCACCCACAATTTGCGCGGCGTCGACGTCGATGTTCCGCGCGATCGCTTCGTGGTGATCACCGGCCCGTCGGGCTCGGGCAAGAGCTCGCTCGCGTTCAACACGATCTACGCCGAAGGCCGAAGGCGCTACGTCGAGTCGCTCTCGGTGTACGCGCGGCAGCAGCTCGGCTCGCTGGGCAGGCCCGAGGTCGAGCTCATCGACGGGCTCTCTCCGGCCATCGCGATCGAGCAGCGATCGCTCGGGCGCAACCCTCGATCGACCGTCGGGACCATCACCGAGCTCGACGATTACATTCGTCTCTTGCTCGCGCGCGCTGGCGTCGCGCACTGCCCGCGCTGCGCCAAGCCCGTTCGCGCGTACACCGTGAGCCAAATCGTCGACGCGGTCTTCGCGCTGGGTGAAGGCGCGCGCGTCTCGATCCTCGCTCCGGCGGTGCGCGGCGAGCGCGGCGCGCACGACAAGCTCTTCGCTGCGTGGCGGCGCGAGGGCTTCGTGCGCGTGCGGGTCGACGGCGCGATGCGCGAGCTCGGCGACGTCGAGTCGCTCGATCCCAAAGTGCCGCACAACGTCGATCTCGTGGTGGACCGCGTCGCCGTGAAGGACGGCGCGCGCGCTCGCGTGCTCGACGCGGTCGAAATCGCGCTGAAGCAAGCGCAGGGGCTCGTGCGCGTGGTGCCCGTCGACGGCGCCGAGCAGCTCATGTCCGAGCGCTTCGCCTGCGCGGACTGCGGGATCACGCTGCCCGAAATCGAGCCGCAGCTGTTCTCGTTCAACTCTCCGAAGGGCGCGTGTCCGACGTGCCACGGGCTCGGCGTGCGAACCGTGGCGGATCGCGATCGACTCGTTCCGGATGGGGCGAAGTCGCTGCGAGCGGGCGCGCTGCAGTCGTTCAGGAAGGGCCTGCCCCGCGAGGTCGAGCAGTGGGCGCGCTCGATGGGCGTGGACCTGGACCTGCCGTTCGACGCGCTGCCCGAGCGCGCGAAAGACGAGCTGTTCTACGGCGACGGAGACACGTACGTCGGCGTGCTCGCGCTGCTCGATCGCGCGGCGAAGGCCAGGACGCGCGCGCGTGACGAAGACGAAGACGACGAAGACAGCAACGGCGTGATCGATCGATTTCGCTCCGAAGCCGCGTGCGACGCGTGCAAAGGGACGCGGCTTCGACCGGAGGCGCTGTGCGTCCGCGTCGGCTCGATGAACGTGCACGAGATCATGGACCGTCCTGTGCGCGCGCTCGCGAGGGAGTTCGTCGAGATCGAGCGCTTGTTCGACGCTCGATCGCGCGCCGTCGTCGATCGCCTGCTCGTCGAGATCCGCGCGCGACTGTCCTTTCTCGAGTCCGTCGGGCTGCCGTATCTCACGTTGGCGCGTCCCGCGGCCACGCTTTCGAGCGGCGAAGGACAGCGCGTTCGCCTCGCGACGCAGATCGGCTCTGCGCTCGTGGGCGTGCTCTACGTCCTCGACGAGCCGTCGGTGGGCCTGCATCCACGGGACTCGGGCCGGCTGCTCGAGACGCTTCGAGCGCTCGTTCGCCGCGGAAACAGCGTGCTCGTCGTCGAGCACGACCTCGACATGGTGCGCGCTGCGGATCACGTCGTGGACATGGGGCCGGGCGCCGGAGCGCGCGGCGGGCTCGTCGTCGCGCAAGGCACGCCCAAAGAGATCGCGACGCAGCCTTCGTCGGTCACGGGACCGTACTTGAGCGGTGCTCGCGCGATCGCGGTCCCTGCGAAGCGGCGATCACCGCAGGCGCAGGTGGTGGTCCGCGAGGCCACGCTGCACAACTTGAAGAAGGTGAGCGCGAGCTTTCCCGTGGGCTGCCTGACCGCGGTCACCGGCGTCTCGGGCAGCGGAAAGTCCTCGCTGGTCCTGGGCACGCTCTTGCCCGCGGCGAAGGCGTTTGTGCTTCGCGACGATCAGCGAGAGATCCCCGCGAAGAGCGTGGACGGACTGCACGCGTTCGACCGCGTGGTGGCGGTGGACGCCGCGCCCATCGGCCGCACGCCGCGCAGCTCACCGGCGACGTACACGGGAGTGTTCGCGCAGTTGAGGGAGCTGTTCGCGGGCGTCCCCGAGGCGAGGGCGCGAGGGTTCAAGCCGGGGCGATTCAGCTTCAACGTGAAGGGCGGTCGGTGCGAGTCGTGCCAGGGCGAAGGCGTGCTCCGCGTCGAGATGCACTTTCTGCCCGACGTCATGGTCGCCTGCGAATCCTGCAACGGAACGCGGTACGAGCGCGAGACCCTCAGCGTGAAGTACCGCGGCTTCTCGATCGCCGACATCCTCGCGATGAGCGTCGACGAGGCCTATCCGCACTTCGAGGCGATCCCGAAGGTCCGCGACGCGCTCGCCGCGCTGCGCGACGTGGGCCTCGGCTACGTCAAGCTCGGACAGCCCGCCACCACGCTCTCGGGCGGAGAAGCGCAGCGCGTGAAGCTCGCCAAAGAGCTCTCTCGTCGCGCCACCGGGCGCACGCTGTACGTCCTCGACGAGCCCACCGCGGGCCTGCACCTGCGCGACATCGAAGTGCTGGTCGAGCTGCTCTCGCGCCTCGTCGATCAGGGCAACACCGTGGTCGTGATCGAGCACAACATGGACGTCGTGAAGTGCGCGGATTGGGTCATCGACGTGGGGCCCGAGGGCGGCGAGGGCGGCGGTCGAATCGTGGCGTTCGGGACGCCCGAGACCGTCGCGCGGGCGAGCGACTCGCTGACCGCGCCCGCGCTGGCGACGGCGCTGTACCGCGCAGAGCACGGCGAAGAAGAGGCCGAACTGCGGCCACCCCCGGCGAAGAAGGGCTCGGAGAAGGGCTCGAAGAAGGGCCCGAAGGCCGAAAAGCCCCGCCCTCGCGCGCGGTAAACGCTGCCGCTCAGTCGCGCGGAATTGTGTGGTAAGCGTCGGATCACGCCATGACCGAGAGAAAGGTTCGAATCCTCATCGCGAAGCCCGGCCTCGACGGACACGATCGCGGCGCGAAGGTCGTCGCGCGCGCCCTGCGCGACGCGGGCTTCGAAGTGATCTACACGGGGCTGCACCAGACGCCGGACATGATCGCCGCCGCCGCCGTGCAAGAAGACGTCGACGCGGTCGGTCTCTCGATCATGTCGGGCGCGCACAACACGCTGTTTCCTGCGGTGATCGACGCGCTCAAGAACAAGGGCGCCGACGACGTCGCCGTGTTCGGCGGCGGGATCATCCCCGAGGACGATTTCGCGCGGCTCTACGCGGCGGGAGTCAAGCGCGTGTTTACGCCGGGCACGACGCTCGGCGACATCGTCGAGTGGATCAAGAGCAACGTGCAGCCGCGGGCCGCGGCCTGAGCCGCGCTCACTCCAAGCGCAGCGCGTAGCACGCGGGGGCGGCGTTCGAGGGTGCGCCCATGGATTCAACGCGCTCGGCGAGCGCCGTGAGCTGCTCGCGCATCGATGGGTGAACGAGCGCGTCGACCGGCTCTGCGCCCTCGAAGTAGCGGTCGTCGGTGACGGTCTCGACCGACAGACGAGCGCCGTCGCGAAGCGAGAGCACGCTGCTCTTGGCGAGCGGCGCGCGCCACGCGAGCAGCCATCGCGCGAGGGAGACGACGCCGGGCGGCAGGTCGTAGCCGCGACCGGCGTTGTATTCGTCCTCGCGCACGAGCTCGATGAGCGCGTCTCGCACGGACTTGTCTTCGATGCGCTCGCACGCCTCGATCCGCGCTGCGAGCGAGCGCATGCGCGCCTCGCGTTGCGCGAGGATGCACGGCAGGTCGTCGACGCCGCGTCGCGCGATCACCGTGCGCGCGACGACGGTGGCGGTCGGGCCCGACCAACGAACGGGGCGCTCGAGCGCCGGGCCGAGGGGCGTTCCGTCGATCGCGCGAAGCAAGCGCGCCTCGGGGCCGAGCGAAGGGTCGTCTGTTGGGATGAGCAGCGTGGCGAGCGTTTGGCCTGCGGTGATGGTGGCTCCGACGGTGGCGAGCGAGTCGGTGATCGCTTGATCGCTCCACTCTTCGCGGCCGAGGCGCGTGTCACGGACGACGGACTCGACCTCTTCTGCGCAGAGCGCGTCCATCGCATCGCCGATGCGCGCGGTGCTGATCCACACGGCGTCCTTCGAGACGCGCAGGTCGAAGCCGAAGCGCAGGAGCTTTCCGAGCGCGAGCTGTCCGTCTCGCGTCGTGGTCGTCTCAGCGTAGAGCGCGCCAGCCTCGTGCGCGCCGGGCGTGCAGCAAAATCGCTCGCGAAAGTGCAGCTTGCCCTGCGATGCCTCTGGGCTGAGCTCGATCCATTGGACGCCGCGGTCGGTGCTCACGCCGAGCGCGTCATCGGTGATCGCCAGGACGTTGGTGCTTCGCTCGAACGCGCGCGTCGCGAGCGCTGAACGCGCGACGGCGAGCGAGAGCGCCTCGTCCGTGGGCAGCGTGTCCGGTGAGGCGAGGGGCAGGGGAGAGACATCGCGATCGTCGCTGGTGAGTCGCAGGGCGCCGCGGAGAGTGCGCGCGGTGAATCGATCGGAGCGCAGGATTTCTCCGTCGCGATCGAGCTCGCACAGCGGCAGCTCTGCGAGCGTGAGCTTCTTGCTCGTCGTCGAGCGCCACCCCTCGGGCAGCACGATCCACGAAGGAACGCGCAACGAGCGCTGCAGCGCCGCGACGCTCGTCGGGCTCGCGACGGGGGCGACGGGCGTGTGGGCTTCGCTCTCGATTCGAGCTCGGATGAGAGTCGCGAGCGGGCGTGCGCTCCAAGCATCGTGGGGCATCCACGAGAAGTCCCGTCGTCGCTTGGGCTTCGCGCGGGGACCGAACGAGATGACGTCGCCGCGATCCCGCGCGTCCATCGCCGTGAGAAAAAGCCCGCGACGAAGCCATCGCGCGAGGACGAGACCGGGCCCGAGCACTCGAAGAGGCGCGACGGACTCGCGGCGGAGCTTCTCGGCTTCGTCGGTGCGAACCCAGTCGATGACGCGCTCGAAGTCCTCGCTCGACCAGGGGTCATCGTCGCCGCGCGAGAAGAGCGACCGAGGCGCGATCACCGAGCGGCTCTTGGTGGGCAACGGATATTTGCTGAGAAAATCCTGGAGATCGTCGCGCGTCCGCAGCGCGAGCTTCGCGGGGAGCTCGGGCTCTTTGAGCGCGCTGCGCTTGCCCTTCTCGATCATCACCGGCGGCTCGCCGGTCCACACGGCAGAGACGCTGTCCTCGGCGAGCCGGTGCGTGAGCGTCACGCCGTCCTTCATCGCGACGAACTCGAGACAGTCCCCCCAGCGGTTGCCGTAGCGCCACCCGCGCTCGAACGGGGCGAAGCCGACGCACGGGCCGAGCTCGGCGCGGATGACCCTCGCGGTGCCGTTGACGATGAGCGTTCCCGCGGTGGTGGGGAGCGGGGATTCGCCGGAGTAGAGCTCTTGCTCGCGGATGTCTTCGATCGTGGGCGGGTCGTTGTCGTCGTAGACGATCTGTTGAAGCGTGAGCTTGGTGATCGACGTGAGGGTGAGCCCGCGGATGGCGCACTCGCGCTCGCCGTAGCGAACGCGGTCGAACACGAGGCCACGCGCCACGAACTCCCATCGGCGCGACTCGCTCTGCACCGGAAAGATCTCTCGCAGCGCCTCATCGAGGTACCCCTCGCGCGTGTCGAGCAGTTGATCGTACGAGCGCCGAACAAAAGCGAATGGGTCCATCGCGGGGCGAAACCCTACCGCGGAGAGAGCGCCGATGATCATCGCGCTGCGAGAAATTTGGCGACTTGTGCTCGTGCCGCGAGACTCCAACGCGCATGCCAGCCGAACTCGAAGAGCCCATCGATGCGACGACGGTCGACCCTCAGCGGGTGCGTGAACTCGAGCATCGCGCGCGCCGCTGCGCCTCGCTCGGCCAGCACGAAGCCGCCTTGGCGCTGCTCGATGAGGCCGTCGCGCTCGATCCAAACGTCGGCGTGCTCTACTACCTCCGCGCGAACGCTCGGTGCGCGCTCGGCGAGACCGACGCCACGCTCGACGACTTCGCGCGCGCGCTCGCTCTCGGCTTCGACAGCTACGGCGTCTTTCACGATCGCGCGCTCGCCCGAGCGGAGGCGGGCGACGAAGACGGGGCGCTCGAGGACTACAACGAGGCGCTCGCGCGACTGCCGACCGCGCCCGAGTCACGCAACAACCGCGCGATGATCTTTCTTCGTCGCGGAGCGTACGAAGCAGCGCTCGAAGACCTGCGCGTCGCGGTCGCGAGCACCGACGGCGTGACCGAGAACGGCGGCTTGTACGAGTGCTCGATGGCGGAAGTGCTCTGCGCGCTCGAGCGATGGGACGAGGCGGCCGAGGCGATGCGCGCGGCGATCGCCGCGTCCCCTCGTTGGCGAGAGTACGTGCGCACCGCTGATGAGCTTCGCGGCATCCGCGATCGCTTCAAGTGAGCCCGCTCCGCGCGGCCGTGATCACCGTCGTCGAGCGGCCTCGGCGGCCGTTGGATTCGGCGCGGATGTCGTATGCTCCAACGCACTCGAGGACGAGACCATGAGCGATGCGCGAGGCGCCAAAGAGAGCTCTGGCCAGCGATTCACGCGACGGCCCGACGGGGTGATCATCGATCACGAGAGCGGCCTCGAGTGGCTCGCGCTTTCGAGCACGCGCAACTGGGACGAGCTGCACTGCGAGCCGGACGTCTCGTTGCGCGCCGAAGGGTGGCGCATCCCGAAGCGCGCCGAGCTGCAGACGCTCGTCGCGGGCCGCAAGAACGCAGACCGCCGCTGGCTCGACCCGATCTTCGAGGGCGTCGCGAACGCCTCGCGGGTGTGGACCGACGACTGGGGCGACTCGCAGGGCGTGGTGTGGGCGTTCGACTTCGAGCGCGGCAAGGCGGTGGAGGACTGGACTCACCCGACGCATCACCTGGGCGTATTTTTGCTGCGCGAGACGCGGTGAGCGTCGTCGAGCGCGCTCGTCACGGCAGGAGCGCGTCGATCGCCGCGGGGCCGTGACACGCTCAGCGCGCTGAGTCACGCTCGCGCACGATCAATGGCTGCGAAGATCCCCCAGCGCCTCGCGCCGCTCGCGCGCACGCGCACTCTTCAATTGGCTCGCGTGTTGGGAGGCGATGCGCTCTCGCACCCGTTTCGGTTCACGTGGAGCCCGCGCTGGTCTTCGGACGGCTCTCGCGTGGCCGTGCTCGGGACGCGCGAGGACCGCGCGGCGATCGCAGAGTTCGACGCAAGCGACGGCCAGATGGCGCGGCTGATCGAAGACGTCCCGTCGACGACGCGTGCGTTCGCGCTCTCGCCCGACGGCCAGACGGCGCTGTTGCTCGATGGTCCTGGCGCGACGATGCTCTCGCTCTCGGATCGAACCACGCAGTCGCTTTCGGCGCTGTCCGATCCGTACTCGGTCACGAACGTGTGCGGCTTCGCGCCCGACGGCTCGTACGCGATCTACAGCCGCCACGAGGACACGCTCTGCTTCGCGCGCCGTTCGACCGCCGGTCGCTGGAGCGGCGAGCGAATCGATGGCGCGCAGTCCGCGTTTGCGATCAGCGCTGACGGGGCGCGCTTCGCGTTCGCGAGGGCCGACGAGCACGTGGTGATCGCGCGCGCGTCGGACGGGAGCCACGAGCGCACGTTGCCCGTCGCCGGAGCGCGCGTCGAAGCGCTGCGGTTCGGATCCTCGGGCACGTTGCTCGTCGCGCTGCGCGACGGAGCGTTGCTGTGCTTCGATCCCGACGCGAGCGCTGCGCGATGGACGCGAAAGCAGCCGCGACGAGTGCGAGCGATCGGCGTCGACGAAGCCAGCGATCGCGCTTGGATCAGCGTCGAGAGCAGCCGCGAGCTCGTGATCGACCTGCGCACGGGCGCAGAGATCGAGAATCGACGGCTCAAGGTCGAGCCCGACTGCCGCGCGCCCGACGTGTACTCGAGCGACGGTCGGAGAGCGTTTTCGTTTTGGTACAACGCGTTTGCGCTGATCGATTGCCGCACCGGGCTCGCGGCGGATCTGCACGACGGGCACAGCGGCGCGATCACCGGGATCGCGGTCGCCTCCGATCTCTCGCAGTTCGCCACGAGCAGCGCGGACGGAACGGTGCGCACCTGGCGAGCGCACGACGGCGCGCTGCTCTGGGTGCTCGGCGAGCCTGAGTCACGGACTCCGATCGGCGCCGCGCGCTATCGCGACGACGGCTCGCGGCTGCTCACCTACGGCTTCTACAACGACGTGCGCGTGTGGGACCCCGTCACGGGCGTCGAGCTCGATCGCCCGGCGCGCCCGTACGCGGAAGCGCGCAACGCGCCAGTTGATTATCCGCACACGTTTTCGATCAGCTGGCTCTCGCCTGTCGTGAACAGCGAGGACTACGTGCTCTCGGGGCCTGCCTCTTCGTCGGACTACTCGTCACCCAACGCGAGCTGGCGCATCGTTCGATACGACCCGAGCACCGGAAAGGTGCGCTGGAAGCACAGCGACAACACCTCGCGTGACTCGCGCTTCGCGCTCTCGACCGACGGTCGGCTGCTCGTGCAGCGCGAGCGCTACGGCGCGCTGCGGATGTTCTCGATGGAGGACGGCGCGCTGCAGAGCGCACCGGCGTGCGAGTCCAACTCCGTGAGCGCGATGGCCTTCGCGCCGTCGGGAGCGCTGATCGTGTGCGACGCCGACGGAGTGTGGTGGCACGAGGACGCGTTTGCCGCGCCCGAACGTCGTTCCGCAGATGTGGTGCAAGGCCCCCTCGCGATCGACCCGTCGGGAGCGGTGATGGCGTGCTGCGCGTCGAGCGCGCTCGTTCGCGTGCTTTCTCTCGCGGATGGAGCGACGCTCGACGAGGTCGACTTGTCTGTCGCGCAGGACGAATGCGCGGCGCTCGCCTGGGTGCACGACGGCCGTACGCTCGCCGTCGCGACGAAGCGCAACCTCGTCCTGCTGTTCTCTCCGGCCCCGTGAGCGCTGCGCGACGGAGCGCTCTTCGATGGCGACGCTCGCCGCATGGGATGCAGCTCACGAGCCCCGAGCCTCAATACGCCTGAATGCTCCACGGCGGCGACGCGTTGACCAGCGCGCCCGCGATGCATCGGACCCGCACTGAGCGAAATCGCACGCCTGCTTTGCTCGCGGAGAGCACGTACTCGCCAGGCTCGACGTTGAGAAAGAGCACGCCTCCGTCGCGGCTCGTCTCGGTCAGCTGCCGCTCGGGGATGATCCCCGACTCGTAGTACTGAAAATACACTGGTCCATCGACCATCGCGCGCGCGGGCGTGAGCGTCACCGTCGCGCCAGCCTCTCCGTGCGAGGGCCAATCGGTCGTGTAAATCGAGCGGCCGATCTCTGTGACCGTCGCCGCGATCTGGCAGCGCGTCGCGCGCGGGGTGATCGCCACGGCCGTCGCGAGCAAGCGGTACATGCGATGCGTCGGCGCCTGAAACGTGAGCCGCTCGATCCCCTCGGCGGGCACCGTGTGCGTCCCCGTGTGGATCAACGGAAACCGCGGGTCGTGCATCGCGAGCGTCACGTCGGCTCCGACGGTGAGGCCATCGAACCGAAAGAACCCGTCGCGTCCCGTTCGAACGCAGCGCGTGGGGTCCTCGAGGATCGTGACGTACGCGCCTTCGATGCGCCCGCCGCCGAGCGAGAAGTCGAACGCGTGTCCGCTGACCGAAGCGGTCGTCGCTCCAGCGTCGGCGCTCGCGTCGCCACCGTCGGCGCTCGCGTCTCCGCGCCACTCGGTCGCGGTCGCGCATTGCGCCGGAGGGCTCCAAACGCCGGAGTCTGTCGGCTCGGCGTCGGGCGTCGCGGTGTCCGCTGCGGGAGCGCTGTCGCTCGCGGGCGCGTCGTTGTCGAACACGTCGAGCGACGCATCCGAAGCAGGGCGCGTGGGAGAGCACTGCGCGAGCACGAGTGCTGCGAGGCTCGAAGCGATGAGGGGGCGGGGGCTATTCACGCGCGGACGATACGGGATCGAAGCGCGAGCGCGACGGACGTTCCGCACGCAGATTGTCCGTGGTGTGCCGCGGTCAGCCTTCGCGTGGAGCGAGCGACGGGGCCGTGAAGCCTGGCCAGTCGCGGCGGGCGGCCGCGTGAAACTTGTCTCGATCCGTGTACAGCTCGACCGACGCGCGGCGGCTCACGAGGTTGATCATCGAGACGCTGAGCTCGAGGAGCTTCGAGCGAACGAGCGCGTGCGTGACGATCGTGGCGCGCTGTTTCAGCACCCACGATCCTGCTGTTTCGACGAGCTGCGCGTCGGCGCCGGTGACGTCCCAGCCGTCGAAGAACACCACTGCGCGTCCGCCTCGCTCGATGAGCTTGTCGTACGCGCCGAGCAGCGGCTCGGCCATGTCTGCGCTGATTCGGCCTTCGCCGACGCCGCACCCGAGCCCGTTCGGGCCGAAGCGAAGCATCATGCGGCCGCGCGCGGTTGTGACGATCAACGCTTGCCCCGCCTCGATCGAGCGAACTTCAACTGCCACGCTTGTAAGACACCTGCGTCCGAGAAGTCAGTCAAGCGCGGAGGCGTTGCTGATAGCGTCGTTGTTCATGAGTGTGCCGAGTGTGATGACGCAGCGGTTCACGATGGCCTTCGCGCTCACATGTGGTGTGTGGAATTGCGCCACGCGGAGCGGAGGCGCGGAGGCGGGGGACGTCGCGAACGAACGCGCGCTGGACGCGGCGGATGTCACGTCGATCGAAGACGTTTCTGCGGACGACGCTGCGATCGCGCCGCTCGACGTGGCTCGACCATCATCGTGGGTGAAGCCGGTTCGCGTGCTCGCGCTGGCGTTCGACCCGATCGTCGAGCCTCGCAGCAACGCTCGTCTCCACGAGGTGTACCGATGGAACGACCCTTCCACGCTCGCCCCCCGCGCCGTCGACGCGCTCGTTCGCGCGAGCGGCGGAGCAGCGCGCTTCGAGGTCGTCTCGTATCGAACGTTGGACTCGTACGGACGACTCGTCGACGGCTTCGAGTACGACGACGCGACGTTCGCCGCGTGTTGGCAAGACTCGACGCACGCGCGCTGCCACAACCCGCAGGGGCTCGACTACGCGTGGCTCGTTCGGACCTATGATTTGTGCGGCGGAATCACTCGCGGCGAGTACGACGAAGTGTGGCTCTTCGGCGCGCCGTACTTCGGCTACTGGGAGTCGACGATGGTGGGGCCGGGGGCGTTCTTCTTGAACTCGCAGCCTGTGCGCGGCGTGAGCTGCGACCGAACGTTTGTGATCATGGGCTTCAACTACGAGCGCGGGCTCGCAGAGATGCTGCACGACTACGGGCATCGCGCGGAGTTCACGATGGCGCACGCGACCGTAGGCCTCGCCGCGCCGACGAGCTGGACGCTGTTCTCTCGGTACGATCGAACGAGCGCGGGCAACGCTGGCTGCGGCAACACGCACAACCCGCCCAACGCGCAGCGCGAGTACGACTACGCAAACGCCGCGCAAGTGCCGTCGAACTGCGACGCGTTTCTCACGTATCCGACGGTGACAGCGCCGGCGCAACCAACGGGGTGCGCTGCGTGGGGATGCAACGAAGAGGGGTATCAGCGATGGTGGCTCGACCACGTTCCGCGCGCGGACGGGATGTCGAACGGGCTGCAGAACAACTGGTGGAAGTACATCGTGGGCTTCGAAGAGTTTCTGTGACGCACGCGCGAGGGGACGGTGTTCAAAAGTTCATTTGTGGTCGCTCTGTGCCAGCGTGGTCCAACTCGAGCCCAACAAATGAACTTTTGAACACCGTCCCCTCCGTCCTCTCTACGGAGCGACGAACGTGTAGCCCGACATCATCGAGCACTGCGCCATCACTTGCGCTGCGGTCACGGTCTGACCCGCGACGGGCGTGAACCACATCGTCGTCGACGATCCTGCCGGCGCGAGCCCGAGCGTCTCCGTCGTGCGACAGCCGCCGATCACGTTGGTGCGCGCGCACGCCGTCGCAGAGGCCGTGGCCATCGCGTTGCCGCAGAGCATCTGCGCCTGCGCCTGCGTCCAGCCGTTGCCGTACTCCATGCACGTCGTCGTGTTCTCGAGCGCCGGCGCCGAGAGCGTGCAGCTGAACGTCTGCGGCGCGCTCATGCCTCCACCGCAGTTCGTGAGCGCCGCGAACATCGCAGCGCACAATGCAACCAGTCCTCGAGTCATCGATGCTTCCTCCGCTTGGGCAGCGTGCGTCGAGGCGCGTCGCGCACCACGAGCACTCGCTCCACTCGTGGGCGTTGTCTCAGAGTCGGCCGCGCGGCGAAATGAGAGCAACGTCATACGCGCATATGCGCGATGGCAGCCGTCGCCGAGCGGGCGGGACTAGCGCCAACAGCAGTTGCGTACGTCTTCGCACGCGGGCGGAGTGAAGCCTGTCGTCGCGGCGCACTCGAAGGTGGCCCCGCCGACGATGGTGCACTCGCATCGTTGCGTCGCTGCACGGCACAGGCTGAATCGCGTCGTTCCGTCGGAGCAGCGGAAGCCGCTCGCAACGCACTCTTCGGGCGGTCGAGTTACTGTGCTCGTCACTTCGCTGCAGGTCGCGTTTGCGAGCGAGTCGACGGACTGCGGGCCGCCATCAGCAGTTCGCACGCTCGAAGCATCGCTCGACGCGTCCGGGTCAGCGCCGTCGATCGAAGCGCGCACCCACTGACCGCAACCCGCACACGCCGCGATCGCCACGATCCCCACGAGCAACGCGCGGCGGGTCATGGCTGCTCCCAGCAGCAATTCGCTGCAACGGAGATGGAGAGGTCGATCGAACTTCCGCAGCGAAATGCCTGCTCACTCGTGTCGGTAATGCGGCACGAGCACGATGGTTGTCCGATCGGTGTGCACGTGCAGCGCCCGGTGACGCGATCGCAGTACGCGACGCGTACGCCGCTGCCACAAGTCATGACTACTTCCGTGATTCGGCCATCGCCGCTGCAGGACGCGTTGCCACGACCACACCGCACCGGCACCGGCGAACACGCAGGAAGATCCTCGGGAATGGGCGTTACGTACGACGTCGCGGCCTCATCGAACGCCCCGTCACCGATCGGCCTTCGCACGGCGTTGCTGCACGCGGACGAAGCCGCGAACAAAAACAAGAACGCGGCGCCTTTCGCGCTCGCGATCGAACGTATCCCTTCGCGAAGCGCACCCACCCTCGGAGCTGTCATGATGAACTCGCGAGGGGCGTACCAGTCGCGATCGTCGTGGGCAATGGCGAGATCGATCCTGTGGTGGGCTACAGAGAATCCACCATCGCTGCTCAGTCGGGTGACGATCGGTCGCGCCACAAGAGCTCGAGATCCAACGTTGGATAGTGCGCGCGAGTCGCCGCTGCGCGGTTGCGTTCGGCTCGCTCGCGCCCGTCCTTTTCCTCTCGATCATCGTGAAACCACGAAGCGTCGAACCTGATCGCGGTCTGTTCTCGCGCAACCTGGTCGAGGGCGTTGCGCAAGGCACCAGCGTACTCGAGCCCCGCGAGCTCGTCGCGTACGCGTGCCGCGAGCGCCCTGACGGCCACGGGATCGCGCGTTCGGGCGAGCTCCGCGTCGCACTCGCGATAGAACTCCGCGCCGAGCTCGTCGCGCACCGAGGCCACGAGCCGCGCCACGGTGCAGTGCCGTTGTTCGTGTGGATCGAGCGTGCGGTAGAGCGCCGAGATCGTCGCGCTGGCGAAGGTGGTCGACGGCGCGCTCCACCAGGTGTGGACGGCGGGGCGCGTCGCGATCACGACCTCGCGCAGCGCGTCTTCGTCGGGCAACCATCGCTCGACGATCTCTTCGAGCGTCTTGCAGCGAGGGTGGCGAGTCCCGAGCCGAACGATCGCCGCGAGCGTCTGAAACTCGTCTCCGTCCGAGCGCGCGCACACTTCTTCGGACCGCAAGAAAGCGAGCCATCGCTGCTCGGTCAACGGCGCTTCGAAGAGCGACGGCGCGACGCGCGGGATCTTCGCGTCGCACTGACGAACGAGTCGATCGAGCGACTCCATCATGAGCTCGCGTCGCGCCTGCAGCACGCGGGCGAGCGTCCCTCGAATCGAGTTCTCGTCGCCGTTGCGCAGGCTCATCGAGCGCCACTCGATAGGCACGGTCAACGCGGCCGCAAGCGCTGTGCGCGACCTGAGCCCTTCGCGACGAGCCCGCTGCGGACTGTGGTCGATCGCGGAGAGCAACGGCTCGCGCAGTTCGTGCTGCGCGAATCATCGCCGCCGAAATCGTGCCTCGCTCGCGCTGTGCGACTACCGTTGTCTCCCGCTCGACGATGGCCACCACGACACCCAACGCGCGTCGCAAGTCGCCCAAAAAGAAGCCCGACCCCAAGCTACTCTCTGGCGGCAATCCGCAGATCGCGAAGGGAGACGGCGACGCCCCGGTGCAGCAGTACATCGCCGCGATGCCCGGCTGGAAACGCGAGGTCGGCCAATGGTTCGACGCGCTCGTCGTCGCGCGCGTCCCCGCCGTTCGCAAAGCGGTCAAGTGGAACTCTCCCTTGTACGGCCTCGACGGCAAGGGCTGGTTCGCGAGCGTTCACGTGTTCACGAGGTTCGTGCGCGTGACGTTCTTCAAGGGCGCGCGTCTCGAGCCCGCGCCTTCGGGAGCGAGCAAGGTCGCCGACGTTCGCTACTTCGATGTGTACGAGGACGATCCTCGCGACGAAGCGCAAATCGCCTCGTGGATCGATCAAGCCTCGAAGCTCGACGGGTGGACTCCGTAGAGCGCTCGCTCACGGAATGATCCACACGCAGTCGCGCGAGACTGTGTCGATCGCGCTTCGCGCGTGCTGATCACAGAGCGCGTAGACCCCGTCCACCGCCGCCGCGACGCTCTCGAGAAACGCGCGCGACTGATAGGCCGACGGGCACAGCTCGCTGAGCCGAACCCGTCGCAGCTCGCCGTCCCACTCGATCTCGCCGACGTCGCGATAGATCAACGACCACAGCTGCGGCGCCCATCGCAAGAGCGACTGCGGCTGCTGACCAAATACGCGCAAGCTCGCGCTCCACAGCGAAGAGAGCAGCGGGCCCGCGAGGGCGTCTTTCATGGACTGAACGTCGTAGCGGTGAAAGCCCTCCGTGCCGAGCGCGTGCTGCGTTGCCTCGAAGTAGCGAACCGCCACCTCGAAGTCGATCCATTCGACGCCGCTCGCCGAGTCGATCGCGACGAGCTGCGCGTGGATCGTGCCCTCGAGCTGAGAGGCCACGTCCGGGTGCATGCGACGCAGCGTCGCGAGGTTCATCTGCAGCTGCCGCGCGCGAACAGAAGCCCGAGCCATCGCGATCACTGGTAGCACCATTGGTTTGTAGGTGCACCAGAACGAATTGCGCGGCTGATCGTGGGCGTTATTCGTCGTCGACGAGCGCGAGCACGGCGTCGGCGGCGCGCTTCACTCCGCCCGACGTCGCGAGAGACTGGGCGATTCGCTGCACGCGCTCGTGCGCGCTCTCGCTGAATCGAGCCCATTGCACCGCGCGAACGAGCGAGTCTGCCGCGAGCGCGCCGGGCATCACTCCGACGCCGACGCCGAGGCGCTCGACGCGGCGGGCGTTCTCGATTTGATCGGTTCCGAACGGGATCACGACCATGGGCTTCGCGGCGGAGAGGCACTCTTGCACGGTGTTGTTGCCTCCGTGGGTGACGACGCACCGCACTCTCTTCAACAGCGCCACTTGCGGAACGCGAGCGAACACTCGCATTCGCGCCGACGCCCTGTGCGCGATCGCGACGTAGCTGTTTCCCGCGCTCACGACCGCGCTGAGCCCCGCGGCCTCGACGGCGTCCATGATCGCGAGATAGACCTCGGGGCGGTCGTTGAAGACCGTCCCGAGCGAGACATAGACGTCCGCGCCGTCTTCGGGGAGCGCCGCGAGAAACTCGTCGTCCGCGGGGCTGTACTTCGGCGCGACGAACAACGGTCCCGTCATCACCACGGGCTCGTTCAACGCCGGCAACGTGGGCTCGAGCTCGGGCGTGGTCGCGAGCAGGTTCAACGCCTGTGAAATCGGCCGACGAAGCCAGCCCTGCGGCGCGTGAGCGATCCCCAACGCGCGCGCTGCGGCCGCGACGCGCTCGTCGAAGTGCGCCTGCACGCGAGAGAGCTCTCGCTCGGCGTCTCGCCACGCGACCGAGCCTCGATCGCGCTCGGTGAGCCCGCTTCCGAACGGCGGAGCACCACCCACGGTGAACGGCAACGCCGTGTGATACACCGCTGCAAAAGGCCGCTCGGTGAGCATCGCGGCGAGCATCGCCGAGGGCAGGAGGTAGTCGCCGACGACGACGTCCGCGTTCCACTCTTGGATGTGCGCGGCGAAGAGCTTCGCGTGCTCGACGGCGCCGCTCGTGAAGAGATCGACGGCGGTGCGCAGCTCTTGGTACCCTGTTTTGCTCGGCAATCGCGATGCGTGCCACAGCGTCGCGAGCGACGGACGCGCGTCGAGCAGGTCGAAACCGTCGCGCTCGATCGTCGCCGGAAGCTCGGCCGCCGCGCGAATCGGCGCCGCGAGAAAGCGCAAGAACGGCAGGTTCATCCTCGGCAACACGAAGCCCGCGCGGTGCCCGCGATCACGCAGCTCAGCGGCGATGGTCCGCAGCGGCGCCGTGTGCCCCACGGTCGGATGCGAGCCAAAGAGCACGCGCACAGAGCGCTGGTCTCGAGTGGGTTGCACGTCGCTGCGAGCGTACGGCATTCAGCGAGAACCAGCGCGCACGATGCGCGGTCCGCTGCGTCAGTGCGCCACCACCGAGGCGTCGCTGTTCTGCCCGTTCGAGATCACTGGAGACGTGAGCCTCACGCCGCCCGCGTCCGTCGCCTCTTCGGGATAGCCGTGGCCCGGACCGAGGATCCGCGGGAGGTACTGCTCGTAGTTGAAGTGATCGCTGTGCTCGGGCGTGTGGCACTGCTGCGCGCAAAACGCCTGCGGCGGATTGCGAATGATCGTCGAGCGGAGGTTGTTCGCGCCTCGAGCGCTGATGTGCCGCGAGCCCGGTCCGTGGCAGGTCTCGCACTGCACGTTGCGGAGGTTCTGGTTCTGAACGACCTCGCTTCCGCCCGGCTGCTGATAGCCCGTGACGTGGCAGCCGACGCACGAGAGGTTGAAGTTCTTGTTCACCACTTCGAGCGTCCAGTACGCGCGAGAGTGCGGAGTGCGCTCCCAGATCGCGAACGCGGGCTCGTGACACGAGCGGCACTCTTCGTCGCCCACGTACGAGGCTTGTCCTCGCGGCGCTGGGCGCGGGGCGATGCTCGCGTACTCGTCGCGGTTGTGCTCGTTGATCGCGCGAAAATACGTGGAGATTTGCTGCTCGATGTCGTGCGATCGAGGCATCTCGGGGGCGATCTCGACCGCGCGCGCGCGAAAGTAGTTTCCGTCGGCGGGCGGCGTGGGAGGTGCGTCTGCTGCGGCTCGCTCTCGCTCGAGCTGCGCGAGCCGCGAGCGCTGTTGCGCGACGGCGCTCTGATCGACAGAGGGGTCGCGCGCCCACGAGTCCAAACGCTCTCGGAGCTCTCGGATACGGCGATCGAGCGAGGCGCGCTGGGCGTCGGCGCTGCTCGGGCTCGCGTCGGCGAAGCCCGTCTGTCCGTCACGAAGAAACAGGTCGACGACCCCGACGAATTTGCCCTGGTTGGGCGCGCTCAGGACGTACGCGCTGCCCACGCGCTCGGGCGGAGGAGGGGTGTTGCTCTCCTCGCGAGCGACGACCACAAAATCAACTCCCCGCACGTTTCTTGCGATGGATACGGCGTCGCGACGCGGGACGCTCGCGAGCACGACCACCACCCTCGCGCCCTCGCGCTTCGCCGCTTCGACCGCGGATCGAGCGCTCTCGACCGGGTCCGTCGTGCTCGGAGCTCCCGCGGGCGCCGGCAGATCCGCGCTCGGACGAAAGTCGCTCACGCCGACGATCCCGACCTTCACGCCGTCGATCTCGCGGATGACGGACGGTCGGTACGGCGCCGTCGAAACGCTGGCGTCTGCGCTGACCGACGCGTCCGCAGCGGGCGCGGTCGAGACGTTGGCGCCCAAGCGAACGGCCCGTTGACTCTCGGTGATGCGGGCGTACTCGCTCGCGCCTCGGGCGTAGTCGCTCGGGCCCGGAGCGAACGCTGTGAGCCCGATCCGATCGAGGATTTGCACGAGCGATTCAGCTTTGCGGGTCTCTTGGTAGACCATCCGCTCTTCCATCGCCGGGTCGCGAAAGATCAGGTCGCCCGCGGCCACGAGCAGGTGATTGGGCGCGTTGGTTCGCTCGCGTTCGATGAACTGGGCGAGTCGATCGATTCCCCCGAGCGGGCGCGAGTTGCAGCCGCAGGGCTCGAAGTACCCGTCGAGATCGACGAGAAAATACAGGCGAACGCTGGGCGGGCCCTCGCGCACCGAGGCCGTCGCGGCGTCGCGTTGGCCGTTGTTGGCGTTGGGGGGCGTGGGCTTTCGGCTGTTGCACGAGGCGCCCATGGTCGAGCCGGCGAGGGCGAGGGTGATGAGCGCGAGGTGCGAGAGCGAACGGATGCGCATCGGCGAGGGTGCGCGTGGTTTGCCTCATTGCGCGCGAAGGGTCGAGATGCGAACGTCACGCGCGTTCGGGCTGCGGTTCTTCGAGCGAAGTCGCTCGGGTTCGACGAGGCGCAGCGTCGAATGTGCGAACAGCGAAGCGGCGCCTTGACGGCAGGGGGGAGGGCCGGTAGGGTTCGCGCCCCTGTTTCGGGCGAAGACAAGCGCCCCGGTGACTTTTTCGACGGAATGCAACGATGGTGACGATTCGACTGACCCGTGGCGGAACGAACAAGGTTCCCTTCTACCGTATCGTGGTTGCCAACTCGCGCGCCAAGCGCGACGGGCGCTTCATCGAGGCGCTCGGGACCTGGGATCCCAGCGAAGGCGAGGGAAAGCTCGTTCTCGACCAGACGCGCTTCGACCACTGGGTGAAGCTCGGCGCGCAGCCCAGCGAAGTGGTGGGCCAGATCACCAAGCGCGCTGCCAAGGCTGCGGCCAAGGCGTGATCCAGCGGCTGGTCTTTGCCAGCTGTTGAGATTTCTTCGACCTCTTCGAAGCGAGTGAGTCTGTGGCGGACGCGATCGAGAACCGCGTAATCAACCTGGTGACCTTCGTGGCCAAGGCGCTCGTCGACGAGCCCAAGGAGGTCGAGGTTTACGAGGTCGAGCCCGACCGAGACAACGTTCGGATCTTCGAGCTGCGCGTGGCGCGTGGAGATCTCGGCAAGGTCATCGGTCGCGGAGGCGCCACTGCGCGCGCGCTGCGACAGATCGTGACGAGCGCCACCGCGGGTGAAGGCCCGCGCGTGCTTCTCGACATCGTCGAGGACTGAGCGTGAAGGTCACCACCAGCGCCGATCGAGCTCGCGTCGTGCTCGCGAAGCTCGGGCGTGCGCACGGGATCAAGGGGCAGGTTCGAGCGAAGGTGTTCAACACGAACACGGATTTGCTCGAGCCCGGCTGCGTCGTTCGCGTCACGCCTCCGGACGCTGAAGACCCCAACGCGTTCGTCGAGTGCTCGATCGAGGCTTGTCAGCGCGGCGCCGAAGCGTGGGTGCTCAAGCTCGCGGGCGTCGACGATCGAGAGGGCGCTGAAGAGCTCACGGGCGCTGAGCTTTGGGTCGCGCGCGAAGAGCTCCCCGCCCTCGATGAAGGCGAGTTCTACCTCGTGGACGCGCCCGGATACGCGGTCGTGGACGACACCGGCGCGAGCGTCGGGCGCGTGAGTCGCATCGAGACCTATCCGACGACCGACGTGCTCGTGATCGAGCGCGAAGGCGCCAAGGGTGAGCTCGAGGTGCCCGTCGTCGAAGGCGTGGTCGTGGGCGTCGATCACAGCGCGAAGCGGTTCGTGGTCGCGAAAGAAGCGATCGACGCGCTGCTCGAGTAGCGCTTCGCCGGTTGAGCTGGCGTCAAGCGGGTCGCGAGCGTTGCCCGATCGTCGCGCGAGTGCGCTATCACTCGGCGCGACGCGATCGAGTGATCGCGCGTGCGCTGAAGGAGCGAGCTCGTCGTGGATGTGTATGTCTTGTCGCTGTTTCCCGAGATGCTGCACGGGTTCACTCGAACGAGCATCATCGGGCGCGCGATCGAAGAGGGGCGCGTGCGCGTGCACGACGTGCAGATCCGCGAGTTCTCGACGAACAAGCACCGCACGGTCGACGACGCTCCGTACGGCGGCGGAAGCGGGATGGTCATGGCCGCGCCGCCCATCGTCGGCGCGCTCGAGTCGCTGCCGACGGTCGAAGGGATCGCTCCGCGAAAGATCTTGCTCTCGCCTTCGGGGCGATTGTTTTCGCAGCGCGACGCCGAGCGCCTCGCGGTCGAGCCTGCGATCGCGCTCGTGTGCGGCCGCTACGAAGGTGTCGACGAGCGCGTGCGCGGGTACATCGACGAGGAGCTCTCGATCGGCGATTACGTGCTCACCGGCGGAGAGCTGGGCGCGGCGGTGATCCTCGACGCCGTCGTCCGGCTGCTGCCTGGCGTGCTCGGCAACCATCACTCGTCTGTGGACGAGTCGCACGGAAGGGCAGGGACGCTCGAGTATCCGCAGTACACGCGGCCCGCGGATTTTCGAGGCGCGCCGGTGCCCGCCGTGCTCTCGTGCGGCGATCACAAACGCGTCGCGCGTTGGCGTCGGTGGCAAGCGCTGCGACGAACGCGAGAGCGAAGGCCCGACCTGTTCGCCAAGCTCTCGCTGACGGACAAAGAGCTCGCAGAGCTCGACGGACAGGAGCCGTGATCACGATGGCACGCAGCTACGCAGCGCTCGTTCATCACCCCGTGAAGGCCAAGGACGGATCGGTGATCACCACGTCGATCACCAACTTGGACGTGCACGACATCGCGCGCACGGCCAGGACGTACAACCTCGCGCGGTACTACATCGTGACGCCCGTCGAAGCGCAGCGCTCGCTGGTCGAGCACATCACGGGGTACTGGAAGGACGGCGAGGGCAGAGAGCGCGTTCCGCAGCGCAGCGCAGCGCTCGAGATCGTCGAGCCCATCCCTTCGCTCGACGCGGTGATCGAAGACGTGAAGCGTCGCGAGGACGGCCGCGAGCCCCTGTTGGTGACCACCGCCGCGCGCTCGTCGCGCAGCCCCAAGAGCTACGCTGAAGCGCGCGAGATCCTCCGGAGCTCCGAGCGCCCCTCGATCATCGTCTTCGGCACTGGCTACGGCCTGGTCGACTCGATCATCGATCGCGCCGAGCTTCACCTCGCCGGAATCCGCTCGGGCCACTACAACCATCTCCCCGTCCGTGGGGCGGCCGCGATCGTCTTCGACCGCTTGTTTGGTGATGATGGCGCCGGCGGTTGACATACCCCGGCGCGCATGGTTTCTTCCGCACCCCTTTTTTCCCCTCCAGAATCGGCGCGCGTGAGCGCTCCCGAACGGAGGCAGTGAGACAAACGTCATGGGCAGCCAGCATCCTGTTATCGAGCAGCTCCACAACGAGCGAATTGCCAAGACCAACCTCGACGCGTTTCGCGTTGGAGACACCGTTCGCGTTCACTACAAGGTCGTCGAAGGCGACAAAGAGCGCATCCAGGTGTTTCAGGGACAGGTGATCCGCAAGCGTCGTGGCGGCGTGGGCGCGACGTTCACCGTCCGCAAGGTCTCGTACAACGTCGGCGTCGAGCGCATCTTCCCGACGCACTCGCCGCGCATCGACAAGGTCGAGCTCGTGGCGCGCGGCGTTGTCCGCCGCTCGAAGCTCTACTTCCTCCGCGAGCTCGAGGGTAAGGCTGCTCGCCTGAAGGACGCGCGCGACAAGGCCGGCGGCGCCGCCGAGTCGTCGAAGTGACGTGAGCCTTTTGGGCACTCGGTCGAATGGGGCGGGCTCGATGCTCAGCCGCGCAGCGGTTCTCTCCGCTGCGACGCTGGGCATCGTTGCGTTCTGGGCTGCGTGCCGCGCTCCGGGACTGAGAGACGGCGCGGCGTGCTCGCGCGCGACGCACTGCGAGTCGCTCGTCTGCTCGTTTCAGTTGCCGCAAGACGCAGGGCCGGACGGCGAAGCGCAGGGCACCTGCGTCGGTCGCTGCACGGACACCATGGGCTGCTCCAACGGCCTGGTGTGCGGACGCTACGACTTTCGCGGAGTCGTCCCAGACTCGGGCGGACCCGACGTCGAAGAGATGCGCGAGGGGCCCGACTTCGAAGTGCTTCGCGCGTGTCGTCCTGCGCTCAACGACCGCTGCGAAAACGACAGCCAATGCCGCGGTGGGATGCGCTGCTTCGGCGGCCCCGACGGCCGCTGCGGCTTCGCCTGCACGCGCTCGAGCCAGTGCCCGACGCGCTTGTGCCTCACGCTCGATGGCCGCGAAGCCTGCAACGAGCCGGGCGTGTGCATGCCCGAGTGCGATCACCTGAGCGAGTGCTCGTCCAACGCGTACTGCCAGTTCTCGTACAGCAACAGCGTCCACGGACGGTGCTCGCTGAGAGAGCTGCCCGACTCGTCGGTGTGTCCGCTGCCCGACGCGAGCGCCGATAGCGCGCCGGACGCCGCGGGCGAGGCGAGCGCGCCGGACGCCGCGGGCGACGCGACCGCGTCGATGGACGCGAGCGCGCCCGACGGCGCTTGAATTCGTAGCCGATATTCAAGTTTGGCCGTCGAGCTCGAGCCTCACGCTCGTGGTTGTAGAGCTGCGATGCTCACGCCGGCGCGCGTCGAATCGTATGCGCGTAGCGCGGCGGGGCGAGCAGCGACTCGGGGCTCGAGAGCACCGAAGCGAGCGTGACGGCGCTCTTTGCGCGCGGCGCGTTCGTCGCTCGCGGTTGAAAGTGGACGTGCGCTGGAGCGCGCGTGACGCGTCCGTCGATCGTCACGTCCCGCTGCGTCTCGATCGTGACGTTGTTCATCGCGTCGACGGTGACGCGCGCGCCAGGCTCGAAGGTGAGCCCGTGGATCACGAGCGCGGCCGCGAGCGTGCATTCGCAGGGCTCTCGCTCGACCGCCACGATCTTCGCCGCGCCATCGATGCAGACTCCTGCGATCTCAGCGGACGCAAACGCGCGCTCGCACTCGATCGTCGCGCGTCGCGTCGCCGGATCGCGCGGATCAGGATGCGCTCCCCGACCGCTGTACGGCTCGAGACGGACGCTGAAGCGCACCCTCGCGCCGATGAGCGACGGACGAGCGACGCCGCTCAAGCCCATGATCGAGTACAGCCCGTCGTGCGGCTCGGACAGCGTGACCGCGGTGATCTCGTCGGCGACGTGTTGCGAGCGATACGCGTCGTCGGGGCAGAAGTACACGGTGCTTCCTGCGGCGATCGAGCCGAGCGTGTCGTGCGCAATCGCCGCGAGCAGCCGCGCGCTGCGAACGCGCCCCCACGCGTTGCGATCGATCGAGTCTGGGTCGAGCGCGCTCCACACGGCCGCGAGCACGCCGCGCGACGAGGTCCTGTGGCGATCGACGTCGAGCTGCGCGCGCTCGTGGCGAGAGCGCGCGACGAGCTCGTTCATCTGCGCAAACTGCGCTCGGGCGGCGGCGAGGTCGCGAACCGAGCCGAACGTGATCGAGCGATAGCCATACGCTGGCGTCGCGTACGGCGCCTCGGTGAGCGTGAAGCCCGGGGTCGCCCAATCGTCGTACGGGTCTGTGCCGTCGTCGAACCACAGCGTCGCGCCGAGGTCGTAGCGCGCCGTTCGCACCGTGAAGATCCCGAAGACCTTCGAGCGCAGCACGATGTGATCTCCCTCGGTCACGAACGAAAACCGCCTCGTTCGGTGGTCGATCAGGTACCAGAGCGCGAGCGCGAACCCGAGCGCCAGCCCGTGCGCGGCGCCTCGGCCCGCCGCGCACTGCGCGAAGAAGAAGAGCAGCGCCGCGGGCACCGCGATCCACGGCTGCACCGAGCGATCATCGGCGCCGCGAACCTCGCGCGACAAGGGCGCTGCGTCGTCCGTCCATCGGTCGCGATACGCCATGCGCTCGGAAGGTAGGGGCGAAAATCACAGCCTTCAATGCGCACCCCCTCCCGTTTGCAGCGCGTTGGTCGCAGACTCCCGCGCTCTGTATGAGCGTCGACGTTTCGTCCAACGATGCACGGGCCTCCGACAAGCGAACGGACCCGAAGCCACCGCCCCCAAACCCCGCAGTGGAGTCGCGATGGACGCTCTCGAGCCTCCTGCGCGAGCACCGGCGAGAGTTCACGGTGGGCTCGATCTTCCTCGCGCTCTCGACGACGTTCGCGGCGTTGATTCCGCAGATGACGCGCGGCGCGACGAACGCGATCGTCGCCGCGCGCTCGGACGTGGGCGTGAAGTACGCGCTCGCGATGGTGCTCGCCGCGGTGCTCGGCGCCGTCACGCGCGTGGCCTCGCGCGTCTGGATCTTCAACGGCGGTCGAAACATCGAGTATCAGCTGCGGGGAGAAATGCTGGCGAAGCTGCACACGCTCGGGCCGGCGTTCTTTCGCAACATGAGCGCGGGCGAGGTGATGTCTCGCGCGACCAACGACCTCGGGCAGGTGCGATTGCTGGTGGGGTTCGGCGCGCTCAACGTGGTCAACGCGGTGATCGCGTACTCGGTGAACCTGCCGATGATGTTCGCGCGGTCGTGGAAGATCTCGCTCGCCGCGCTCGCTCCGTTTCCGATCTTTCTCGTGCTCACGAGGCTCTTCGCGAAGCCGCTCTTCTCGCGGTCGCGCGCGACGCAGGACGCGATCGGCGCGCTGAGCGAGCGGGTGCAGCAGACGCTCGCGGGCATGCGCGTGGTTCGCGCGTACCAGCTCGAGCCCGCGGAGTTCGCGCAGTTTCGTCGGCTCTCGAATCAGTCGCTCGAGGCGAACCTCGCGCTCACGCGGCTGCGCGGATCGCTCTGGCCGATCCTCGGGACGAGCGCCGCGGTCGCGGCGTTGATCGTGCTCTGGTACGGCGGTTCGCTCGTGCAGCGCGGCGAGGCGACGGTGGGTGACTTGCTCGCCTTTCAGGGGCACCTGGCGTTGGTGGCGTGGCCGACGGTGGCGCTCGGGTACATCGTCTCGATCCTCGCGCGCGGAAAGGCGTCGCTTCAGCGCATCAACGAGGTGCTCGACGCGACGCCGGACGTGAGCGACGAGGGCGCGGACGCGAGCCACGAAATCCGTGGCGGAATCCGCGTCGATTCGCTGCGCTACGCGGTCGACGGACGCGATCTTCTCTCGAACGTGACCTTCGCAGTCCCCGCCGGCGGCTCGCTCGCGATCGTCGGAAAGACCGGGAGCGGCAAGAGCGTCCTCGCGCAGCTCGTCACGCGTATGTTGCCGACGCCGCGCGGCGCGGTGTTCATCGACGGGGCGGACATCTGTTCGATCCCCCTCGCGAAGCTTCGCGAGGGGGTGTGCCTGGCGCAACAAGAGGCGTTTCTCTTCTCGACGACGATCGCGCGAAACATCGCGTTCGCGACGGGGGACCCCGACGAGAAGAGCAACGTCGAACGTGCGAAATCTGCGGCCGAAGAGGTGCAGCTCGCGGGCGAGGTCAGCACGATGGTCGACGGGTTCGACACGATCGTGGGCGAGCGCGGCGTGCAGCTCTCGGGCGGACAGAAGCAGCGCGTCTCGCTCGCGCGCGCGCTGCTCGCGGGGCCGAAGGTGCTCGTGCTCGACGATCCGCTCTCTGCGGTGGACGCGCGCACCGAAGCGTTGATCCTCGACGCGATCGACCGAGCGGCGAAGGGACGCACGATGCTGCTCGTCACGCACCGAATCGCCGCCGCCGCGCGCTGCGATCGCGTGATCGTCCTCGATGAAGGAAAGGTCGTGGAGACAGGCACGCACGAAGAGCTGCTTCGGTCCGGAGGCGTCTACGCGCGCCTCGCCGAGCACCAGAGGCTCGAAGCTGAGCTGGAGGCGATGGACTGATGGCCTCCGACAACGAGAACACGACCGACAAGAGCGGCAAGAGCGAGAAGAAGGGCGCCGACGTCGAGAAGGCCTTTCACGAAGAGGGCGGGCTCGGAAAGGTCTACGACTCGGCGCTGCTCGCCAAGCTCTGGCCCTTCGTTCGCCCCTACAAATGGCCGTTTATTCTCTCGCTCGCGCTCATGCCGCTCGCGAGCGAGCTGCTCGTCGCGCAGCCGCGCATGATGCGCGAGGCGATCGATCACGGCATCGTCGGCCACGACCCGAGCGCGCTCACCCGAGCGTCGCTGATCCTGGGCGTCCTGCTCGTGATCGAGTTCGCCGTTCGCTTCGTGCAGACCTACTCGATGCAGTGGGTCGGGCAGAAGGCGATGGCCGACCTTCGTGAGCACACATTCAAGTTCTTGCTGCGGCAGCGGCTCGCGTTCTTCGACGCGCAGCCGGTGGGCAGGCTCGTGACGCGCGTGACCAACGACGTCGACGCGCTCGGAGAGCTGTTCGCCTCGGGCGCGGTCTCGGCGCTCGGCGACGTGATCACGCTGCTGCGGATCATCGTGGCGATGCTGCTGCTGTCGCCGAAGCTCTCGCTGTTCGCCTTCGTCGCGGCGCCGCCGCTCGCGTTCTTGGTCGACCGGTTTCGCCGCCGCGCGCGCGAGGCGTTTCGCGAGATCCGCACGAAGACCGCGCGCATGAACACGTACCTCGGCGAGCAGGTCGCGGGCATCGCGGTCGTGCAGGCGTACGGGCAGCAAGAGCGCTGTCAGCGCGAGTTCGACGAGATCAACGAGGCGTACCGCGCGGCCAACCACGCCTCGATCCGGTACGACGCGCTCTTGTTCGCGGTGGTCGAGATGTTCGCGACGGTGTGCACCGCGACGTTGCTCTTCGTCGGCGCGCGCGCCGCTGGAGCGGGGACCGACGCGGCCACGATCGGGACGCTCGTCGCCTTCGTGCAGTACATCTCGCGCTTCTTCGAGCCGCTGCGCGAGCTCTCGGGCAAGTACACGATCTTGCAGAGCTCGATGGCCGGCGCCGAGCGGATCTTTCAGCTGTTGGGCGCGCCCGAAGAGGACGCCACGATCGACGAGAGCAAGCGCGGCGTGGTGGGCGACAGCGCGAAGCGCATCCGCTTCGATCGCGTCACGTTCGAGTACGGCAAGGGCAAGCGCGTCCTGCGCGGCGTGGACTTCGAGGTGCGCAAGGGCGAGACGATCGCCCTCGTCGGCGCCACGGGAGCGGGAAAGAGCACGGTGATCTCGCTCGTGCAGCGCTTGTACGACGTGAGCGAAGGCGCGGTGCTCGTCGACGGCGAAGACGTGCGCGGGATGGAGAGCGAGCGGCTGCGGTCGAAGCTCGGGGTCGTTCCGCAGGACGCGTACTTGTTTCCGGGCGACGTGCTCTCGAACATCGCCGTCGGCGAGAAGGTGCCGGATTACACGCGCGCGCAGCAGTGCGCGAAGGACGTGGGCCTCGACTCGGTGCTCAAGCGTCGCGGCGCAGACCTGCACAGCAAGGTCGAAGAGCGCGGCGCCAACTTCAGCGCGGGCGAGCGTCAGCTCATCGGCCTCGCGCGCGCCCTCTACCGTTCGCCAGAGATTTTGCTGCTCGACGAGGCTACGTCCAGCGTCGACAGCGAGACCGAGAGCGTCGTGCAGCGCGCGATCGAGCGCGCGCTCGAAGGACGCACCGCCATCGTCGTGGCCCATCGGTTGAGCACCATTCGCAACGCCGATCGCATCCTGGTGTTTCACAAGGGCCAGGTCGCCGAGAGCGGGACGCACGAAGAGCTCCTCGCCAAGGGCGGAATCTACGCGCGACTCCACCGCTTGCAGTTCGCCGACGCCGCCAGCGGCAAGCAGCAGTCTGCCGAGAGCTGAGCGCGACGAGTTTTTTCGGGAACCTCTGCCGCGCGGCCGTGTCTCTGGCGTTCACCGCCATGACCGAGCCCGCGACGTTCGTCCTGCACCGGCGCTCATCGCTCGACCCGCGCCACGTCGAGACCCCCGACGAAGAAGTGATCGAAGCGGTCTGCCGTTGGGGGACCGAGACGCTCTCCGTTCGTCACTTGCGCGACGGCGAGCGGTTCGTGCTCAGCGCTGACTCCGACGATCACGCCGCGGACCTTCACGTGCGAAGCAGTGAAATCGGGGGCGAGTCGAAAACGTGGGTGTGTATTCAAAAGCGCTCGGGGCGCTGGTGGGTGCTGCTTCCGCCCGCCGTTCGGAGCGGGGTTCGCGAGCTCGCGATCGAGCCCGGTGAGCTCATCGTGTTCTGGGTCGGCGCGATCGAGGTGCGCGTGCGGCGCGTTCGCGCAGGGCGCGCTGCGGCGCGATCGGGGCGCTCGGATCGGCCCATGGTGGGCGCGTTCATCGCCGCGTGCGTGGTGTCGGTGTCCGTGATCGGGCTCGCGAAAGTGCAGCACGACCGGGACGAATCGCTGCGCTTCGGAGAGCTCATCGACAGCGCTGCCGATCACGAGTCGTACTTGCGCGGGCTCGTCGCGCGAACGCAGCGCGCGGTGAGCGCCGCGGGAGAGGGCGCCGCGGGAGCTCGGGGCTCGCACGACCAGAGTCCATTGGGCGCGCCGACGATCGAAGCGCAGCGCGGAAGCGCGACGCGAGGCGGCCGGCACGTGGGATTGCGCCCGAGACGACAGGGCGAGCCCGCGCCCGTCAGCGTCGCCAACACGGGGGTGTTCGCAGCGCTGGGCAACACGCCGACGGGGGCTCCCGTGAACCCGTTTATGGGCCTGAGCGAGCGCGGCGCGACGGCGCTCGGCGCCGCGGGCGGCGGAGAGATCGGCGACAGCGTCGCGGACGCGTTTGGGTACGGCGGATTGGGTGGTGGAGTTCGCAGCGCTGGGACGATCACTGGGGGGATGTACGGCGTATGCGGCTGCATGGAGGGCCCGACCGTGCGCGCGTTCTTCGGGCTCTCGACGGCGACTGCGGGCACGCTCGAGCGCGCGCGGACCGTGGCGCTCGCGCCGATGCGTGAGCGGACGACGAGCGGGCTGCGCGTGTGCGGGCGGGACATCGCTGCGGGCGAGACGTCTCCGTGCGCGCCGAGCGTCATCGGCGGCTCGTATCCCGCGGACCGCATTCGACGCATCGTCCGGCGAAACATGGGCCAGTTCGAGCGCTGCTACGAACAGTCGTTGGCCCGCAACGCGTCGAGCGAAGGGCGCGTCTCGGTTCGCTTCGTTCTCAGCGCGGAGGGATCGGTGCTCGCGTCGAGCGTCGAGGGCAACAGCTCTGGCGACGAGCTGTTGGCGACGTGCGTCGCGCAGACGTTTCGACGACTGCAGTTCGATCCGCCCGCGCGCGAGTCGCTCGTCGTGGTCTCGTACCCGATGACCTTCGCGAGCGACTGATTCGTTGTCCTCGCAGTAGTGTACAACTGCGAGACATGAGCGAGGATCAACGCGCGCGGTGGATACAAGTCGTCGATGCCGTGCTCGCGCGAAGGGCTCTCGACGCCCGCGCGCGCGAAGCGGTTGTCGATGCGCTGCGCAACGCTCCGGACGCGCTGCGAGCGCAGCTCTTCGTCGAAGGTCGAGCTCCAGTCGACGGGGGAATCATCGCTCCGACCGACGCGAAGCTCGTGTACACGGCGCGCGGGTTCGAGCTGTTCGTCGAGAGCTACGAGCAGGCGCTGTACAAGTTTCGCGTCGATCCATCGCGCTTGCTCGTGCCGGACGGAGCGCGCGTTCGCGCGGGGCAGCTCGTGAAGGCGGGGGATGTCCACGCCGAGTCGTGGATCGAAGTGTTCGGCGACGATGGTCGCGCGAAGGTGATCGAGGCGGCGTGCGAGCAGACGGGGTTGAGCCGCGCGCTCGCCGAGGTGCTCACCGAGCCGATGTTCGGCGGGGTCCGCGTGAAGAGCTACCGCTCGGAGCAAGACGAGCCGCCCACGCTCGAAGGGACGGCGCTTCGTCGATGGCGCGACGGGACGCGGATGACCGAGCGGCGCTTCGGGATCGAGTTGATCGCCGCGTACGAGTTTGCGTTCGAGCGGGCGGGGCTCGGGGCCGATCCGCGCGTGCTCGAGTGGAAGAGTCGGTCGGTCGAGGATCGCGCGAAGAGCGCGCTCCCGTACGAGTGGTTCTCGGACGCGCCGGGGTATTCGCTGGACGAGCTCCCTGTCGGAGCGAGGGCGCTGCTCGACTATCGCGCGCTCGCGAGGATGGACGACGAAGGGCTCGTGCTCGATCACGAGCCGACGCGCTGCGGGAGCTTCGAGATCGCGAGCGGGACGATCTCGGTCGGGGATGCGTCGGTGGTCGAGCGACGACCGCTGCGAGACGTGTTCGAGGCGCAGCAGCTCTCGTTCGGCGCCGTTCGCGGCCGATGGAACGTGCTCGTCACGCGCCACCATGACGGACGGCTGGCGATGGCTCGCGTGTGGCACGAGGGCGCGCGGCCATGGATGCGCGCGGCGAGCTGCGCGCGGATCGAGTACGGCAGCAATCAGCTGCTCGTGTGCGACCTGAGCAAAGCCAACGTGGACCGCGCGCGATCGAGCGCGTTTTCTGAGGAGCGAAGCTCGGCGATGAACGCTGGCAATGTGGCGGTGTTCGACGGGCTGGGCGTGGTGCTGCGAGGGCGGGATCGAAGGCGCTACGCGACGGTGCGCGTTCAGCGCGGCTTCGAGGATCGCGTCGAGGCGATGGAGATCACGCTGTAGATCAACGCCGCGGGATCGAGCGCTATTTGCGCGGCGGCACGACGACGATCTCCGCGGACGACTCGCTCACATCGAAGACGCTCGGCGCGCGTTCGCACTCCCACGTAGTGACGTTGGCGAAGAGCGTCGGGCCGATTTGCCACGCGCCTCCGTCTTCGTGGATGTGCCCGAACAAGTGCAGCTTCGGCGCGAGCGCCCGCACGCGCGCGAGCAAGTCGGCGCAGCCCTGACGTCCTCCCATCATCGTGTGGTCGCCGATGGACTCAGGGGGGCCGTGCGTCACGAGGACGTCGGTCTCGTCGGGGATGAGCGCCCACTTTTCAGCGAGGGATTTTCCTCGCGGAAGATTGTAGGCCCAGTCGTGAAAGGCCGGTTGCCACGGCGAGCCCCAGAAGCGAACGCCGTCGATGGTGCAGCCCGAGTCTTCGAGCACGGTGACCGATGGACCGAGCATCGCGCGGACGGCGTCGGGCTCGCGAACGAAGCACCAGTCGTGGTTGCCGGGGACGACGATCTTGTGCGCGTGCGGAAGGGCCGAGAGCCAGCGCGCGAAGGGGGCGAGCTCGGCGAGCGTTCCGCCGCGGCAGATGTCACCGGCGTGGACGAAGACCGCGCCGTCCGGGATGGGCGCGGTGAAGTCGCTCTGGAACGTGTGCGTATCGGCGACGGCGACGATGCGCAGAGGCATGTCGGGGATCGTACCCAGGGCGCGCAAAACGCTGTATAGGGCGTAGCTCGCTCTGCGGTGTTGCTGACCGCCGAGGCGTTGGTCCGATGCGCATCCGCAAGCTGGAGATTCAGGGATTCAAGTCGTTCGTCGATCGAACGGTGATGACGTTCGAACACGACATCACCGCGATCGTCGGCCCCAACGGCTGCGGAAAGTCGAACACCGTCGACGCGATCCGCTGGTGCATCGGCGAGCAGTCCGCGAAGAACCTCCGCGGAAAGGCCATGGAGGACGTCATCTTCGCGGGCAGCGAGAAGCGTCCGCCGCACTCGTTTGCGGAGGTGACCATCACCTTCGACAACAAAGAGGGCCTCGCGCCGCCGGAGTTCGCCGCGTACTCGGAGATCGCCGTCACGCGCAGGCTCAACCGCGACGGGACGAGCGAGTACTTCTTGAACCGCGTTCCGGTGCGCTTGATGGACGTGGTCTCGTTGTTCTTGGGCACGGGAGCAGGAGCGCGCGCGTACTCGGTCGTCGAGCAGGGCCGCGTCGCGTTGATCGTGACGTCCAAGCCCGAAGACCGCCGCTCGTTCATCGAAGAGGCCGCGGGCATCACGCGCTTCAAAGCCCGCAAAAAAGCCGCTGAAAAGAAGATCGAGCTCACGCGGCAGAACCTCCTTCGCGTCGGCGACATCCTCACCGAGATCGAGAAGAGCCTCGCGACGCTCAAGCGCCAGGCGCAGAAGGCCGAGCGCTACAAAGCTGTGCGCGCAGAGCTTCGCGACGTCGAGCTCTATCTCGCGGCGCATCGCCTGCTCGAGTTGGTCGCCGTCTCGCGCGTCACCGTCGCCTCGCTCGAGCGCGTCGAAGCTGAGCACATGGGCGTGTCTGCGGCGCTCGCTCGGCTCGACGCAGAGACCGAGCAGAGCCGCGCGCAGCTCTTCGACGTCGAGCAGCGATTCGAGCGCGCGCAGCGACAGTCGTTCGAGGCTGACAACGAGGTGCGCAGGCTCGAGGCCGAGCTCGTTCGCACGCGCGATCAGCTCTCGCTCGCGAAGAAGCGCAACGTCGACGCGACGCGCGAGCTCGGTGAAATCGCTGGTCAACGCACGCTCCTCGCGCAAGAGAGCGAGCAGCTCACAGAGAACCTCGAGACGCTCGCCGAGGCCGAGTACGCCGCGACGATGCGCCTCGCGGACGCCGATGAAGCGCTGCGCGAGCTTCGAGAGCGCGTCGCCGCCGCAGAGGCGAGGCTCGCCGAGCACCGCAAGTCCGTCGGTGAAGCCGAGAAGATCCTCGCGGGCGCCGAGGCCTCGCGCAACGCGCTCTCGCGGCGGATGATCGAGTTCGAAGCGCGAAAGAATCGGCTCGAGACCGAGGCGCGCACCGTCGAAAAGCGCGCCGAAGAGCTCACCAACGAGGGCTCTGGGGTGCTCGACAAGCTCGCGAACCTGCGCGCGCAGAAGGACTCGATCGCCGATCGAAAGGTCGCCCTCGAGAACTCCATCGGGCCGCTGCGCATGGAGCGCGACGCGATCGAGCGAAAGCTCGGCGAAGTGAAGCAAGAGTCGCAGCGCGCGAGCGCGAGGCTCCACGCGTTGCGCGAGGTCGCTTCGCGGCACGAGGGCGTCGGCAAGGGCGTGCAATCGCTGTTGCGCGAGCAGACGGCGAACACCGCGGGGCTCGTCGCGGACGCGATCGCTGCGCCTCCCGAGTACGCCGCTGCCGTCGCTGCCGTCCTCGCGGATCGTTGGCAAGACGTGCGCGTCTCGAGCCCCGAGACCGCGGCGACGTTGGCCCAGTGGCTTCGCACGCAGAACAAAGGTCGCGCCGCGATGGCGTGGGGCGACGACGACGAGCGCGACCCCGCGGTGATCGAGCACCCCGGAGGCGAGGGGATCGACGGGATGCTCTATCCGCGGCTGCGCGCGGAGGGAGATGTTCCTGCGCCCGTGCGCGCCCTGCTCGCGCCGGTGGTGCTCGCGCGATCGCTCGAAGACGCGGTGCGAAGCTGGCGATCGGTCGGCGGCCCGTTCGTCTACGTGACGAGGGACGGCGACGTGCTCGACGCGAGCGGTCGCGTCGTCGGCGGAGTCCCTGAAAAAGCAGGCGCAGGTCTGCTCGGGACGCACGCGGAAATCCGCGCGCTCGAGCCCCGCGCCGACGCGCTCGCGTCGATGGTGGACGAGCTGTCGGCGGAGCTCGAAGCGGCGCGCGAGCGCGTTCGAACGGCGCAGACCGACCTCGAGGCGGCCAGGGCGGACTTGCACGCGCAAGAGCTCGCGTTGCTCTCGGTCGAGCGCGACGCGAAGGCGCACGAGGCCGAGCTCGCGCGGATCACCGTGCGACGCGGCGAGCTCGAAAAAGAGCTGACCGAAGTCACGCGCGGGCTCGAGGACATGGAGCGCGAGGACCTCGCGTACGACGGCGCGTTTCGCGAGGCAGAGATCAAGCGAGACTCGGCGCGCGAAGGGTTGATGACCGACGAGCAAGAGGCCCTGGCGTGGAGGGCCGAGGTCGAGCGCGCCTCGCAGCAGGTGACCGACGCGAAGGTGCTCTCGGCGCGAGAGCGCGAGCGCGCGACGGCGGTGCGCAACGCGATCGCTCGCTTGGAGAAGAGCGCGATCGAGCTCACGCAACGCGAAGAGCGATTGACCGCAGAGCTCGCGCAGCTCGCAGAGACGCAAGAGCGCGCGACGTCGATGGAGGGCTCGCTGACGATCGCGATCAACGCGGGCGTCGAGCACGCGCAGCGGTTGAGGGACGGGCTCGGCTCGATTCGACAAGAGTTCGAGTCGCTGCGCACCGAGCTCGGCGAAGGCGAAGCGCGCGCGCGATCTGCCCGGACCAAGCGCGATCAGCTTGGAAAACAGCTGACGGATCTCGAACTGAAGCACCGCGAAGAGCAGATGGCGACCGAGCACCTCGTGGCCAACGCCGCGGAGAAGTACGGCGTGGTCCTTCCGCGCGTGCTCGGCGACTTTCACTTGCGTCCGCCGCCCGGTCCGACCGAGCGCGAGCGCGCAGAAGAGCTGCGCACGGCGCTCGACCGCATGGGCGACGTGAACCTCGGCGCGATCGACGAGTACAAGGCGCAAGAGAAGCGAAGGACGTTCTTCTCTGAGCAGAAGGCGGACCTCGAGCGCGCGCTCGATCAGCTCGAGCAGGCGATCGAGCAGATGAACCGAGAGTCGAAGAAGCGCTTTCGCGAGACGTTCGACGCGGTGGCCGGGCACTTCGAGCGGATCTTTCCGCGGTTGTTTCGCGGCGGCTTCGGAAAGCTCCAGCTCACCAACCCCGACGACCTGCTCGAGACAGGCATCGAGATCGTCTGTACTCCGCCAGGAAAAAAGCTGGTCAACCTCGAGGCCATGTCCGGCGGCGAGAAGACCCTCACCGCGGTCACGCTCTTGTTCGCGCTGTTCATGTATCGACCGTCGCCGTTCTGCTTGCTCGACGAGGTCGAGGCCGCGCTCGACGAAGCCAACGTGATTCGCCTCAACGACCTGGTCCGAGAGCTCACCGATCGTTCGCAGTTCATCATGATCACGCACAACAAGCGCACGATGACGATGGCCGACGTGCTCTACGGTGTGACCATGGAAGAGCCGGGCGTCTCGAAGCTGGTGGGCGTGAAGCTGAAGAAAGACGAGCGCGCTCCGAGCGGCGACGCTGCTGTGGCGTGAGCGATGCTCTCGGTCCTCGCGATCCTCGCGCTCGTCGGGTCGTTGGTGGTTCCGAGCTGGCAGCTGCGGGTCGCAGAACGAGAGGGGCGATGGCCGTCGCGGCGCATCCTGCGTCGCGTGCGCACGGACGTGGGCGGCGGCGCGTTTCGTGACGGCTCGGTCGAGCACGACGAGCTCATCGAAGAGCACGGCGCTTCGCTGCCATCGAAGTGGCGCTCGACGGCGTTTGCGCAGCTGTGGACCGCGCAGTGGAGCGCGCTCGTTCCGCTCGCGATGTTGCTCTCGCTCGCCGTGCTTCAGCAGGACGGAAGCCGTTGGCTGAACCTCGCGGGCGGCGCGATCGTGCTCGCGTACAACGAGGGGCTGCGTCGCGCGTTCGCGGCGACCAAGGCGTGGCTCCGCTTCGATGAGCGCGCGGCGAGCGAGGGATTTCGCCGCTCGACGCAGCTCATGACCGCCGGAACGATGGCGATGCTGCTGTGGCTGCTGGTGGCGGTCGCACGACTGCAGCTCGGGGCGCTGTCGCTCTTGCTCCTGCCGCTGTTCGCCGGTCTCGTGCAGGTGAGCAAGACGCGCGACGCGGCGGCGAGCAGCTTCGACGAGCTGCGCGCGTTCGAGACCCGCGACGGCGTGCGCGTTCGCTATGTGACAGAGCCTTCGCGAACACCGAACTCGGGCGATGTCGTGGCAGATGCAGCGATGATGGATTCGAGCCACGCTGGTCGCTCCGAGCCGAACAGCGAGCGCGAGAGCGTGGCGAGCGAGGGCGGACGCGGCGAGCGGACGAAGACTTGAATGCGTGGGTGTGTTTTCGAGATGCCCGGTCAGCGCACCAGCGATTTTCCATAGAGAATGATCGCGTGGCCGACGGTGGGCAGCGAGGTCTCGATGCGCGGGCCGTCGCGCCGAGGGCTCGCGGCGAGCCATGCGCTGACCGCGAGCCGTCGCGCAGTCTCGTGATCGCCCATGCTCGCAGCGGCGGCGATCGCGAATCCGCTCGCCGCCTCGCCCATGCCCAGCACGATGCGCCCGCTGTCTCGATCGGCTCGGCCCGCGACGCCCTCTGCGTACTCGCGAGCGCCCGTGAGGCCAGCGACGGAGCGCACGAGGTGCTCACTCGCGCGGCTCCATTGGTCGGCCGCGAAGGTCGCGTCGATCACCGCGAGCATCGGTTGGCTCATCATCGTCGCGCACCCGCGCGCAGGACCGATGGGGCGTCGGGCGGCGGTGTTGTACGGCGCGATCACGAGCCCCGTGCGCGCGTCGATCGAACGCTCGCGCGCGAAGGTGATCCACCGCGCAGAGAACGGCGGTCGATCGCCGCCTGTGCGTCGCGCGCGCAGCTCGAGCGCGGCGAGCGCGGGGAGGTTGTCGGTGATCCAGGTCAGCGTTCGGTACGACGGCAGCGCTGCGTCGGGGCGTTGCGCGAACGCGCGTTCGAACGCGGTGGCGATGCGATCTGCGCGCGTGGCGAGCGACGCGAGCTCGGCGCTCGGGCCGCAGCGCTCGAAGGCGTAGAGCACGTTGCCGTGCAGCAGTGTGGACGGAAGCGCTGCATCGCTCTCGAGCGCGTCGCCGAAGTGATCGTGGATCCACGCGGTGCGCGAGGGGGCGAGCGCTTCGTCGAGCGCGCGTGCGGCGGCGGCGCGAAGCGTGCGTGCGACCGAGGGCTCGGCTCTCGAGGCGAGAGCGCAGCTCGCGAGCGCGAAGTACACCCGCGAGAAGAGCGGCCACTCGGTGGTGGTGAGAGACGAGGTTCCGTCGGTGTGTTCGCGGGATGGAGGCGGCTCGGCGCGCAGACGCGCGTCGATCGAGCGCCACTCTGCGAGGAGCGTCTCGAGCGCGAGCGGATCATCGTCGAGCAGGGTGCGTGGGGCAGTGAGCGCGCGAACGACGGGAGTGTCCTGAGCGCGCTCGGCTGTGGCGCAGCTCGTGAGCGCGACCATCACGAGCGCGGGCGCAGCAGCGAGAGGACGAATCACCATCGCGACGCACGAGGGTAGCGCGGCGCTCGCTCTTCGATCGCGATGAGCGGGTCGTGACGCCCGTCGATCAGCGTGGAAATTGGCTCTCGTTCAAGGACAAGGAGCGCCGTTGGTTGCTTCGACAAAAACTCGTGTGTGTCAGCGATCGATCCCAAAGATTCACGACGATCGTTCAATCGCGACCATTATACGTGACACAGACTGTGTCTGATCACGGATGCCGATCTGAACCTGGAAAACTGACTGGCGATCATCAGTGACTGAAATACAACCTTTCGATGCTGTTGTAAGGCCATGTTAGGCGGGATACATGCTGTGCCATGACTCAGCGGCGCGAAGCCTCGACGACAGCTCGAACGACCCCAACCGACAGTGATCCGCTCGACCTCGACCTCACGCGGCACAAGATCCTGAAGGGCGCTTCGGAGGTCTTCTCTCGGCGCGGCGCGAAGGCCCCGACGGTGGACGAGATCGTGAAGGCTTCGGGCGTCGCGCGCAGGACGTTCTATCGGTCCTTTCGCAACACCGACGAGGTGCTGCTCGCGCTGTACGAGGTCGCGTGCGCGAAGGTGATCGAGCGCATTCGTCGAGTGGTGTCCGAGCACGACGACGCGTGGGGCAAGCTCGAGGCGGGGATCTGGAGCTTCTTGGAGTTTCACTCGGAGGCCGGGCAGCTCTTGCGCGTGTTGCAAGCGGAGGCGATGCGACCGAGCTCTCCGCTCGAACGGAGGCGAGAGGATCAGCTCGACGAGATCGCCGCGATCTTCGAGCGCGAGATCGAGCTCTCGCAGCGGCGACGGATCGATCCGATGGTGCTGCGCGGCTTGCTCTTGTGCGTCGAGGGGTTGTCCAACGCGTTTCTCGCGCGGGCGCAGCCGGGCGGCGAGATCGACAAGAAGCGCGCGCGCAAAGTGATGCTTCGCATCCTCGGCTCTACGCTCGCTCCCGACGGAATCCCCGGACCCCCGATGCCCCTCGCGAAGTAGCCGCTCAGCGGCAGTCGCTCGCGCTCCACTGCCACGGCTGTCCGGCGCACACCGCTGCGTTCAGCGGCCCGAACGGCAGGCCCAACGTGCAGCGCCCGTTGCAGAACCCGCACACTGGAATCGCCGTGCACGCAGCGCAGTCCGTGGCCGCCGCGCACGGATCGGACGGCGTCGAGCTCATCGGAGGAGCGGGCGCGCCCGCGTCCTCGCCGCTCGCAGGCGGGGGCTCTTCGCCGACGTCACCGGGATCGCCCATGGCTCCTGCGTCCGCGGCGGGATCGGGCGCACCCGCGTCGCCGCCCGCGGGCGGAGGCTCTTCGCCAGTGTCACCAGGGCCGGGGTTTGAATTCGCGCCCCAGTTTTCGAGGCGCGAGCGCATCCACTGCGACGCTGGCGCGATCGCCGACCAGAGCGTGCACGGCTGTCGCGGCCGGCACGCGGTGACGGCGACGCTCGAGGACGAGACTGCGTAGAGCGCCATGGTCTCGGGGTCGAACAGGCCGCCGCCCGCGTCGCTCGGCGCGATGATCACGCGATCGACGCCGAACGCGTAGCCTCGGGTGGGCTCAGCGTAATTGATGGCGAACTGTCGGCTGATCGCGAGCTGCTCGGTGTCTCCGTGGCGACCCACGGCGACGGCGCGAGGGCGAGAGCCCATCGGATCGAACTCGACGCGAGCGGCCGCAGCGGCGGCAAACGGTTGATCGAGGCGCAAGAGCGCGAGGTCCGAGCCCACGCGCGTGTCGACTTGCGCTCCTCCGCCGGGATAGCTGGGCGCGACGGCGGTCTCGCTCACGTTGCGCGGCGCGAGGTCGCCCGTGTTGGGGCACACGACGGTCCACGACGAGCGGCCTGCGGCGCAGTGACCCGCGGTGAGAACGACGTTGGCGGCGATGAGCGTCCCGGCGCACGTGATGCTCTCGGTGCGGACGACGCAGGCGGAGGTGACGGCGGTCGCGGGCGTTCCCGCGAGGATTTCGGCGAAGGTCGAGGGGCTCGACTTCACTCCGTCGCTCCCGAAGGCACCGGTCTCGACCGAGCCGACGGCGCAGCCTGCGATCGAGAGCGCGGCGAAGAGCGACGAGGCGATCGAGCGGGCGAGGGATCTCACGCGCGCGTCGAGATTCAATCGCGATGCCAGCTTCGAAACCGCGGTGTGCCGTGCAAATTCACGGTCAATCGCCGGTCTCTCGCGGTCTTCACGCGGGGAGAAATCTGTCCCACCGGGAGGTCCGACGGAGTGCTCGTGCGTGTGGCACAGATCGGTTTCGAACCGGGGACGGCGTACGCTCGTGCCATGCGGCATCTCGGCCACCGGTGGGAGCAGCTCGAGTTCGAGTGGGATCGTTCGCCCCCGACGCTCGCGCCCTCGGAGCTCGATGCGGTGCGCGCGTTCGTCGCCGCGCAGCGCGCGCGATCGCCGCTCTTCTTCGACGGTCCGCTGCTCGTGTGCACGGGCGCGACGATCGACGAAGAGCGAGCGCGCTTTCGCGTGGCGCGCTCGTCGTACGGTCCGTACGCGTGGGCGAGGGCCAACGGGCTCGAGCGTCCGGGGTTGTACGCGATCGGGACAGGAGTGTTGATCTTCGAGCGCGCGAGCGCGTCGTACGCGTTCTTCGAGCGCGGAGAGCGCGTGCAGTTCGACCGCGCGCGCATCGGCGCGATCGGCGGGGTCGCGACGCCGCCCGAACCCCAGGACGATGGAGACCTGCGCGCGCACGTGCTCGAGGTGAGCGCGCGAGAGATCGACGAAGAGCTCGCGCTCGACGCGCGCTTCGACCGCGCGCAGCTTCGCTACGTCGGGGCGTACGTCGACGAGCGAACGATGAAGCTCGAGGTGCTCTTTCGCGCTGAGATCGACCGCTGCGCGCTCGCAGGCGAAGAGAACGTCGCCATCGTCCGCGTCGCGCGAGGATCGATCGCGGCGTTTGTGCACGAGCGTCGCGCGCGCCTCGAGAGCTCGACGCTCGCGCACCTGCAGCACATCGCGTCGCAACTCGATCACGAGTGCTGATACGCTCGACGCATGAGAGACACGCATCTCGTGCGTTGGGGGCTCACCCTCGCTGGGTTGTTTCTGGCTTCGTGCGCGACGACCGCGAATCGCGCGCAGCCTGTCGCGCAAACGCAAGTGGATCGTGACGTGGCCGCGTGCCGCGCGAGCCCCGCGCGCTGCCCGACGCTCGCGCTCGTGTACGGGGCGGAGGACGCGCGGCCACGCAATATTCCTGCGGCGATTCGCATCAGCGAGGCGGGCTGCGAGCTGCGCGACGGAGAGAGCTGCCTCGTCGCGTCGGGCTACCACCAGATCGCGAACAACAACGCCTCGGGCCTGCGCGCAGCAGAGCGCGGCTGCTCGCTCAGCCACGGCCCCTCGTGCGCCGAGGTCTCAGCGATCGTGTACCCCGAGGGCCCGCTGCACAACGCAGAGCGCGCGCTCAGCTCGTCGCTGCGCGCATGCGAGCTCGGCGCCGCGCTCGGGTGCTCGAACCACGCCGTCGCGTTGCGGCAGTTTCGCGGACCGTTCGACCCGGCGCGGCGCGATGTGGCGCGGTTTCTCAGGCAGGGATGCCGCGAGGGCAACGGCTTCGGGTGCGTGCTCTTGGCGCGCGCGATGGAGCGTGGCGAAGACGGAATCGACCGCGATCCGACCCGCGCGTTCGAGCTGTATCGCGACACCTGCGATCGCTCGGCGCCGCACGGGTGCTTCGAGTACGGGCAGCTCGCGCTCAGGCCCCAGGGAGATCGCCCTGCGAACGTCGAGGCCGCCGCGCGCGCGCTCGACGCCGCGTGCGAGGGCGGCGAGGCGGTCGCGTGTCGAATGGTCGCCGCGATGTGGGCCGAGAGCGACGGCGACGAGGCCGAGCAGCGCACCGCAGCGCTCTACGGGCGTGGCTGTCAGCTCGAGGACGTCGAGTCGTGCCTTCGCTTCACGGTGATGGTCCTGCGTGGACAAGGCGTGGCGCAGGACGTCGAGCGCGCGGCGCCGCTGCTCGAGCGCGCTTGCACCGCGGGCAGCCCGCTCGCGTGCACGGCGCTCGCTGAGTTTTCGAGCGGCGTCGCGCGGCCCGACGGGCGAGCGATCGTTCGCTTTGCGGACCGAGGGTGCGAGCTCGGGTCGAGCGAGTCGTGCGCGCTCGGGATGAGGGCGAGGTTTCGGTTTCCGACGGCGGGAGGGAGATCGGACGCGCTCGAATACGCCCGGACCGTGTGCGGGGGCGCGCGGCGCGCGCAGTGCGCGACGGTCGTCAACGCGCTGGTGTACGAGGGGGTCGCGTCGGGCAACGAGCTCGTCCCGCGTGATGTTCTGCCGCTGCTCGACGGAGCGTGTTCGAGCGGCGGAAACGCGTCCTGCGTCGCCGCCTCGAGCCTGCGATTGGCGGGCTTGTACGGCATCGCCGCGGACCCTGCGCGCGCCACGGGCGACCTGATCCGCGTGTGTCAAAACGACACCGAGAACCCTGGGCTCGCGTGCGAGATCGTCTCGTCGCTCACGCGAGCGGGGGTCGGCACCGAGCGCGACCTCGTCCGAGCGCTCGCTCGCGCGCGGCGCGCGTGCGACTCGGGCAGCACTTCGGGCTGCGGAAACGCAGCGTTTATGCTCGCGCGCGGCGAGGGCGCGGACGCCAACCTCGGCGAGGCGACGAGGCTTCAGCAGCGCGAGTGCGAGGGCTACGCGAGCTGCGCGCGCTCGCTCGACGATCCGCGGGGCGTAGCGGCGTTGTGCCGCGCGGCTCCTGCGCTCGCGGTGGGCGGCTCGGTCGAGGGCGAGACGCGCGGCGACGACCTGATGCGCGCCTCGTGCGGCGCGCTCGCGCGCAGCCCAGAGCAGGTGTTTCGCTTGGAGATTCGCAGGCGAGAGACGCTTCGCGTGGACGTGCAGCGGCTGTCCGAGCGCTACGACCCCGTGCTTCACATTCGTCGCACGTGCGCGGACGAGCGCAGCGAGTGGGCGTGCAACGACGATCCGTTGCCGGGCATCAACGAGCGCGCGCGCGTCGAGCGGACGTTTGATCCCGGGACGTACTTCATCGTCGTCGATGGGTTCGGCGCGGTGAGCGCGGGGCGCTTTCGACTCACGGTGACGCCGGTCGCGGCGAGCGCGAACGCCGCGGGCGCGGCTGGTCCGCACGCGTGATCCGTCGCTGAAATAACAGGCGAACGTCCGTGATGGCCTCGCGCCGCGACGCAGGAATGTCACGAGGAAGCGTCGACGAAATCGGTGATTTCGTCGACTGGGACGGTGGGGTGGCGTGACAGTGCACGGGGTGCCGTGGTAACCGCCGCGGCCTCAATGCACCCGCAGGACAAGCTTCGCAACATCGCGATCGTGGCGCACGTCGACCACGGCAAGACCACGCTCGTCGACATGATGCTCCGCCAGGCCGGAACGTTTCGAGACAACGAAGCGGTCCCCGACCGCGTGATGGACTCGAACGACCTCGAGCGCGAGCGAGGGATCACCATCCTCGCGAAGAACACTTCTGTCCGCTGGGGCGAGTACAAGCTCAACATCGTCGACACCCCTGGCCACGCGGACTTCGGCGGCGAAGTCGAGCGCACGCTCATGATGGCCGACGCGTGCTTGCTGCTCGTCGACGCTGCGGAAGGACCCCTGCCGCAGACGCGATTCGTGCTGCGCAAGGCGCTCGAGCGCGGGTTCAAGGTCATCGTGGTGATCAACAAGATCGATCGCTCGGACGCGCGTCCCGATGACGTCGTCTCCGAGGTGTTCGACCTGTTCTGCGACCTGGGCGCGACCGACGAACAAGCGGACTTTCCTGTGCTGTACGCGATCGGAAAGCTCGGGATCGCGCGCAACAACCTCACCGACACGAACAACGACCTGCGTCCGTTGTTCGACAAGATCGTCGAGTACGTCCCGGCGCCCAAGGGCGATCCGACGGCGCCTCTGCAGGTGCTCGTCACGTCCGTCGACCACGACGACTACGTCGGTCGCCTCGCGATCGGCCGCGTCGTGCGCGGGACCATCAAAGAGGGCGACAAGATCAAGCTCATCCGCGCGAACAGCACGGAGGAGTCGAAGGTCGTCACGCTGCTCTCGTTCGAGGGGCTGGCCCGCAAGCGCGCGCAGTCGCTCGGCGCGGGAGAAAACCTGGCGATCGCGGGTATGGAGAACGTCTCGATCGGCGACACGATCGCCGACACGGTGACGGCCGAGGCGCTGCCGCGCATCTCCGTCGACGAGCCCACGATCAAGATGCGCTTCGGCGTGAACACCTCGCCGTTCGCCGGACGCGAGGGCAAGTTCGTCACGTCGCGACAGATCCGCGAGCGCTTGTACCGCGCGGTGCTGCGCAACCCTGCGCTGCGCGTGGAGGACACCGAGAGCGCCGATCAGTTTCTCGTGTACGGGCGCGGCGAGCTCGCGCTGGCGATCCTCGCCGAGACGATGCGCCGCGAGGGCTACGAGCTCTCGCTCGGCAACCCCGAGGTGGTCACGCGCGAAGTGGACGGACAGCTGTGCGAGCCGATCGAGCTGGTGGTGTGCGACCTGCCCAACGAGTACGTGGGCGTCGTCACGCAGCGGCTCGGCGAGCGCCGCGGAATCATGGTGAACCAGAGCAGCCCCGGGCACGGACGCGTGCGCGTGGAGTTCGAGGTTCCTTCGCGCGGGCTCATCGGCTTTCGCGGCGAGTTCTTGACCGCGACGCGCGGGCTCGGGCTCTTGAACACGCAGTTTCACGGGTGGCAGCCGTGGGGCGGTCCGATGCTCCGCCGCGCCAACGGCGCGATCGTGAGCGATCGTCAGGGCGAGGCGACGCCGTACGCGCTGTTTCACCTGCAGCCGCGCGGAGAGTTCTTCGTCACGCCCGGCGTGCAAGTGTACGAGGGCATGATCGTGGGAGAGCACAACCGTCCGAATGACACGGACGTGAACGTGATCCGCGAGAAGAAGCTCACGAACGTGCGCAACCACGGCAAGGACGAGAACACCATCCTGCACTCGCCGAAGCTGCTCACGATCGAGACCGCGATGGAGTGGATCGATCAGGACGAGCTCGTCGAAGTGACGCCGGCCAACGTCCGCGTGCGCAAGAAGATCCTCGCGTGCAACCTCCGCCCCAAGCGTGACGTGGGCGGCGACGACGAGTGATCAACGGTTGATCAACGGTTGATCGACGGTTGATCGACGGTTGATCGACGCATTGGGGGGGATGCTCGAACGCGCGTGTGCGCGGCGTGACGCCGTCACGATCCTCCCCGCAGATCCCCCCGCGAACGAATCACATGCCCGGGCCGTAGTTGAGCTCGGTCATCGAGAGCGTCGCGACGGCGCGCTCTCCCTGGCGGTAGCTGCCGACCCAGACGTCGTACTGACCAGCCTGCGCGCCGATGATGTCGACGACGGGGTTGCGGCCGACGGCGTCGTCGTTGCAGTGCCACGTGCCGTTGGAGGCGTTGATCACGAGCGTGGTGTCAGCCTGGCTCTGCACGAAGAAGCGCAGGCGCTGCGAGTAGCCCGTGAAGCGAACGATGTAGTCCGGCGTGCGGGTGACCCAGCCGATGCATCCGCTCGGCAGGCCCATGTTGCGCGCGTTGAACACGCCGCCCGAGACCACGTTGACGTTGACGGGGTCCGGCGTGAATCCGGGGCCCATCGTGACGTAGCCGAAGTTCGCCTGCGATCCGCCGATCTGCAGGACGCTCGTGTAGTAGCCGGGGCTGCCCGCGACGACGGTGCCGCCCGTGGTGCTGTAGTAGCCGGGGCTCGTACGAATGATACATCCGCTGAGCGCGGCGGCGCCGACGACCAGTCCGGCCAACAACTTCACAGAAGAACGAACCGTGCGCATTGTGAACCTCTATCTCCCTCTTCGATGAAGAACGGCCGGTTGATGGAGCACCGGCTTCGCTCTCATACGCTCGACGTTTGAGTAACCTTCACCTGGGCGGTGAAAAAAACACCGTTGGCGGGCGAAGTACACACCCGATCGCGTTGTTTCGCCACGGTCGCGGGGGGCGCGACGACCGACGCTCGGGGCCGCCACGGTCAGGGGCACTCGACGAGCGGAACCCGGTGCAGCGCCAGGCCCCGCGGGCCGCGGGTGACGACGGCGAGCGCGTGATTTCCCAGTGAAAGCAGCGGTCGTTCGGCGACGCCCTCGTGACCTCGCACTCGAATCCGCGGCCCGAGCTGGCGATCGTCGACCGACCGGGTCTCGATGAGCACCGAGTGGTCGACCTCGCCGACCGAGCGCTGCGTGGCCAGGACGATCGCGCCGTCATCGAGCGTGGCCAGCGCGGGGGCGAGCAGCGTCGCGCCTTCGTCTTCGACGGAGATCGTCTCGTTGTCGAGCTCGCCGCGCAGCCGTCGCCCGAAGTGAACGAGGCGAACGCCCGAGGCGCCGTGCGCCCATTGCTCCCACGCGAACGTGAGCGTGCCTGCGGTGTTGACCACGGCGCCTCGCGGCGCGCGGTCGGCGAGTCCGTGCGGCGCCGACACGATGCGCGCGACGCCCGCGGTGCTCTGCGTGAGCGGATCCAGGCGAACGGCCTCGATGGCGAAGGTCGTCGGACGCATGGCGCTCCAGCTCACGATCACCTCGTCGCCGCGCGCGGTGACGGCGACGTCGCTCAAGCGTGAAGTGCGTTCGACGAGCTCGATCGGCGGCGCGAGCTGCTGCCCCCATGCTCCGAGCCGCACGGCCATGATCTTGTGTTTGCGAGGCTCGAGCTCGGTGGACCACGCGAGCACGTAGCCGCCGGACGGCACCGCGGCGAGCGCCGGGTGTCGATCGAAGCGATCACGCCCGGTGATTCTTCGCGCGCGAGAGACGGCGACGCCGCGCTCGTTGAGGCGCTGCACCCACAGCTCGTCGTACCGCGCCGAGCCCGAGGACGAGACGATCATCCACTGCTCGCCGGTCCACACGAGGGAGGGGTGCCTGCCTCGATAGCCGCGCTCGGTCACGCGAACGGGCGTGTCGATCCGCCGACCGTGCTCTCCAACGGCCGCGAAATACACGGCGTCTTCTCCGTCGACGCGCTCGGTCCACGAGACGCCCCACGAGCGCCCCGAGAACGCGATGGACACGCCGCCGTCGTCCGTCGGAGCCGCGCCCAAGTCCTCGGGCGGCAGCGCGTGGCTCACGCAGCGACGCTCTCGCACGCGCCGCGCGGCGGCCCCATCACCGGTCACGATCGACGAATCACCCTGTGAAATATCGGATGAGTTGATTGTGTGTGCGTCGCTGATCGCGTCCCCGCGCCCGTCGAGGGCCTCGGCGTCCTCCTCGGGCGGCGACCACGGCGCGGCGGGCTGGTAGCGATGGCACTGCGCGGTCACAACGGTGACGCACGCGAAGAGCAGCGAGCGAAGGCGCATCAGCGTCGGCGCTCCGTGCGTCGGGCGCGCGAGGGGCGAGGCGGTCTTCGCGCGCTTCCGCGGCCGCGCGGGCGGCGGATCGAGAAGCTCGGGTGCAGCGATCGTTGATGGAGCCTCCAGCGCGCGTCGAGCACGAACGCGATGACGCCGCCGACGACCAGGCCGAGCGCGAGGAGCCACAGCCACAAGAGCGTGGCGAACATCCCGCCCGCGGCGCCCCAGGCGCCCATGCTCGGCGCGAACGCGAGGTACAGGCCGAGCAGCGCCGAGGCGACGACGCTGAGCAGGGCGGTGGTCATTCCGCCGATGATCGCGGCGTACCAGCGGGGGCGCTCGATGGTGGCGAGATAGAACGTCGAGGCCGCGACGAAGCCGAACACCAATCCGACCACGGGCCACCGCAGCGCCGAGAACAGCGGCTGCCACGCGAGCACGTGTGGAAACCACCGCGCCACGAAGTGAAACGCGCGCGGCCCCACGGTGGCGCCGATCGCCGCGAGCACTAGCGCGACGACCAGGCCCATCCCGAGCGCGAGCGCGCTGAGCTTTCGGCCGATCCACGTGGGCCTGAGCTTCCACCCCACGTGGCCGAGCGCGGTCGCGATGGCGCCCGTCGTCGAAGACACGCTCCAGAGCAGCGCGACGATGCTGAGCACGACGAGCGCGGCGTTGGGCCCGTCGGTGACGAGCCTGAGCTGCGACTCGAGCCACGGACGGACCGCGTCCGGCGTGTACGGCAGGACGTGCGCGCTCACCGCGTGGCGCAGCCTCGCGTCGGGCACAAACGAGAGCGCTGTGGTGCTGAGCGCGAGGATGGGACCGAGCGAGAAGACCGCGTTGTACGCGATCTGCGCGGCTTGCACGTCGACTTGCGCGCGCACGAGCGCGGCGATCACTGCGCCCCAAAACGAGCGCTCGGCTGCGTCGCGTCGGTGTTGTTCTGCGTCCATCGCTCGACGGGGAGGGTCGTCCCGCGAACCATAGTGCGATCGCCTGTAGGACGGCTACCTCGTCGCACGAAGGACCGCGTCGGGGCGCCGCGCCGTTGTCGAAAAGTTGCTGCTTCGCTCGGCTCTCTGGCACGCGAGCAGGCGATGAACACGGGGCTGCGTGTCGAGTTCACCGTGGCGCGAGAGCGGGCGCGTCGCGCGGCGATCGTGAGGCGAGCGCTGCGGGCGACGCCGTCGAGCCCGGCGGTGGTCCTGTGCGCGAGCGCGGCAGCGGCGCGCGGCGTCGAGCGCGCGATCGCGAGCGAGGGCGGCGCTTGGATGACCGCGATCGACTGGGCCCGGTTGATGGACGCGCTCGAGCGCGCGGCGGGGCTCGAGCGACGAGAGTTTCCGCACGAGGCCACGCGAGTGCTCTGGGTCGAGCGCGCGCTCGAAGCGCTGCGGGGCGAAGACCGGGCGCTCGGCGCAGCGCTCTCGGTCGACCCGAGCTCGGTCGCGCGCGCGCTGCTGCGGTCGGCGGACATCGTTCGATCGGCGTTCTGGCGGGGAGAGCAGGCGATCGTCGACGAGGCGTGCGCTGCGCTCGATCGCGCGGTCGAGGCGCCGGTGCGCGCGCATCTGGCGTTGATTTCGTGTGCTGCGAGCGCGGTCGAGCGAGGCCTGAGCGAGACGCGCGCGCTCGACGGGATCGCGCGGATGCGTCGCTGGATCGAGTGCGATCGACGCGCGCTTCCGCCCTCGTGGAGAGAGCTCTACGTCGACGGCGCCGACTACCTCTCGCCCATCGAGCGCGCGGTGCTCGAGGCGCTCGCGGACGCGGGGGCGCGCGTGGACGTCGCGCCGTGGGTGTGGGGTTGGCGGCGCACCGCCGCGCGACCCGCGGACGATCCGTCGCAGCCCGAGAGTTCGCTGGACGCGCTCGCGAGGTTTCCGCTCGGAGAGCAGGTCGATCGCGATGATGGTCGCGTGGTCGAGTGCTCGGCGCGCGACCCAGAGGACGAGGCCAACGCCGTCGCCGAGTGGGTCGCTTCGTTGCCCGAGCGCGAGCGGGCGAGGGTAGCGATCGCCGTTCCGGGAGCGCTCGGCGACGGGCCGCGCGTGTTGCGGGCGCTCGAGCGATTCGGCGTGCGCGGCGCATGGAAGGGAAGCGTCAGCGCGACGGTGGTCCCGCTGTGGGGCGTCGTGCGATCGGCGGTGCGCCTCGCGTGGCGCGGCCCTGACGCGCTCGACCTCGCCACGGTGCTCTCGTCGCCGGGCTCGGGCACGTGGGGCAGCGATCGCGATCGCATCGTCGCCCGGCTCCGCGCGGGCCGCGATCACCGTTGGAGCGACGTGCGCGCGGCGGTGATCGAGTGCACCGACCCCGCAGAGCACGCGTTCGCCACGGTGGACGAAGGCGCCGAGCGCGTCTTCGATCCCGCGCGCGCCGCGGCGCTCGAGCAGCAGCGCAAATCCGTGCTCGCGCTGATCAACGAGCTCGAGGGCGAGGCGCCGTTTCGAGAGGTCGTCCACGAGCTTCGAGTGAATCGACTGCGAACGCTGGTGCACACGGTCCTTCAGCGCTTCGCCAACGCGCAGCGCATCCGCGCCTCGGTGCGCGACGCGCGGGCCGCGGCGTGGTGGGTGGCGAGCGCCTCGGCGATTCGCGACGCGATGCGCGCGGTGCTCGAGGGCGTCGAGCGAGAGCCCGCGGTGCTCTCGAACCACGATCCCACGCCGCTCTTGCTGCGGGTCGAACGAATGCTCCCCGCGCTCGCCGACGGCGTGGATCATCGCCGCGCGGACCGCGTGCGCGTCGTCAGCGAGAGCGACCCGTGCGACGAGCGGCCGGCGATCCTCGTCGTGCTCGGCTTCGCGCGCGGACGGTATCCTGCCGTGGGCGGATCACTTCCGTGGCTCGGGAGCGTCGAGCGCGCCGCGCTCGGACGAAGCTCGATCGCGGCGCTCGGCGAGCTGCCCGACGAGGGCGTGTTCGCGCAGATCGCCCAGCGAAACACGCAGCGGTTGCTCGCGAGCCCGACCGAGCGCCTCGTGCTCGTGCGCCCGCATCGCGACGGCGCGGGAAGCACGCTCGAGCCCTGCTCGACGCGCGCGGTGGTGCTCGACGCGTTCGCTCCCTCGGTCGCCGCGATGCTCGAGCGCCGCGCGCTGAGTCACGTGCGCTCGGTGCTCAACCCGCTGAGCGAGACCGTGGCGGCGCGCCGTCGACGGATCGCCGCGCGCGTGGGTGACGGGCTCGATGACGAAGCGCTCGCGCTCGTCGACGAGTTTGCGCGCGCCCATCCCGAGCCCGCGATGCTGTTCGAGGCGAGGCTCGCTCCGTCCCGTGATTTTGCGATTGCTTCCGCGCTTCGGCCGCTGCTCGACAAGCCTGAGTATTCGCCGGCGGACCTCGAGCTCGCGACCAAGTGCGCCTTCGCCTTCGCGACGCGGGGCGTCCTTCGACTTCGATGGCTTCCGCTCGCGGCTGGGCCCAAATGGGGGCCGCGCGCGCTCATGAGCGCGGCCCATCGCGCGGTGCGCGCGCTCGACGCGAGCGACGGTGACGTCGAGCGAGCGCTCGACGCGGCGATGGAGCACGACGACGCCAAGGGCGCGGCGCTCGAGACCGCGGGCGCTCGGCGCGTGCTGCGGACCTTCGTGCGGCGCTTCGGACTGCAGCGCAAGCGGTGGAAGGCGACGGAGATCTCCGCGCCCAAGTCCAGCGATTCGACCAGTGAGAAGACCGACGAAGCGTCCTCGGTCGAGATCGAGTTGCCGTGCGAGCACCCCTCGGCGCCCAAGCGCGTTCGCGTGCGGGCCGAGGTCGCGAGGGTCGAACAAATCGAAGACGGAGCGAGCCGGCGCGCGGTCATCGTCGACCTGCGCATGGGCAAGCTCGAAGACGAACAAGCGCGGAGGGTTCTCGGCGTGGGCGCGGCCTCTGCGGTGCTTCCTGCGGTGGTCGCGAAGCAGTACGGCGTCGAGGTCGACGCGCTCGCGACGGTCTCGTTGCAGCGCGCGGACACGAAGGTCGTCGCGCGCGAAGGTGCGTTTGGAGAAGGGGCGACGGACGCGTCGCTCACGGCGGTCGCGGCCGAGGCCAAGCGGCGCTTCTCGGTGGTGTTCGACGCGATCGCCGCGGGAGACTCGCCGGTGCTGCCGCACGATCACGCGCGCAGAGCGGCGCTCGAAACCGCGGGAATTCGCTCGTGCGAGGGCTGCCCGTCGCGCCTGCTGTGCCGCTTCGACATGCAGGGAGAGACGCCGTGAACAACGCTCCGACGCTCGTCTCTGCGGGCGCAGGCTCTGGAAAGACGTACTGGATCATCGAGCACCTCGCCGCGCGCGTCCTCGCAGGAACGCCGATCGAGCGCATCGCCGCGGTCACCTTCACCGAAGCTGCCGCCGCCGAGCTGCAGGCGCGCCTGCGCGCCAGGCTCTTGCGCGCGGGCGCTCGCGAGCAGGCCTCGCGCATCGAGGCCGCCGCGGTGTGCACGATCCACCGATTTTCGCTCGAGCTTCTTCGTCGCTATCCGACCGCGGTGGGGCTCCCTCCCGATCCGCTCGTCCTCGACGAGCGATCGTCGACGCGATTGCGCGAAGACGCGATGGAGAGCGCCCTCTCGTCGATGCCCGCAGCGCAGCTCGACGCGGTGCTCGACGCGCTCGGACCGGGGCTCGGGCTGAGCGAGCGAGGCCGCAGTGACGCCGACTCTCCCGCAGGAAGACTGCGCTCGAGCATCCGCACGGTCCTGGACAAATCGCGCTCTGCTGCGATGAGCGCGGCGCGGCTGCGCGACGAGGCCAACCTCGCCGCTGCGCGGTTGATCGACGCGATGCCGTCGCCGAGCCGCGGGGCTCTCGCCGTCGACGAGGCCTTTCACAGCGCGGTGCGCGAGGCGCTCGCGTTTGTCCGCGCCAAGCCCGAGCCGCCGACGCAGAAGGACCGCCCGCTCTACGCGATCCTAGCGTCCGTCGACGAAGCGTCGTTTGACACGGAGATCAGCGCGCGGCTGTCGCTGGCGCTCACGATCGCCGGCTCTGGGTCGATCGACGCGAGCAAGCAGTTCGCCCTGGGCGCGCTCGTGAAAAAGTGCGCCGACACGTTTTGCATGGAGCACCCCGCGCTGCGCGAGCGCCTCGCGTTCGCCGTGCGTTCGGTGATCGAGCTGTCCGCCGCGACGCTCGACGCCTTCGACCGCGAGAAGCGTCGGCTCGGCGCGGTGGACTTCGACGACATGCAGACCTTCGCGCTCGCGCTGCTCGAAGGGCGCGCGCCAGCGACGATGTCCTACGGCGCGCTGGTCGCTTCGACGCTGGACCTGATCGTGGTGGACGAGTTTCAAGACAGCGCGCCGATGCAGTTTCGCATCTTCGAAGCGCTGCGAGAGCGAGGCGTCGAGGTCGCGTACGTCGGCGACTTGAAGCAAGCGATCTACGGCTTTCGCGCGGCGGACTCGGCCCTGTTCGCCGCGCTCATCGACGACGCGTCGCGCGATCGGGCGGTCCATCGCCTCACCACCTCGCGACGCAGCAGGCCCGAGCTCGTCGCGTTCGCCAACGATCTGTTCGCGAGGCTGTTCTCGAAGACCGAGATCGCGTTCGACCCGCTCGAGAGTGACAACGCGTACACGCAGGCGCCCATCGAGAAGCGCGAGCCGTGCCTCGAGGTCGTTCGACACGCGCTGATCGAGCGCGGGCCGATGGTCGGCTCGAAGGCGCGCGCCGTCGCTGGACGAATCACCGCGCTGATGGCGAGCACGACCGTGCTCGATCGCGAGACGGGCTCGATGCGCGCGCCGCGCTGGTCGGACGTCACGGTCCTCGCCCGAACGCACGCCTCGCTCGCGCGCTGGGCGCGAGACCTTCGCGCGTGCGGGATCCCCGCGGCGCTCGAGCACGGTCCGTGGTTCGAGACGCTCGAAGCGCAGCTGGCCCTCGCGTGGCTGCGCATGATCTCGAGCCCGAGGGACACCGCCGCGAGCGCGTCGGTCCTGGTCAGCGAGCTGTACGGCCTGTCGCAGCGATCGGTCGCCGCGCTGCACGCGCGCAACGTGGGCGGGCTTCCGCAGCGCGCGGTCGAGCTGCACCGCGCCGACCCGTCGGTGCTCGGACTGTCCGAGCGAGAGTGCGCCGCGCTCGAGCGCTGCGCGGCGGACCTCTCGCAGTCGCGCGAGATCTTTCGCACGATGCCGCTCGTCGAAGCGGTCGAGCACGCGCTCTCTCGCGTGGAGCTGTCCTTGCGACTCTCGCTTCGCAGCGACGAGGCGGCGGCCGCGCAGGTCAGCGCGAACGTGCGCGCCTTCGCCGAGGTCGCTCACGAGCTCGCGATGCTCGACGAACGCTCGCTGGCCGTGCGCGAGGCTCGCGGACGCACGCTCGAAGCCCTGCTCGTCGAGCTCGAGCAGCTTCGCAACGACGAGTCGCTGCAGCCCGACGCGCAGCTCTCGCGCGACGCCGTCTCCCTCACCACGCTGCACGCGAGCAAGGGCCTCGAGTACCCGATCCTCGTGCTCGATGCGCTGGGCAATCAGCTCGAGCCGCGGCTTCCTCGGATCGAGCTGCGACGACCTGCGCGCGAGGTCTTGCTCTCTTCGGTGGCGCTCGACGCGATGGGCCTCGAGCTGGTGCCGGAGGTGGGGCCCGCCGCTCTGTGGGAGAAGCTCTCGGCGCTCTTCGGAGCGCACGAGCAGCTGCGCGACGAGCAGCTGCGGCTCTTGTACGTGGCGTTCACCCGCGCGCGCGAGCACCTGGTGTTGCTCTGGCCCGAGGAGTCCAAGTCTCCGTCGTCCACGCGATACGTGAGAGATCTGCTGACGGACGTCGTCGCGCGGCCGCCCTCTGCGGCAGGGGTCGCCGCGTGGGTGCTCGGTCCGAGCGGCGCCTCGCACCCGGTGCTGGTCTCGCACGCGACGCCGCGCGCAGATGCGGAGGAGAGCGTGGAGCCTGTGGCTGACGAGGCTCCGGTGCGAGCGCTGTCCAAGATCGTGGATGAGGCGTTCGAGAGGTCGGCCCACACAATCAAGTCATCCGCAGAATCACCGCTCGAAGAGCCGTTTGCGAGGGACATCTCTCCCACCGAGCTCGTCGCGGTGCACGACTGCCCCGAGGTCGTGCGGCTCTCGGTCCTGCACCCCGAAGAGCACCGGATCGCGCGGCTCGACGAAGAGCGCGTGTCCGTGCGGAGCGTGCGTTCGGCGCGCGCAGAGCGGCTGGCGCTCTCGGGGCTCCCGTCGGCGAGCATCGGCGCGTGGGTGCACTCGGCCATCGAGCACGCGCGGATCGGATCGACCGTGGACGAAGACGCCGTGCGCCGGGCGCTCGCGAGCGAGCCGCTCGGAGCGGATCGCGAGCCGTGCGAGCGCTATGTGCTCGCGGCGATCGCGTCGATTCACGAGGCGTTTGCTGCGATGAACGTGACCGAAGTGGTGGCGCAAGAGCTCCCCTTCGTGCTCGACGTCGGCGCGACGCTGCTTCGGGGGACGATCGACCTGCTCGTTCGTTGCCCGGATGGCCTTCGGGTGATGGACGTCAAGACGCACCCGTTGGATCCCGCGTCGTTCGCGCGCAACGCTGCTTTCTACCGCCCGCAGCTCGACGCCTACGCGATCGCGGCAGAGGCGCTCTTGCGCGAGCCGGTCGTGGGGCGTGACCTGCTGTTGCCGTCGGCGGGCGCGGTGGTGACCGTGAGCGCCGCGCTCGATCGAGCGGAGTTCGAGCGGTCCGTTCGGCGATGGGGCGGGCTGCTCGCGACCGACGCGCGCGGGCCCGGAGAGGGAGCGGATTGCGCGCGCTGCGCGTGGGCGCCGCTGTGTCGTGTGGCTGACGAAGAAGCGTAAAAAGCGGCTACAGTCCCGGGCGCCGTGAAAGAGAAGCGAGAGGCGAGCAAGAAGGGGCAGGGCACCGAGGACCGAACGCTGGACCTGCACATCATCGGGTTCGGCGTGGTGGGGCGCGGGGTCGTGAAGGCGCTGATGCGCCCGGGGCCCGACGGAAGAGCGCAGCCGTTTCGCGTGGTCGCGGTGACGGATCGATCGGGCACCGTCGTCGATCCGAGCGGCCTGGACCTCGCGAAGCTGCTGCGCTCGAAAGAGAAGAGCGGCGACGTCGCGCACGGCGCGGGCGAGCACCACAAATGGAACGGCGAGCAAGCGCTGCGCAACGTGCGCTCGGACATCGTCGTCGAGGTGACTCCGACCAACATCGTCGACGGCGAGCCCGGCGTCACGCACATCGCCGAGGCGATGCGGCTCGGGCGGCACGTGGTGACCGCGAACAAGGGGCCGTTCGCGCTGCAGTTTCAGAAGATCGCGGCGCTCGCGCAGCGCTCGGGCGTGGCGTTGAAGTACGGCGGGAGCGTGTGCGGAGCGGTTCCGATCATCGAGTTGGTGCGCGACGCGCTCGTGGGCAACGACGTGAGCGCGATTCGCGGCGTGATGAACGGCAGCTGCAACTACATCCTCTCTCGCATGGAGAAGAGCGGCGAGGAGTTCGACGCGGTCCTGGCTGACGCGGCCAAGCTCGGGATCACCGAGACCGATCCGTCGCAGGACATCGACGGCTGGGACGCGGCGAGCAAGCTCGTGATCCTCGCCAACGCGGTCATGAACCGTCCGATCACGATCCGCGACGTGAAGGTCGAAGGCATCCGCGCGGTGACCGCCGCCTCGATGAAGGCCGCCAAGAAGCGGGGAAAGGTCATCCGCCTCATCGCGACGATCACCCGCGATCGCGCCGAGGTGGGGCCCGTCGAGCTCGAGGCCGGATCGGGCCTCGCCGTCGACGGGACGCTCAACGTCGCCGTCGTCGAGACCGACCTCGCGAAGGACATCACCATCGTCGGTCGCGGCGCGGGACAGATGGAGACCGCGAGCGCGATCCTCGGCGATTTGCACGCCGTTCGTCGCGAGCTCGCCTCGCGCAACGAGCCTTCGGGCGCGCGTCGATCGGGCCTGGCGCTCTCGGGGCTCGAGGTGGGCGCGGTGGCCAAGAAGAAGGTCGTCACGATCGACGCCGACGAGAAGCTCGGCCGCGCCGTGCGCGTGATGCAGAAGAAGGGGATCTCGCAGCTCCCGGTGCTGTCCGACGGCGTGTGCGTCGGGACGATCTCCGAGCGGATCATCTTGGACCTGCTCGTCGACCGCGGCGCAAAGAAGCTCGAGAAGCTCACGGTTCGCGACGTGATGGGCGCTCCGCTTCCTGAGCTCGGCGCGAGCACGCCGCTCGTGGCTGTAGCCAAGGTGCTCGAGCGGCGCAGCGCGGTGCTCGTCACGCGCGCGCTCGACATCGTCGGAATCGTCACGCGCGCGGATTTGCTTCGGCTCGTCAGCGTGGACTGAGCGCGCTCACCACGGGGCGACGACGTAGTCTTTGAAGAGCGCCCCGTGCTCGACAGCCTCGCCGTTCTTCTTGCGAAAGACAGGGTCGAGCACGCGCGCCGCGCCGTCCTCTGCGTCGAGCGGCGGAGCGAAGCCGCTCGCGCGCATGGCGGCGTCTTGCGCGAAGGGATTCTGCGGCGAGACCCAACCTGGGTCGACGCTGCACACGAGCACGCGCTCTTTGGCAAACGAGTCTGCGATCGTGCGCGTGAGCATGTTGAGCGCGGCCTTCGCCATGTTGGTATGCGGATGTCGCGAGGGCTTGTTGCGCTGCGCGAATTGCCCTTCGATCGCCGTGACGTTGAGCACAAACGCGTCACCTCGCAGGATCGCCGCTTCGACCAGCGCCGTTCGCAGGCGCGCGACGAGGATGTACGGCGCAAGGACGTTGACCGCGTGCGCGCTGGCGAGCTCGCCCACCGAGACGTCGTCGATCTCGTGTCGCCACGAGTTGGTGGAGCTCGGGTCCGCGACGCTGCCCGCGGGATGGGCATCGACCATCGCTGCGTCCATCGTGTCCGCGACGACGAGCGATGGGGCTGCGGTGATCCCCGGCGGCAGTCGCGCGGCCGCGAGCTCGTCTCGTGATCGCATCGCTGCGTAAAAGCTCGGCGGACGCGCGACGGTCTGCGCTGCGTTGTTCACCAGGACGTCGACCGCGCGTCGCTCGGCGACCACGCTGTCCGCGAAGCGCTCGACGTCTCGCGAGAACCGCAGGTCGAGCGGCCGAATCTCGAGCAGCTCGCGCCATTGATCGAAGTCTCGTTCGGCCGCGAATCGAGCCCACGCCTCGTTGACGAACCGACTCGTCGCGATGACCGAGCATCCGCAGCGCAGCAGCGAGAGCGTCGTGCGATAGCCGATGTGAACGCGCGCTCCGGTGACGATCGCGAGGCAGCCTCGAAGGTCCGCGCGCTGCGCTTTCTTCTGGTGATGCAGCGCCGCGCAGCGCGGGCAGAGCCTGTCGTAGTGCGCGTCGAGCTCGGTGAACGGCTCGCGACACGCGTAGCACTTCTGCGGCGCCTCGAGCAGCTGCGCGCTGCTGGACGGCGCTCCTGCGCGGATGGCCGTCGACGCGATCTTCGCGCGGTCTCTCGCGCGCGACGCTTGCTCGCGCTCGCTTTGTCGCGCGTCGCGCGACTGGCGCTTGGCCCGGCGCTCGATCGGGCGAGCCCACGCGCGCGCCTCGCGTCGCAGCCGCTGCTCGTCCTCGGTGAGCTCTCGCTCTTGCGCATCTCTCGCGCGCGCGTCGCAGAGCGCTGCGATCGCCGCGTCCACGCGCGCTTTGCTCACGGGCGGGGCGGCGAGCGCGGGCACCGTTCGCGAGACGAGCGCAGGCGCAGCGACGCTCTCGCGATGCTGCGAGCGCCAGCGACGCAGCGGGGCGAGCAGCTCTCGGATGAAAGGATCCGGGGCGGGGCGCTGGTGATTGGCGTTGCGCGCGAGCGTCGCGCGCAGGGCGTCTCCGTGCGGGCCGAGCGCGAGCCCCTCGTGCGCGAACCCGTCGATCGAGCGCGCCTCCGCGAGGGCCTCGATGAGCGCTGCGTGCGTGTGGTCGGGCAGCGTCGCGCCGCGCGCTTCGACCGAGCGCAGCGATCGATGCACGCTCGCAGCGTCGATGATCGCGCGCACGCCTCGCTCGGTGAGCTCGTTGGGCGCCGCGCCGCTGTGGTGCTCGACGGGGACAAACCCCACCTCGATCGCCCTCAACGCGGGATGCTCTGCGACGAGCCGAGCGATCGCCGCGGCGCCAGCGTCGGTGAGGCCGTTGCTGCTCAGCCCGAGCGCGCGCAGCGATCGCGCGTGAACGAGCGCGTCGCACAGCACGGCGACGCTCTCGTCGTCGATCCGGGTGGCGTTGAGCCGCAGCATCACCAGGTGTTCGCACCGCCCAAGGACGCTCGCCATCGCGCGAGCGCCGCGGGGAGTGAGCGCGTTTCCGTCGAGAAACAACGCGGCGAGCGAGCGTTGGCGCGCGGCCTCGGCGACGGCGAGGCACCCCTCGACGTCGAGCTCGCAGCCCGAGAGGTCGAGCGCGCGCAACGCGGTCGATCCGGTGATCGCGGCGCGCAACGCGCGGTGCTCACCTGGGCCGATCGCCGCGCGTCCGAGCCACAGCGCGCTCGCGTTGGAGAAGCGCTCGAACGCTCGAAGCGCGCCGTCGAGCGAGAGCTGGTTGTCTCCGAGCCACGCCGAGCGAGCGCTCTCGCAGCGGGCGAGGGCGAGCGAGCCTTCGGGACCGAGTCGATTGCTGCACGCGAAGAGGTGACGGACGCGGCCCGACGAGAACGCCGCTTCGAGCGCCGAGAGTCCCCTCGAGTCCAAGCGAGTGGCGCACAGGTCGAGCACTCCGTCGCCGAGCCAGCGGGCTCCTTCGAACGCGCGCGAGTCGGCGATGGGGTCGTGCGCGATCCAATGCGCAGCCGATCGGTAGCTCTCCAAGCTCGTGCGACGGTCGCGCGCGAGGCTCGGCTGCATCGCGAGGAGCTCCTCGGGGCGCTCGAACATGGCGGTACACTACTGCACCATCGTGCTTCCGAGCCCCGCACTCGATCCCAGTCGTCCGCACATCAACGTCGCGATCCTCGGTCATTCGGGGCACGGAAAGTCGCGGCTCGCCGTCGCGCTCACCGAGCGATCGTTTGTGCACGACTCCCGCCCTTGGGCCCGAAACACACGGCGAATCGTGTACGTCGACAGCCCGGGCTTCCTGATCCGACGCGAGCTCGTCCGGCACAATCGTGCGAGCGTGATCGAGCACGAGAGCCCGTATCGCCACTACGATTCGCTGGACGTCCCTGGGGCGCGACGGCTGTCGGCGACGGCGTTGTCCGCGGCGGGCGTGGCGGACGTGGTGGTCTTGGTCGTGAGCGCGGCGGACGGCGCCCTCGCGCAGACGCGCGAGCATGCTCTGTACGCGCGGGCGCTCGGCGTCTCGCAGATCGTCGTGTTCTTGTCGCACTGCGACGTCGTGAGCGACCCCGATCAGCTCGACCTCGCCGAGAACGACGTCCGCGAAGTGCTCACCGAGGTCGGCTTCGCGGGAGACGACGTCGCTGTGATCCGAGGAGCGCTCGGAAACGCGCAGCTCTCCGAGCGATGGCAGGCCACGATCGACGACCTGATCGCGACGATCGATCGCTCGGTGCAAGACCCCGCGCGCGACGCAGAGGGCGCCGCCCGCGCCACGGTCTTGTGGCGCTACGACGTCGCGGGCCAGTCGCGCATCGCGCTCGTGCACGTGCAGCGCGGGATGATTCGCAAGGGCGATCGACTGGCGATCTTGTACCGAGGCCGGCGCGCGCGCGTGAGCGTCGAGGACCTCCGCGTGTTCGATCGCGCGGTCGAAGCGATCGCCGCGGGAGACCTGGCGACGATCAAGTTCGCGCCGTTGGGGGAGGCGCCGGATTGGCGTCGCGTCCTGCGGCGTGGCGCGGTGCTCTCGGCGCGCGACCGAGCGCGCTTCACGTCGAGCATGTTCGCAGACCTTCGCTTGCTCACCGCGCAAGAGGGAGGGCGGCACTATGGGATCGTCTCCGGCCATCGCGGGTACTTCTGCTTCGGAAGCACCGGCGTTCCAGGGCGCATCTTGCTGCCGCCGGGGACGGACACGCTGCGACCGGGCGAAGAGGCGCGTCGCGTGATCGTGGACTGTCAGTTCGCGATCCCCCTGGAATTTCCCGCGCGATTCGTCCTTCGCGACGGGACCGACGGGCTGCAGCGCAAGGTGGGCGGAGCGCCGAAGTGGTTCGGCACGTGCGCGACGGGCGTGCTCACCGAAGCGCGGACCGAGAGCGAGGACTGAGCGCTCGATCGCGCGTCTCGCGCTCAGAGCGAGGCGGCGAACGCTCGACCGAACTCGAGCGGCATCGGCCGGTCGTTGGGGTTCTTCGTCGTCGCGTCGCGCAGCAGCTTCGCGATCGCCGCAGGAAAGATCCGCAGCCGCTCGGGGTCCTCGAACGGATCACGCTGCATGTGCGCGATGATGCGATCGCGCGGGTTCGAGATGTCGTCGAAGAACGTGCGCCCCGTCGTGACGTTGTAGATCGTGCCCGCGAGCGCGTAGAGGTCCGCGCGACCGTCGAGCTCCATCGGATCGAGGACCTGTTCGGGAGCGATGTAGCCCGGAGTTCCTGCGACGAATCGACCGACGGCCTCCTTCGAGACCTTCGACGCGCGGACCATTCCGAAGTCGATCACCACCGTGGCGAGCACCGGCGTGCGCGCAGGATCGCGATGCTTCTCTGGATCGAAGCGCTCGCCGCCCGCGAGCGGCAAGCGAATCCACAGGTTCGCCGGCTTGATGTCCCGGTGCACCAGCCCCGCCCCGTGCAGCGCCGACAGGCCCGCGCACGAGTCCACGACGATCTGTCGCAGCTCGAACAACGTCAGCAGCCGCGCGCTCGAGTACTGCTTCAAATCCGCGCCGATCAACAGCTCGAGCACGAGGAAGGGCGAGCCGTTCGAGACGCCCCGATCGATGATGTTCGCGACGTTCGGGTGATACAGCCCCGCGAGCGCCTTGGCCTCTTCGACAAACGACGCGAGGATGCCTTCGCGCTCGGTCTCCGACGCCCCTTCGAGCGCGTCCGCCTTGGGAATCTTCAGCACGAACATGCGATCCGCGCCGGGCTTTCGCACTTGCCACACGCTGCCGATGCCGCCCTCTCCGAGCGGCTTGATCAGCTCGTAGCCTTCGATGATCTTGCTCGACTCTTTCTTCTTCGGCGGTGGCGGCGGCGGTGGTGTCCTGCGAACCGCCGCGGTCGTCGCCGCCTCTACGAGCGACGAGGTCACCGGACCGAGCGAGCCGAACCACACCGCGACCGGCGTGAGGTCTCGCGCGCGAATCGCCCTCGCGACCAGCGCCGCGACGCGCGGAGCGTTCTCGCTCTCGAACGCGCCTCCGTCCGGCGACGAGTGCAAGCCCGTCACCGGGTCTTCGAGCGCGGCGTGCAGACGCTCGGCGCCGATCGCGAGCTCGAGGCACATCGCGTCCAAATCGAGCTTGTTTCCTGCGGCGCCCGTGAAGCGCTGCAGCGATCGCGCGAAGCCCGTGAGCGCGTGCGCGAGCTCGGTGTCGTCCGCTTCGAGGTCGATCATCGACTGCTCGACCGCGTTGATCCAACGACCGTCGCAGGCCTTCGTCGGGTCCGCGCACAGCGCTCCGCGGATCTCTTCGGCGAGGATCGTGCAACGCTCGAGCGCGTCCTTCGAGAGCATCGGCAGCGCCGACGCGACCTGCCCGATCACCGCGGGTCGATCGACGACGAGCGCCCACCACGCGGCGAACGGACCGAGCCACCGAACGTCGTCGACCTCGCCGAGCGACGTCCCGCGCGTCGCGTCGACGAGCCGCCAAAACAGCGACGAGAGCGCGTTGCGCAGCGCGCCTGGCAGCGTGCGATTTCCGCCCGTGAGTCCCTCGATCTTTCGCAGCCACATGCACGTGTGGTGCGCGGTCGGTCCGCGACCCGGCCCGAGGTCCGGCTCTTCGCCGCACGCGTCGAGCGCGTATCCGCCTAGCTGAATCGCGAGGACTTCGATGGCCTCGTCCGCTTCGGGGTCGGGGCTGCCGTTCTTTCGTCGCTCTTCGACGAGCTCGAGCAGCGACTGCGGCGCGTCCGCGATGGTCCTCCACGTGTCTTCGAGGTCGGGCTCGATCACCGGAGTTCCCGCGGGCCGCGTGGCGAGCAGCGGGCCCCACAGCCCGAGCGCCAGCGATCGCGCGATGCCTTCGACCGCGTTGATGCCTGCCGCGCGCCGACGCGCTCGTCCGTCGGTCGTCGCGATCTTCTTGGCCTCGTTGAAGTTGGACGCGAGCGATTCGGCGAAGCGCGCGGCGCGGGCGTCTGCCTCTTCGTCGTCGTACTGCGCCGCCAATCGAACGAGGTTCTCGAGCCCCTGCTCGAGGTCGAGCGGGTCGCGCTCGGCCCCGTCGATCGGGTCCGTGGACGCGAGGACGAAGAGCCAGCGTCGCCAGTCATCGAGCCGATCGCCTCGCGCCCCGCGGGCCATCTCGCGCAGCTGTCGCAGCGGGGGTTCGACGATTTGCTGCTGCGTTCCGCCGCGGCGCCAGAGCGCGGCGAGCCCGCGGGCGAGGGCGCGCGCTGTGACTGCTCCGCCTTCGCCAGCGAGGATGCGCGAGGCCAGCTTGTCCCAAATGTCTTTGCGCTCGACGAGCAAGTACGGCGTCGCCGCGGCCGCTGCGGCCAACGCGTACGACTCGACCTTGGGGTCTGCGATCAACGCCGTGAGCTCTCCGCCGAACACCTTGAGCTTGTCCGCGGGCAGCGACGCGAACGCGGTGATGGCGCGCTGTCGAAGCAGCGGAGACTCCGAGCGCATCCAGTCGAGCAGCGTTCCTTCGAGCGCTTCGAATTCACCGGCGAATCGACCGAGCGCGCGCCCCGCGTGCACCCACACGAGCGGGTCGGGATGCAAGAGCAACGGTTGAAGGATCTGCAGCGTACGACCGACGACCTCGTGCGGAAACGCCTGGGTCAATCCCCGCGCGACGACCTCGAGCGTGCGCGCGGCGAGCACCCTTCCGCGCAGCGGGCCGCGGGCCCACGAGCCCACGAGCGCGTCGAAATCCTCGACGCTCGCGAACACCCACGGCGCGAGCTCGGGCATCGGCGTCGCGCTCGCGCCCGCTTCCCACAGCAGGATCTCGAGCCGCGCTTTGACGCTGGAAAACTCCGCGAGCGAGAGCTGCTGCGCAGGCCCCGTGAGCGGCGCGCACGCGAGCGCGTCGACGAGCGGGCCTTCGAGCACGCGCGCGTCGGCCACGTCCGGGACGCGGTCCTTCCAGAGTTCGACCTGCGCGGCGAGCTGCAACAGCGGAGCGAGTCGCACGTCACGCCGCGCGGCGACGGACATGAGCCAAAGGTACAGCGTCTCACCGGCGGTCTCGTTCAAGAGCGCCGCGAGCTCCTGGGTCCCGTTGTTCGATCGCGAGAGCGCGGGCAGGGCACGCTCGAGCACGTCCGCGGCGGGCTCGTAGTCGGTCGCGAGCTTGTGCTCTGGGCCGTCGTACAAAGGCCCGCGCCAATACGCGAGCAGCGCCGCTCGTGCTTCGGAGGGGTCGTCGCCGGACTGAAAGTACTGCGTGAGCCGGGCGAACGCTTCGCGGACGGTGGGAGCGAGCATGGTTCGCGACGAGCGTACAACGCCTCCCTGCGCGACCCCGCATACGGTACATTTCGGCGAACCGACGATGGACCTCGCGAAGCTTCTGTTCACCCTCAAGCCCCTGCTCGCGGACGCTCGAGGCAACCTCGCAAAGATCAACGAGCTGCTCGAGAAGCACAACGATCTGGCCGAGTACGAGGTGGCGCGGTTCTATGTGAGCAAAGCGGCGAAGCAGGCGCTGTTGGCGCAGATCGACTCGCCCGATCCGCGGCAGCGAATGGACGCGGTCAAGAGCATCCCGAGGCTGCTCGGGCGCAGCGAAGCCGCGACGCTCATTCGGCGAGTGTTCAAGGATCCCGCGTCGGGCGTTCGTTCGGCTGCGCGCTCGGCGGTGTACGCGCTCGGCGTCGAGGACGTGGCGCTGCCGGACTCGCGGTTTCCTGCGCCGAGAAACACCTGGCAGCGCGAGGGCGGGTGGAACAACACGGGATGGGCGTTTGGACTTCCCACGCCGCGCGCTCGCAAGCCGAACCGTCGGGTGCCCGAAGAGATCTCTGCGGCGCGCGGCGCGTTCAAAGACCTGCAGACGTCGGACGACGTGGCGAAGAAGCTCGGGTTCAAGAAGGGCAAAGAGCTCAAGGCCTTCATGCGAGGCGGCGCCGAGGCGGGCTCGGGATATGTGGAGTTCACCGTTCCAAAGGCCACCGGCGGAGTGCGAACGATCTGCGCGCCGCGAACGCCGCTCAAGCGCGTGCAGCGAACGATCTTGCGCGAGCTGCTCTCGAAGGTGCCCGCGCACCCCGCGGCGCACGGGTTCATCAACGGTCGCAGCGTTGTCTCCAACGCGAAGCCCCACGAGGGCGCGAAGATCGTTGTGAAGATTGATTTGAAGGACTTCTTCCCGACCGTTCACTTCTACCGAGTCGCAGGCACGCTGCGATACCTCGGGATGGGAGAAGCTGCGGCCAACGCGCTCGCCGCCATCGTCACGCACCGCAACAAGCTCCCGGACGGAACGCTCGTGCAGCCCGGAGCGCTCCCGCAAGGCGCGCCCACTTCTCCTGCGATCACGAACATCGTGTGCCGACGGTTGGACGCGCGCTTGGATGCGCTCGCGAAGAAAGCGGGCGCGACGTACACGCGCTACGCCGACGACCTGACGTTTTCGTTTCGCGACGAGCCGAGCAAGGGAATCGGGCGCTTTCTCTGGTGGGTCGATCAGGTCATTCAGCAAGAGGGCTTCGTGCAAAACGCGCCCAAGCGCCGAGTGCTGCGCGGCTCGAATCAGCAGCGCGTCACGGGCGTGGTGGTCAACAGCTCGCTGAGCGTCCCCCGCGAAGCTCGCCGGCGATTTCGCGCGATCCTCGAGAACGTCCGCCGCACCTCGCTCGACGAGCAGGCCCGCGGAAAGCGCGATTTCAAGAGCTACCTCACGGGCTTCGCTTCGTACGTGAAGATGGTGCAGCCCGAGGTGGGCAACAAGCTGATCGCTGAGGTGCGGTCCGTGCTCGCGGAGGACGCTCGCAAGAAGGGCGCGGCGAAGTGAGCCGCGAGTCCGACGCGCTCGCCGAGGTGTTGGCGGCGCCGGACGACGATGTCCCTCGGATGGCGTACGCGGACCTGCTCGTGGCGAAGGGAGATCTTCGCGGCGAGTTCATTCGAACGCAGTGCGCGCTCACCAACGGCGACGTCGAGTACCTCGAGAAGAAAGAGCTCCGCGAGCGAGCGGCGAGATTGCTTGCGGCCAACGAGAAGTCGTGGCGCGCGGAGGCCGGGCTGACCGACTCGATCGAGGTCGAGTGGCGGCGCGGGTTCGTCGACACCGTCTCGCTCACGGGCGAGCAGTTCGCGGGTGAGCTCGGCGCTGCGCTGTTCGATCGAGAGCCCGTGCGCCACGCGAAGCTCCGCATCAACTCGGCGCGCGTGGCCAAGAAGGTCGCGCAGTGCCCGCACGTCGCTCGCATCTCTGCGCTCACGGTCTACGGCACGCTCTCGAGCGACGGCGTCGCCGCGCTGCTCGAGGCCCCGCTGAACGGCCTCAAGGGCCTCAACGTCGGCGGCATCGTCGACGGAGACTCTCTGCCCATTCTGCTCCAGTGCGACGCGCTCGGATCGCTCGAGCGCCTCTCGCTCTCGGGCTGCGAGCTACAGGGCTCTCTCGCCGAGCACTTGCCCGAGGGCTGCGCGCTGCTCGCGCTGCAGACGCTCTTCGCCGCGCGCTGCGGGCTCGACGACGACGACCTCATTGGCCTCGCGGACTCGCCGCTTCTTTCGCAGCTCGTCACGCTGTGCATCACCAACAACGAGTACGGCGTGAAGGGGCTGCGCGCGCTCGGAAACAGCCCGAACAGCGCCACGCTCCAGAGCGTCGAGATCGACCTGGTCGACGAGGGCACGATGCAGGCGTTGCTCGACGCGACGGCGCTCGACTCGCTGCGCCGCGTGATGATCGCGGGCTACGAGTGGAAGCTGCCCAAAGAGCTCCGCGCGAAGCTCCGAAAGCGCTTCGGCAAAGGTCTGCGCTGGACCTGAGGGGCTCGCGGCTCAGTTGCAGCTCGCGCTCGCGGCGCGAACCGATCGAAAGCTGTCCTGCCCGCCCATGTACGCGACTTGAATTCGTGTGCCGAACGAGAGCGCGCGCCCGTCGCTCCCGCCCGCGTCGTCCGAGACGCGCAGCGGCGTCGAACGCGGCGCGAGCTGGGCGTCGAGCGCGGCGAGCCACACGTGCTGTCGATCTCTCGCTCGCGCGACGCCGCGCAGCGGTCCCTGCGTGTAGCTGAGGGCCCATCCATTGCTCAGCGCAGCGATCGAAGGGGCGAACAGGTGCGCTCCGCGCGGGGCGCTCAGCGCGATCGGCTGCGGCGCAGACGGCGCGGCGCGAGGCTGAACGCGCTCTGCGACGAGCGTCCACGGCTCGCTCTCGGCGCGGCGCGCCGCGTGAACGATGAGCACCTCGCGACCGTTCGTCGCGAGCGCGGGGATGCCTGCGCGCATCGGCGCGGCGGTGATGGCAGACAGCGCGCCGATCGCGGTGAGCGACGGGTCGAGCCAGCCGCCGTACAGCGCGTTGTCGAAGCGAAACACGACGAACCAGCCGACGTCGCCGACGCGGACGGCGCTCAGCCCTTCGAGCGCGTTGCGCTGCGTGAGCAGGTCGATCGCGGCGGACTCGGTCGCGCCGCGGTTTCCGCGCAGGGGCAACTGCCAGGTGAGCGACTGCAGCGCTCGTGCTCCGTCGCTCGCCGCGAGCAGGCGGATGACGCCAGTGAGCCTTCCGCGGCCGTCGAGCTCTGCGCGTGCTCCAAAGACAAACGGTCGCTCGGGCGCGACGAGCCGGCATTGGTAGGTCGCGTCGAGGTGATAGGTGGATACGAGTCCTGCGCGCGTGACCCTGGTCTCGACGAGCGGCGAGCGGTGCGCGCCGCACACGACGGCGCTGTCATTGGGCTCTCCGTCGTCGCGCGAGTCCACGTTGAGCGCGAGCGTCGCGCCGCGAACGACGGGGCTGACGCGATAGATCGGCCGCTGAAACTGGCCCCCTCCGGGCTGCGGCTGCTCGGGGTCGAGCGTCGATGCCACGCGCGAGCTCGCGTCGAGGACGATCGCCGCGGAGTCATCGTCGCGCCCCGCGCTGTCCGCGGGGACGACCCAGCCCACCGCCGTTCGATCGCCGTGCGGAGTGAGCACGAGCGGCGCTTCGAGCGACGCGCGCCGACCGACGATCGTGGGCGGCGCGGCGAGCGTGCACTGTGCGCGGGCCGAGAGGGGGCTGAGCATGAGCGAAAGCGAGAGCGCTGAGAACGCGCCGAGGAGTCGCATGCAAGGGACGATAGTGCGCCGCGCGAGCGGGCCCTCTTAATTCGATGCGCCGCTCGATTCAGCGGGAAATTCCCTGCGTGACAGGCGGCGCTTATAGTTTCTAAATCTCGCTCAAATGCTCGGCGCGGCGAGCACCGTGCGCTCGTCGGTGAGCTCGTCGAGCGCGTAGCCGAGCTCCCAGAGCGAGAGCAGGGGCTCGAAGGGCGACTCGATTTCGTGGGCCACTAATCGAAGGTGCCACCCCACAAGCGCCATCACGTCCCACGCGACCGGCCCCACGCCGCGAATGAGCTCGTTGCGGATCGATTCGAGCTCGGCGGTCAGCGTCGCCGGGAGCGTGGCCTTCTGCGCTTCTCCGCCGCGCTTGGCCGCCGGATTCGCGCACGCCGCGTTGAAGATCATCTCGCCCGAGCGCGCTTGGGCTCGCGCGCAAAACCGCGAGCGATAGCGCTTGGGATCGACGAACTTCCACCCGATCGCCTGTCCCGAATGACCCGTCTTCAACAAGGCGTGGCATCGCCCCGCGAACGTTCGAGCGAGCGTCTCTGCGGTCGAGACGCCTTCGGGGTCCGAGGCCAACGTGACCGCGTCGCGAACGGTGGGCGGCGCTTCTCCGCCGCGCTCGAAGCGACGACGATCGTCGCCGATCCACTCCATCGGAGCCACCGTCTCCCACGCTTCGCGCGCCGAGGTCGGCCCCGCCCAGCCTCCCTCGGCCGTCACCACCAGCGAGAGCGCGGCTTTGAACTTGTCCTTCGGGTCGACCTCGAGCTCGCGCGCGATCGCCTCTTCGGACGCCGTCGTGACCTGCGAGAGACAGCGCGCGAGCTGCGCGCGCGTGGGCCTGAGCACCCGCGCGGCGAGCGCTCGAAAGCGTGCGACGTCGTCGATGTCGACCAGCAGCATGCGCGGCGATTACTTCGACGAATCCTGCGACTCGCGCGCGCGGATGTCCGCGAGGCGGTCGTAGTGGCGATAGCCCAGGCGGTCGAGCGCGCTCTTGGGCGCGAGCGCGATGTCGACGAGCGTCTTGATCGCGTAGGTGCCCGAGAGCACCGGCGGCCCGTAGGCGCGCACCGTCGTTTCGTCGCAGAAACTCTCGAGCGGAAACAGCACCGTGTCCGTATGCACATGGACGAAGTGCGCCATCGAGAGCCGCGAGTAGCCCGGGACGTTCGGAGCCGTGATCACGTGCGGCGTCGCCGTGAGCCTGCCGCCCGTGAGGATCTCGAGCTGCTGACCGACCTGCGAGACGATGCACCCAGGGGGCGGCGTGCCCGCGACGAGCTCGCCGTCGGGGTTGTCCTTGGTCGGGCGCGTGCGCAAGAACAAGCCGCTCTTTTCGTCAGGCTTTTTGCAGGCCTTTCCGCTTGGGTCGAGGAAGCGTCCGCCCGGCAAGAGCGTGAGCAGGTTGAAGTCCGTGTGCTCTTCGCCCCAGAGGATGTCGGTGCCGACCTGCTCGGACGTGAGCGGCAGATAGCGGAGCGCGCGCGTGATGTGCGGTCCGTTGTCCGTGAGCTTCGTGAACGTCTCTTCGGGCAAGCGCAGCGCAGAGGCGCAGCCCTTGAGCACCTGCAGACCAATGACGTGCAGCTGATGCCCGATGCTCATCAACCCGCTGCGAAACGCCGGGAGATCCTCAGGCCAAACGTTGTCCGCGTAGATCTGCGGGTAGAGCGTTTGATCGCGCAGGTGAAACGCTTCGGGCGCCGCGAAGTAGCACTCTTTGAAGTCCGGCTGGCCGCCGGCGACCACGGCCTGCTCGGTGTTCGGCGGAGTCCATCCGCGCTGATACCAGAGGTCGTCTCGGCCGAAGCGGCGCTTCTCGGCCTCGCTCTTCGAGCAGAAGCCCACGAAGCTGTCGTAGAACGCGTCGAGCGCGGCGGGGTCGATCCCGTGCCCTTTGATGTAGAGCAGACCGAAGTGCCCGTAGCCGACGCGAATCGCCTCGGCGGCGGCGGCGCGCACCGCGGGGTCGCGGCTCGAGAGGTCTGCGAGGTCCAGGACTGGGATCGTCGAAGGCGTGGTCATCGCGCGTTCCTTTCTCTTTTTCGCGCGCACAGTGCCACAAATCACCGGGGCAGCGAGCGCCAACCGCTTGCGCTCGCACGTTCTGAGAAGTACCAGCGCGGCGATGACAGAACGCAGCGCCCGCAAACCGGCGGCAGTCCTCGTAGGCGTGCAGCTCGACGGCGTCGCCGACGAAGAGTTTCGGGCCTCGATGGAGGAGCTCGGACGTCTCGTGAGCACACTTGGCTACGAGCCCATCGGCGAGGTCACGCAGCGGCGCGAGCAGCTCGCCTCGTCCGCGGTGCTCGGCGAAGGAAAGCTCGAAGAGCTCGGGCACCTGACCGGCGGAAAGGGCCGCGTTCCATCGGCGGCCAAGGCCAAGAGCACCAAAGCCCGCGAGCGCTTCGAGAAGCGCGGCGACAGCGACGATCTCGACGACGTGGAGAGCGACGAAGAGGACAGCGACGAGAGTGACGGCGAGACCTTCGCGGACGGCCGACGCAAGCCCAAGCTCGTCGCGGTCGACCACGAGCTGAGCCCCAGCCAGGCGCGCAACCTCGAGAAGGCCTGCGACGTGACCGTGCTCGATCGCACCGGCGTGATCGTCGAGATCTTTCATCGTCACGCGCGCAGTCGAGAAGCGAAATTGCAGGTCGAAATCGCGCGGCTGAAGTACATCGTCCCGCGCTTGCGCGAGGGGGCCGGCGGTGATCGCCAGCGCGGAGGCATCGGCGGAAAGGGCGCGGGCGAGAGCGCGCTCGAGCTCGATCGACGCAAGGTGCGCGACCGCATCGCCGAGATCGAGCGCGAAATCGAGGCGCTGCACCGCGATCAAGACAACCGCCGCGCGCGCCGCAAGGACGCCATGCGCGTCGCGCTCGTGGGCTACACCAACGCAGGAAAGAGCTCGCTCATGCGCGCGCTCACCGGCAGCGAGGTCTACGTCGAGGACAAGCTCTTCGCGACGCTCGACACCACCGTGCGCGCGCTGCAGCCCGAGACGCGGCCGCGCATCTTGGTGAGCGACACGGTGGGGTTCATCAAGAAATTGCCACACGATTTGGTGGCGAGCTTTCGCTCGACCCTCGACGAGGCGCACGAGGCCTCGCTGCTCTTGTTCGTCGCGGACGCTTCGGATCCCACGTTTCGCTCGCAGCTCGCGGTCACCAAGCAAGTGCTCTCGGAGATCGGGGCGCTCGAGGGCCAGGCCAACGTGCAGCTGCTCTTGAACAAGTGCGATCGGCTGAGCGACGAGCAGCGCGCAGAGCTCGCCGTGGAGTTTCCGGATGCGATTCAGCTGAGCGCGCATCGCCCCGACGACGTGGCTCGCTTGCGCCTGTGGCTGATCGACTTCTTCGATCGCTCTCTCGAAGAGCTGACCCTGACCGCGCCGCATCGCGTCGCAGGCGCGCTCGTCGCCGAAGCGCACGCTCGCGGCCGCGTGATCGACGAAGAGTGGAACGACGAAGGCGTCATCCTCCGCGCGCGCGTCACGAGCGAGGACGCCGCGCGGCTCCGCGCGATGGCGCGGTAGATCCCTGCGCGGAATGGTCGTACACGAATCGTCCCGACGACGATTTGCTGTTTTGCGACGCGCAGCGCTGCGACTACCATCCCTGGCCCATGCGAACCCGATCGCGTGTGTGGGCTGCGGCGCTCTCGACAGCGCTCGCTGCGTGTGGCGGCGTCGTCCGCCCCGGAGATCCCGACGGAGCAACTCCATCCCCTGATGCGACGGTGGTTCGCGATGGCAGCGTCGACAGCGCGGTCGTGGACACGGGAGCGCGCCCCGATGTGACGGCGCCGGTCTGTCCTCCGGGCACCAACGCGCTCGGGACGTGCCAGGGACAGACGATCGTTCGCTGCTCGAACGGCGCGGTGTCCATGGAGGTCTGCGCGGCGGATCAGCGTTGTCAGCCCTCGACCGGCGGAGCTCCGGCGCGATGCGCGTCGATGCCCGTGGGCATGGTGACGATCAGCGGACGCGTGACGTACTCGCGACGGCCGATCAGCCGCATGGGCCTCGGCCCCGTGCAGATGGATTTTCTGCCCAACGTCCCGGTGACGCTGATCGACGCGTCGAACACGACGATCGCCACGGGCGTGACCGACGGAATGGGCTTCTACAATTTCACCGCGCCGCTCGCCGATGGCGCGACGGTGACGATTCGAGTCACTGCGTCGCGCGCGGACAGCACGTATCGGTTTCAGATCGAGAACTTCGGCGGCGCTGCGTACTCGGCGAGCACGGGGCAATTTCAAGTGATGGGCCCGATGGTGACGCGAGACATCGCGATCCCCGAGATGGCCAACGGCGGCGCGTTTGCGATCTTCGACACGATTCGCGGCGGGCTCGACTTCGTGCGCCGAGTGCTGCCCTCGCAGGCCCCGATGCTGCGCGTGCGCTGGGAGCGCGGCCGCACGCCGCCGGGCGGGACGTCGTACTTCGTTCCGGGGCGCAACTACATCTACTTGCTCGGCGGGCCGATGGACATCGACGAGTACGATCGGCCCGTGATTCTCCACGAGTTTGGCCACTTCGTCGAAGCCAACTACTCGCGCACAAGCTCGCCTGGCGGCAGCCACGACGGCTCGCCCACGGATCCTCGCCTCGCGTGGGGCGAGGGGTGGGGAACCTGGTTCGGCTGCGCCGCCAACAACTCGAGCGACTACATCGACACGAACATCGACGGCTCCGTCCGCAATCGCACGGACCTCGCCAACGTCGCGATGGTGCGCAACAACATGGGCGACCCGATGCTTCCGCTCACGCAAAACGTGGGCGAGTACCTCGTCGGCGGATCGCTCTGGGCGCTCTCGAGCGCGGGCATGGACCCCAACGCGCAGATCGCGAAGGTGCTCAACGTCTCGCTGCGGTACTTCACGCGAATGCCGGCGCCCGATCGCGGCGTGACCGGCGTGGACTTCGTGGATTTTCTCGACGGATACCTCTGCGTGAACATGGGCGCGGATCGACCTGTGATCGAGCAATACGTCGTGATGCAGCGACAGTTTCCGTACGACTTCAACTTCGCAGGAGTGTGCCGATGATCGCCGCTGCTTCTCTTCGCTCGAGCGCCCGCGCGTCGCTTCTGCTCGCGAGCGCGATGTTCTCCGCGTGCATGCGCGCGCCCGACGCTTCACCGTCGGTGCTCGCGCGCGCTCAACAGCCGTCGCGCGTCGAGGCGCCGAGCGCCGAGCGCGCACCGGCTCACGAACAAAAGCCCAGCGCCGGCGCGCAGGTCGACGTTCGTGTCGCGCCGACGCAGAGCGACGTCGCCTCGGTGACCGTCACGGTCACGGCGACCCGCGCCCTTCGCGACGCGAAGCTCCGCATCGGAACCGAGCTTCCCACCCGCGTCGAAGGTGACGCGGAATGGACGCTCGAGCCCATGAACGCTGGTCAAAGCATCACGCGCACGGTGAACGTTCGACGCACGCAACCTTCAGCCTTCGGCTCGCTCGTCACTGCGAGCGTGACCGTCGAGCAGTCGGGCTCGCGCGTGTCCGACGTGGGCGCTGCGTGGGCCTTCGGCGAGCCGAGCCCCGAGCGCGTCCTGCCGCGATCGGGCGCGGCGCTCGGCGAGGACGGCGTGGGCCAGCTCGGCCCCAACGACCGCGTCATTCGCACTCCGGAGGGCGTGCGCTTGCACGAATCGACCGTGCCGTGAGCGAGCTCAGCGCGGACACGCTCGATCCCGCGGACGTGGTCGCGAGGCTGTTTCGACCGCAGCGACCGGCGCTCGCTTCGGCGCTCGAATGCGTGTACGCGATGCCCGAGGCGCTCGCGCGAGAAGCGGCGCAGGGCGGGCTGGTCTGGGACGAGCGTGGCGGGTGGCTGCGCTGGAGCGACGAGCAGGGCGCTGAGCAGCGATTTCGCACGGATCGAGGGCACTTCGACGCCGAGCAAGCGTGGGAGGCGGTCGTCTCGCACGGCCTCGTCAACGACTCGTGGATCGCGGATCCCGCGCGCTTGTTCGTGACCGTCGCGCTGCATCGCGCGCTGCTCGGAAAGGACATGGCGCCGCGGCGATCAGCGTTTCCGCACACGCTGAAGGCGTGCGTGCTCGCGGCGTCCGACGCGCGCGCGCTCGAGACCGTCGAGACCCTCGTTCGCGCGGCGGTGAGCGCGCTCGAGCCGTGGGGACAGGGCGCGCAGCCGCACACGGTGCTTTGGCAGTTCGACGAGCTGCCGGCGTATCAGCGCAACTGGGTCGACCCGCTGATGGTCGAAGCCGAGCGGAGGCCCGAGTTCGAGCCCGAGCGCGACCCGTGGAGAAACCCCGTCGCCGTGCGCAACAACGCCGCGATCGTGCGCGCCTCGCGCGCGCTCGGGCCGCCGCGAGACGGGCTCGCGAAGGGGCCGACCAACGCGGGCTCGTCGCCGTTTCTCGCGAAGTACTCCCGCGTGGCGTTCGCGCTCGCGGCCGACGCGCAGCGCTGGGACGTGGCCGCGCGAGAGGGAGCGCTCGTGCGCGTAGCCGCAGATGACCCTGGATTTCCTGTGGCGCTCGACGGTCTCGCGCTCTCGAAGCTCAGCAACCCGTTCGCGCCGCTCGCCACGGTCTTCGCGCTCGGCTACGGGATCCGCGCGCTCAACGACGACGCGCACTTGATCGCGCTCGAACCGTGATCGGCGAACGGACTGCGCTTGTACAGATCGCGCGTCCGAGCAATGGTACTGCGATGCGCCTGGCTACTCTTGCTGCACTGACGTTGGGGATCGCTGTCACTTCGTGCGGTCCCGACCGAGGATCCAACCGCGACGGCTCCGCGCAGCCCGACGGCGCTTCGTCGCCCGACAGCTCGTCGATGGACAGCGCGATCGTCGAAGCGGGCGGCTCCGACGCCGCGCCCGACGCCGCTGCGATGTGCCCCACGATGGGCGCCGAAATCTCTGGAACGGTCACCGCCCCCAACGCCGAAGACCCCATTCCAGGCGCGGTCGTGTACCTCACCGCGACGATGCCGCCCGCGCAAGCCGACGGGGTCAGCTGCGATCGCTGTGATCTGCCCGCGGGCGTGCTCGCCTACTCGACGAGCGACGCGCGCGGCCGCTGGTCGTTTATCCGCGGCGTCAACGCGTCGGGCTCGTTCTTCCTCGTCGTGCAGAAGGGGCGCTTTCGAAAGGTCACGCCGCTCACGGTGCGCGCGTGCGTCCCGACGACGGTTCCCGCCGCGGCGACGCGGCTGCCCGGATCGCGAATGGAGGGCGAAATCCCTCGAATCCTCGTCGCCTCGGGCACCACGCAAAACCAGCTCGACCGTCCCAACACCGGCGACTGGACCTACGACGACATCGGCCGCGTGCTTCGCCGCATCGGCGTCACGGAGTTCGATCGCGCTGAGCCGTGTCGCCAGGCCACGACCACGACGAACGTCACGACCGTCGACTGTCCGTTCGGCAACATCCTCGCCGACAACACGCGCCTGCGTCGGTACAACGTCATCGTCGCGCCGTGCGGAGCGCTCGGGTTCAACCGCTCGTGGCAGGTGCTCGACAACGCGTCCAACCGTGTGATCGCCAACAACGTGCGCGACTGGCTCCGGCTCGGCGGCCGGCTGTACACCTCGGACACCGCGTACGGATTGCTCGCGCGCTCGGCGCCGTCGCTCGTCACGTTCGCGGGAGGCACGACGCTCTCGCTCATGCGTGATCCCGCGAACATCGGCGTCGGCGGCAGCCCCTCGACGCCGCGCACGTACACGGGTCGAGTCAACGACGACGCGCTTCGCACGTGGCTCGCCGACCGCGGCTCGCTCGCGATGGACGGAAGCATCTCGCTCACGGGGTTCATCTCGCCGTGGGTCGCGATCGACAGCGTTCCGATGAGCACTCGCGTCGCGGTCGACGCCGAGGTCGAGTGGTACACGCAGACGATGGGCATGACGATGGCCGCGGGCCGGCGACCGCTCACCGTGAGCGCTGATTACACCGAGGGCGGCGGCTGTGGTCGCGTCGTGTTCTCGTCGTACGAAGTGGACAACCGCGCCGCGTCCGCCGCTGCGCCGCTCACGCCGCAAGAGCGCGTGCTCGAGTACATGCTCTTCGAGCTCGGCGGCTGCCTCGTCACGCCGGGCTGAGCGCCTCGCGATGAGCGCCGACATCGCTCGATGGAGCGCCGCGCTCGACTCGCTTCTGGTCGCCGGTCCCTCCACGCTCAGCGCGATCGAACGCCGCGCGCTCTTCAGCGACGCGCTGCGAGCGCCGCTTCCGCCGCGAGTTCGCTCGGCGTTCGAGCGGCTCGTCGCGGTGGGCGAGCGCGAAGCGCTGCTCGAGCTGTGCGCCTGGGCGAGGGCAGCGGCGCAGTCGCGGGCGTCGTGCGCGACGGCCGATGGTGAGCTCGTCGCGATCGAGTTCGTCGAGCGCCCGGCGATCGCGCTCGCGGATCAGCCCATCGAGCGCTGGGTCGCCGCGCTGAGCTCCGCGGCGTCCGACGAGGCCGCTGGGCTCATCGCCACGGCGCAGGGCCCGGTGGCGCGCGCCACGGTCGCCGAGCTCGTCGCGCGCGTCCCCGAGGCGAGCTCGGTGCTGCGATCGGTCGGATCGGACAGCGAATGGACTGATGACTTGATTGTGTGGGCTGAGATCAACGACCCCGAGAAGAGCCCCGCGGCGCTGCTCGCGCTCTGCCGCCAGCGCGGGCTGCAGCGGGACGTGCGCCAGCGGATGATCGTCGCCGCAGAGCAGCTCGAGCTCGGGTCCGACGACGCGAGCGACTGTCTGAGAGCGCTCGGCGAGCACGACGCGCGCGCGGCGGTCGAGCTCTTGTTCACCTGGTTGGCGCGCGGCATCAACCTGCGTCGTTCGGTGCACGAAGGGACGCTGCGCGCGATGGCGTTCGACGATGATCCGCGGTGGTTCGCCTGGGTTCGCGCGCGCTTGGACAGCGGCGAGGCCTTCGCGTGGGAGATCGAGGCGCTCGACCGTTGGCTGCGCCGCGCCCGCGCTCGGTGAGCTGCCAGAGTCGTCGACGTCGAGCGATCGACGCACAACCCACCATTTCAGCACGGCTGCGACGCTGGCTCGCGCAGGACCGTGATTCGTCGACGCGCGGCGCGAGATGGACCCGAAACGGGTTTCTTGTCGGCGCTCGTTCTGCGATCCTTTCGTCGATGTCCAACCGCGAGTCGCGAAAGACACGAATGGGGTATGCGGTTCCGCACGAGGCGTTCGACGCCCCGAGCAACGGCATCGCAAGCGAGGCGCCTGCGGTCCCGTCGGCGCCCGCTCCCGCTGCGCCTGTGGCTCCTGCGGTGGGCGCGTGGCCCGCGCCGTTGATGCCTGCGGCGCCGACGCCTTCGGTGAAGGTCGAGAGCGCACCGCAGCAGGGACAGACCGTTTCGAATCGCGCGCCGCCGATCGAGGTCGAGTACATCCGTGAGACGGACACGAGCGTGTCGCCCACGGCGGCGGTCGTGCTCGAGATCTGGACGCGCAATCGCATCTATCACGTCGATGCGAACCTCACGTGTGTCGCGGTGATCAACCGCTCGACCGGCGCGCCCGAAGAGCACCACACGCTCAAGGGGACGCGGTTGACCGGCGGTCAGCGCCGCAGTCGCTCGACGCTCGCGATCGAGATCGTGGTGCCGTTTCCCGTTCCGGGAACAGAGGCCGTCTTCAAGCACGCCGGAAAGCGCGGAGCGCAGTACGGCCAGACCTCGACCGTCGAGCGCGTGATCCTTCGCGTTCGAAAGCTCGTCGTCGGCGCGACTGGCGCCGAGCCGGCGTGGGACGAGATCACGGGCCGCTTTCAGATTCGCTGATCGCGCCGCGCTGGTCGCGAGAGCGGCGAATGTCGCGACGACCCGTCGCTGCTGCGAGCGCATCGACCCGACGCGCAACCGTCGTTTCTCGAAGAAGACTCAGCGCCGCGCCCACTGCATCACGCGATCGACGATGGCAGGGGCGACGCGAGCGGTGCGCCAGAGCGCGCGGCTGCGCGTGCCAACGATGGTGACCCAATCGCGACGATCGAAGGCGTCGAGCGCTGCGGTCACGACGGTCGAGGGCGCTTCGACGCGCGCGAGCTTGAAGCTCGGCAACGACTCGGGGAGCTTGCGCAACAACGGCGTGTCCGCGAGCGGAGGACACAAGAGCTTCACGTCGATCGGCTCGTCCGCGAGCTCGTCGCGAAGCGACTGCGCGAGGCCCGTCACCGCGTATTTCGATGCAGAGAATCCCGCGAGCTGGGGCATCGCCCGCAGCCCTGCGACGCTCGAGACGAACATCAACGTCGAGCGCGCGTCGGCCGAGGCGCTCTGTCGCAAGAGCGGAAGGCTCGCCAGCGCGACGTGCACCGACCCGAGCGCGTTGGTCTCGAGCATGTCTCGGTAGTCCGCGGCCGAGACCGACGAGAACGACCCGCCCCGCGCGACGCCTGCGCAGTGGATCACATGGGCGATGCGACCGACGGTGGCCCGAGTTCGCGCGGCCGCTTCGTGCACTGCCTCGCAGTCGCGCACGTCGACGACCTCGCGATGCGCGCGCGGGCATGCGGCGATCGCGCACGTGGCGTCCATCCCGTTGACGTCGCTGTCCCACAGCGCGACGCGCTCGCCCCGCGCCTGCAGCTGTCGAACAAACTCACGCCCGAGCCCGCTCGCTGCGCCGGTGACGAGCCACGTTCCTGCTGCGAGCGAGCGCTTCGATCGAAGGGGCATTCACTGTTTGATAGCGCAAGATCGAGAAGCGTCGCGACTTTTGCTCGGCCGCAACCGCGCTCGCGGTTCCGTGGTAGATCGCAGGTATGACAATCGAATCGCTTGCGAGACGACCGTTCACGGTCGCGCTCGCGCTCTGCGCGGGGCTCTCTCTCTGCTCGCTCGACGCTGTGGCGTACAGCCGCGGTACGACGGGGCGATCCGTCACGGGCTGCCTCGGAATCATCCCGAGCTGCCACAACGACACGATGTCCATGCGCAACGGCGCGATGGTCGCCATCGAGGGCCCTGCGACGCTCGCCGCGGGCGAGCGAGCCACATACACGTTGCGCGTCTCGCGCACGGACATGGGCACTCTTGCGGTCGCGGGGCTCGACGTGCGTGCCTCCGGTGGCGGTCTCCGCCCCAACGGAGCCAACACTCGCATCGAGTCGTGCGAGCTCACCCACAGCGTGCCGATCGCGCCCACGATGGCGGGCGCGACGGAGGTGCGCATTCCGTTTGATTTCATCGCGCCTGCGAACGCGACGACCGTCACGCTCCAAGCTGCCGCCAACGGCGCCGACGGCAACGGAACGATGGCGGGCGCCAACGGACAGACCGGCGATCAGTGGGGCACGACCTCGTTCTCGGTCATGGTCACCGGTTCGTCCGACGCAGGCGGCGCGTGCCTGCCCGATCCGCTCCCCGACGCCTCTGCGCCCGACGCTGCCGATGCGTCGGACGCTGCGATCGACGGCTCGGATTCGAGCGTCGAGGACGGTGGGGCTGACGCTGACGCGAGCGCGAACGACAGCTCGCCGATCACCGACGCTGGCGCTGACGCTGCGGCAGACGGCGGCGTTCGTCCTCCGCCGATGAACTGCCAGTGCACCGTGAGCGGCGCGTCCCGCGGAGGCTCGCGCGGCGCGCTCGCGCTCATCGTCGGAGCGGTGGCGCTCGCGATTCGCGCCCGTCGCCGATCGCGTTGAAAGAGACCGCTCGCGGCGTTCGCGCGGCGCTCGCGGCGTTCGCGCTGACCGCGCTCATCGCTGGAGCGTTCGCGGTAGGCTTCGTCGAAGACTGGGACGGCGCGAGCTTCGCGCTCAGCTGCGAGTCCGTGGACCTTCGACGGTTTCGTCCGCATCCGCCGGGCTATCCGCTCTACACGCTGAGCGCGCGCGCGCTCGGAGCGCTCGGCCTTCACGCCGCGCGTTGCGCTCCGTGGCTCGCCCGGCTGAGCGCGCTCGCGCTCGCGGTCTTCTCAGGGTCGGTCGCGGTCCTCGCGCGGGGCTCGCTCGCCCGCCGCGTCGTCACCGCGGTCGCCGTCTCCCTCGCGATTCCGGGCGTGTTGCGCGTCGGCACCATGGTGAGCCCGATGGGACTCGCGCTCGGAGCGTGGTCGGTCGCGATCGCGCTCGGCTACCGCGCCCCGCGCTCGGTCGCGCTCTGCTCGCTGTGCTTCGGCGCCGCGCTCGCGTCTCGCCCCACGGACCTCGTCGCGATCATCGGCTGCACCATCGCCGTCGCCTCGCCGAGGATGCGCCTCGCGCGAACGTTGCTCGCTGGCGTCGCACTCGCCGCGCTCGCGCACGGATGGTTGATTGTAGGGGTTGGTTTTCAAGAGTACCTCGCGCTGCTCGCGCGCCATCGACTGACGCACGCGTCCATCGTCGATGGCTCCCGCGGCGCCGCGGCGCACGCGAGCGCGCTCGGCGGATTTTTCGCTGGCGATCGTGGCGCTCTGGGCGTCGCCGCCGCCTCGCTCACGATCGCCGTCTGTCTCGCGACGCTCCGCTCGCTGCCCGCTCGCGCCCGCGTCCGCGCCGCGGTCGGAACGTCGATGTGCGTCGCGTGGGTGCTGCTCGCGCAGCCCGCGGGCGTCGAGCGGCACTGGCTCTGGTGCGGAGCGGTCTGCGCCTTCGCGCTCGCTCGCGCCGTCGATCGATCGCGTCCGCGCGCGCTGCGCGTGTCCGCTGCGTCCTTGCTTGCGCTGCTCGCGACCTGCGCGTGGATCGAGTCGCGCTCGCGTCACGCCACGCCGCCGGCAGCCGTGCAGCTCGGGCGCTTCGTTCGTGCGTCGGGCGGCGTTCTGTTTGCGGCTCGCGCGGGACGAGCGGCGGAGGTCGAGGGCGTCGTCGTGTACGAGGCGCGCCACCTCGGCGAGCTGCGCGCGATCGCAGAGCGCCTTCCGCGCTGGCCGTCCCGCCTGTGGGTGACCGATGAAGTGCGATCGCTAGAGCATTTTCCAGATCGTGATTGGACGCAGTTTTGTGGGCCGCGGTCGGCGCGCGGGGAGGCTGTGTGCGTGCGCGTACGAGCTGTGGATCTATCGGGAGGCACTAGAGAATTTCGCCGCTAAAAGCGCGGCGCGTCTATGATGCTCGACGATTGTTCGCCGACTCGTCGTGAGGACCCACCGACGTGCAACCTCCCTCTTCGAAGCTCGCTCGCACCGTGCTCGCTGGGCGATACCAGCTCGACGCGCTTCATGCTCGTGGAGGATCGAGCGACATCTACCGCGCGTTCGACACCCGTGACTCGCGCGTGATCGCGGTGAAGATCCCGCACGCGAGCCGCATCGATTCGCCTGAGAGAAAGCAGAGCTTTCTCGATGAAGCGCGGCTGCTGCAGCGTCTCGAGCACCCCTCGATCGTTCGCGTTCTCGACGTCGTCGACGACGCTGAGTCGCCGTTCATCGTCACCGAGTGGCTCCGCGGAGTGACGCTCGCTGACGCCTTGGCGACGGCGCGACAGTTCGACGCGCTCGACGCAGCGACGCTGCTCACTCCGGCGGTCGCGGCGCTCGCGTTCGCGCACGAGCGAGGCTTCGTGCACCGTGATTTCAAGCCAGCGAACGTGTTTCTCTGCGTGCACTCGGACGGGACCGTGGACGCGCGGCTGCTCGACTTTGGCATCGCGCGCGCGATTCACGACACCGCGCGGGGCGCGAAAGAACGCGCGTTCGTCGCGACGGGTTCGCCCACGTACATGGCTCCCGAGCGCGTGCGCTTCGAGAGCCACGGAGACGCGCGGGCCGACGTGTGGTCTGTCGGCGTGACGATGTTCGAGCTCGTCGCGGGGCGCGCGCCGTTCGAAGAGCCGACGCTCGCGAAGCTCTTCGCGCGCATCGGGCAGGATGAGCCGCCGACGCTCGAGTCCATGGTCGCTGGCGTCGACCGCGGCTACGCGATGATCGTGCGCCGGTGTCTGCGCCGCGCCGCGGACGCGCGCTATCAAACTGCGGCGGAGGTGCTGCTCGACCTTCAGCGCATGCTCGAGGCGCATCCTCCGCGGGTGTTCTTGCTGCCGACGCAGCGCTCGGGCGTGCAGGACAAGCTCACGCACACGGCCCTCGACGCGACGCACTCGATCGCCGACGAGGACTTCGAGTTCTGACGGCGTCGCCCCGCTGCTCGACGCTCAGTGCCGCGGAATGTTGCGAGGCCCGCCGCGCTCGCCGAGCGCCTGTCGCTCGTAGTGCACGTACACGCGCGTGCCCGCGCGGCCGGTGTCGCTCGAGTTGACGCCGTGCCAACCGGCGGGTAGCTGCGGCTCGCTCCACTGAAACACCCACCGCGCGTCGGCGGGCGCCATGTTCACGCAGCCGTGCGATCGCATGTACCCGAAGAGGTTGTGCCAAAACGCTCCGTGCAGCGCGAACGATCCCTCGAAGTACATCACCCACGGAACGTCTTCGATCGAGTACGGCCCGTCCCCCGCGCTGTTGCCGTCCATCGTCGTCGTCAGGTGCTTCGCGTAGATCCTGAACGCTCCCTGAATGGTCTCGTAGTTGCGCTCTTCGCTCTCGCGATTGCGGCGACCGGACGAGATCAACGTCACGTACACGGGGCGCGCGCCCTCGTACGCGATGAGCATCTGTCGGTCGAGGTTGACCTCGATCCACTTCTCGTTCGCCGCGACGTCCGCGGGCGGCGCGCTCGTGCGCACCTGACGAATGTTGCGCTCGCGGACGTAGAAGCCGTCGCGGGTCTTCAGGTAGTTCTCGCGCCCAATCGTGACGGGAGGATCCGCGGTGAGGTGGTAGACGGACAGTCTCGCCGCTCGCTCGCGACGAACCGCGCGCTGACCGTCCTCGGACAAATCGTACGTGTATCCCTCGAACGCGACCATGAACGCCGCGGGCAACGGATGCGCCTCGTCGATCGTGAGGCCCTGAAACGTCGGGGCGTTGCGCACTGGCGAAGCTGCGCCGCGCTCGACATACCCGCCGTTTTGCGTGCGTAGAAAGCGGCGGCCCGCGCTGGACATCTCGCGATCGACCGAGATGTACATTCCCGCGAGCATGCGACGCAAAAGCGGTGAGCCGTCGGCGCCCTGCAAATCCTCGATTCGAACGCCGGCGTCCTCCGCCTGCGCGCGGTTGGCGACGAGGGCGCTCGCGTTCTGAACCGCTCCTGCATCCACGCCGGTCGAGAGCAGCGCGCCCGAGCCGGTCGCGACGACCACGGTCGCGCCTGCGTCACGCGCAGCGGACGAGCTTCCGCCGCTGAAGCGCTCGGGCTCGACCTCGCGCATGTCTGCCTCCGACGGCAACCATCGGTACATCACCGCAGCGCGATAGGTCGTCATGTACGGGTACGGCATCGCCTGCGAAAGGTCCGGCTGCGATGGACGGCGACCGTCGAGCTCGTGCGGATCGAGCGTGGTCATGCGGTTCAAACACACGTATCCGCCGCCTTCGACCTCGTACCAGCCGCGCGGACAACCCGCGCCGTTTCCCACGCTCGCTGCGCTGCGCAGACGCAGCGAGGCGCCAGCGCGAAAGTAGCCGACCTTGGGCCCGTTCCAATCCATGCGCTCGAAGATGGGAACCCACACCCACGTCGCGATGATCGACGGCCCGTTGTACGGCGCGCCGCCCGCGTCCGCCGCGCTCGACGCAGCGTCGGCTTCGATCGCCGCCGCGCCCGCGTCCGTCTGCGCGCTCGTCGCGGTTGCGTCGGGCTGGTGCTGCACGGGTGGGGGCGTCGGCCGCTGCGGAGGCTCCTGCGTCCGATCGTGGTCCGGCGCGCTCGCGTCCTGCGCTTCTTCCGTCGACGTCGCGGCGTCCGCGCTCGCGCCCGCGCCGTGCACGGCGGCCCACCACTCGTCGATGCGACCGCAGCCGGTCAACGTGGCGAGGGTTGTGAATGTGATGGCTGCTCGAACCGCAAACGATCGCTTCATGAACGAAACCTGCTCGACCGAGGTCGAACCATCGCGACTCGGCGCTGCTCGCAACGAAACGAACGGAGCTCCGAGGCAGAGGTGCCGCGTTACAGCCCATCTCTCCGCGTGTTGCAACTTTCTTGCGCGACGGCGGCCGAAGAGCGGGTCGGTCTGTGATCGATCGAGTGTGCGAAGTTCGGGCCGAGCGCGCCTGCGCGAATAGATCGCGCGGCGCGGCCGTCACTCTTCACGGTGACGGACACTCTCGACGGCAGTTGCTACAGTGCTCCCGCGGTCGTGGCACCACAGCGAGAGCGGAAGCAGAGACACAGCGATCGACGCTCGCTCGCCTTCGCGTTGGCCGCCTCGCTCGTCGTTCACTCGATCCCGCTCGTGACGGTGATCCGCTTCCCGTTTCCCGCATCGCCGGCGAACTTCGAGATCCGCACGCGCACTACAGAGTTCGGCCTCGAGCAGGCGCTTCCCGGCGCGCGCAACGTCCCGCCGCAGCCCGCGCAGCCACAACCAGCGCAGCCGCAACCGCAGCCGCAACCGCCGCAGCCTCGACCGAGGCCGCGCGTCGAGCGGCCGCGCGTCGCCGAGATCCCGCAGGTTCCTGATCTGCGACTGCGAGAGCCCAACATCGCGCCGAGGCCGACGCAGCGGCTCGATCCTGGCGCCAACACCGCCGAGCGACCCGCGCCGCGCCCGTCGACTCCGAGCGTCGCCAACACGGTCTCGGACCTCGCGCCGATGGTCCCGCAGGGGTCGCTGTTCACCATCGCCATTCGCATGGATCGCATCCGCGCGACGCCCTACGCGCGCTCGGTGCGCCGGGTGTTCAACTCGATCCGCGACTGGCGCGAGATGCTCGGCGGCGCGTCGATCGACTTCGTCGATGATCTCGATCGAGTGGTCTTGGCTGCGTCCAACCCGTTCGGCGCCAACGGCCAGGCGCCCGATTGGTACGTGCTCGCGAAGGCCTCGGGGCACTCGGACCGCCGGTTGCGCGCTGCGGTCGAGGCGATGGCCGACCACGATCGTCCGCTCGCTCCGTCGCCAGTCCATCCGCCGAGCGACGAAGACGACGCGAGCGCCGGAGGCGACCGACGCTCGACGCGAAGCGATGACGACGCGAGCTCGGGATCGAGCGTGGACGGCGGCGCGCGAAGAGACATTTGGACGCACCGCGATGGAGCGCGAATCACCACGCTCAATCGCTACGGAGCCTCGCGCAGCTACGTGCTGCTTCCCGATGGAACCGCCGCGATTTCGCTTGCTTCGCAGATGGACGGCCTGCTTGCGGCGCTCGCGCGAAGGCCTCCGTCCGCCGCAGACGACAGCGCGCAAGGCGTCGCGCTCGTGCTCGAAGCCGAGGGAATTCGCAGCGCGATCGTCGAAGTGCCAACCATGCACGGGCCCTTTCCGTTGCCGCGTCGCGCGGTGATCTCGGTCACGCCCGACACGTCCGCGCAAGGCGGGGCCGACCTCGTCGCGCGCTTCGAGTACGACAGCGCCGCGCAGGCGCGCTCGGCGCGAGAAGAATGGGACTACGTCCGCGGCCGGTGGGCCGCGATGATCGAAGCGATCCCGGGCGTGGCCGCGCTGAGGATCGGCGCGGGGCTGTTCGGGCGACGCTCGGTCGTCGACCACGTGCAAGCGGCGCTCACCGCGCTTCAGTTTCGCGCGGGCGGCAATGCGGTGACCGGCCGAGTGCACGTGACGGACGAGCAGCTTCGATCGCTGCTCGACTCGGCGCCGATGCTCACGTCGCTCTCGCGTTGACCGCGATTCTGTCGCCGAACGCTGGCGCTTGAAGCGAAAACCCGCCCGCCTGTACAGTCCCGCGACCATCGCGGCTGGCGGAGGTGCGAGCGCGCACTGCTGACAGCCGAGGCACCGCGGCCAAGCCGCGAGAACCGCGCAAGGGACCCCGCCATGTCCGAGAACGATCCGTTCGCCACGCCCGATGACAACAACTCGCCGCTCGCCGCTCCGCCAGGGCCTGAAGATCCCTTCGCGGATCAGGCCGCCAGCGGTGGCGGTGGCTACCTCGCCGGCAACAACGACGACGAAGAGGTGCGAAAGATCAATCGTCGCGTCTCTCCGTTCGGAAAGGTGCTGGCCCTGTTGATCGTCGGCGGCATTGGCACGACGGGCTATTTCATCGCCAAGAGCGCGCAAGAAGAGGCCGCCGCGACCAAGGCCCAGACCGAAGGACGCGCAGCGCTCGATCGCTTGCTCGCCGCGGATCAAGACCGCGCGCAGCTGCCGACCAAGGTGCGTGAGCTGTACCAGCAGTACAAGGCCTCCGAAGAGGTCCGCATGGCCTGTCGTCGACTGCTCGCGCGGCTCCACGATCCGCAGTCGGTCGACATCATGATCGAGGGCGTGCGCCGCCGCGGAAACGAGCGACGCCAGGCGGCGCTCGCGATCGCCGAGCTCGGGCCGACCGTCGCAGGGTCGGCGAAGGACGCGCTCATGACCGCGCTCGCGGACAGCGACGAGCGCGTGGATCGCGCGGACATTACCTGGGCGCTCGTGGTCCTCGGCGAGTCGCGCGCGTGGGACACGGTCGTGAAGATGCTCAGCGAAGGAAAGCTGCAGCAGGTTCGCGACCTCGAGAATCGCCCGTTCTTCGACCCGGCGCTCGTCTCGCGGCTCGCCGGGCGCGAGCGGCTCATTCAGCTCGCGACGGACGCCTCGGGCACCGCGCAGCAGCAGAACGCGCGCAAGCGCATCGCCGCTTCTGCGTTGAGCGAGATGGCCACGCCCGAGGTGTTCGACACGCTCGTGACGCTCTCGCGTGACTCGGACGAAGAGGTCGCCACGATCGCCTCGATCGGCCTCGGTCGCTCGGGGGACAACCGCGCTTCGCAGCCGGTGCTCGCGTTTCTCAACGCGCACCCGACCGCGCGCGATCGCGTGCTCAACGCCCTCGCGCAAAACTCTGGCTCGCCGGGCTTGAGCGTCATCGGTCAGAACGCGACCGACGTGACGACCCGTCGCCAAGCGGTTCGCTTGCTCATGGAGCTGCAGGACCCGACCGCGGGCGACGCGCTCTTCGCGATCATGAACTCGATTCCGGTCACCGAGACGAACGGCGATCTGCGCGAAATTCGCACGCGCGCGTGCTTCGGTCTCGCGGACATCGGCGACGCTCGCGCCGCGGACGGGCTGCTCGAGATCGCGAAGTACCCGATCGGGCGTCCCTTCGACGCCAACGCGGACATGGAGGCGAAGCAGGCGATGGACAAGCTCGTCCGCATCCCTGGCGCCGCCGCGCGGGTGAAGGCCGGTCTGCTCGAGCTCCTTCCGCGCGCGGACTTCATGCGCACGCAGATCCTGCTCGCGCTCGGCGCGAGCGAGGACGCTTCGATCGGACCGCAGGTGGCTCGCTACCTCAGCGACGAGCAAGCGCAAGAGGGCGCCGCGCGCGCGGTCTGCCGTCTCCGCTACGCTCCGGGAATCCAGACGTTGCGCGGACAGATTCGTCGTCCGCCCAACGTCCGAATGGATCAGCAGACGATTCAGAACGAGCAGCTCTACATCAAGCGCCGCAACGCGATCCGCGGCCTGGCGTGGTCGGGCGACGCTCGAATCGCGGCGGATTTGATGCGCATCATCGAGGACTCTGCGGATGAGCCGCGCCTTCGTGAAGATGCGGGCAACACGCTCGCGACCATCGCGGACGACGCTGCGCTGCAACAGGTCGCGCAACGCGCGCTCGACACGACCAAGCCCGCGGACGTGCGCGGGTTCTACCTCCGCGCGCTTCGCGTGCGTTCGACGCCGCAGATCGCGACGCAGCTCGTGAGCGCGTACCTCAAGCCGGGCGAAGACGTGAACGTGATGCGCTTCGCGGCCATCGCGGCGGGCTTCGGCGGCGACGAGTCGACGATCGCCGCGGTGCGTCCGCTGCTCGCCTCGACCGACGCGAACGTGCGTCTTCACGCGGGAATGGCCGCGGTGCTGCTCGGCACCGAGGGCCTCGCGACGGCGCTCGTCGACGCGCTGGTGGCGAACCGAGATTTCGCGGACTTGCTCGCGCCCAACTTCGTCACGCGCGGCTCGCAGACGGCGGGTCCGACCATGATGGAGCCGATCGACCTCATGCCGCTGACCGAAGCCATGTTCGCGAACGGAGCGGTCAATCGCCGCATCGAGGGCGCGCTCGTGCTCGAGCGCGGCCGGGGCACGGACCGCTACGAGTTCGCGATCCAGTGGCTGCGCACGCGCATCCGCTCGGGTTGGGATCACCCGATCGGGATCACGCCGTATGCCGTGCGCGACAAGATTCGTCGTCAGGCGCAGGGCTCGGACGCCGCGCAGCGCGACGTCGCGTTCAAGATCCTGCGCTCGCTCAACGACCGCGGATCGCTGCTCTTCCTCCGCCGCGGAACGGGCGAGAGCGCTGAAATGGCTCGGCGAGTCCTGCTCGAGCTCAACTCGTCTTCGAACTAACCAACCGAGGAGGCGAGGGGACGTGGGGGGACCGCGCTCGCCGCGCATTTCGATGGAATGACTCCGGCGCTTCTGCCGTAGAACAGCGCGACTCTCGTCTCGCGGTTCGGCTCTTCGGAGGTCATTTCATGGCGATGTATCGATCGATGGCGTTGGCGGCTCTCAGCGTCGGCGCGCTCTCGGGCTGTTTGGTTTCCGGCGGCGGCGGCTACTGGGTGCAGGGTGGCGGCTCGACCGTCGTGCAGCAGCCCGTCACGCAGACGGTCGTCGCACAGCCGAACACCGTGCAGGTCCAGGGCGGAACGGCGGTCGCGCAGACCTCGACGACCGCGACGATCAACGTGCAGCTGCAAGCGCCCGCGGGTGTTTCTCAGCTGCAAGTGCAGTGCAACCCCAACGCGGCCGAGGCTTGTGACGGCATCGACAACAACTGCAACGGCGCCATCGACGAGGGCTGCGGCTACCAGTCGGGACAGGTTCAAGTGACCGTTGCGTGGCAGGGCACCGCGGACATCGACCTGCACGTCGTCGATCCCGCGGGCGAAGAGCTCTACTACGGCGATCGCACATCGGCGTCGGGAGGACAGCTCGATCGTGACGCGAACGCGGCGTGCAGCCAGTCTCCTCCGACCGTCGAAAACGTGTTCTTTTCCCAGGCTCCGCGCGGAAACTACCGCGCTCGCGTGCACGTCTACAGCATGTGCCAGGACTCTTCGATCCCGGTCACGCTCTCGATCTCCGTGGGCGGTCGCGCGTATTCGTTTCAGCACGTGATGACGCGACTGCGCGAGGATTTCGAGATTCCGTTCGTGGTGCAGTGACCATCACTCGGTCGTAACTCTTCGGGTTTGGAGTTAGACTCACCGCTGCGATGGCTGGTCCTGGCAGCGACGTTCGAATCCCCGAGACACCCGCTCGTCGCTTCCGCACGAGCGACCGGCGCACCGAGGGAGTGACGTCGGTCTCGTTTTTTGGGACGGATCCCGAACTCAACACGCCCGTCGTGGTGAAGGTGCTCCGGCCCGAAGCGTTTCCGTCGCCGCTCGAGCGGCAGCGGATCGTGCGGGAGTTGAAGCGGCAAGTGAGCGTTCCTCACCCGTCGCTCGCGCGCGTGATCGCCGCCGACGAAGAGGGCGGAGTCGTGTGGGTGGCGCGCGATTGGATCGAGGGGCAGCCGCTCAGCGATCGCATCGAGCGCGGGACCATCACCGTCGACGAGGTCGCGCGATGGACCTCGCAGCTCGCCGAAGCGCTCGGCGAACTGCATCGCGTGATGCTGCTTCACCGCGACGTCCGACCCGCGCACGTGATCCTCGCGCTCGACGGACGCGCGCGGTTGATCGACGCCTCGTGCGGTCGCTTCTTCCGCGGCTCCGACGGAAAGCCCGTGTTCGGAACGCCGGGCTTCGTCGCGCCCGAAGCCGCTTCGGGCAAGCTCGTCAACGCGCGCAGCGACTTGTACTCGCTCGGCGCGACGGCGTTCGCGATGCTGCAAGGCGCGCCGCCGTTCGGCACCGGCGACGACGCGACGCTCCTCGAGCGAGCCCTGCGCGCGGACGCTCCGAAGCCCACGCGCGGACCGGACGGCTTGATCGCGGCGATCGGCAGCATGCTCGCTCGCGAGCCTCGAGAGCGGCCGTTTCACGCGCAGCAGCTCGTGCAGCAGCTCGAGCCTTTCTTCACGGCGACGCGCGACGCGGCGGCCGCCGCGGACGACGACGGTCCGCCCACTTCGGCGGTGGACGAGGCGATGGTCTCCAAAGCGTTCGCCATCACTGCTGGTCCGAGCATCGTGGACGATGAGTTCGACGACGCCGAAGTGACCGAGGTCGGACGCACGAGCGCGGACGAATCCGCGAAGCCCGCGCCCGCGGCCGCTCCGATCGCGCGCGTCGCTCCGCCGTCACCCAACTCCGCTGCGATTCGCGCGCCCGCGCCGTCGCCGAACACCGGCGCCCACGCCGTGGCCGTCGCGCCATCGTCCGCGCCGGCGATGTCCATGAGCCAGGGCGCCCAGAGCGTCGTGCGCAAAGCCACGCTCATGGGAATGGCTCCCGTCCCAACGGGCCCTGCGGCGTTCGCTGCGCCCAAGGCGCCGGTCGCCGCTGCGCCGACGACGGACTCTCCGCTCCGCGAGGATTCGGGCTCGCGCGCGACTGGGGCGTCGGACTTCGACGAAGAAGAGAACACCGTCGTTTCACAGGACTCGAGGATCTTCGGGCACTCGCAGCCGCATGCGCAGAGCGCGCACGGAACCGCGGTCCCTCCGCTTCCCGACGACGTCTCCAAGCGTGTGTTGCAGAAGGGCGGAAACGTCTCCGCGCCGGTGGAGGCTCGCCCGGTGAGCGTTCCTCCGCCGCCACCTTCGCGAAAAGTGACGGGCTCGATCCGCGTGCCTGCGCCGCCCGTCGGCGTCCCGTCGCTGCCTCGTCCCGAACCAGAGCCGCAGTTCAATCCACTGCCGCCCAACGGCGAAGCCACGATGACCGCGAACGTCGCAGCCGTCGTGAGCGCCTCTGAGACGAGCGGACCCAACGCTGCAGTCGACGACGTGCAGTCCAACATCTCGATCACGGAGCCGTCGGGGCCGAGCTTCGGCGCGTATCCCCAGCCCGTCGCCGAAGCGCCGGCGTATCCTGGGCAACCCTACGCGCAGCAGCAGCCCGTGAGCCCTCAAGGCTACGCGCAGCAGTCCGCGCAGCCGCAGGGCTACCCGGTGCACGCCCAGCAGAGCGCGCCGCAAGCGGCGCCGTATCCTCCGCAGGGCAACGCAGCGCAGCTGGGCTATCCCGCGGCTGTCGCGGGCTACCCTCCACAGGGCCCAACTGGAGCGTACCCGGCGCCCAACCCCACAGGCGGCTATCCGTCGCCACACCCGCAGGCGACCGGCGGCTATCCATCTCCGCAGCCCAACCCCACCGGCGCGTATCCGGCGCCCCCGCATCCGACCGGAGCGTACGGAGCGGTGCATCCCAACGCGACCGCCGCGTGGCCTCAGCAGCCGCCGAAGAAGAGCTCGCTGCTCCCGTGGATCGCCGCGGGCTGTCTCATCGCGCTCGTCGCTGGTGGAACCGGCTATGGCCTCGCGCTCCGTCACCGACCAACGGAGAACCCGGTCGTTGAATCACAGCCCAACAATTCAACACAGACTCCCGTCGTCACGCCGAACAACGCGCAACAATCGGTCGTGCAAACCGCGTTGCAGGCCGCTGCGGACGCTGCTGCGCTCAACGCTGCCATCAACGCGGCGAACACCGCTGCGTCGCAGACGATCACTGCGGTCGCCGTGGATTCGGGCGTCGCAGCGGTCGTCGTCAACGCTGAGCCCGTCGACTCGGGTGTGCTCGTCGCCGCGAACACCGCGACCAACGCCAACGCGACGCAGACGACGGCGAACAACGGCAGCGCGGGCGCGAGCGAGCCGGTGAATCCAACGCCGTCGGGCAACAACAACAACGCGCTCGCGACGAACACACACACTCAAGCGAACAGCGGAGCGCGGATCGCGCCCGTCCCGTCGACGCAGACGCCGATGCAGCAGGCGCGCGCCGCGTTTACCCGTCACGAGTACCCGCAGGCGCGGCAGATCCTCGAGTCTTGGGTGCGCTCGCATCCGAGCGACGCGCAGGCGTTCTTGCTGCTGGGAGACGTCCGCTTCGCGCAGGGCGAGCGACGGCCCGCCGGTGACGCGTACCGCTCGGCGATCGCCGCAGGAAACTACGCTTCGGTGTACTGGCGCCGCCTGGTCGAGCGGCAGATCTCGATCGGCGATCGAGCGGGCGCGATCAACACGATCAACGACGTGCTTCGACACAAGCCCGGAGACCGCGACGCGACGCGACGCCTGCAAGAGCTTCAAGGCGGAGGCGCTGCTCCCGCGACGGGCACGCGCAGCACAGGGGCGAGCTCGGTCACTGCGTTCGGCGCGCCCAACCGAACCATTCGTCGCTGAGCGTGACGATCGAGGCGGTTGCTTCGATCGCCGGCCGAGCGCCGTTCGCTACGAGAACAGTCGCTTCACGAGCCCGAACAGCTCGCGCGACGTGACGAAGAGAAACAACCCGAGCATGAGGGCCATCGAGCCCTGCAGCAGCCGGGTCTCGACCGTCGCGTTGGGCTTTCGACGAAAGAGAATCTCGTACGCGAGCATGATGAGCCGTCCGCCGTCGAGCACGGGGATGGGCAGCAGATTCATGACGAACAGCTGCAGCGAGATGAACATCACCGCGAGCAGCCCGTCACGCCATCCCTTCGCCGCTTGCTCCGCGGTCTCTTGCACCATGCGCACGGGGCCCATCAGCTGCGCGTCCTTCACCTTGCGAGTGAAGATCTTGCTGAGCATGTCGACGATGTCCGCGGTCATCGCCGCTGGCTTCACGATCGCGTCGCCGACCGCGCGTCCCAGAGAGACGGGGCGGTACTGAGGGCGCTGCGTGATCCCGATGCCAAACACTTGCTGGCCGTTGATCTCGAGCGGCTGCGGCGTGACTTGCGTCTCGCTCACGGCGCCGCCGCGCTCGTAGCGAACGCGCAGCGCCTGGCCGCGCGATGCGCGCACGCGCTCGAGCATCGATCGCCATGTCGGAGTGGCGGATCCGTCGATGGAGACGATGGTGTCTCCCGTGCGAAATCCCGCAGCGGCAGCGGGCTTTCCTGCGATGACGTCGCCGATCTGCGCGCGCGCGCTGGCGTCGAGGTGCTCGCCGCCGAACGCGAGCAAGACGAAGACGCACAGCGATGCGGCGAGGTAGTTGGCGAACGGGCCCGCGGCGATCATGAGCAGCCGCGCGATGGGGCGCGCGTTTTGGTAGCTGCCTCGATCGTGCGGATCGTTGGCCTCGCGCGGGTTCATCCCGGCGACTTGCACGTATGCAAGCAGCGGAATGGCGGCGATTTGAAAGACCGTCTCGCTGCCGCGAGGACGCCAACGGGCGATCACCGGACCGAACCCGATCGAGTACGTGAGCACGCGCATGCCGAAGGCGCGCGCGACGAGGTAGTGCCCGAACTCGTGGATGATCACCAGGAGCGAGATCGCGAGGACGACGCCTACGATCGTGAGGAGTTTCTCCATCCGCAGCCTTCGAGAGAGAGGTTGAGCGCAAACGGTAGCACCGAGGTCGCGCCGTCGGGAGGGCGCAGTGCACGCGACTCCGATTGCGAGATTGCGGGAACTTTCGACGCACGGCAGGCTACGTACGGTCTTCCATGAGTCAGGCACCTTCTCGCCGTGTGACGGCGTCGCTCGCGTTGATCGCAACGGTGGCCCTCGCGGGCACCGTGCTCGCGCAGCGCGCGGGGCGAGTGCTGCATCGACCGATCCCCGGTGACGTTCCGCTCGACGAGATGCCCAACGCGCTGCCGACCGTGCCTCCATCATCGTCCGAATCGATCGCGCGCGGCGCGGGAACGCAGAGCGGCTGGCGCGGAAATCAGGGCGTCTCCCAGGACATCCAACGCCCGCGCCCGACGTGGGACGCGCCCGCGCGCGAGATGGATCGCCAGACGCGATCGGCGCAAGGGACCCGGCTGCAATACCAAGAGGTGTTCACTCCCTCGGTGCAGCCGTTCAAGCGCTCGACCGCGCACGACATGGTCGACGAGCTCGGGCGATTGACCGTGCGGGACCCATCACTGCGGGCGATCACCGTCGGCGAAGCGGCGCCCGAACACTGGCACGATCGTCGGCGCGCGCGCTTCGTCGGAGAAATCCTGGTCGAGTTGAGCTCGTCGTGGCCGACGCCCATCCCTGGCGTCGCAGGCGAGCAGCGCGTGGTGCGCTACGCCACGAGCGACAACGAGTCCGTAGAGTTCTTGCAGGACGGCGCGGGCAACCTCTTCGCGCGCGGAGTGCAGTCGGGGACCGTGCGTTTGACGTACGTGATCGAGGCGCCGGACTTCTCGTTCGCCGTCGATCGCGCGCCGGCGCTGACGGTGCGTGAGGTCGCGGCGAGCGTTCCGGAGTCGCTTCGCCCGACGGCGCCGTCGTGGCTCGACGAGCGTGCGCGACGTGTGTTTTCTCAACTCAACATCGATCCGCAGGGGCGCTTCGACGTGCTCCTCTCGCAGCTCGTCGGGCATTTTCGGGCGTTTCGCGACGCCGAGCTGCCGGGGCAGGGCGCGAACTTGTACGTCGAGCTCGCGACCGGCGGCGTCGGAGCATGTCGACACCGCGCGTACGCGATGATGCTCACGATGCAGTCGCTGGGCATTCCCGCGCGGTACGTCGGCAACGAAGCGCACGCGTGGGTCGAGCTCTACATCCCGAACAGCGGTTGGTCGCGAGTGGATCTCGGTGGATGGGACGTTCCGCTCGACGCGCGCGCGCCGTCCGAACGACCGCGATTCGACCCAGGCATTCGCGATTCGTTTCCTCGGCCGCAGCAGTATCAGCAGCAGTTCTCTGCGTCCGCGACCGCGGGAGGCGCCGCAGCGGATGGCGGCGCGTGGTTTGATCCCGACGCGTCGGCCGCGGACCCCGCGAGTGATCCAGGGCAAGAGGGGACCAACGCGAGCGGCGCCGGCGCGACGCGATCGTCGAGCGGCGCGGGCGCCCGTTCGTCGGCGTCGAGCAGCGCGGTTTCCGGTGGAAGCGCCGTGGCCGAGCGGCGCGCGGGTGACGAGAGAGCGCGAGACGAGAGCAGCGCGAGCGACGACGACGACGCGCCGAAGCTCCCGACGAACACGGCGATCGCCACGGTGCTTCCCGACGATCGCGCGGGCTACGCGTCGGGCAACGGGTTTGCGCGCGGATCGATGGTGCGCGTCGTGGGATTCGTTCGCGACGGCGATGCCGTCGGCGTCAATGGGCTCGCGGTCGAGCTTCACCTGGTTCGCAACGGCCGCGCCGTGCAAGGGCTGGGGACAGCGGCGACCGGCGCCGACGGCCGCTTCGAAGCGCACGTGCTGATCGGCGCGATGCTCGAAGCGGGAGAGTACGAGCTGCGCGCGAGCACTCCGGGCGACACGCGGTACGCGAGCTCGGTCTCGGCCGCGGAGTGATCGCGCATTTTTTCGTGCAACGCCCTCGCTGAGCGCCCGTCATCGTGTGCGAAGGTACTCAGCACGAGAGGGAAACATGCGAAGCGCGATCTTCATTTCAGTGGGATATTTGCTGGTCAGCGCGTGCACGGTGGACACCGCGTCGCCGCGCGCCACGGTGATCACGAGCAACAGCGGCGGCGTTGATCCGAGCGCCAACGCCTCGGCGGGAGGAGCCGCAGCGACCAGCGCCGAGCGCATCGAAGAGGTCTCGACCGACAACGGGACGATCGCCGTTCGTCACACAGCGACGCTCGCTCCCGCGGTGGCGGGCTGCGCCGACGGGACGCGCGAAGCGTTTCACGACACGGCCGCGTTTCCCTCGATCGCGGGCTGCATGGCTGGCTGGAACGGGTCGCAGAGCCTGCGCACCGCCGCCAGCGGAGCGGCGTGCGGCGATCAAACCCCGTGCAACGCGCCGGCAGACGCGTGCGCAGCGGGCTGGCACGTGTGCGGCGCGGACGGCGCGCTGAGCGACCTTCGACAAGTGAGCGGCGAGCAGTGCGCCAACGCGGGGCGCGGTCGCTACTCCGCGGCGATCTCGCACTGCCTCACGCAAGACGGCTGCGCGACGGACCCGCGTCCCGAGGCGCGCTACCAGTGCTTCGCCGAGGGCTGGTGCTCGGAGGCTGTGTGCTGCGGCTCGGACTGCGGTGATTTCGGCGCGTGCAGGGATGGAGTGTGGCCCGGACAGACGCACATCCCGGTCGGCACAGACCAGGGCTGCGCGAGGATGACCTCGCTGCGCGCCGGCGGCGTCCTCTGCTGCCGCAATCGCTGATCGACGGGCGCGGGCGGGGGAGAAACGCGAAGGGCCCCTGCGATCGCTCGCAGAGGCCCTCGCGGGTCATCGAGCGCGGAGCGCCCGACGCAGGGTGATCACACCTTGCCCTGGACCAAGAACGCGATCACGAACGCGTAGAGGACGAGCGACTCGATGAGCGCGAGGCCGAGAATCATCGGCGTGCCGAGCTTGCTGGCGGCGCCGGGGTTACGGGCGATTCCTTCGAGCGCGGCCGCGGCGACGCGGCCCTGGCCGAGCGCGCCACCGAAGGCCGCGATTCCGATCGCGAGGCCCGCGGCGACGAAGGCCCACGCGGCCTTGTCGTTCGCGTTGCTGCCAGCGGCCGCCGCTTCCTGGGCGAACGCAGCCAGGCTGTAGAGGGTCACGAGCGCAGCGCTCGACAGACCGAGCATCACCTTCTTCATCTGCAATAACTCCTTGCCTTGGTTTTCTAGGGTCAGACTCGTTGCGCTTCCAGCGCGTCGGCCTGTCTATCGCGGCGCCTTCTACACGAACTGCTACGAAAGACAAACCCCCTGTCGCGGGAAGCGTGAGAACTTTTTTCGTGGCCTCAGGCCGCGACGGCCTCCGCGTGCCCGTGGCCGTGCGATTTCTCGTGGCCGTGGCCTTCGCCGTGGTCGTCGTGGTGCTCGATCGCCATCTGCACATAGACCGTCGAGAGCAGGCAGAACACGTAGGTCTGCACGGTCACGACGAGCACGCCCATGAGCATGATGGGGACGGGGAGGATGAGGGCGACGAGCACGGTGAACACGCTCACCACGAGGTGGTCGACGAACATGTTGACCATCAATCGGATGGCCAGCGTGATCGGACGCGCGATGTGCGAGATGAGCTCGAGCGGCAGCATGAGGGGCGCGAGCCACCACACGGGGCCGAGGAAGTGCTTGAGGTACACGACGCCGTTGCGACGCAGCCCGTACAAGTGCGTGGTGACGAAGATCACCAGGCCGCACGCGAGCGTGACGTTGAAGTTCGACGTCGCCGGCGAGAATCCCGGGATGAGACCGAGCGCGTTCGAGAAGAAGATGAACATCGCGCACGTCCCGATGATCGGGAGGAAGTACTTCGCGTCCTTCGGTCCGAGCGCGTCCTTGAGCACGTTGTAAAACGCCTCGACGAAGTTCTCGGTGAACGACGAGACCGTGAGCTGTCCTTCGGGGACGAGGGCCTTGTCCGTCTGCGCGATGCGCGCGCGCGTGATCAACGCGAACACGAGCACCAAGAGCACGGCGAACAGCGCGAGCAGCGTGTACTCGAGCGTGACGGGCGCGTGCGGGTGGTTGAGAACGGACTCGCTCGTGTGGGAGATCGACCGGTTCAATCCCATGTGCTCCACGGCCTGCTCGAGGGCCTTGAGGCCCGGGAGCGTGAGGAGATAGGTGAACCAGGAAGTGTGATCAGGCATCGCTGCGGCTCCTTCGTGTCCGCGGTGTGCCGCGGCCGAACCCGTTAGGGCTCGGCCCCGGACGAGGTGTTGTCCTTGGATGAGTCAGTAGAGTCTGGTGCGGTGGAGTTGAAGAGCCCCACCAGCGTGATCGCTGCGACCACCGCCGAGACGCCCGCCATGAACGAGCCTCCGCGGACGATGTTGTTCACCACGAGCACGCCCACGATCGTGACGAGCGCGACGAACTTCACGCCGAGCCACACGCCCGCGCGCTTTCGCTTCGGGTTGTTCTCGTCGAGCATCGTGGTCGCGAGCTTCGCGAGCAGCGCGAAGTTGGCCACGCCGATGACCGAGCCCACGAGCGACGAGATGGCAGAGAGCGCGCCGTAGTAGAACCCCATCAACGCAGCGGCGACCGCGCCGAGCACGGCGCTCGCGATCAGCACGCGTTGGATGAGGGTGTTGGCGTTCATTTCTGCTCGTCGTCCGGGGTGTTGTCTTGGCTTCGGTCTTCGCGCTGTTCTTTCGCTTCGCGCTCGCGGTCTTCGCGCTCTTCTCGCGCCGCGGCTCGCTTCGTGTACTGCAGCAGCGAGCGAAATCCTGCGGCGCTTCCCACGACGATTCCGAGGAGCGTGAGCCAGGGACCTGTGCCGAAGCGCCGGTCGAGCCACGCGCCTGCGACGAGGCCGAGGATCACAGAGACGACCAGCTCGATCCCGATCGAGATGGCTCCAGCGTCGCGCAGGGGAATCTTCACAGGGTTGAGCCGCTCGCCGCCGCACTCGGAGTCGACGATCGAAGCGCGGCGCTATTACACCCCGACGCTCTCAGGGTCAAGGATGGCCGTCGAACGCGTTCCGCAGTCATTCTGCGGAAAACCCCGCGTTGCTGCGAGCTCCGAGCCCCCTGGCGCAACGGTTGCGCAGCGCTCTCTCCGTCAGACATTCGTCTCGCGCCGCGCTCTCGCGCGATGCTCTGCGCGAAGGCGCAATCGATCGACGATCCCCATGAGCAACGATGACAAGCCCGAGAGCGCTCCTGCGAGCGCCACCACCGAACCTCAGCCCTCCGCTGAGCCTGCATTGAGCGCGACGGACACGAGCGCGCCAGTCGAGTCGCGCCGTCCGAGCGCGACGAACACGTGGACGCGAAGCGTTCCGCTCGACCTCGAAGGGGCGTCGAAGGCCGCTTCGGCTGCAGCATCTACGGGCATGCAGCACGCGCGGCGCACGGCGAGCGCGCTCTCGTCCACCGTTCGCTCGGGCGCAGGGACGCTCGCCGAAGGCGTCTCTCGCGGCGCCGGACGCGTCGGCGCGGCCTTCGAAGCCCCAGCGGACACAGAGCTCGGCGCCCTGCTCGGCGAAGCGAATCTTCCCGAGCTCGAAGGCGATCCGCTCGAGGCCCTCGCGCGCCGGCTCGATCGAGAAGCGGACCTGTGGCGGGAGCTCTCGTTGCGCGCGCTCGCCCGCGCCGCGTGGGCCGATCGCGTGGCGCAGACCGCCGCGGTCGGCGCGTGGTTGGTCACGGTCGCGACCGCGCTCGTGGGGCTCTTCAGCGTGCTGTTCGGCGGTCCGCGCTCGATGCAGTCGATCCTCCTCGTGCTCGCCTCGATCGCCTGCGTCCTCGCGGGCACGGGCATCGTCGCGTGGGTCAGCGCCGGGGTTCGGCGCACGCAAGGCGCGCTCGCGGGCGCGGCGCTCGAGCGCGCAGACCTGGCCGAGCTGCGACTGCAGCGACTGGCGGTCGTGCTCGCGCTGCGCCACGAAGACGTCTCGCTCTTTCACCGAGCGCTCGCGCGGCTCGAGAGCGACACGCGCGGCGGAGCGTGAAGGCGCCGCTCACGCCCCGTCGGACTTGCCGTGAAAGTGCTCGAACACCGCGCGCGCCCGCTGCGCGTTGACGCCAGCGACGCGCTCGAGCTGATCGAGTGAAGCCTCGCGAATCGCGTCGAGCGAGCCGAAGTGCTTGAGCAGCGCGACGCGCGTCTTCGTCCCCACGCCCGGCAGCTGGTCGATCTCAGAAGCGAGCCTTCGCCGGTGGTGCAGACCCTCGCGGATCTTGTTCGCGAACCGGTGCGCCTCGTCCCGCGCTCGCGCGAGCAAGACGAGCGCCGCTTGATGACGATCGATCGCGATCGGGTTCTTTCGCCCTGGGAGGTACACGCGGTCGACGAGCTTGTCGCCCGTGACGCTCTCGCGCTCTTTGGCGAGCGAGCACACCGCGAAGCCCTCGATCTCGAGCTCTTCGAGCACCGCCATCGCGACGCCGAGCTGCCCGCGGCCTCCGTCGACCATGAAGAGGTCGGGAAGCTCCCAGCCTGCTTCGCCTGCTTTTCCCCTGGCGAAACGACGACGCAGCACCTCGAGCATCGCGGCGTAGTCGTTGCCGCCGGTGTCCTCTCTCACGTGATAGCTGCGGTAGTTTTTCTTCTTCGGAGCGCCGTCCTCCAAGCACACGATCGCCGCGACCGTGTCTTGTCCGCGGTGATGCGAGATGTCCACGCACTCGATCGTGCGCGGGGGCTTCGCGAGCCCCAGGCGCTCTTGCAGGGCGTCTGCGTGCTCTTCGGCGGTCTTCTCGATCACGCGCCGCTCGCGAAACCGATGCTGCGCGTTCTGATTCGCCATCGCGAGCAGCTTCGCGCGCGACCCCGCCTTGGGGACGGCGATCTCGACCTTCTTCGCCCTCTGCTCGGTGAGCCATTGCGCGAGCCCTTCGTGCGCCTCGGGCAACACCGGAACAACCACCTCATCGGGGATGCGCGACCTGCGCGCGAACAGCTCGGACTCGTCCGCGCCGACGCCGTATCGCTGGGACAAGAACGCGTCGATGATCTCGTCGTCCGGCAGCTCGCAGCGCGTGAGCAGCGACACTTGCGTGTCCCTCACGAACCCAGCGCGCACCACCAAGACCGCGAGCGCGACGGCGTCGCCTTCGCGGTAGATCCCGATCACGTCTCGATCGCGGTCGCTCACCTCGGCCACGCGCTGGCGCTCTTGCACCTCGCGGATCGCCGAGAGCTGATCGCGGAGCTGCGCCGCGCGCTCGAAGGCGAGCTGCTTCGCGGCGTCCTTCATGTCCGACTCGATGCGCTTGGCGAGCTCGTCGTTCTTTCCTTCGAGAAAGAGCCCGACGAAGCGCGCCTGCTGCGCGTACGCTTCTTTGTCCACCTCGTACACGCACGGAGCGGGGCAGCGCTTGATCTGGTATTCGAGGCACGGACGCGTGCGCGACGCCATCATCGCGTCGTCGCACGTGCGCAGCTTGAAGTGCTTGTTCACCAGCTTGAGCGCGCGTCGAGCTGCGGTCGCGCTGGGGTAAGGGCCGTAGTAGTTGGCCTTGTCGGCGGTGGGCCGTCGAACGACCTCCAACCGCGGCCACTCTTTGCGCAGGTCGAGCTTGATCGAGAGGTACGTCTTGTCGTCGCGAAGACGCACGTTGTACCGAGGCTTGTGCTCTTTGATCAGCGAGTCTTCGAGCAGGACCGCTTCTTTCTCGGTCTCGGTGACGACGGTCTCGATGTCTCCGAGCACCTTCTCCAAGAGCGGGACGAAGTAGCGATAGTCCGTGCTCCCCGGCGCGAAGTACTGCCGCACGCGCGCGCGAAGATTGCGGGCTTTTCCCACGTAGACGATGACGCCCTTGGTGTCGCGAAACAGGTAGCAGCCCGGAGCGGTCGGCAGCGTCTCGAGGCGCGCCAGCACGGTCTCGTTCATCGCGGGCAACGATAGCGCGCCCAGCGGACGCGTTCTGCATCTCTCCACGCGAGGCTCACCAACGCGCGGTCGCTCGCGGCGTCGTACTCGCTCGCGCTCGCGAGGACCACGGACTGCCCCGCGTGCGTCGCGCGGACGACGTGCGCACGCTCGGCGCACTGCGGCTCGTCGAGCCAGAACACAATGGGCGACTGTCCGTCGGCGCCTGTCGCGCGCACGCGCGCTCCGCGTGGGCGAGCGTCGACCGTGGCCACGCGGAGCGATGGACCCGAAGGCACCGACAGCTCGAGCGTCCAACCGTTGGGCTGACACCGCTCGCTCGACGGCGCGCTCGCCACGAGCGACCGCAGCTGTCCTGCGACGAACGCCTCTTCGATGCTCGCCTCGCTCACGGGAGCGAGCGGTCCGTCGATCGAATAGCGCGCGGTGGCCGCTCCGTTGCGGACGTGCGCGCGCAGAGGCGACGTGCTGAGCACCGAGTGCGGCGCGGTTCGCTGAAGGATCGGCGATGCTTCGAGCGTGAGCGAAGCGCCAGCGGTGCTCGGCGCAAACGCGAAGAACCGCGCGCGCACGTCGTCGGTCGACTCGAACTCTTCGCGCCAGCCCGCGCCGAAGCCGCAGCGCGTCGTGCCGCTGGTTCGCTCGCAAAGAACCTCGGTCATCGCGAGCGCGTACTGGTGCTCGAGCGCGAAGGTCGCGAGCTGCTCGCGCTCGTCGAGGACCGCGAACGTCGGCCGCGACCGCCGCTCGATCGCGGTGCGATCGGCCCACGCGAAGACGAAGGTGTCCCGCGCTCCGGCGGCGCTGACGGTGCTCGCGGGCTCGAAGGGAGGCTCGAGCGCGAGGATCGACTGATCTCCGCGCGTGACGAAGAGCGCCGATGCGACGCGGGTGCTGATCGCGAGCGCCGTGCGAGCCCCGGCCGCGGCGGTGGCAAACGAGACGGTCTCGTCGCCGACGAGCACCGAGCGCACGGGAAGCTCGAGCGTGCAATCCTGGGGCGAGGCAGGCGGCGCAGCGAGGCGCGGCTCTTCGAGCAGCGCGAGCGAAACGCCTGAATCTCGGCTGACCGAACGGGACACGCGCTGTGCCACGACGCGGGGGTGTTCTCGCGCTCGGGCGTCAGGCGCAGCGGCGCTCGGACGCGAGCGACAGGCGGCCGCGAGGCAGAGGAGGGCGACGAGCGAGGGCACACCCAGCCAGCGCACGGAGAGAGCGATGCACTGGCGACTCGGGCGTGTCGAGAAAATCCGGCGCTCCGACACGGCTGTCATGGTGGGCGTTGGCCTAGCGAATTGGGCAGGTTGCCGCCGAGGTCGAGAGAGAGCAGACAGGAAGGACGTTCGAAGTGTTCGTCGCGGGATTGCGGCGCAGAGGACCCTGCGTCTATGGTCCGCGACTCGATTCCTAGCTGCGCGCTCGTAGCCGCGCAGCCCTACGAGGTGAGAACGATGGCCGAACGAAAGAAAGGGGCGCAGGCCCCGGACGACAAGGACCTGAAGTTCGGCGACGAGCTTCCGGTGCTTCCGATTCGCAACGCGGTGCTGTTTCCGGGCGCGGTCTCGCCCTTCGACGTGGGTCGCGAGAAGTCTGTCGCGCTCGTCGAGGACCTCGAGAACCTCTCGCAGCCCGTCATCGCGATCTTCGCGCAGCGTGATCCGAACGTGGATGATCCCTCGGGCAGCGACCTGTACCCGGTGGGCGCCGCGGCGCGCGTGCTCAAGAGCCTGAAGCACTCGACCGGAAACTACTCGCTGATCCTGCAGGGACTGACCCGCGTTCGCTTGGAAGAAGTGACGCAGGTCGGCCCGTACATGAAGGCCAAGATCCGTCGCATCGAAGAGAACCCCGTCACGGATGACGTCGAGGCCGAGGCGCTCGCGATGTCCCTTCGCGACGTGGCCAAGCAGGTCATCCAGCTGATGCCCGAGATGCCGCGCGAGGCGCAGTCGCTCATCGACTCGATCAACGAGCCGGGAGCGTTGGCGGACCTCATCGCCGCGCAGCTCGACGCGCCGGTCGACGAGAAGTCGCAGCTGATGGCGACGATCGACGTGAAGGAGCGCATCCGTCAGGTGCTCAAGCTGCTCACCCGGCAGCTCGAGATCCTGAAGATGCGCGAGCGCATCAACTCTCAGATCAAAGAGGAGATGGGCAAGAACCAGCGCGAGTACGTGCTGCGTCAACAGCTCAAGGCCATCAAGGAAGAGCTCGGCGAGGACGAGGGCGATCAGGGCGACCTCGACGGACTCGAAGAGCGCATCGCGAAGGCGAACCTGCCGAGCGAAGCCGAGCAGGTCTCGCGCAAGCAGCTGCGTCGTCTGCGATCGATGCAGGTGGCGAGCGCCGAGTACACCGTCGTGCGCACGTACCTGGATTGGATCCTGGATCTTCCGTGGCACAACCAGACGCCGGACATGCTCGACATCGCTCGGGTGCGTCAGATCCTCGACGAGGATCACTACGGCCTCGAGAAGGTGAAGAAGCGCATCCTCGAGTACCTCGCGGTTCGCAAGCTCAAGAGCGACAAGAAGGGCCCGATCCTCTGCTTGCTCGGCCCGCCCGGCGTCGGAAAGACCTCGCTCGGCCGCTCGATCGCCCGCGCGATCGGACGCAAGTTCGTCCGCATCTCGCTCGGCGGCGTGCACGACGAAGCCGCGATCCGCGGTCACCGTCGCACGTACGTCGGAGCGCTTCCGGGACAGGTCATCCAGGGCATGAAGAAGTCCGGGACGATCAACCCGGTCTTCATGCTCGATGAGATCGACAAGATCGGCCACGACTTCCGCGGTGATCCTTCGGCGGCGTTGCTCGAGGTGCTCGACCCCGAGCAGAACAACACGTTCAGCGATCACTACCTGGAGATTCCCTACGATTTGTCGCACGTGATGTTCATCGCGACGGCGAACGTGGCGGACCCGATCCCCGCTCCTCTGCGCGATCGTATGGAGATCCTCGAGATCCCCGGCTACACGCGCAACGAGAAGAAAGCGATCGCGCGGCAGCACCTCGTGCCCAAGCAGCTCGAAGAGCACGGCATTTCGAGCAAGCAGCTCGACGTGACCGATCCCGCCGTCGAGAACCTCATCGATCACTACACGCGCGAAGCGGGCGTTCGCTCGCTCGAGCGTCAGGTGGCGAGCGTCATTCGAGGCGTGGCGGTGAAGATCGCCGAGGGCAACGAAGGGCCGTACAAGATCGACACGCAGGACGACATTCATCCCTTCCTCGGGCCGCAGCGCTTCACCAGCGAAGTGGCTGAGCGAACGGAAGAGACCGGCGTGGCGACGGGCCTCGCGTGGACCCCGGTGGGAGGAGAGATCCTCTTCATCGAAGCCACGAAGATGCACGGCGCTTCGAAGCTCACGCTCACGGGACAGCTCGGCGACGTGATGAAGGAGTCGGCGCAGGCCGCGCTCTCGTACATCCGCGCGAAGAACAAGGCGCTGGGTCTCGCCGATGACTTCTTGGAGAAGAGCGACATCCACATTCACATTCCTGCGGGCGCGATGCCGAAGGATGGACCGAGCGCGGGCGTCACGATGTTCAGCGCGCTCGTCTCGATGCTGCGCGGGATCCGCGTGCGTCACGACGTCGCGATGACCGGCGAAATCACGCTCCGCGGGCGGGTGCTCCCCGTCGGCGGAATCAAAGAGAAGGTCCTCGCCGCGCACCGCGCAGGCGTGAAGCGGATCATCCTTCCCGAGCGCAACAAGGCGGACCTCGAAGAGGTTCCGACGGAGGTGCGCGAGAGCCTGGAGTTCGTCTTCGTCTCGAAGATGGACGACGTGCTCGGCGCTGCGCTCGAAGAGAACCCGCTCGCGACGGCCGCCACGGCGACCGTCACCGCGACGAACTGAACCATCGGTTCATCGAGCGGTCTTTCATCGCTCGGACGTGACCGCGCTGGGGGGGACAGAGTAGGCTCGACGGCCGTGAGATCGACTTCGTTGATCCTCTGCCTCTGCCTCGTGGCGTGCGGCAGCGACCCTGCGCAGAACGTTGCCGCGTCGACGTCGGTCACGCCCATCGCGCGCGACCCAGCGGCGACCGTGCGCTGCGTCGTGCGCGATCCCCTGACCGAACGAAGCGCGATCGCGCCTCGTGAGGTGACCGTGGCCGCGGGCGGCCTCAGCGGAGCGTACTGGCTCACCAGCGCGTGGCTGGTTCGCGAACAAGCGCGCGCGGCGAGCGCGATCAACGCAGAGACCGCAGCGCCCCTCGCGGGCGATCGTTGGCTGAGCTTCGCGCGCGGATCGCTCGTCGAGCACCAGAGCGTCGGTGACTCGGGCCGACCCGTTCGAGCGCTCGCCAACGCGTGCGACGTGCGCATCCTCGGCACGAGCGCCAACGCCTGGGTGATCTACCGGCGCTCGACGCAGGGCTGCGTCGGCGGCGCCTCGCAGGGGCCCGTGACCGTGCTGCGCGTGTCCGCGAACGCTCAGCAATTCGACACGTTTTCTCCGCTCGGTGACGAGGCCGTCGCGACGCTCGACGCGCGCCTCGACGCGGGGCGGATCGTGATCGAGACCACCGTCGCGGGCAGCCGCGAGGTGCGATCGCTCGTGCTCGACCTCGAGGGCGGAAACCTCGGACAACAAGCGGGCTCGCGCGTCGTGTGCCCGCTGGGCGGGTGCCTCTCGATTCGCACCGAGCGCGACGGGCTGCAGTTCGCTCCGATGGGCTCGAGCTCGAACAACTGGTTTCTCTCGACGATGAACGGACCGATCCGCGCGATCGCGGTGTACGCCGATCGTGTGCTGATCGCGCAGCAAGAGGCGACCGGGCCGCGCCACTCGCTGTTTCTCGTCGATGCCGCGCGTCGCCGCGTCGAGACCGTCTACGACGCGCGCAGCCGCTCGGCGGTGGACGTGTGGTCCGAGCAGCTTCAGTCCGGGACGCTGCGATTGGCCGGCACCGATCGCGGGTTCGCCGCGATCTCTGCGACCATCTCGGGCGACCTGTTCGCGCGCGAGGTCGACTGCGAACCCTAAGTGCAAATCCCCGAGCGTCTGGCGCGACGCGGCTCGATGCGTTGGGCGTCGAGCATGGCTCGGCGCCGGGGTCGGATGGTCTCGGAGGTGTTGTCAGCGCGCAGCGAACTTCGCTCGCGTCTCGAATCGTGGCACACCAGCGCCCGTGCTCCAGGCGCTCTATCCCTTCGTTCGCCCGCTGTTCTTCTCGCTCGACGCTGAGCGCGCTCACACGCTCGTCGCCTCGATGCTCGCGCTCGCGCACCGCTCGCGCGCCGTTCGCGCGGCGCTGATCGGCGAGAGCACCGAGCGCCTGCCGGTCTCGGTTCTCGGACACACGTTTTCAAGCCCAGTGATGATGGCCGCGGGCTTCGACAAGCACGCGAGCATGTACAACGCCCTGTACGCGCTCGGCTTCGGCGCGGTCGAGGTCGGCACGATCACCGCCAAGGCGCAGCCGGGCAACGATCGTCCGCGGCTCTTTCGTCTCGTGAACGACCGCGCTCTGATCAATCGCATGGGGTTCAACAACGACGGCGCCGCCGCGGGCCGCGCGGCGATCGAGTCCGTCGAGCGCACGCGCGGGCTCGTGCTCGGAGTGAACATCGGCAAGTCCAAGGTCACCCCGGTCGAGCGCGCCGCGGAGGACTACGCCGAGAGCGCGCGGCAGCTCGGAGCGCTCGCGGACTACCTCGTCGTCAACGTCTCGTCACCCAACACGCCGGGCTTGCGATCACTGCAGGCGGTCGAGCAGCTCGAGCCGATCGTCACCGCGGTTCGAGCGGCGCTGCGCGAGGTCGGAGCGAGCCCGCCGCTGCTCGTGAAGATCGCGCCTGACCTGGCGGACGAAGACGTCGATGCGGTCGCAGATTTCGCGGTGAATCAGGGGCTCGATGGGCTCGTCGCGACCAACACGACCGTCGCGCGCGAGGGGCTCGGGCTCGTCTCGGACCTCGCGCAAGTGGCCGCGATCGGCGCTGGCGGACTCTCGGGTCCCCCCGTCCGCGCGCGATCTCTCGCAGTGCTCAAGCGCCTGCGCGCGCGCGTCGGCGACAAGCTTGTGCTCATCGCAGCGGGCGGCATCGAGAACGCCGATCAAGCGTGGGAGTCCGTTCGCGCAGGAGCCTCTCTCGTCCAGGTCTACACGGCGTTTGTGTACAAGGGCCCGGGACTCGCGCGGGAGCTCACGCGTGGGCTGCGCGAACGCATGGCGCGCGACGGGTTCGACTCGTGGGAGAGCGCGGTCGGCGTCGACGCGAGGTGATCGCTGCATCGCGTCCGCGATCTGCTGGCGCGGCGCTGCGCCCACCAATCGATGCCGCATGCAGCGAGCGTGACGTCGCAGGAGGCCGAGGATCAGGGATGCGCTCTATCTGCGCGCGCGCTGCCCGAGAAGCGTCGTCCACAGCGCCCAGGGCAAGGCCGCGGGCAGCACGACGCCAGCGATCCACACGCGCGCGGAGTCCGAGTCTTCGAGCGCTCGCAGCAGCGCGAGCGAAGGCGGCAGCGATTCGCTGACGGCGTCGAGCCACGGAATCGCCCGAAACAGCGCCCGGTGCACGGCGAACCCGCGCTCGTCGCACAGTCGCTGGTAGCGCTCTGCCGCGCGAAACCACGCGAGCAACGACGGCGCGCACTCGTCGCGCGGGTCGTCGAGCTCGATCGCGAAGGGCCCATCGACCTCGAAGCGGCGCGCGCCTCGCGCGACGAGCCGGCCGAACGAGACGACCTCGCTCGTCGCCGATCCTCGACGCAGCGCGATCGCAGCGCCCAGCGCCTCGAGCGCTTCGGTTGGCGCGGCGGTCTCAACGATGGCGATGAGCGCTGTACGCAACGAGCTCTCAGAGACGCGCGGGTCGTGCAAGAGCGCCCGCGCCTCAGCGGTCCGCTCGCGGCTCGGAGCGCGTCGAGCGAGCGTGGCGACCTGCTGCGCGAGGGCGTGAAACGGCGTGGGTTCTTCTTGCGATCGTGCCTCGTCGTCGCGAGCAACGACCCGGACTCGGTCGAGCTCGTCTTCGCTCACGAACCGACGGTCCGACGCGGCGCCCAACATCGCGGCGATTTGGCTCGCGCGGCGCGAGCGAAGCACCCACGTGACGCCCGAGGCTTCGTCGCGCGCGATGCACAATCCGAGCGCGCGCACTCGCTCTTCGAGCCGCTCTCGCTCGGCGGGCTCGTCGTCGGCGACCTCGACGAGCACCAGCGAATCGCGCGCGATCGTCAGCGACTCTCGCAACGCAGCGCTCCGTCGGCGACGCTGACCCGCAGCGACGCGGGCGGATGGGCGCTCTTGTGCAGCGCCAACGCGACGACGTCTCGCTCGCACCGCGCGCGCAACTCGCGAGCGCTCGCGCTCTGGCGTGCGAGCCACTCGAGCGCCTCGTCTGCGAGCTCGAGGGCGATCCCGTGCTCGCTCAGCGCGCGTCGGGACTCGTCGATGAAACGTCGAGCGAGCTGCGTTCGATCGTGCAGCTCGAGCGGGCCGAACGGAATCGTCGCGTCGAGCGTCGCTGCGAGCGCGGCGCCGAGCGCGCTGGACTCGGCCGATGGAGCTGCGTCGGGGCCCGACACCGAGAACCCCGCGCGCGCGCGCGTCGCCTCGTTTCGCTGCGAAACGAACGCGACGATCGCGCGGCGAAGGTCCGCGCTGTCGCCGCGCGCGTCCACGAACTGTCCGTCTCGAATCGCTGCCGCGATGATCGCTCGCGCGTCGGGGTGCGCTTGCTCTGCGTTGTCGAAGCAAAGAACGGCGTTGGGCTGAGCGCGGAGCGCGCGCAAGAGAGGAGCTCCGTCGTCGTAGCCGACGAAGCCCGCGGATGTTCCGAGCAGCCGCGCGAGGTCGTGCCTCTCTGCCACCGTCGAGAGATCGAACTGAACGATGGGCCGGTCGAGCGCCGCGGCGAGCGCGCGCAGCGCGGTGTGCTTTCCGACCGACGGCGGGCCCTGCAGCAGCAGCGTCGCGCGCGGCCTCGCGCGGCGCGCGTCGCGAACGCTCGCGAGCGCCACCGCCGTCGCCAACGATCGTTGCGCGCTCTCGTGGCCGATCACCGCGGAGCCGAGCGCCGCGAGCGCTCGCTCGAGCGTCGCGCCCGGCGCGAGCCGAAGCTGCTCGACCGATGTTCTCGCGATCGACGCCACCGTCTCGACGACGTGCTCGCTCGTGACGTTCGCGCTCGCCATGCGTGCCGCTCGAACGCACGCGCGGTCGAGCACGTCTACGCCGACGTCAGGCATTCGTCGGTCGGTCAACCACCGCGCGGCGAGGTCGCACACCAACGTGATCGTGCCGTCATCGACGGCGACGCCGTGGTGTCGTCCGAGCTCCGTCGCCGCGCCGCGCAGAATCGAGCGCAGCGTGTGCTCGTCGGGCTCGCGGACGGTGATGCGCTCGAACCTCCGCGCCAGCGCTGGATCGCGCTGAATCGACCGCTCGTAGCCCTCGTCCGTCGTCGCGCCGATCAGCGAGAGCTCGCCCCGCGCCATCGCGGGCTTGAGCACCTCGGCCACGCCGATCTGTCCTTGCCCTCCCGACGCGACGAGCGTGTGCACCTCGTCGATGAACAAGATGGTCGATCGCTGCGCGCGAAGCTCTTCGATGAGCCGCTGCAAGCGCGCCTCGAGCTCGCCGCGCAGCGACGTGCCCGCGGTGAGCGAAGTCATCGAGACCTCGACGATGCGCGCGCCGCGCAGCGTCGGCGGAACAGAGCCCTCGTTGATTCGATGGGCGAGGGCCTCCACGATCGCCGTCTTTCCCACGCCCGCTGGACCGACGAGGCACGGGTTGCTCTTTCGCTTGCGACACAAGACCTCGATGAGCTGCTCGAGCTCTGCGTCGCGCCCCGTCGCGCGCTCGATCCGTCCCGCGCGGGCGAGCGCGCACAAGTCGCGCCCGACGCGATCCGCCACTGAATCGAGCGTGGCCGGGCCGCGTTGCGCCGCCGCGAGCACGGCGGGCGACGCGCTCGCCGAGAGCGTCGCGTCCTCGATGGCAACCTTCTCGATCGCGTCGCGAAGCGATCGTGACGCAGGGTGATCCGCGAGCTCTGCGAGCAGTTCGAGCGCGCTCGAGCGCAGCGCCGAGCTCATCGTCGCGCGCTCGGAGAGCACGCGCAGCGCCTCGATCGACTCGTGTTGGCGGCCGGATTTTGCGAGCGCGAGCGCGAGGTTCATCGAGGCGCTCGGCTCGCTTCGATCCATCGCCAGCGCCGCACGGCATCGGTCGATCGCCGCGTCGAGCCGTCCCGTCGCGACGTACACGCCGCCGAGGCGCGCGAGCATCGAGGCGTCGTCGGGCGCGAGCTCGGCTGCGCGCTCAGCGTGCAACGTCGCTCGCGTCGCCTGATTTGCGTAGAACAGCGCTCGGGACAAGAGCGAGTGCGCGACGGGCTCGTTCGGCGCGGTCGCGACGAGCGCTTCGGCCCGATCTTTCGCATCTTCCCAGCGCCCTGCTCGCAGCAGCGCCTCGACCTCGTCGCTCGCGCGCGTGATGTCCGCGCGCGGTCGTTCGGCGGCTCGTTTACGACTCATCCACGAGCTCCATCGTCGCGAGGCCGCACGCACCGCAGCGGGTCGTGGGCGAGCATCGGACGCACCCGGACCTGCGGCACCGCGCGCACCGTCGCGCGCATCGCGCGCAGCGCGCCTCGACACACTGATCGCAGAGCGCCCACGTCGCGCTTCGCTCGGCGCACTGAGGACAGCGCGCGTGCAGCCGCGTCGAGTCTGAGCGCGCTTCGGTTTCGAGCACCGCCCACCCGGCCTCGTTCGACAACCTCCATCGAGCGACCCGCGCGACGGATCGCACCGAGATCATCGCGCGCGCCTCGAGCACGAGCGACGGCTGCTTCTCGTCGAGCGTCGTCGTCACTACGGCGCGCGCCCGCTCTGCCACGCTCGCACGACGCTCGCTGGGCGCTTCATCGATCAGGTCGAGCGCGAACTCGACGGCGTCTCGTAGCGCGCAGTTCGCCTGAACGATCGCCGCCTCGATCGCGACCGCGAGCTGGTCGCGCGCATGATCTTCGACCGCGACGAGCATGGCAGCGACGTCCTGCGCGCTCGAATCCTCGCTCGAGTCGGGCGCGCATCGTCGGGCGACCTCGAGCGCTCGATCGAAGCGAGCGAGTCCGAGCTCGACGATGGTCTCGCCGCCGTCGACGACGACTGAGAACGTGCTCGGCGCGATCGTGATCGCAGGCTCGACGTAGGCGTCGATGAGCGCCGCGCGGGTGACGCGCTCCTCGACGCGGTCGCGCCCGGCGCGCGTCACGCGCGCGCCAGCGATCGCGACGGGCTTGGGGACGGTAGAGGTCGTCCGGGGCGCTCGAACATGCGCGACGGCGCTCGCGGGAGTGATCGCTTCCGTGCTGGCTCGCATCGCGTGATCATCACTACCTCGATTCGCGGCGCCCCGCTCGTCGGCGCGAACAACCGCTGCGATCGCACGATTTCGTCAACCGCGCGGCGCCGCGTCGAGCCAGCGGTCGAGCATCGCCAGCTCGGGCGAGAGCGGGGTTTCGGGTGAGACTCGAAGCACCACCCGCGCGAGGAGCGAGCCGAGCGCGGCCTGGGCGGCGGGCGTTCGATCCGCGCCGGTGAAGCGCGCGAGAAAGCCGCGGCGCGTGCGCGCGAGCTCGGGTCTCGTGAGCGCGACGAGCTCGTAGAGCGACGCGATCGACTTGGACAACGGAGCGGGGTCGCTGACGATCAGCCAGCGCACCGCCGAGAGCGCGTCACGCTGAGCGCGCGAGAGCGCGAGCGCGCGCGTCACGACCACGACATCGGCATCGGCGAGCGATTTGGCTGGTCGAACGCGGTCATCTCTGTCGGCGCTCGCGTCGTCGCTCCACAGCGCGACCTCGCCGCGCATCGCAGCGATCGCGTCGATGACCTCTCGCGTCGCGTCGCGGCGTCGCTGTTCGTCGGGCGCGACGAGCAGCGCTCTTCCGTCGAGATCGACGAGCGCCGTCCGCGCGATCGGCGTGAGGCGCAGCGGCGATCGGGTCGCGATCGCGTCTCGGATCGCCTGGATTTCATCGAGCGATCTCTCTCGTGGCTCGCTCGCCGATCGGACCACGCGCCGCCCGATCGCGGCGGTCGTCGGCGTGTGCGGCTCTGCGAGCGTGCCGCATTGAACGCAGCGCGACTCCGAGCGGTCGTCGAGCCAACCGCAGCGCGTGCAGCGGCGGAATCTCCCGCGCGCATCGATCGCCGGCGAGTCGCTCACAGCACGATCCGCGAGTCGATCGCGTCGCGGGACGAGCTCGCGGGACGAGCGCGTCCTTGCGCCCAACGGCGAAGGTCCTCGATCGACTCTCGCGCCATTTTCGCGAGCGGAACGGTCTCTTTCGCAGCCCTGATCACGTCCCCTTGCGCGAGCTCGCGCCCCTCGGCGAACGCGTACAAGAGCGCGGTCGCCACGCACTGCTCGAGCTCGGCTCCGCTGAAGGACTCGCACGTCGCCGCGATGGCGTCGAGGTCGAAGGCGGCCGGGTCGCGCCCGCGCTTGCGCAGGTGAATCGCAGCGATTTCGCTGCGCTCGACGCGAGACGGAAGGTCCACGAAGAACACCTCGTCGAAGCGCCCCTTTCGCATGAGCTCGGGCGGAAGCGAGGCCGCGTCGTTGGACGTCGCCACGACGAACACCGGCGCGCTGTGATCCTGCAGCCACGTGAGCATCGTCGAGAACACCCGCGCGCTGATCCCTGAATCCCCGCGGCCCGAGACGTCGGCGAACGCCCGGCTGACCTCGTCGAGCCAGAGCACGCACGGCGCTGCCGCCTCTGCCTGGGCGAGCGCTCGCCGCACGTTCGCTTCGCTGGCGCCGACCAGCCCGTGAAACACTCGCCCTACGTCGAATCGCAGCAGCGGAAGGGCCCAACGAGCAGCCACGGCGCGAGCGCAGGTGCTCTTTCCGCCGCCTTGAACGCCAACGATGAACACTCCGCGCGGCGCATCGACGCCGAACGCGCGGGCTTGCGGCGAGAGGGCGCGCGATCGCACGTCGAGCCATCGCTTGAGCGCGTCGAGCCCGCCCAGCTGATCGAGCGTGGCTGACGTCTCGATCGGGTCGAGCAGCGCGCCATCGCTCAGCGCGCGGTCGCGCTCGCGCCGCACCTCATCGAGCGCGCGCTCATCGACGCGCCCGTGGCGCACCGCCGCGCGACGCAACGCCAACGCGAACGAATCTGTGCGCAGACCCCGCGCGCACGCGATCAGCGCGTCGATCAGCGCCTTCGACGACGGATCGCCCAGCGCGCGCGCGACCTCTTCGAGCTCGTTCGCCGTCGGCGCAGAGGCTTCGATCGTCGAGAGCTCCGCCCGAAGCTCCGCAGAAGGGCAGGGACCTGCGTTGAGCACGACCACCGCTTTTCGACTCGCGGCGAGCGCCGTCGAAAGCTCGCGCAACCGGCGCGCGAGCATCGCTTGGGTGACGAACGGCGCGGCGTCGAGCAGGACCAGCACCGTGCCCGCGTCCATCTTCGCGAACGCGTCGAGCGCCGCCAGCGGGTCTTGCGTCCGTGGATCCGCGCTCGTCGACCGAAGCGCGTGCAGTCCGCGCGTGCACGACCACAGCGTGACCGATCGCTGCGCTTTGGCGCACGAGCGCTGAAGCGCGGACAATCCTCGCGGCTCTTCTTCGCAGTCGAGCCACAACAACGGCGCCCCGGCGCGCAGCGAGACGTCGAGCTCGTCCTCCCATCGTGTGAGCGAACCGCGCATCTCGTGTCGCCCTGCAGCGTAGCACCCTCGTCGGCTCGGCGCGCGATCGACTTCTGACCGCACGGATCGGTTGACGTTCTGTGAATCCAAGGCATGTTGTATGAGGTCGATGCGTCAACGGGTCAGCGCACAGAATCCGCTCGTCCTCGGGTCGCGCTCTCCTCGTCGAGCGCAGCTCCTCGAGCAATGCGGCGTTCCGTTCGAAGTGTTCGCGACGGAGGTCGACGAGCGCCTGCAGCCGGGAGAGCGCCCCGACGCGCTCGCGACGCGCCTCGCGCGACAGAAGGGCGCGGCGACGGTCGCGGCGTTTCAGCGTAGCGGACGCAACCCGAGCGAGCACTGGTTTCTCTGCGCAGACACGATCGTTCACGTGCAGGGCGAGCTGCTCGGAAAGCCGCGCGACGAACACGACGGCCGCCGAATGTTGCGCCTGCTCTCGGGGCGCACCCACCACGTCACAACCGGCTTCGTGATTCACAGCGCCGACGTCTTCGACGCGCCCGTGTACGCAGAGAGCACGGCGGTCACGTTTCGTCCCATCAGCGAGGACGAAGTTCAGCGCTACGTCGCGACGCGAGAGGGCGTCGACAAGGCCGGCGGCTACGCGATCCAGGGCCTCGCCAGCGCGTTCTGCGAGCGACTCGAAGGCTCGTACGCCAACGTCGTGGGCCTCCCGATTCACCGAGTGATCGAGGTGTTGCTCGACATCGGCGCGCTCGACGGATATCCGCTGTGACCTCGCTGGATGACTCGAGCGCGACCATCGCGAGCGCGCTCCGCTCGGTCTCTGATCGCATCGATCGCGCGTGCGCCACCGCTGGGCGCGCGCGCGGATCGGTGCGGCTGGTGGCGGTCTCGAAGTTTCACGACGCCACCGCGATTCGCGCCGCGTTCGACGCTGGGCACCGCGCGTTCGGCGAAAACTACGTGCAAGAGCTGCGGGCGAAGGCCGACGCGCTCGCGAGCTGCGAGGGCATAGAGTGGCACATGATCGGCCACCTGCAGCGCAACAAGGCGCGCGACGTCGCCGCGATCGCGGCGATGGTTCACACCGTGGACAGCGCGCGGCTCGCGACCGCGCTCGATCGACAGTGCGCTGAGCTCGGTCGAGTGCTCCCGGTGCTGATCCAGGTCAACGTGGGCGGTGAAGAGCAGAAGTCCGGCTGCGCGCCGAGCGAGGTCCGCACCGTGCTCGAGAGCGTCGCGTCGATGAAGAACCTGGCGGTGCGCGGCCTGATGACCGTGCCTCCGGACACGGCGGAGGCCTCGGACTCGCGGCGGTTCTTCGACGCGCTATCGAGGCTGCGCGACGAGCTCGGAGGCCCTGCGGTGCTGCCCGAGCTCTCGATGGGCATGACCCACGACCTCGAGTTTGCCATCGCCGCGGGCGCCACCATCGTGCGCGTCGGAACCGCCATCTTCGGCGCGCGCCCCTCATCCGCGCGCTGACGTCGCGTGGCTACGCTGTGTCGCTCGCCGCGTGCGCGCTGTCTTCGACGGAGAGCGCGCGATCGATCTCTTCGATCGCGTCGGCGATCGCGCGTCGCGCGGCCAACTCGACTTCGCGCTCGCGCGCTTCAGCCTGCGCGATCGCACGTCGCGCTTGCTCTTTCGCTTCGTCCGCGCGCCGCTTCGCCTCGCTGAGCTCGTCCGCGAGGTCGAGCGCCACCAGCGCGAGCACGGTCGCGGCGGTGGCGTTGCGAGTCGAGTTTTGAATGTTCGCGAAGCGCTCGTTGACGAGGCGCGCGAGCTCGACGAGATGCGACTCCTCCGCGTGCGCTCGGAGCCGAATGCGCTGGCCACCGATCTCGAGCGCGATCGCAGCACGCTGCTTGTCGAGTTCGGATGTCATCCCAAGCACCTTACCGAGCGCGCAGTGATCGTTCAAGGCCCGCGGCGAAGAGCAGCGCGGTGTTGATGGCGCCGAGCAGTGGGTTTGTTGGGGCGGAGATGTGCGCGGCGACGAGATCAGTCGACGTCGTCGTCGCTGCTCGAAGGCGCGCTCGCGCCTGATCGACGAAGCACCGAGCCGAGGACCGAGCCGACGTCGAGGCCCAGGATTCCGCTGAGCGTCGCTCGCGCGGACGCCATGCGCGTCGCCGACTCGAGCGCGGGGGCCACTCGGTCGACCAGCGAGCCGAGCGCGCCTCGGGCGATGGCGAGCGCCGAGCGTGCGACGTCGGCGCCGAGCGCTGCGACCACCCACGGCGGCGTCGGGTCGATCTTGAGCTGCCCTTCGTTGAAGGCTCGCGACCACGCTCCGGGCTGATCGCTGCGCAAGAGTGACTCGAGCGTCGAGCTTCGGGTGTGTACGCCGAAGTGCACCGGTCCGAGCTCTCGCTCGAGCCAGGCTCGCACCAGCGCGACGTCTCTTCGAGGATCTCCGCTCAACGCTCCGACCGACGAGACGACCTTCTCCGCTCCGTACACGGTGACAGGAGCTCCGACGGGTCGCGCGAGGACGATCGCCGCGTCCAACGTCGCGTCGTCCCGAAACAAGAGCGCGAACGCCGCTTTGCCCGCAGGCAGCACGAGCTCGCTCGCCGCGTCGATGACCGCGCGCGTCGGCCGCGGAACGCCGCCCGGCACCAGGTCCGGCCAAAAATAGAGCCGCTTCTCGTCGACCACCTCGCGCACAGCGTCGATGAGCAAGAGCCACGCTTCGCGGGCGGGCTCTTCGGGGTCGACGCGCGCTCCCCAGCGATCGAGCATCAGCTCGACGGCGCCGTCCTCGATCGCGATGGCGAAGCGCGCGTCGAACTGGTCGGCGAGCTTGGGGATCGACTCGACGCCGCGAAAGTCCGCGACGTCGCAGCGCCCGCGATGCGAGTGAATCGCCGCTCGAACCTCGTTGTTCTTGTGCACGATCACGAGCAGTCCGCCCGGCGTTCGCTCGCGCAGCGCGTGCTCGTTGGGCGGCCGCGACGCGAGTCCCGGCGCGAACAACGTCACGATCTTGTGCCAGCTCTTGGCGTCGAACCCTTCGAAGTGAATCACCGTTCACCTCCTTCGCGTCGCGCGCAGACGACGAGGGCGCCGGGCGCAATTTCAACGGCGCCGTCCGCGATCCACGCGCGCTCGTCGTCGCGCACGATCACCGGTTTTTCGCAGGCTGAAAGCAAGACGAGCGACGCACCTTCACGCCGCGCGTACGCGCCCTGCGGCGCGTCGCAACGCAATCCCAGCGGGGTGAGCGTGTCTCTCTGCTCCCTCTTCGAGAGCAGGTCGTATTGCGCGAGCCAGCCGCCGTAGACCGGATGGATCCAGCTCGGCTCCGCTGCGACCGACTCGCTCGCGTCCACGTCGCTCGCCACCGAAACCGCCGCGCATTCATCGAAGAGCGCTCTCCATCGCATCCCCGCGCGCTGCACGACTCCTGCGGGATCGAGCAGCGATCCCACCCATCCGTCGCCGGTCCACGCGTAGCGCACGGTCATCGAACGCGCCCCGGCCGCGAGCACCGCGCGCGCGGCGGACACCGCGTCTCGGTTGCGCAACGGTCGAGCGAAGGGCGACGAGCCGCAGCCCACGTCGAAGTGAACTCCGCGCGGACAGCTCGCGAGCGCTGAGCGAACGTCGTCCCAGATCGCCGCGGTTCCGCTCGCTGCGAACGGCGTCGACACGTCGAGCGCGAGCTTGTCAGCGAGCGCGCGAGCCGCGAGCGCGGTGTTGCGCGAGCCCACGAGCGAGGCGCGCAGCTGACGCTCGGTCGCGCCAGCGCGCTGCGCTTCATCGAGCAGGCGTTCGCAGTACGACGTGAGCACGCGCTCGGCTTGCGCGCGGCGCTGCTCGCGCTCAGCTGCGATCGGACCTGCATCGGGATGATGGTCGGATTCGAGCGCGTCCGCTCGGAGCGGCGCGAACGTCCCAGGCCCGACGACGACCGCTTCGATCTCCGCGAGCGCCGTCTTCGCGAGGTGCTCGACCGCCGCGCGCACCCACGACGCAGACGCCTCGACGAACGCTCCGCTCGCGAACGAGGGCGCCGGCGTCGGAACGAGCCCGATCGGCTCGAGCACAGCGCCGCGTCGCGCGTTGCGCGCGAGCGCCGCTGGATCTGCGAGCACCCAGCGCGCGACACCAAACGCTGCTTCGTTCTCGACGCACCTCGGCCCTACGCGAACGCGCACCGCGAGCCCGGCGCCGCGCGCCGCGCGAACGACCGCGGCGACATCGCGTCGCGGCGAGCTGAAATCCCTCGATCGGTCGTCGCGCTCGTGCGCCGACCAGACGATCGGCAGGTCGACGCCGTCGAAGCCGAGCTCGTTCAACGCTGAAAATCCACGGCTCCAACGCGCGGGTTCGATCGTGTCCCAACGGACCATCGCGAAGCGCTTCGCGCGCGCGTGGCTCGTCGACGGCGCTGGATCCCGCGCGTCGTCTGTCGACTCTTGCTCGCTGTTCACAGAGTTCTCCTCGTCCACCGATTCGTGCTCACGTCGAACCAGGCTAGAAGCTCTTCTCCATCGTCGAGGCGAACGAGCACCTCCGTGCCGTGGTCGCCTTGGTAGAAGCCGAGCGTCTGCTCGACGCGTTTTTGCACGCCTGCGTCATCGATGAGTAGTGGCCCGATGCCGCGAAATTTGCTGGAGATCCTCGCGGGAGCCTCCGCCCCGCGCAGCCGCGCGAAGGACGGAGGAGAGGGCAGCCCCGCCTCGCGCAAAAGTTGGATCGCAGCGAGCGCGACCTGGTCCGCTGCCCGCGCGGTGATCGTGGGAGAGCCGAGCAAGAGCACCAGGTCGTAGCCCTCGGAGACAGCGCGCACGATGATGCTGCGTCGAGGGCCCTCCGCGCGAAACTCGAGCGTGGCGCCGCCGGAGACCTTCGTCGCGCACGCTCGCACCAGCGCGAGGACGACGGTGAACTCTGCGCCCGTCACGCGCGCGTCGAACGCGTCGATGCGCGACGCGAGGTCGACGGTCTCGCCTTCGGGGTCCACGAACACCGCGCACAGCGCCTCGGGAACCGAGCGCACGAGCTCGTCGAGCACCTCGCTGAACCCCGTCGCAGCTTGATCGCGAATGGGCGGATTCATCGCTGCGCGTCCTCGGAGTTGGTGAGCTGGACGCGGTAGCGCGCGCGAAGATCAGCGAGCAGCTGCTGCGTGGCGCGCGCGCGGGCGAGGGTGAGCGCCTCTTCACGAACCCTTCGCTCGAGCTCGGATGGCTCCATCGCAGGCGCAGCTGGTTCGCGGCGCTCGAGCACGATCACGTGGAATCCAAACGGCGTGTCGACCACCGGAGAGATCGCGCCGATCGTCGGGAGCTCTGCGGCTGCAGCGGCGAACGTCGGGTCGATGGCGCTCGGCGACCCCGTGGCGCCGCTCGGGTCGAAGCCCGCGACCGTCTCGACCTTGATCTCTCCTGCTCCAGGCACGGACGTCGCGATGGAGCGAATCGAGTCGAGCGTGAGCGGCGCGGTCGCTGATGCCAGCGCCGCTCGGATCGCTTCGGCGCGCGCGCGACGCGCCTCTCGATCGTCGACGGCGATCGAGGATCGTGTTCGTTGAACGAGCGCGTGGATCACCGTCTGCAGCGCGCCATGCGAGAGGCGAAACCCCACCGTGCGTCGCGCTTGGGCGAGCGCTCCGTCGGGCACCGTTCGGTCCGTGATCCTGTCTTCGATCGCGCGAACGAGCAGCGTTTGCACGGACGCCCGTCGCGCGACGTCGACGATCGAGGGGTGCGCGAGGTAGCCCTGGCGCATCGCGACGCGCGCGAGCAACCGCAGGGACACATAGCGATCGAGCGCTGCCCTCGCGTCGGTGATGTGCTCGCGACGCGCGAAGTCCACGAGCTCTTCTGCCGAGATGCTCTCGTCACCGACGCGAGCGACGATGGTGCTCGAGCGAGGAGGACCGAGGCTGCTCGGGCCGCTCGCGCTCGACGCGCGCTGCGAGCACGCAGCGAGCGCAACGCACGATCCCAACAACGACAGAGCTGCACGCAGCGAGCGCACGTCCGACCCTCACTCCGCGCTCTCGGGGCGCACGAACTCGACCCCTGCGCCGAGCGTGAGCCACCCGACGATCGCGCCGAGGATGGCCGCGACGAATTCTCGGCGATCCACCGCTGCGAGCGCTCGGTAGAAGACGACGAGCGAGATCGCGACCAGCGCAAATCCCGTCGCTCGAACGAATCCGTCACTCCAGCGTCGCATCACATCCGCTCTCGGTGGCGACCATGCGCGGCTCCACCGTTTGGTCCGCTGTTTGTACCGCAGTTGCGAGAGAGATCATCGCGCACGTTCGACCCACCACCAGAGTGCGCCGAACGCGAACGACCAGACGACCATCGCGATGGCGCGCGCCCGGCGCCCGTAGGGACTGCCTCTTCCGCGCACCAACCGCGGGCCTGCGCCGAGGGTCCAGACCAACGCGAGGAGCATTCCCGCGGCGCTGACGATCGCGTTGCGCGCCGTCAGAAATCCTGGCCCCAACGCGCGTTCAGCGCCCGTCAGCGGCCGCGCCGCGAGTCGGGCCGGCGCGAGCAGCGCCAGCACGAGCGCGCCCGAGACGAGCACGATCCACGCGTGCCAGCGGAGCACGGGAGCGGGCGTCGATCGCGCCGCGTCGGTCGAGCGACGAGTGACGATCGCGAGCCGCGGCGCTGCTGCTTCGCGCAGCCGAAGCACGGCGGCGAAGTAGCCAACGGCCGTGAGCGCCGCGAGCACCCGTGCGGCGCCGTCGAAGTGTGGGAGCGTCGAGGACGCCAGCGAAGTTAGGGCCAGTAAGGTCGGAACCCCGGCGAGCGCGACGAAGGCAGGCAGTCGGTCGCGTTCACCGACGCGCGGGATCGCCCAAAAGAGCGCGGCAGCGCCGACGATGGCGCCGATCACGACGACCGCAGCGCGCTCGGTGCGCGCGAGCAATAGCGGGGCGAGCAAGCACTGAGCGAGGAGCGCCGCGCCCAGGGCGAGGGCGGTCACTCGATGGGGGACGGTCGCCTGAGTCATCGAAGCGCTCGAACAGTGTACGACGGTCGAGACAGCCCGTCGCCACGGCGATTGGATGAGGTACAGTCTCGGGTCGTGAGGAACTGCCCTCAATGCAACGCAGAGTGTCCGGATCAACATCGGTTTTGTCCGGCCTGTGGATTTCCGATCGGTGCGCTGCGCACCACGGTTGGTGATCCGCTTATTGGGCGCAAGCTCGGCGGCGCCTACGTCGTGCTCGAGCACGTCGGCTCTGGCGGAATGGGAAAGGTGTATCGCGGCGAGCAGGTCGCGCTCGGCAAGACCGTGGCGGTGAAGGTCATTCACCAGCACTTGATCGCCGACGAAAACGCGACCGCGCGCTTCTACACCGAGGCGAGGGCGAGCTCGCGCTTGAACCACCCGAACTCCGTCAGCGTGATTGACTTCGGCCGCACGGACGAGGGGCTGCTGTACCTCGTGATGGAGTTTTTGCGCGGCAAAGACCTGTCGCACATCTTGTGGGAGGAGGGGCCTCTGCCGGCGCCCCGCGCGGTGGACATCGTTCGCCAGGTGCTCGCCGCGCTCGCCGAGGCGCACGAACTCGGGATCATTCACCGCGATATCAAGCCCGAGAACGTGATCATCGAGCGCCTGCGCACCGGCGGCGACTCGGTGAAGGTCGTGGACTTCGGGCTCGCGAAGGTGCGCGCTGACGTCGCTCCTTCCGTCACCATGCCCGGCATCGTCTGCGGAACGCCGGACTACATGGCCCCCGAGCAAGGCCGCGGCGATCCACCGGACACGCGCAGCGACCTCTACGCCACGGGCGTGATGCTCTATCAAATCCTCACGGGCCGGCTGCCGTACGAAGCGGACTCCCCGACGCAGGTCGTGCTGCTGCACATGACCGAGCCGATTCCAGACCCGCGCGCGATCAACCCGACGATCCCCGAGGCTTTGGCGAAGGTCGTGTTTCGCGCGATGGAGAAGGACGCGTCGAAGCGCTATCAAAACGCGCTCGACTTCGCGGAGGCGCTTCAGACCGCGCTCCGAGAGAGCCTGCCTCCGGCCAACCCTCGCGACACGCTCGAGGCCATCGCGTGCCCCAACTGCAGCGCGCCGCTGCCCAAAGGCGCGAAGTTTTGCAGCGAGTGCGGCTATCGCATGAATCCCTCGGCCGACACGCCGCGGCCGACTGCGACGACCAACCTTCCGCCGCCGGCCAACAAGCCCGAGACCGTCGCGCGCTTCGTTGGCCGCGAGCACGAGCTGGCCGTCCTCGACGAGACGCGCAAGAAGGCGCTCGCGCGCAGCGTGTTCTCCGTTCGGGTCACCGGTGATACCGGCGTGGGCAAATCGCGGCTCGTTCGCGAGTTTGCGAACCGATGCGTGACCGCCGGAGACTTCGTCGTGAGCGCGGGCCCCGATCCGTCGTGGGGCGGCGTCGCGTGGGTTCCGATTCGGCAGATCGTTCGAAGCTGCCTCGCGCTCGACGCCTCGATCAACCCGATCGAGTGGCTCGCCAAGCAAACTTCAGCGAAGCACTTCGACGCCGCGGTCCGCGCGGGCTTCGACGAGCTGTTCGGCGAGGGCGCGACGCTGCTCGACGGTCGCGCGCGCCGCCAGGCGGTCGCTCACGCCGTGGGCTTCGCGCTGCGCCAGGGAGCGTCCCGCGCCGCCTCGGGCCTGTGCGTTGTGATCGTCGATCAGCTGCACCGCGTCGACACGGCTTCTTCGGCGGTGCTCTCGCTCGTGAGCGCGATGGACCTCGACGCTCCCGTGCTGCTCGTCGCGACGCATCTGCCGCGCGTCGAGCCGCGATGGCGCGACGGCGAGGTGCTCGTGCTCTCGGGCTTGAGCCAGGCGCAGGCGCAGAGCGTCGCGCAGTCGTTGCTCGGAGATTGGTACTCGCCGCCGACGTTCGATGGAGCGGAGGTCCTTCCGCTGCTCGTCGATCAAACAGCGCGCTGGATGTTCGAAGGCGGCGGGCAGCCTGCGACGCGTGTCGTGGACGTCGCTGCGTCGCGCTTCGATCGACTCCCGCCAGTCGCGCGCAAGGTTCTCCAGGCGCTCGCGCTCATCGGCGAGGGCACGCCAGCGCGAATCGAAGCGGTCATCGGCGAGCCTGTCGATGAGCAGACGTGGCGTTCGCTGCAGTCGCGCTGGTGGATCGTCGACAACAAGGGGACGATCTCGATCGCGCACGAGCTCATTCGCGAGGTGGTCGAGTCGGCGACGAGCGCCGCGGTGCGCGCAGACCTCGCCCGGCGAATCCTCGATGAGAGCACGGAGCTCCCGCTCGAGGTCCGCGCGCTGCTCGCGGCGCACGCTGACGAAGCGGCGCAGGCGCTCTTGCTGCTCGAGACCGTCGCGGACCGGGCCAACGCGCGCGGCGACGAGCTCGGCGCAGTGTTGGCGCTGCGGCGAGGGCTCGAGCGAGCGCGGCGAGAGCTCCACCGAGGAGAGATCGACGATCCCGAGCGCGCGATGACCATTTTTGCTCGCAAGTTGGGCGACGCTCTCGCGCGCGCCGGCGAGGTCGCCGAGGCCGAAGGAGTGCTGCGCGAAGCGCTCGAGCTCGCCCCGCGCGGAAGTCACGACTTCATTCGTTTGCAGCTCGTGCTCGCGCGCGCGTTGTTCGGCCGAGGCCGCGTCGTCGAGGCCACGCGCGTCGCTGACGACGCGCTGCGCGGGGCGCGAAAGCTCACGGCGCACGCGCTCACCGCAGAGCTCAGCTTGCTGCGCTCGGACTTTGATTTGAGCCAGGGAGTTCCCTTCGAAGCGGTGGCGCAGCTGCGTGCGGCAGACGCCGCGCTCGAAGAGGTCGAGCGAAGCACGCACGACCCGCGCAGCGTCTCGAAGCAGCGCATCGACGTGTGGCTCAGGCTCGCCAAGGCGCTGGTCGCCGCAGGGCAGCACAGCGCTGCCGAGAGCGCGCTCAGCGAGGCGACGAGCGCCGCGCACCGCTCGGGGCTCTTCGCGGATCTCGCGCGCTGCGAGGCGGCTCGCGCTGAAGTCGCGGCGAGCCAGGGCGATCTCGACGCCGCCGAAGGTCTATTGCGCCGCGCTGCCGCGAGCGCGCTCGATTGTGGCGATGTGTCTGCTGCGCAGACGTACCGCGCATCCGCGGAGAAAATTCGTACACGCGCCCCGGCTACCGCCGGCCAGCCTTGACGAACGTACCCTCGTCGGGTAACCCTCCGCGCCCCCGTTCGGAATACGAAGTTTCAGGAGTCTGACTCGTGGCTAATCATACCTCTGCCGAAAAGCGCAATCGTCAACGCATCAAGCGCTCGCTCCGCAACCGCGCCGCCAAGACCTCCGTCCGTGGAGTGGTGAAGCAGGTTCGCACCGCTCTCGCCAACGGCGATCAGGCGGGTGCAGCGAAGGCGCTCGCGTCGGCGACGTCGGCGCTCGACTCGGCTGTGACCAAGGGCGTGATGCACCGCAAGACCGCGGCGCGTTCGATCTCTCGGCTCACGGTCGCCGTCGCCAACGCCAAGAAGGCGTGACCCCCTCGAGCCGCGCTACGCGGCTCGTACGTCGTCTTCGCCATCATCGCTGTGTCGCCCCACTGGGGAGGGGACGAGCGGGGACACGCTCACTGCAACAACGCTGGGCGCAGAGCGAACAGCTCGACGACGTACCAACCATCCGCGGCGTGCACCGCTGCGATCGCAACCGCGTCGAACGACCGGTCCATCCTCGCTCGATGATGGGATGGGCTTCGATCGAGCCGCGCAAACGCCTCGTCGAGCGTCGCGGCGCGAGCGACGTTCTCGGCCACTTGCTCGGCGCGCACGTGCTCGCGGCGCAAGTGAGCGTCGGGCGCGTCGTCTTCGCTCAGCGTGTGCGCGACCGCGGCGAGCCTCGCGCGCGTGGCGGCTCGGTCGTTCGCGATGCTCTGCAGCACTGGGTCCGATCGCAGCGCGGGCGCTCCCGCCGCGGCGCGCGCGCGGTTGAGCTCGACGAGCCACGAACGAGCGTCCCGAATGGGGCCGGTCGCGCGGGCTTCGTGTGTGGTCTGAGTCTGCGCGCCTTCGACGACGATCGAGCGTCGCGCCCAGGGAATGGGCCCCTCGTCAGTGTTCGCGACGAGCTGCGCGACCCACGGTCCGGCCGTCGGCAGCACGTAGGCGCGCTCGAGCTCTGCGACGAACGACCGCCCGTTGGGAGCGCTCAACACCACGTGCGCGCCGCGCGTCGCGACGGTGAACCGCGCGGTGAAGCGCACGGTGCTCACGGCCGCCTCGTCTCGCTGAACATCCGCGGTGAACTCCGCGCTTCGCGGCGCGATCACCATCGCGCGGATCGCACCCGAACTCGCCGTCGCAGCGACGCACACGCGCGGGTCGAGCGATTGAGACTCGAGCCAACGGTTGATTTCGTGTGTCACTGCGGCGTCCGTGCCCCGGCCGATCCACAGCCTCAGCGACGGCGCGGCGAGCCCGTTCGCCTCGGCGATCGCGCGTAGCGACTCCGTCGTGAGGCTCGCGCGCTCGGAGTCCGTCGCCGTGGCAGCACGGACGGCGGCGGGAAGCAAGCGAGGCTCGGTCGCGCATCGCGTCGCGCGCGCTTGTTGCGCCATGGCGTCGAGCGGCGTCGAGAGCGCGAGTCCGACGAGCGACGCGGAGACTGTCAGCAGCGAGAGGCGCACGATGAGCGTTGGCGAATGTGCAGCGAACCAGGGTTCGCGCGCGAGTTTGTGATGCACGTTTGATCGCGACGCGCGGGGCGGCGTAACGTCGCGATGATCCACACCGCTCTCTGAGGAGAAACCGTCGTGAACAAGTTGAGCCCTGCCCTTGCCTTTGCTGCCGCGACCACGCTCGTCGCGAACGTCGCCGTCGCGCAGACGGCGCCAGAACCCGCCGCGGGCGCCGCTGCGACGTCGACGACCGCGACCGCGCAACAGCCCACCACGAACAACGTGATGGCTGACAACGCGCGGATGAACTCCGCCGCGGCCAACCCCGACAACCTCCCGCCGAGCGACCCCAATCGCTTGCTCATGCGTGACGTGGGCGCGACGTACAGCCTCGGGTGGCGGTTTTGGTATCACGGCGTCCCGAGCTTTATCGTCGGGCTGTTCGCGAAGGTCGAAGGCGGATGGGGCGGCGGCGGCGGAGTCGTGACGGGCCCCGAGTTTGTCTACCGCAACGGCGCGGTCGACATCATCCTCGGCCTTCAATACGCCGGCTATTACGCGGACTACGGTCACCTGCACGGCCTCAACGAGCCGCTCACGGCGACCGAGCAGATCAAGGTCGACCTGTGGTCGATCCAAGTGACGTCGCACTTTCTGTACGGCATCCGCGCGAATCGCTTCTTCGAGTTTCAGATCGGCGCGGGCATCGGCGCCGGTGGCATGAGCGGACGACTCAATCGCTACCAGGCGTACGCGACGAGCCAGACGCCCTCTGGGTGGGCCGCTTGCGCCTCGCCGTCGGGCAGCACGATGGTGCCCGGCGCGGTCGCCGCAGGGCCGTCCGAGCCCTGCAACACCAACGTGAACGGTCACTTCGCGGATCAGGTCGACTCGATGGGGCGTGGCACCGGCGGCTACCAAGAGAACAACTGGGTCAACGCTGGCGGAGGATACGTTCCGCTGATCATCCCGTGGTTGTCGCTGCCGCACATGGCGTTTCACATTCGTCCGCACCGGCACTTCGACATTCGTCTCGAAGGTGGCTTCTCGCTGATCGGGTTCTACGGCGGCGCGACCGCGCACGCTGTGTTCTGACCACTCGTCGGGGACGGGATCAAAGGGGGCACTGCATCGCGCGCCGCATCGCGCGTCGCTTCGTGACAGCGATGTCAGAGCGCACCGACGTTCGCACGGCGAACGCGCTCGCGGAGCCGCGCGACTCACGCGGATTTCTCCGCGTAACTCGCTGCGACTCGCTGCTGGCCCCCCTGCGGCACGATGGTTGCGAAGTAGAGATTCGGTCGGTCCCCGACCCGGTTTCCTCGCCGGTCGAGAAGAGAGTGGCGGCTCTGCTTCTCTGCACTGAGGAACTCTTGCTTCGCTTCGATCGCTTCGCTTCGTCTTCGACTCGTTGCTTGACCTCTCTTCCTTTGGTCGAAGGGCCCTTCGATCTCTTCTTCTTGAGCCCGTTGAGTGTAGGGCTCTTTTCATCCGAGTAGAGAACGCTTCGAGAGAATCGATCCTTCCCTCTATTCCTTAAGCGGCCGGGTGTGTGACAGCAACGTCCTACCCGGCCGTCGGGCTTTCTCCCGGCGTGAGCGGCTCGATTTCGCGCCGAGTGGGGTATCCTCGGCCCCCGTGACACGACTGTCGCCCCTCCGCTCTGCGCTCACCGCTGCGCTGCTCGCTGCCTTCGTTGGCGCGGGCTGCGCGAACCACCCGGACCAGCTCGCGCGCGCTGAGAGCCACTTTCAGAGCAACCGCTACCAGATGGCGCTCTCGAACCTCGAAGAGCTCGAGATTCACCGCCCCACGATGTCCGCGAGCGAGCGCGTTCGCTACGACGTGGTTCGCGGCATGGCGCACCTGCGCCTCAACCAGAGCCGATACGCGCGCTATTGGCTCGCGCTCGCGCGGGAAGAAGCCGCAGCCGAGCCCACCGCGCTCACCCAGTCGATGCGCAGCGAGATCGAGCGCGTGATCGTGCTGACCGACCCGCTCGCCGAGAGCGGCGGAGCTGCCGACGTCGCGACGAGCGACGCGACTGCCCCTCGCTGACGATCGCATCTTGATTTGGTGTGCTCGACCCCGCGTCGAGCAGCGCCGCGCAGGGGGCGCGCGGTTCAGCGATGAATCTGATCTTTGATCAGCAGCTTCTGTTTCTTGAGCTCCGCCAGCTCGAGCTGCTCGGTCGGAGTCAGAAACGCGCGACGCTTGAGCTCGTCTACGCGTCGGTCGAGGCGGGCTTTCGCCGCCGCGAGGTTCCCATCCGTCGACTTTCCAACCGCCAACTCGCTTCGCCTGGCCATCGGTCGCTCTCCTTCGGGTAGGTGCCCTCTCGCGACGCACGTGTCGCGAGCGCGCGACGATTGCACCGAAGTTGACAATCTGCGGTCAAGCGATCCCCCGGCGCGTCACACGATTTCGTGCGCGACGCATCGCACAAGCGCGCATCGATGAGCGCTCGCTCACCAGTGAACAAACCGAACCAACGTGGAGCTCTGGAGCTCGTTCACTCTTCGGGTTCGGACTCGAGTCGCGAAACGACTGAGAGATCTTCGAGCGTCGTCGTGTCTCCAGAGACCTGACCGTTGGACGCGATCTCTTTGAGCAGTCGGCGCATGATCTTGCCCGAGCGCGTCTTGGGCAGCGCGTCCGCGAAGCGGATCACGTCGGGTCGCGCGAAGCGGCCGATCTCGCGAGCGACTTGCTCGGCGAGGTCTTGCTTGAGCTGCGGCGTCGCTTGATTGCCCGGTCGAAGCGTGACGAACGCGACGAGCGCCTGCCCCTTCATCTCGTCGGGGCGACCGACGACGGCGGCCTCGGCGACGGCGCGATGGGCGACGAGGGCGCTCTCGATCTCCGCGGTTCCGAGGCGATGACCCGCGACGTTCACGACGTCGTCGACGCGGCCCATGATCCAGAAATAGCCGTCTTCATCGCGCCGCGCGCCGTCACCGGTGAAATAGATCCCGCCTTCGCTGCCGCCGATCTCAGCCCAGTACTGATTCACGTAGCGATCGTGATCGCCGTACACCGTGCGCAGCATCGAAGGCCACGGGCGCTTGAGCACCAGGTAGCCGCCCTCGTTGGCTTCGCACGAGGTCCCATCCTTGCGAACGACGTCCGCGACCACGCCAAAGAAGGGCAACGTCGCGCTGCCAGGCTTCGTGGGAACCGCGCCCGGCAGCGGCGAAATCATGATCGCGCCCGTCTCGGTCTGCCACCACGTGTCGACGATGGGGCATCGCCCGTTGCCGATCACGCGCTGGTACCACATCCACGCTTCAGGGTTGATCGGCTCGCCGACGGTGCCGAGCAATCGCAGCGACGAGAGGTCGTGCTTCATCGGCCACTGCTCGCCCCACCGCATGAACGCGCGGATCGCAGTGGGAGCCGTATAGAAGATCGTCACGCCCCAGCGCTCGCAGATCGACCAGAGTCTTCCGCGATCAGGGTAGTCCGGCGCGCCCTCGTACATCACCACGGTCGCGCCGTTGAGCAGCGGGCCGTACACGACGTAACTGTGGCCCGTGATCCAGCCGACGTCCGCCGTGCAGAAGTACGTGTCGCTCTCGTGCAGATCGAAGATGTATTTGTGCGTGATCGCCGTCGCCACCATGTAGCCGCCCGTGGTGTGCACGACGCCCTTGGGCTTTCCCGTGGTGCCAGAGGTGTAGAGAATGAAGAGCGGGTGCTCCGAATCGACGGGGATCGGCGCGCTCGACGAGTTCACCGCTTGCACGACTTCGTGCCAGTAGTGATCGCGACCCGGCTCCATCGGGACGGGCTCGCCGGTGCGCTTGTACACAACGACGTGGCGAACCGTCGGGCACTGCGCGGCGGCCTTGTCGACGATGGCCTTCAGGGGGACGACCTGGCCGCGTCGATACCCTCCGTCACACGTCACGACGATCGAGGCCTTCGCGTCGTTGATGCGATCGCGGAGCGCGTCCGCGGCGAAGCCTCCGAACACCACCGTGTGCACCGCGCCGATGCGCGCGCACGCGAGCATCGCGACGGCGATCTCGGGCACCATTCCCATGTAGATCGCGACGCGATCACCGGTGCGAACGCCGAGCTTTCGCAGGACGTTCGCGAACAGACACACCTCGCGGTGCAGCTGCTGGTAGGTGAGCGTCCGCGTCTCGCCGGCCTCGCCTTCCCAAAGGATGGCGGCCTTGTTCTTTCGCAGCGACTGCGCGTGTCGATCGACCGCGTTGTACGTGATGTTCGTGCTGCCGCCGACGAACCAGCGCGCGTCGGGCGGATCCCACTCGAGCACCTGCCGCGGCTGCGAGAACCAGTGAAAGCCCCGCGCCATGTCCATCCAGAACCCCTCAGGATCCTGGACGCTCTTCTCGTAGAGCTCGCGGTATTGCTCGAAGCTTCGAACGTGCGATCGCGCGGCGAACTCTTCGTCCGGCGCGAAGACACGGGACTCTTTCAACAGGCTCTCGATCGAAGGCTGCGTCATGGCGTGTGCTCGCCGAGAAGGCTACACGCCTCGCGGTTCAATACGCCATGCGTCTCGACAGCTCGTCGAGATTGCGGTCGTTGACCGGCGAGTAGCCGTCGAGCAGCGCTTGTCCGACAGACCTTCCGTCGGCGATGAAGCCGGCGATCTCGTCGAGGTACACCGACTCGGTGCGGCCCTGCGCGTCGCGCTTGTCGCGGCGCTCGAGTCCTTCGCGCGCGATGGCCATCGCTCGTCGCGCGAGGTCGCGCACGGGTTGGCCTGCGATCTTCGCAGAGAGCGCGTGGCGCGCGATGTGCGGTCGCGCCTCGGCCACCGCAGAAACGCCGAGCGAAACGAACTCTCGATGCGCGGCTTCGAGCGCTGTGTTGTCGTACAAAATTCCCGCGAACAGCGCGGGCAAAGCGTTTCCGTAGCGAGCGGGGACGCAGTCCACCGAGCGCACTTCGATCGTTCGCTTGAGCCGCACTTCAGGAAACAGCGTGTTGAGGTGCGTCTCCCAATCGGCCAGCGTGGCGCGCTCTCCTTCGAGTCCGTCGCGCCAGAACTGCTCGAACGTCAGGTGCGTCGCGCGCATGAATCGCTCGCCGCGCTTGACGACGAACATGGGGATTTTCAGCGCCCAGCGCACGTAGTCGCCGATGGTCGCGTCCTTGGACCAGAGCGTGGGCAGAAGACCCGTGCGATCGGGATCGACGTCGAGCCAGACGTGCGCTCGCCACGAGCTGTACTCAGTGATGGCGCGCTCTTTCAGCGGGCTCGCGGCGAACATCGCTTGAGCGATCGGGGCGAGGGCGAGGGCGACCTGCATCTTTGTGATGGCGTCGCGCTCGGAGTGAAAGTCGTAGTTGGCCTGCACGGTCGCCGTGCGGCGCATCATTTCGAGCCCGCGGCTGCCGCGCGTCGGCAGGTACTCGCGCATGACCGGGTAGCGGGTCTTGGGGACCCAATCGAGGTCGAGGTCCGTGGCGCTCGGGTGAAAACCCATTCCGACCCAGCGAACGCCTCGCGCGCTCTCGAGCTGCGCGAGCTCGGCGCGGTGTTGCTGCACTTCGGCGGCGACGGCGTGGATGTCTTCGAAGGGAGCTCCCGAGAGCTCGAGCTGACTTCCGGGCTCGAGGGTGATCGACGCTCCGTCGCGCTCGAGCGCGAGCAGCGGCCCGTCGTCGCTCTCGCGGTACTGCTTCCAGCGGAAGCGCGCGCTCAGCTCTTCGAGGATCCCTCGAACGTCCTGGTATTTCAGCGGTGAACCGTCGGGAAAGAGCCCGAACTTCTCCGCCTCGAGGCCGATCTTCTCGCCTTTGCGCTGCATCGCGGCCTCGAACGGCGAGAGCAATTGCTCTTCACGCTCGATGACCACGGCTGTCTCTGCGGCTGATGCCATGGGCAGCGGACACTACCGCGCAGGGCCGTTTTCGCCCGTGTCCTTCACACTTCTTACGGCAGTTGACGGAGTGCGGCACAAAGGCCCCCCGTCGCGTCGAGATCGTGAGCAATCAGCGCGTTTGCGATACCCTCGCCGCGTCCATGACGAGTCGAATCGAACGAGGCATCACGATTGAAGGCAGCATCCGCGGCGAAGGCGAGCTCGAGGTCGCTGGTCGCGTGCGCGGAGCGCTGACGCTCGCGGGCAAGCTTGTGGTCGAACCCGGGGGCATCGTCGAGGCTGACGTCGAGGCGACGGACATCGAGGTCGCGGGCTTGCTCGCAGGCAGCGCGACGGCGCACAACACGGTGCAGGTCCGCGAGGGCGGCCGCGTCGAAGCGCGCATCAAAGCGCAGCGATTGATGGTCGATGACGGAGCGCTCTTTCGCGGCGAGCTCATGGCGCAGGGCGCCAACCCGGCGGAGCCGGCGATCGGCCTCGCAGCGCCGGCCGCGAGCAAAGGCGCGCTTCCTGCTCCTCGCGAGCCTTCGCGAGCGAACGAGTCCCGGGAGCCTTCGCGAGCGAACGAGTCTCGCGAGCCTTCGCGAGCAAACGAGCTGCGGGGGCGAGAGGCGCGGGAGAACGACGAGCGTTCGAGGGACGGGCGTCGACGAGACGACGGCGGCCGGTCGGAGCGCGGGGCCCGCGCAGTCCCGGGATTTCGCGCGCCAGAGCCGCCCGCAGCGGCGAGCGCTGCGACTTCGAAGGGAGCGGCCGTGGCGCGAGGCGAGGGCGCTGCGCCGAGAGCTCCGTCCACCGGTCCGCGCAAGAGCGAGCCCGCTGGGCCGCCGGTGATGCCGATGCTGCCGCGAGGGCGTACGAAGATCCGCGTTCGCGGAGGTGAGTCGTGAGCCACGCGCGCGCGCGGCTGCTCGAGCGCCTTCGCACCCGCGCCTATCGCGAGGGCACCTTTACGTTGGCCTCAGGAAAGACCAGCGATTTCTTCATCGACTGCAAGCGTGTCATGCTCACCGGCGAGGGCCACGCGCTCTGCGGCGAGGCGTTGCTCGACGAGCTCGAGCGCGCTGAATCCGCGGGGATGCCGACGGTGGACGTGGTCGCGGGCGTCGCGCTCGGGGGCTGTCCGCTCGCGAGCGCCGTCGCGCAGACGGCGTTTCATCGCGGCCGCGCGCTCGACGCGCTGTACGTGCGCAAAGAGCAGAAAGACCACGGGACCAAATCGATGGTCGAAGGCGTGGCGAAGCCGGGCGCGCGCGTCGCGCTGCTCGAAGACGTGATGACCACCGGAGGAAGCTCGCTGAAGGCCGTCGAGCAGCTGCGCGTCGCGGGCTACGAGGTCGCGCTGATACTGGCGTTGGTGGACCGACGCGAAGGAGCGATCGAGGCGCTCGCGAGCCACGGGGTGCGCGCCGCGGCGCTGTTCGCGAGGGAGGATTTCGTTCGGTGAAACGCAGGTTGTCCATCGCGCTCGCCCTGGCGATCAGCGCCTCGCATTGCGGTCGTCCTCCGGCGGTTGTGCTCGCGGACACCGGCCGCGCGGTGAGCGCTGATCAGTATGAAGCGATGGTCGATCGCTGGACGCGCGAGGCCGAGATCATCGATTGGGGTGGCGGCGTCGAGTCGCGCCTCGCGGTCACGGCGACGTTCTTCTCGAAAGAGTTTCGTCGCGCGTACGTCGCGAGGATCGCCACGGCGGGGACGTATCCGCAGGACGAGCGCGATCGAATGCTCGCCGGGTCGTTGCGCGCGGCGGACACCGAGCACGAGTTCTTCGTCGCGCTCGCTCCGCAGGCGCCGCGGTGGGGCGACCTCGATCGACCGTCGAGCGCGTGGCGCGTGCGGCTGGTCGATGACCAGGGACGAGAGTACGCGCCGACGCGCATCGAGCGATCGCGGCAGGCGAGCGCGCTGGATCGCGCGATGTTTCACTACTGGTCTCCGTGGCGAATCGTGTTTCGCGTTCGCTTCGCCGTGACCGACGCGAACGGAAACCGTGTGCTGCCCGACGCGAGCCGGCATTTCACGCTGCGCTTCGCCGGCGCGTATGGCACGGCGAACCTGCGCTGGGACGTGCGCGCTCCGTGAGCGTGCTGCTCGAGTTTCGCTCAGTCTCGCGCGCGTTCGACGACGGCGCGCGCTCGCGCGTCGTGGCGCTGGCGCGGACGAGCTTCTCGCTCGAGCGCGGGCAGTGCCTCCGCGTCACCGGCCCGAGCGGCGCAGGAAAGAGCACGCTTCTGTCGCTCGCGTGCGGGCTGCTCGCTCCGACCGAGGGCGAGGTCGTGTTCGAGGCCGAGCCGTTCTCTCGCTGGCGCGAGTCTTTTCGCGCGGCGCTGCGTCGACGCTCGATGGGCGTGGTGGTTCAGCACCTCGCGCTCGTTCACGGAATGACGGCCCGAGAGAACGTCGCGCTCGCCTCGATCCCCGACGGTCTCCTCCCGGCCGAACGTCGCGCCGAACACCGAGCGCTGTTCGCTGCGCTCGGGCTCGCCGGGCTCGAAGACGCCAAGGTCGAGACGCTCTCGGGCGGCGAGCGACAGCGCGTCGCGCTCGTTCGCGCGCTCTCGGTTTCATCAGCAAAATTACTGGTCCTCGACGAGCCGACGGCGCACCTCGACGCGTCGCGAACCGACGCCTTCGTTCGGCTCGTTCGTGAACGAATGGCCGACCGAGGATGCTCGGTGCTCGTGGCCACGCACGACCCGCGGCTCGATTCGCTCGGGCGCGAGCTCGCGCTATCACAGCCCCGAGCGACGGAGTCGTGAGCGCCAACCTCGCACAGCCGTGGATCCTCGCGCGATTGTCCCTCGCGATCGCGGCGCTCGCGCTCGCGCTGATCTCGTCCTTCGCGGCGGCGAAGATCCTCGCGATCCCCACGGACAGCGCGCCCGATGAGCGAGCGTTGCGCGCTGAGCGAGACGCTGAGCTCGCGGGCGCTGGGCTCACGCTCGCGCTGCTCATCGAGCTGATCGGCGCGCTCGGGACCGTGCTCGTCGCGCATCGACTCTCGGGCTCGGTGCGCGGCGCGATGTGCGCGTACGGCGTGCTCGCGTCGAGTCCGCTCGGCGCGCGCGCGGTGCTCGCGAGCGTCGCGGCCGCGCTGATCGCGTCGATCTGGCTGGGAGTTCGCTCGGTCGACGTGCGCCTCGCGCGCGGCTCGCTCTCGCGCACGCTGGCGAAGGGCGCGCTCGTCGTGACCGCTGCGATCGCGATCGACGCGGCGAGCGTCAGCGCGTTTCTGCTCTCGATCGACCTGCGGCAGCACGCCTCGTGCTGCTCGACCGGAGCGGCTGAGCGCGCGAGCTGGGACCCTGGCGCGCACGCGTTGGGCGTGGACTCGATCGGAGCGGTCGCGACCGTTCTCGCTGCGCTCTCGTTGCTCGCCGTGCTCTCGGTTCGAAAGCGGCCCTCGATCGTGCGTTCGACGATCGCCTCTGCGGCAGCGCTCTTCGCGGTCGGTGCCGCCGTCGTCGCTGCGCGCGACGTGGTCGCGCCGTATGCGTTCGGATCGCCCGCGCATCGATGCGCGTACTGCTTGCTGCGCGTCGGCGAGGCCACGATCGCGGGGCCGGCGCTGTTGATCGCGTTGGCGATGGCCGCGGTGTTCGCCGCGTTCTCGGCGGGCGCTGCGTGGGTGGGCCGGCGCTCGGCTGCGCGTGCTCCGGCGCTCGACGCGATCGAGTCGGTCACTCCGTGGTGGATCGCTGCGTGGGTCGTCGCCCTCGTCTCGGCATGGGCACCAGTGCTTCAGTATCGGCTGCAGTCAGGGACGTTCGCGCTGTTCGGACGGTGAGCTCACCGCAGCCAGCGCTCGATCGCCTCGGCCACGCCGCCGCCTTCGTCGGAGGTCGCGCGCAGCTCGTCCGTCGCGTGCTTCTTCACCTCGGGCAAGCTCTGGCCCATCACGAACGAGCGGCCCGCCCACGCGAACATCGGAACGTCGTTGTACCAATCGCCGACCGCGCACACGTCTTCGCGCGCCACGCCGAGCTGCGCCGCCAACTGCGCGAGCCCGCTTCCCTTGTCGACGCCGGCGGGCCGGGCCATCAGCGCCCAGTGCTCTCCGCTCGAGCCCGCGCGCCACGTGACGACGGTGAGGTCGCTTCCGCGTTGATCGCGGAGCAGTTCGGCGTTGCGCTCGACGTGCTCTCTCTCGCCGATCGCGAGCACGACAGCGACGTCTTCGTGTGACCGCCAGTGAGCGACCTGCGCGAGTCGATCGTGGACGAACACGTCGGGCGTCCACGTGCGAACGTACTCGAGCCATCGCTCGCCGCGCGCGTCGGCGTGGATCTCGTGGTGCAAGAAGACAAACGAGGCCATCTCGTGCTCGTCGGCGACGGCCGCGACGTGCTCGGCGGCCTCGAGTCGAATCGGGTTCTGCCAGCGTTTTTTCGCGGTGGACGGACACGCGAACACGCCCCCGTCGGCGCAGATCATCGAGGTCTGAAGGCCGAGCTTGCGCGCGGTTCCGACGGCGCCAGTGGAGATGCGACCGGTGCAGATCGCGACGTGGACGCCGCTGCGGATCGCCTCGCGGATCGCGCCCTCGTCGCGGGGCGAGACGCTGTGATCGCGGCGAAGGAGTGTTCCGTCGAGGTCGAGGGCGAGCAGGCGGGGACGAGTCACGGTGCGTTGGATATGCACCGAGCGAGCGGCGCGCGCCAACGGTCAGAAGCGGAGTGACAAAACGCCGCCGTTCGGCGTCGGCGCGACGGTCAAGCACACGCCGTTCAACGAAGGAGGAGCGCCCGCTTGTCGGGTCGCGTAGAGCAGCCCTGCGGCAGTGCCGAAGGCGACCGTCGCCGCGAACAACGCTCCGCTGCTCGCGAGCTCGATCGTGGCGGCGTTTCGCGCGTCGCGCGCGGGCATCGTCATGCTCATTCGATCGAGCTCTGCCGCGCGGTTGCTGTCGTTGATGCCCAAGCCGAGCGTGAGCCCCGCGCCGACGAGCGTCGCGCCGCTGACCGCGACGAACGACCAAAACAGCGGATCGGCGCGGCCGAGTCGTCCTCCGCCCCAGACGAACTCGAGGGGCTCGTTTTGCGCGCCCGTGAGCCTCGCGACGATGCGCGTGGTGCGCTCGCGCTCTGCTGGATCTGCAGCGGTCGATTGGTAGCGGCGATACGCGACGATCGCGGCGTCGAGTCGACCGAGCCGCTCGTACACGAGCCCGAGGTCGTACTGCAGGTCCGTCAACGCAGGGGCGAGCGCGATCGCGGCTTCGAGCTCGACGATGGCCGCGCGGTATCGACCGGCCGCGTAGTGAACGCGTCCGCGCTCGTAGTGTGCGATCGCGCGGGTGTTTCGGTCGCCTCGCGTCGCGCCGCCGAGCGCGGGGGAGTCTTGCGCTTGCGCTCCTCCAGGGTCCGTCGCGTTGCCTGCTGCCGTGGGGTTGGCGTTGACGGCAACGCTCGCGTCAGCGGTCGGCGCGGTGGCGCCAGCGTCGCTCGGCGGAGCGCTCTGCTGCTGCGCGCGAGCGTGCACCGGCAGCAGCAACGCGGCGATCGTCGCCGTGACCGAGAGCCGCGAACGAAGGCCATGTCGTCGCGTGAGGAAGCCTTCCTCACGACCGTCTCGGGATGAGCGCGAATAAGCGAACACGGGCGCGTCACCATACCCCGCGCGTTGCACGCTGAGAACACCGGAACGAGCGCGAGGCCCCGGCTCGTTCCGTGTACCTTGCGTTTCGTGAAGTCTACCGCGCATCCCCCGACGACTGACGCTCGCGCCGTCACGGTCGATGCATGCTGCCAAGGCCGCCGCGGCCATCGTCGTTCGGTGCTGCGATTCAGCGCGTTCATCGCAGGGCTCACCGCGGCTGCATCGAGCTCGCCCGTGCTGGCACAGACGGTCTCCTGGCGCTCGATCAACGTGGGCGAGACCACCGCCTCGGCCACGAGCGCAGACGGAGCTCGGCAGAATCCCGCGCTCTCAGCGAGCGCTTCGAGACAGTCGTTGCGCATCGTCCACGCCTCCGAACTACAGCGCGGTTCGGGTGAGCCCTTCGACGCCACCTCGCTCGCGTACTCGTCGTCGCTTCCGCTCGGGCTCGGCTTCTCGGTCGGGGCGACCTGGCAGCGTCCGACGCAGTTCTCCGAGATGCGTCACCGCGTCGTGGTCGATGGATCTCTTGGTTTTTCGCTGATGAGCGGGCTCTGGCTCGGCGCGCGAGTGCGCGTCGCGAGCGCCGTCGCAAACGCGCTGCTGGCGACGGGCAACGGGCCGTCGCTCGACCTCGGGCTCTTGTATCGACCGGCTCCGTGGCTCTCGCTCGCGCTCACGACGGACGAGCTGCTCGGCCCCTCTGCGGCGCTCGCGGGGGCCGTTCGCTCTGCGACCGCGGGCGCGGCGGTGCGACCGTTCTCGACCGACGTCTTCACGCTCGGACTCGACGCGACGTACACCGAGCTCGGCCCCGGTCCGCTGCGCGCGGGCGCGGTGCTCGGTCTTCCGATCGGCCGCGTTCGCGCAGAGGGATCCGTGGACCTCGCGACGGGCGCGTGGCGCGCAGGCGCGGGGCTCGAGCTGGCGTGGTCGCAGTACACGCTCGGCGGCGGCGCGATCGTGGGATCGACGTTGGGCAGCGCGGTCGCCCCGCTCGGCTTCTACGCGACCGCGGGATGGGACAGCGAGCGACATCGCGCGCTGCCAGAGCCTGCGCAGGTCGTGGTCGTTCGCATCGACGACGATCTCAGCGAAGAGTCGCTGGTGCGGTTGCTCGTGCGACTCGAGCGGCTGCGACAGGACCCGTCGGTGGCCGCCGTGCTCTTCGCGCCGCGCGCCGATCTTCACGGCCTCGCGGGAGGCGAAGAGCTTCGAGAGGCCTTCGCGCGCCTTCGCGCCGCCGGAAAGCGTGTTCGCTGCCACTTCGACGACGTGACCAACGCCGCGCTCCTCGCGTGCAGCGGCGTCGAGCGAACGGCGATCGACCCCATCGCGACCGTTCGCACCGCGGGGCTGCGCTCGACGCGGTTCTTTCTCGGCGACGCGCTCGCAGAGATCGGCGTTCGCACGCAGTTCGTGCGAATCGGCCCGTGGAAGAGCGCCGCGGAGCAGTTCACCCGCAGAGGGTCGAGCCCCGAAGCGCTGGCGCAAGAAGAGTCCCTGCTCGACTCGATGCTCGAGGCGTACGTCGATCGATTGGCGGCGGGTCATCGATGGAGCCCGCAGCAGACCCGGGCAATCTTGTTCGGCGGACCGTACTCGGCGAGCGAGGGCGTGCGCCGAGGGCTCGTCGACGAGAGCGCGACCCTCGAGGCGTTTGGCCGCGACTTCGCAGCGCGCGTGGGCGGCGGCCTGGTGCGGCTCCGTGATTTCGTGGGCCGAGAATCAAGACGCTGGGCGGGCGGTCCAGCGATCGCGATCTTGCACGTGCACGGAGACATCGTCGACGGCGAGTCGCAGGACATTCCTCTGGTGGGAGATCAGGTCGGAGACCGCACGCTCGTGCAGGCGATCGAGGCCCTCGGCGCATCGTCGCGGGTCGCGGCGGTGGTCGTTCGCGTCGACTCGCCGGGCGGCAGCGCGAGCGCGAGCGAGCGGATGTGGCGCGCCCTCGCGCGGCTCGCGAGGAGCAAGCCGGTGATCACCAGCATCGGTCGCAGCGCAGCGTCGGGCGGCTACTACGTCGCGGCCCCCGGACGAGAGATCTTCACCAACGCGCTCTCGCTCACGGGCTCGATCGGAATCTTCTTCGGCAAAGCCGACATCGCGCCGCTGCTCGCTCGTCTGCACGTCGGCGTCGAGACCAGCCAGCGCGGCGAGCGCGCGGACATGGACAGCATCTTTCGGCCGATGTCTCCGCAAGAGCTCGAGATCGTCGGCCGCCTGATCGCCGAGCACTACAACGTCTTTCTCGACCGCGTCGCGCAAGGTCGTCGTCGGACGCGCGCGCAGATCCACGCCGTCGCTGAGGGGAGGGTGTTCTCGGGCGCGCAGGCGCTGCGCAACGGGCTCGCCGATCGCGAAGGCGGGCTTCTCTCAGCGATCGATCGCGCGGCGGCGCTCGGCGGGCTGAGCGGCGAGTTCGACATCATCACGCTCCCGCGCGCGGATGCTGGGATCCTCGGCGCGATTCGCTCGATCGTCGGCGTGAGCGACCCTCGCGCGCCGATCGCTCAGATGCTCGGTCGCACCGAGATCGCGCAGGCGCTTCGCTGGCTGTACGCGGTCTCGCGCGCGCCGTCCGGACAGGTGATGGCGATGACAGACTGGCCGCTGCTCACGTTGTAGCGGCCGCGCGGCGCTAGCCGTCGCCGTCGTCGCCCGCGTCGCTGTTCGCGCCGTCTTGCGCGCTGTCCATCGCTGCGTCGACGGCGCTGCCGTCGCGCGCGTCGCTCGCGCTGTCCGCGGGCGATCCGCTCGCGTCGCCGCTGTCGCTCGCGTCGACGGCGCTGTCGGCGATCATGGCGCTGTCGCTCGGCGCGCTGCCATCCCGCGCGGCGTCCGTCGATGCTTCGATCGCCGAGTCTGTCCCTCCGCCATCGAGCCTGGGCAAGCGCGGGTCGTCGCAGCCGATCGAGAGCGAGCCGATGCACAGCGCGAAGACGAAGCGGTTCACCATCACGACGGGGAGTGTACGCGGCGCGAGCGCGGCGTGTTCCCTCGGAGGAGCGGGACGTTTTCTGTCCGGCGCAGAGCGGTCGCGTCCGACAACGGTGCGGGCTCTGATACAACGCACGTCGCAACGATGGCATCCCGCGAACAAGCGAAGAAGCTCCTCGACCTCGCCGAACCGCTCGTCGACCAGCTAGTCGAGCACGACCCCGCCGCGCGCAACGCGATCTACGAGGCGCTCGACGCGCCCGTGACGTACGTGACGTCTCCCTCGTTCGACGAGAAGTGGCGATTGACGGCGACGATCCGCAGCGTCGACGGTCGCGCGCTGCATCGTCCGATCGTCGGAGTGCTCCCTGCAGGGACGCCGGACCTCGGCTGCTCGTGCGCGAGCGGCGGGTTCTGCTCGCACATGGCGATGCTGCTCGTGGACATCGCGGCCAACGAGAAGCTTCGCGAGGCGCTGCGCAAAGAAGAGAGCACGGCCGAGCTGCTCGACACCGTCGAGCCCGCGCGCAAGGTGTTTCGCGAGCGCTTCGACCGCAGTCGCATTCTTCGCAACTGGCTCCCGCCCGAGGCCAAGCGCGTCGAGGGGCCGTTCGAGCTGTTCTTGCAGGTCGAGGTGATCGACAACGCCGTCGCGGTCGCGCCCGAGTGCATCTTCGAGCTGCGCGTGCGCCCAGAGTCTTCGCGGGTGCTGATCGACCCCGACGAGCTCGGCACCACGCGCTTGCCCGAGCCGATGGGGACCGCGCTTCGCTTGTGCCAGCCGCTCACGCGCGGTCGCAAGGGCTTCGTCGTGCGCGGCCCCAACGCCAGCGTCGTGCTCAATCTTCTGCGCAACACGCCGATGAAGCGCGAGGCCGACAGCGCGCCGGTCCTGTGGGGATCGCGGCCGCTGCGCTTGCACATCGCTCGATCGAAGTGGTCGACCGAGGAGCTTCGGCGCATCGCCTCCGGCGCCAAGGCTCGCGACGCCGCGCTCATCCCCGCTGATGAAGAGCGAGTGGACGCGCTCGAAGCGCGGTGGATCAGCGACGACAAGAGCGTGAACCTGCCGATGCGCGAGGGCGTGCTCGTGCAGGGCGCGTACGCGTTCGTGTGGCACGCGGCCTCGCAGACGCTGCACCCGATCTCGAGCGACGTGGATCTGGACGCGGCGGTGAAGCTGCAGAAGAGACCGGCCGTTCCGCTGCCGTACGGTGATCCGGCGGAGCTGTACAAGACGCTGAGAGAGCGCACACGAAACCGAAGCGTGACCCTCCCTGCGCCCGAGACGTTCGGGTTGCCCGCGCGCGAGAGGCCGCTGTTGCTCGCGCGATTCTCAGGCGATCCGCTCTCGGTCAACGTCGAGCTCGAGGCGCGCTACCGCTTGGACTTCATGCGCGTCACGCCCGCGGCGCCGGACAACCCGCCGACGTGGCGCGACGTCGACCTCGAGCAAGCCGCGGCGCGCAAGCTCGAGAGCGTGGGCCTCGTGTGGGAGCCGGGCGTGAAGATGTTTCGCGTCGAAGGCGAGCCCGCGGCGAAGTTCTGGGCCGAGGGCATCGCGAAGCTGCGCGAGCTCGGCGAACCCGAGATCGAGCTGCAAGTGCCCGCCTCGCTCGAGCGCGCGACGAGCCGCCGACGGTTGCAGTCGCGGGTTCGCGTCTCGATGGACGGCGATTGGATCAAGGGCGACGTCCGCTTCGACGCGGGGGACAAGACCGTGGACCTCGCGAAGCTGCGCTCGGCGCTCGCGGGCGGAGCGAAGTGGATCGCGCTCGACGACGGCTCGCTCGCAGAGATCACCCGCGACGTCGCCGACGCGGTGCGCGAGCTCGAAGACATCAGCGACGCGTCGGGGCACGTCGAGGTCACGCGCTTGTCCGTCGGCCGCGTCGAGCGCCTCGCGGGGATGGACCCCGACGCGGTGATCGACGAGGGGCTGCGCGCGTTTCGCGAGTCCGTGAAGGCGATGCACGTGAAGGAGGGCGAGGTGCCCAAGGGCCTGAAGGCCGAGCTGCGCCCGTATCAGCGACAAGCGCTGGGGTGGCTGCAGTTTCTTACGGAGCTTCGCGCGGGCGGCATCCTCGCGGACGACATGGGGCTCGGAAAGACGCTCACCACCCTCGCGCTCTTGCAGTGGCGCAAAGAGCGCGCGGAGGGCGAGACGAAGCCGTCGCTCGTGGTGGCTCCGACCTCGGTGATCACCAACTGGCTGCGAGAGGCCTCGCGGTTTACGCCAGAGCTGCGCGTGGTCTTGCTGCACGGCGATCGGCGCATCGAGCGACAGGCGCTCGCGCGAAGAGCGGACCTCGTCATCACGTCGTACGGCGTCCTGCGGAGCGACATCGATTTTCTCTCGACGATCGACTGGCGCATCGTCGCGACGGACGAGGCGCAGACCATCAAGAACGCCGGTTCGAACACCAGCGAATCCGCTCGCAGGCTGCGCGCCGAGCAGCGCCTCGCGCTCTCGGGAACGCCCGTCGAGAACCGCCTCGGCGAGCTGTGGGCCATCATGGACTTCGTCAATCCGAAGCTCTTGGGCACGCTGCGCGACTTCGAGAACCGCTTCGAGGCGCCGATCACGCACGACGGCGACGCGCTCGCGGCGGCGCGGCTTCGCTCGGTGGTTCGGCCCTTTGTCCTTCGACGAACGAAGCGCGAGGTGCTCACCGAGCTTCCGCCCAAGCAAGAAGTGACGCGCGTGATCGCGCTCTCTCCGGGGCAGCGAAAGCTCTATGACGCGATGGCCGCGATCCTGCGCGACGAAGTGGGGCGCGAGGTGAAGGAGAAGGGCACCGGTCGAAGCGCGTTTCACGTGCTGACGGCGCTGTTGCGGTTGCGGCAAATGTCCTGCGATCCGCGGCTGGTCGACGCGGGGGCGGACCCGACGTTGAGCGCCAAGCGCGAGGCGTTCTTGGACCTGGTGCGGCAGCTTCGCGACGAGGGCCGACGCGCCCTGGTGTTCAGCGGGTTTCGTCAGCTGCTCGAGCTGTGGCGCGGAGACCTCGACAAAGAGGGGATCACGTACGAGTACCTCGACGGCACGACGAGCGATCGCGACGCGCGCGTGCATCGCTTTCAATCCGGGACCGCGACGCTGTTTCTCATCTCGCTCAAGGCCGGCGGAACCGGGCTCAACCTCACCGCGGCAGACACGGTCATTCACGTCGACCCGTGGTGGAACCCCGCGGTCGAAGAGCAGGCCACGGACCGCGCCCATCGCATGGGTCAGACGCGCAGCGTGACCGTCTATCGCATGGTCGCCGAGGGCACGGTCGAAGAGAAGATCCAGTTGTTGAAGGCGCGAAAGCGCGATCTCGCTGACGCCGTCGTGCGCGAGGACCAGGGCGCGCTGCGCGGGCTCAGCGAAGACGACGTGCGCATGCTGCTCGGCGAGCTCGGCGAAGAGGGCACGAGCGATCCGGCGATCGTGGCCGCGAGTGAAGCGGCAGAGCGAGAAGCAGAGACGAGCGTTGCGCGGTCCGAACCGGCGCCGGCGCTGTCCGAGGCCGACGGGGCCGTGTCCGAGCCGCTCATCGCCGAAGCGTCCAAGGCTCTCTCGATGTCCGAGGCCGAAACCTCCGTGTCCGAGCCGCTCATCCCCGAGCCCGAGCCAGCGGCGCTCGACGCCAAGCGCGAGGCTCCGATGAGCGCGATGGCGAGCGCGATGGCGGGCGCGCTCGGTCGCAGCGAGGCCAAGCGCGAAGAAGAGCCGCAGTCGAGGCCCGAGAAGACGCGCGAGACCGTCGTCGAGAAGCCATCGGTCTCGCGAGAGCGGCCTGCGAAGAGCGAGGTGGATTCGAAGCCGAAGGCCGCTGCTCCGAAGGCCGACGGGGAGTTCGTCTCGGGACCGATGGTCGAGCGAGCGCAGAAGAGCGCGACGGCGTGGATGGCGCGCACGGGGCAGAGCAGCAAAGAGCTCGCGGCGCGCGTCGGATGGAGCGGATCGCACGTTGATCAGCTCGTGGCCGGGCGAAAGAAATACATTCCCGCCGCGGTCGCGGCCGCCCTCGTCGCGCTCGATCGCGAAAAATGAGCGACGAGGCGAAGGACGCGAAGGCGGCGAAGAAGCGCGCGCAGGAGCTGCTCGCCAACGACGTGAGCGAGCGGACGCGACGCTTCGCGCTGCGCGGCAACGTGAGCTTGGGGATCGGCGTGGCGCTCATCGTCGCGGCGCTGTTCGTCCGCAGCGGACCGTTCACGCCGTTCGTCGCGCTGCTCGGGGTGTTCTTCGCGCTGCTCGGCGTGCGCGTCCGTCGCGCGCTGCGCACGATCGCAGGAATTCGCGCGGCGACCGAGTCCAACGCGAAGTCCGATCACGGCGAGCTCGAGAAGCGGCTGCGCGCCGAGCTCGACCGCGCTCCGCACTTCACGCTGCGGCTCTCGATCGTCGAGCTGCTCGCGATTTCACTGTGGAAGCGCGGAGCGATCGCTGAGCTCGACGAGCTGCTCCGTCCGTACGCCAGCGCGAGCAACTTCGGTGACCGCGGAGCGTACGGCGAGTCCTTCGCGCACGCGCACTCGTTTGCGCTGCTCGCGCGCGCGTGCACGAGCGACGACTCGATCGAAGAGGCCGCGCGACGGATCGAAGAGGGCGGCGCGCTCGACTCGCGAACGATGACTCGCCTCGCGTTGGCGCGGGCGATCTCTGCGGCGCGCCGCGGTGATTCTCCGTCGGTGCTGCGCGCGCTCGAGGGCTTCGAAGACCGATCGACGGAGGCGGGCGCGCACGATCGAGCGCTCGGCCGCGCGCTGCGAGCGATGGCCCGGCGCGCTCCGACGGGGGCGAGCTATCGCGAGACCAGCTCGACCGCGACGGGCGGCGCGATCGGCGCTTGGTGCTCGAAGGTGTACGCGCCGGCGGCTCCCTTCGTCGAAGAGCAAGCGCTGCGCGAGATCGACGAGCCCGAGTGGGCGCGCAAGCCGACGGAGACGCCGTCGCTGCAGCTCGCCACCATCACCGGAAAGCGGCCTGTGGTGAAGCTGCAACGCGAGCTCATGATCGTCGCGCTGGTCTCGCTCGTGTGCGCCGGCGCGCTGCTGATGGAGCCGACGGCGATGCTCTCGCTGGCCTTCATGGTGGCGGCGCTGCTCGCGTCGATCGTGGCGCTCGGCCTTCGCGTCAAGCGCGTGCGCGACGCGCGACGAGATCTGCTCGCGCTGCGCCTATCGACGCGGTGGAAGCACGAGGGCAACGCCGGACTCGCGGTGAAGAAGCTGCAGACCGTCACGGATTCGCGCGACTCGCTCGCCTCGGCGTCGGCGTACGTTCATCTGGCGGACATCGTGGCGCACTCGGGCGATCCGAAGACCGCCATCTCGCTCTTGGACAGCGCGCTCGGGCGCCTCGCGTGGCTGCCCGAAAAGGGGCGAGAGTCCTTGCCGTGGGCCAACGTGGCCCTCGTGAGGCCGCGGTACTTCGCGATGGCGGGGATGGAGCGCGAGGCCGAGGCGGCGCTCGCGTTCGCGCTGATGTCGGTGATCGAGGTCTCGGCGGGACGAGGGATGCTCTTCTCGACGCGCTTCTGGCTCGCGCTCACGGCGGGGCGTCGCGAAGAGGCGATCGAGCTCGCGCGGACGTTCGATGTGCGCTCGCCGATCGACGCGCGCACCGAGCTCGCGCGGGACGCGGTGCTCGCGATCGGCGACCCCTCGTCGCAGCAGCGAGTGCGGGCGCGGATCGAAGCGTGGCCGTCGGCGCGAGCGCTCTTCGAGCGGCTCTGCCCGTGGATCGCCGAGGGCTGGAGCGCGCCTGCTGCGACGGGCGTGCGCGTCGAGGCGAGCGACGAACCACCGCAGTCGAACCGCGGTGAATCTCATTCAGTGAGCGAAGCTGCCGACGGTGAATCGCGCGGCGATGGTCACGGTCGCGGCGGCTCGACGCCGTGAGCGAAGCAGACGCCGTCGTAGTCTTCGCGTGAGAAGGGCAAATCCAACCAGGGCGCGCGCGCGTGGCGCTCGGGGTAGGGGTTGACCGGCTCGTCGAAGCGCGAAGGGTAGTAGTTCTTCTGAAAGATCAGCGCCGCAGCGCGCTCGAAGGCGTTGTCGAACGAGAGGATCTCCCGTCGCGCCTCGTCGCTGCGACACGCGCGAACGCCGCGGGCGATCTCGCCGTGGTCCCACTGCGTGGGCTCGAAGGTCGAGTCTCGGTCGCTTCCGTCGTGGGGCGTGGGCCAGTTTCCGTTGCGCCACAGGGCGATCTCGCCCGCTCGCGCGAAGGGGTCGACGTACTCGCCGTCGAGCCACGTGTTGAAGTGAACGTGCGGCGTCCCCCACGGAAACGTGAGCACCGCGTCGATGCCCGAGTAGCCCGAGAGCGCGATCGGCTGTCCGCGCGCGACGAGCTCGCCCACCTTCACGAGCGCGCGTCCCAAGTGGTTGCTCGTCGTGATCAATCCCCGGCCGTGGTCGATGAAGACCTTCAATCCGCCGCGGTTGAACTCGCTCGAGATGCGAATCACCTGGCCCGGCGCGGCGGCGACGACCTCGGTTCCGGGAGGGACCGCGAAGTCCGTCGCGTTGTGACTGTCGTACGTGAGCGTGGTCCCGAGAAAGTCCTCGACGTTGGTCTTCTGCACGCTCCAACCGGATTTGGGCGGCGGCTGACGGTAGTTGAAGAGGTTGTAGATCGGGACCGAGCGCCCTCTCGCGGGCCGGCCGAGCCACAGCGGAAACGAGAGCCCGGGACGCATGATCTTCAGGCTCGACACTCCGAATTTCGTCTTCGGCGTCTCGCCGTCTCCGAGCAACGCGAGGCGAATCTCTGTCCATCGCTGAGAGAGCGGGGCCGTGACGCCGAAGAGCTCAGCCACGGAGATCGACTGGGGAGGGCGCGGCGATTGTTTCATGCGGGTGGGCGAAGGTTCTGCGGCGGGTATACTCCGCGCATGCAAAGGTACCGGAGCGCCGCATGGAAGGCGCTGGTCGTGCTGCTCTCTGCAGCGTGCGCATCGTACGTGACGATCTCGAACAAGGGGGCAGGGTTCGGCTTTCATTACACGGTGCGGGGAGCGTCGAACGCGACGGCGCAGTCGCGACCGGAGGTTCCGTCGTCCAGGCCGCGCCGCGAGCGCAACCCGAACTACGACCTCACGAGGATGGTCGCCCTGCGCTTCGCGCTGCTCGAGATCAACAACAGCTACGTCGATCCGAGCCGCGTTCATCCGCGGCAGATGTTGCTCAAGGGGCTCGAAGCGATTCAGCGCTCGGTCGCGCAGGTGTTGGTCCGCGCAGAAGAGGGATCGAACCGTGTGACGGTCGTCGCGGACACCGCTGAGCGCACGTTCGACCTGGCCGATGTGAACTCTCCGTGGAAGCTGCAAGCGAAGTGGGGAGAGATCTTCGCGTTCTTGCAGGGACAGCTCCGCGGCCATCAAGAGGTCGACCTGCAAGACGTCGAGTACGCCGCGGCCAACGGGATGCTCCGCACGCTCGACCCGCACTCGATCCTGCTCTCGCCCGAGCAGTACTACGAGATGCGCGTGCAAAACGGTGGGGCGTTCGGCGGCTTGGGCATCGTCATCTCGATCCGCGACGGCGTGCTCACGGTGATGAACACCATGCCCGGCACTCCCGCGGCGCAGCGAGGCGTGCAGCAGCACGACCGCATCATGCGCATCAACGACGAGAGCACGCTGAACATGACGCTCACCGAAGCGGTGAACCGTCTGCGCGGCGAGCCCGGCACCAACGTGGATGTGTGGATCCGTCGCGACGGCCCCAACGGTTGGCAAGAGCCGCGGCGATACACGCTCACGCGCGCAGAGATCCAAGTGGACTCGGTCGAGTCGCGGATGTTGACGAACAACGTCGGCTACGCGCGGATCAAGTCCTTTGCCGAAGACACTGGCGCTGAGCTCGCGCGCGCGCTCGACCGGCTTCGCTCGCAGAACATGCGCGGGCTCGTCCTCGATCTCCGCGGAAATCCCGGCGGATTTCTCGATCAAGCGGTCGAGGTCTCCGACCTGTTCTTGCGCTCGGGCACCATCGTCGTGACCGCGGGCAACCGCCGCGAAGGCCGCGACGAGCGCTCTGCAGAAGAGCGCGGGACCGAGCCGAACTACCCCGTGGTGGTGCTCATCGACGGCGGCAGCGCGAGCGCGAGCGAGATCGTCGCCGGGGCGCTCAAGAACAACAACCGCGCGCTGATCGTGGGGCAGCAGTCCTTCGGAAAGGGCAGCGTCCAGACCATTCGTCCCGTGGGCGACGGCGGCGCGCTGAAGATCACGATCGCGCAGTACCTCACCCCAGGCGACGTGAGCATCCAGGGCGTGGGCATCACGCCGGACATCGAGCTGCGGCCGATGACGGTCGACGCGCTCGACATGGACCTCGAGGCGGACAAGGCGTACTTGCGCGAGGCGGATCTGTCCGCGCACCTCACGTCCAATCGCGCCCGCGAGGCGGGGCGCGCGGCGGAGGTGCTCAACTACTACTTCGCGACCGAAGACCGAGAGACCCTCCGAAACCTCGGTCCCGAAGAGGCGCGCGAGAACAATCGCGAGGATTTCTCCATGCGGTTCGCGCGCGAGCTGATCAGCGCGCAGATCCGTCCGACGCGGCTCGAGGGGCTCGCCGACGCGCGACCGTTGATCGAACGCACGCGGCAGGCGGAGCTCCAATCGACGATCCGCGCGCTCGCGGCGCTTCCGCAGCACGTGGATTGGGCGGAAGGGCCCGACGGAGGCGCGGCGAACTTGGAGGTTTCCGCGACGGCTTCGCGGCCCTTCGTGGCGCCCGGCGAGGCGTACGACGTGACGGTGACCGTGACCAACCGCGGGCGCGCGCCGGTGTATCGCTTGCGCGCGACGAGCAAGAGCGACAACCCGCTCTTCGAGAACCGAGAGTTGGTCTTCGGCCGAGTGGATCCGGGACAGACCCGGACGTGGACGGTTCCGATGGGCTTGTGCCAGATCGACGGCTGGCGACCGACGTCGACGACGCGACCGCCGCCCAACGCCCGCAGGGTGTGCCGCGTGCCGCGCGCGTCGCTCTCGCGTACGGACGGGATTCACTTCGAGTGGAGCGCGTCGCACAACCGCGTTCCGACCACGTCGCCGACGGTTCGCGCGGAGGTGCGCGGGCTCGAGCGACCGATGTTCGCCTATGGTTGGCAGCTCGCAGACAACGTCCGCGGCAACGGTGACGGAAGGCTGCAGCGCGGCGAGCACGCGACGCTGTTCTTCACGCTCAAGAACACCGGGCGCGGGCGCGGCTTCAACACCACGGTCAACCTCAAGAACCTCTCGGGCCAGGGCGTGCTCTTGCACAACGGACGGTTCACGTTCGACCACTTCGACGTGGGCGGAGAGCAGCTCGTCGCGTTCACGTTCAAAGTCGAGCAAGGGTTTCGCGCGAGCGAGCGCGAGCTGAAGTTCGAAGTGCAGATCGAGGACGAGGACCTGCGCGAGTTCGTGACGCACAAGATCGTGATTCCGCTCTCGGACGTGGTCGCTCCGACCGCGGGCACCGGGACGTGGATCGCCGGCGCAGACGCGCGGGGCTACGAGACCTCCGGCGCCAACGCGCGCGTGGTGGCCCGATTCGCCCAGGGAATGCGCTTTCCGATCACCGCGACCGTCGGCGAGTGGCTCCGCGTCGACGCCGCGCCGTCGCACCCGGTGTGGGTCCGTCGCGCGGAGGCCGGCAGCGCTGCTGCGCCTCGCGACGCGCGCGTGACGTGGGTGCTGCACAACGAGCCGCCGCTCATCGAGACCTCGCTCGGCGACGCGCTCGCGGTGCGGACGCCCACGTTGCACATCACCGGAACGGTGCGCGACGAAGCTCGGGTCTTGGACTTCTTCGTCTTCGTCGGGCCGCGCAAGCTCGTGTACCGATCCAATCGCAACGCGGCTGACCCGCGATCGATCGCGATCGACGCCGAAGTCGCGCTTCGGCCGGGCAGCAACGTCGTGACGCTCGTGGCGCGCGAGGACGAGGACACGATCGCGCGGCGGTCGTTTGTCATCCGTCGAGACGGCCCCAACGGCGAGCTGCTCGCGACGCCTCGGGCTGGAGAAAACCACGACGAAGACGCGGACGACGACGAGTGAACGACGGCGGGCCCGCGAGAGGGCTCGCCGTGTTCTGTCGATTCGCCGCTCAAATGACAGCCCCAATCGACGAAGCCCGCCTGAATTCGTGTGCGTGCTAGTGGACTAAGCTGCGAACCGAGTGCTATGAGTTCGCGGAAGTCACGGCTTTTTCCGGGGCGGGCCCCGATTCTGTCGACGGTGCGCTCCGGCCCAGTGAGGGTAATTGCCATGGGCAAGGGCGACGCGAACAAGACGGTCAAGAACGCAAAGGGTGGAGCTTCGGGAGCCAAAACTCCTGCCAAGCCCGCCGCTCCCGCCGGAAAATCCGCTGCTCCAGCGGCGAAACCGAGCAAGGAGCCTGAGAAGAAGCCGGCTGCGAAGCCCTCCAAGGAAGCCGAGAAGAAGCCGGCTGCCAAGGTTGCTCCCGCGCCGTCCAAGCCTGCGAAAGAGGCTGCCAAGCCCGCCAAAGGCGAGGCCGCGAAGCCCGCGGCCAAGCCGGGCAAGCCCGAGGCCGAGCCGAAGGCCGGAGCTCCCGCAGCTCCGACGACGTCCGCCGAGGTCGCTGGCGTCGTTCGCAAGAAGAAGAACGTGAAGCGCGGCGCGCCGCCGATGCTTCCGCGACGCAACCTCAAGCGCGACATCCCGCCGCCCGGCTCGCCGCCGCCGCCGCCGCGCGCTCCGATGATGCCGGGTTCGCTGCACGCTCCGGCGCGCGCGCCCGAGGACGCGGACCAGAAGAAGAAGAACCTGAGCCAGATTCACAACCTTCTGAATCAGCTCAAGGCGATGAAGCGCTCGATCGGGCGTCAGTTCTTCGAAGTGGGATTGATCCTGACGAAGCTCTCGGATCCCAACCTGTACAAGACCCGCAACTACGCGTCGTTCGACGCCTTCGTCGAGCGCGAGATCGAGCGCGACATCAACATCGGTCGCAGCGAAGTCTCGGCGTTGATCCGCATCGTGAAGCTGTTTCAGCAGAAGCCCGCGGAAGAGATCGGCCTCGAGCGCCTGAAGGCCGCGTTGAAGGTCATCTACCCCGACAACCCTGCGACGCCATCGACCTGAGCGTCGGTCGGCGAGCGGGGGCGAAAGCCAACCCGATCCACGCGTTGGGGGCGCGTGTTTGTGGGCGGGTGCTCGATGCGCTTCGCGTCGGTCGCGAGACCCAGCGACACTCGTCGGAGAATGGCGATCGGCGTGCGAGTCGGCCTGCGCGCCGGGGCAATCCAGGCTACGATCGCGTCTCGCGCGCGGAGCCAGTGCTTCGTCGCTCGCGTTTCTCCCGAGATTCGTATCGCTGATGTCTGACCCGTATCCAAGTCGCTGCGGGACGAGCGTCGCCTCGTCCCACCCCTCTCAATCGAGCCATCACTGTGCGCGGGGGGCCGTGTCGTGATCGTAGGGCTGCTGCTCACGGCGCTGTTCGTGTTTCTCAACGGCTTCTTCGTCGCGGGCGAGTTCGCGCTCGTGAAGCTGCGCGCCACGCAGATCGAGCGGCTGTCCAAGCTCGATTCATCGGCGGCGAAGGCGACGGTCGAGGTGTGCAGGCGCCTCGATCGCTACCTCTCGGCCACGCAGCTCGGAATCACCCTGGCGTCGCTCGGGCTCGGCTCTGTCGCTGAGCCTGCGGTGGCGCACGCGCTCGAGGGGACGTTTCTGCGGCTCGGCCTCGCGCCCGCGCTCTGGGGGCGCGTGGCGCACGCGCTCGCGTTCACGGTGCTGACGGCGGCGCACATTTTGTTTGGCGAATTGCTGCCCAAATTGATCGCGATCTCGTCGGCCGAGAAGGTCGCGGTCAGCGTCGCGAGGCCGCTGCGGCTGTTTTATTGGATGTCGTTTCCGGGCCTCGTGATCTTGAACGGGGCGTCGACGGTCCTGCTGAAATTGCTGGGATTTCCCTCGCTGCACGACGCTGAAGGCGCGCTCTCGGAGGAGGAGATCCTCGGGATGTTCGCCCAGGCGTACGTGCGCGGCGCGCTCTCGGACGAGAAGAAGAAGCTGCTCGAGCGCGTGATGCGCTTCTCCGATGCGACGGCGCGCCAGGTGATGGTGCCTCGATTGGACGTGGTGTTTCTCGACTCGGAGATGAGCGTCGAAGCGGCGCTCGCGAAGGCGCGGCACCACGGGTTCACGCGGTATCCCGTCGTCGAAGCGCAGAACCTCGACAAGGTCCTCGGCTACGTGACCGTGAAGGATCTGACCGTCGAGCCGAGGCCCGCGACGCTGCGCGCTGTGCTTCGCGACGCGATCGTGACGCCCGAAGGCAAGCCGCTGTTCGAGCTCATGCGCGAGATGCAGCGCGGCCGCCAGCACTTCGCGATGGTGCTCGACGAGTACGGCGGAACCAGCGGGATCGTCACGCTCGAGGACATCCTCGAAGAGATCGTGGGCGAGATCGACGACGAGCACGACGAAGCCACGGCGAAGGTGATCACTCTGTCCGACGGAGCGTTCAGCGTCGACGGTCTCGCGTCGGTCAACGACCTCGCGGACATGGGCGTCGTGCTGCCCGAGGACATCGAGGGCGACACCGCCGGGGGAATGGTCCTCGCGGCGCTCGGGCGGCTTCCGCGGCCGGGCGACAAGGTCGCGGTCGGCCAATGGGATCTCACGGTCGACGCGGTGCGAAGGCGCCGCATCTCGCGCGTGACGATGCGCCAGCGCGCGAAGTCCGAGCGACCGATGTTGAACGAGAGCGAGTGACGCGCTCGTCGCGCGGAGCAGGGCCGCTGTCGTCGGTGCCGATCGCGCATCGCCGAAGCACTGACCCTCGCGACGTGATGATTGCCGCGTTCTGCATCAACGCATGCCGCGCGCGCGGTTCGGGGATGCGGTGTCGCTCCCCCGGTGCCGCTGCCTACCGCCGTTGATCTTTGTCGCTGTCACCCGATTCGTCGCTGACCGGAGCGCGGTCTGCGCTGGGCTCGGGCGTCTCGGGGTCGTCGGCGAGGGGCTCGCGTTCGTGATCGCGCGTCGGGGCCTGCGAGACCATGTCGATCCAGCGAGACATCGCCGCGACCGAGAGCGCGAAATCCCCCGCGTGAAAGCGCGCTCGCGCGATGAAGAACAGCACCTCGGTGTGCCGCGTCGCCCACTCGGTCTCTTCGCGAGCGAGGCGCTCGAGGTACTCGGCGGCCTGCGCGAACTGCGGCGTGGCGTTGGGCTGAAGGCTCGATTTATACAGCAAATATCCACGCAGAAGTCGCACGGACGGGCCCGCGTGGTCGCGCACGGAGATCGGCAGTCCGTCGATCGTCGAGAGCGCGGTGCGAAAGGATCCCTGCTGCATCTGCTCGCTCGCGCGTTGGTAGGCGGCGATGAGCTCGCGCTCTCCTTCGGAGCTCAGGTCCGGCGCCGCGCGTGCGCTCTCGAGGCGCAGCGGCGGCTCGCGCTCGGTGCTGATCGCTGTCCACAGGTCCGACGCGCGCGCGAGCTCAGGCGGGACGGGGTGGTTGCCGAGCGCGCTCGTCGCGCGCTCGAGCGCGGTGAGCACGCGATCGGGCCGCCCGTTGGCGAGCAGCGCCGTGGCGAACCTGCCGTACGAGCGCGCGCGTTCGACGGGCTCGGTGGACACGACGAGGTCGTCGATCACCCTGCCGTACGGCCACTCTTCGCCGTAGAGCTTCTCGACGTACCCGGCGAACGCGTCGTAGCCGATGAGGTCGCGCGGCGCGGCGAACTCGATGCGAGCGTTGTCGTCGGTGTTGAGCGGCGCGGGCCAGCGTCGGCACGAGGACGGAGGGCAGTCTTCGCTGCCCGACGCGAAGAGCTTGCGAACCCAGCGACCCTCTTCGAGGCGCTCTTCGTACACGGCGAAGCGCAGCAGCTCTTCGCGCGAGGCGAAGAGAGATCGCGCGAGAAAGTCCTCGGCGCGCTCGACCTTCGCAGGGGCGAGCGACGCGCGACCGCGCTCGTTGCCGTCGATGAAGCGTTGAATTCGTGGGACGTCGAGGGTGATCGGTCGAAACGACGCGAGCACGACGGTGTCCGACGAGAACGCATCGGCGCTGAACACGCGCACGTACGGAAACACCTCGGCGATCGTGCGGTAGATCGTGCGGATGTTGTCCGGCGAGAGCTCGTAGAGCTGCACCCATTGGACGAAGATTCCGTCGGGCGCGAGCGACTGCGAAGCGGCGCGAAAGTGATCGACGGTGAAGAGGTTCGAGACGCCGGTGATCCAGGGGTTGGACGGCTCTGAGATCACGACGTCGTACTTGCGCGCGGTGGTCGCGAGAAAGTTGCGACCATCGTTGTTGATGACCGTGAGCCGCGGCGCTTGCACGTACGGAAAGTCACGGAGCGGATACTCCATGTGATTGACCGGCGCGAAGTAGCGCGACGCATCGAGCGTGGCGCGCTCGAGCTCGATCACGTCGACGCGTCGCACGGGAAATTGCAGGGTCGTTCCGACGGTGACGCCGGAGCCCCAGCCGACGACGCTGACGTCGAGGTTCTCGGGGCCGCGTGGATGCAGCAAGAGCGGCAGCGCGCCGACGAGGATCTGCGTGGGCATGTCGTCGCCGTTGCTCGCGTCGACCTTGCCGTTGTTCTTGAGCGCGAGGTGCGAGTTGGCGCCCACCGTCCATCGCTCGACTGTCACCGTGGTGGTGACGCCGTCGCGGTAATAGATCGGGTTGCCGTCGTCCAAGCCCTGCTCGCGCTCGGAGGGCTGGTTCTCGAAGCACTGGTTGTTCTCGCGGCGGATCATCGAGTCCGCGAGGCTCAAGCGAAACACGCCGAGCGTCATGCGCTCTTGGTTCCACGGCTTGGGAAACACCGTGAATCGCCCGTGCGATCGCGCGAGCCGGCCGTCGCGGCCGATGACCACGCCCGTCGCGGCGATCGCGAGCAGGATCGCCGTCACCGGGACGATCACGTATTTCACCGGCTCTTCGCCGGGCGAAGCGAGCAAGAGATACAGCGCGATCGCGAGGTTGACCGCGACCGCGACGTAGAACGCGGTCTCGAGCCCGACCGCCGGCATGATGATGAAGCCCGTGAAGAACGAGCCCGCGATCGATCCCAAGGTGTTCAGCGAGTACACGCGGCCCGTGTCCGCGCCGACCTCGTCGCTCTGCCGCGCGAACGCCCGCACCGCGAGCGGAAACGTCGCCCCCATCCCGAGCGTCGGCGGCAGCGCCGTCGTGAGCGCCGTGATGAACGAGATGAACTGAATGGTCCCGACGTGGTTCGAGAACTTCAGCTCCGCCGCGCGGCCGCACGAATCCGTGGCGACCATCGCGAGGTAGAGAAACATCTGCGGAATCTTGTCTTGAAAGTAGTAGACGCAGACCGCGCCCACCGCGATCAACAGCTGCACCGTCCCGAGGGCGAGCGCTGGCTTTCGGTAGGTTCCTGCGATGGCGAGTCCGATGGTCGCGACGATCGTCGTGGCGACGAAGATCATCATCGAGACGCGCGTTCCGTAGATCGCGAGCTGCGCGAGGGCCACGGCCACGAACGCCACCGCCACCACGAACGCGCGGGTGATGGTGGGGCGCGCTTTGAGCACGGCGCCGGCGAGCGCGCTTCCTCCGCCGATTCCCACGAGAAACGCGGCGAGGATGATGGTGAACGAGTACACCGAGCTGCCGATCACCATGTCGAGCGCGCGCGACAGGATCACCTCGTACGAGAGCGCGGCGAACCCTGAGCCCGCCGCGGCGACCAGCGTCGCGATCCGCAAGCTGCGGGTAAACGGCTCGTCGCTCTCCTCGGCCTCGTCGCTCTTGGCGTCGCGCTTCGGCTTCGGGCTCTCGTCCTTGCCGTTGTCTCCGTCGGAAGACGGCGTTTCGCTGGCCGATTCGCTGGCCTTCGCAGCCTTCTTCGCCTTGCCGTTCTTCTTGCCCTTCTTGCTCTCGGGTTTGTCTGTGACCTTGGGCTCGGCCTCGGCCTCGGTCTTTGGGGCGGTTGCCTCCGTTGATTCAGTGGGCTCTTTTTCAACGGGCTTGCTCTCCGCTGGCGCGTCGATGCGCCGCGTCGGAAGCAGGTCTCGCCACGAGTCCGGCCACGCGCCTTGCAGCAGCTGCTTTCGAAACACCAGGACGAGCGTCGCGAGCACGACGTTGGTCAGCGCCGCGATCGCGTTGGTCCATCGCAGACCGACGCTCGGGAGCAGCAGAAATCCCGCGGTCAACGTCCCGGCGACGGCGCCGAAGGTGTTGACGGCGTACAGGGCTCCGACGCGCTGGCCGAGCTCGCCGCCGCGCTTGACGAAGTGCCGCGTGAGCAGCGGGAGCGTCGCGCCCATGAGCACCGTCGGGGGCAGCAGGACCAGCGCGACGACGAGAAATCGCAGCAGCGTGAAGACGTCGAAGCGATTGCCCGCGTTGAGCGAGATCCAGCGCCCGATCGGGGGATAGATCGTGTCGACGATGAACGGGACGAGCAGCGCGAACAGGCCCACGCCTGCTTCGAGCGCCGCGTACGTCAGAATGGGAAACTTCAGGCGATCCACGCGCCGCCCGATCACGTACGAGCCGAGCGCGAGCCCTCCCATGAACGCGCTGAGCACCGTCGAGATGGCGGGCGTGCTCGCGCCGAACACGAGCGTCAGCTTGCGCGTCCAGATCACCTCGAAGACGAGGCTCGAGGCGCCCGACAAGAAGAAGCACAGAAACGGGACGACCCATTCGGCGATCGACGCTCGGTCGGTCGCGGACTCGGACTCCGAGTCGATCTCAGCGTGAGCAGCGGACACGCGGGGGATATACCGGTCTTTGCCTCGCGGCGCACCGTCACCGTTCGGCGCCTCGTTCGATCGGTGCTACCGTCGATGACCCTCGTGCGACTGCATTTCTGGCTCGCGATCGCGATTTCGCTCGGCGCGCCCACGATGGCCACCGCGGCGTACGCGCAGCGATCGGCGGACATGAACGCCCTGGCTCGCACGGTCGCGCTCGACTACGTCGAGCGAGCCAACGTCGCCGAGCGCGAGGGGCGACCGATCGCTGCCGAGGGGCTGTTCGTCCGGGCCATCGAGGCGGACCGTTCGTTGATCGACGGATATCTTGGTCTGGCGAGGATTCAGGCGGCGCGGGGGCGCTCGGTCGAAGCTGCGCAAACGCTCGACCTCGCAGCGCAGAGCGCGCTGTACGACGACGAGTCGATGACGCGCTGGGGCAGGGCGATGGCGGCGATCGGCGCTGCGGATGAGGCGATTCGCTCGATCGAGGGGAGAGCGGACTCGGCGCGGTCGCAGCGGTTGATCGCGGAGCTGCTGGTTGCGACAGGGCGCATTCCCGAGGCGCTCGCGCGCGCCCGACGAGCGCTCGAGTACGTCGAGTCGACGCACGCCGACGCGAACGCCCAGCGAGACGCCAGGCGCTTTGCGCGCGCGCTCTCGCTCTTGAGCGGCGAGCTCGACGCGGTGCGGTCGCCCGGAGCGCAGCCCACCCTGCTGCGTCGCCTGCTCGCGCGTTGAGTGACGGCGCCGAGCCGGGGCCTCGTCCCCAGCGAGGCCGCTCGGGCACGGTCAGCGGCGACGGCGCCGCGCGACGACGGTGCTCGCGAGCGCGGCGAGCGCGGCGAGCGCGAGCGGGTTTGATTTGCTGTGCGTAGAATCAACGGTGCGGCAACCGCAGGCGCCGTTCATCATCCCGGGGTCGATGATCGCGCTGTCGCCGCGGGCTGCATCGCCGTTGGCGCTCGCGTCCATGCCCGTGCCTCCGCCGTCCATCGTGGTCGCGGCGTCGGTCGCGCCCGATCCGCCGTCGGTCGCCATGGGCTCGGGGCGCGGGCGCGCGACGCACGATCCGCCGCGGCACTCTTGGCCGCTCGGGCAGGAGATTCCCTGGCAAGAATCGATGATGCACGCGCGCATCTCGTTGCTGCACACCTGGCCGATGGGGCAGGTGACGCCGTCGCAGAAGTTGCTGAGGCAGCGCGGCTCTTCGCCGCGGCAATCGCGCAGCTCACGGGCGCACGGGAGCGCGTCGCAGCCCGGAGACTCGCACAGCCCCGTCGTGCGGTTGCAGGTGAGTCCGCCGGTGCATCCCGTGCACGAGCAGTTGGCGACGCAGCGACCCGAGTCGCAGTGTTGATTCATCGGGCACGTCACGCCCGTGCACGCGTCGACGCACGCGCCGCCGATGCAGCTCTGGCCGACGGGGCAGCGGGCGTTGGTGCAGGGGGTCTGGCAGCCCATCGGGCCGCACAGTTGGCCGGGAGGGCAGGCCATCGTGCACTGGTTGGGGACGCAGTACATGCCCATGGGCGTTCCGCCCGAGCGGCAGGTGAAGCCGTCGGCGCACGCGCCTTCGATGCAGCCGGGGATACAGAGGCCATCGAAGCAACCGGTGCCCGAGGGGCAGGCGGCGACGCGGCCGTCGCAGTTGAGATCGCGTGTGCTGCGGCAGTCTTCGGTGGCGCCAGGGTTGATCATGGCGTCGGTGTCGTTGCAGTCGGTTCCGCCGCAGGCCGCGTCGCGGAAGCCGTCCATGTCGCGGTCGGGACAGATCGCCGTGCCGTCTTCATTGAGACCAGCGACGGCGTCGAACTCGTCTTCCGATGAGTGAAACGCGCAGCGCGCGTCGGGGTTTCCGTAGTTGCCCGGGAGGACCGCGGCGTAGCGAAAGGTGATTCCGCAGGGAAGCGCCCACACCGTCGCGATCGAGTCGGCGACCGCTTCGAACATGGTGTTTCCACGGTACGCGGGGTTACGAACGGGCCGTGTCATGAGGTCTGCGACCGTGCCCGTGGATTGATAATCGTCGGTCCATCCCCGCAGAAAGCCTCGGACCAAGACCGCGCGATTCCACTTCGTGGCGTCGGGGTTTGCGCCGTCTGCGACGATCTCTCGCGAGGATGGGTTGTTCGTAAGATAGACGCTGTACTCGAACGCCTCGAGGCACGAGTCCGTCACATGGTCGGTGATCGGAAAGATCACCACGCGGTTTGCGTCGCCCTGCAGGTCGAATACGACCGAGCCTCGCCACGGTTGATCGTAGCCGCATGCCGTGCGATTTCCCCCGCAATTGTCTTGGTCGGTGACGCTCGTGCCCGACGGGTACATGCGTGTCGTCTGCGACCAGTTCCAGTCGAGCCGTCGGACGTTCTCGGCTGAAGTTGCGACGTGTGTTGCTCGGTTGGCGTCGGTGCCGCACAGGTACGCTGTGTACTGACGCGGATCGCATCCCGGGCAGCCCCCGAGTCTCGAGGTTCCCGTACAGCCGTTCCACTCGCTCTCGGTGACGAGCGGTTGTGCGAACGTGAGCTGCGGTGCAAAGCGCGGGGGCACGTCGTTCGTTTGAAACACGTCGTCGAGAATGCGTGACGGATCGCGCATACCCATGCCGCCCATCGGCCGTCCGCCGACGGCATCGAGGCAAGCCTCGAAGTAAGGCACGCCAGTGCACACTTGCGCGAGCACCTCGTTTGTTGTGAGCAATGACCCGAGCGAACACGCCCCGAGCGCGACCAAGTGCGACCAACGAATGCCTGCCATACTGTCGATGCTATCAGCGCGCTCGCCGTCGCGCGTGCGTAGTTCTACGGATCCCTCACGTCTTGGTGAGCTCGTCGCTGCCGCGCGTCGCGATCTCCGACGACGGGTGCGGCGACTCGATTGGCGTCACGTGGATCACCGACGCGCCGTCGATGTACTCGGCCCACGCGGCGGTTCCGTACGCGAGCATCTCGACCAGGTTGTTGGCGACCTCGATGCTCTCGTAGCGCACTCCGACGACGGCGTTTGCGCCGACGCGCGCCGCGGCCTCGAGCATGAGCAAGTGCGCTTGAAACCGCGCCTTGTCGCGCGCCACTGAGAGCCGGTGAAAGTACTCCTCGCTGCCGTTGACCAGCGCGTTGGCCTCGGCGAGGGCGGTGCTCGGGCGCACGACCGTCCCTCGCACGATCCCGAGGCTGCGCGTGATTCGAAAGCTCGCGATCTCGTTTGTCACCGTCACCATCGCAGGGTGAATCGGCCAGCCAGGAGCCGCGGGAAGCACGACGGGGTGGGGCGGATGCGTGATCTCGTTGGACACGCGCGCAATCATGCCATCGAGCGAATCGTGCGGCCAACGCGCACAAGCGCGTGCGATGCTGGGGCGCGTGCGGCGGTGGTCGATCGCGGGCGATGCGCGAAGGTCCCCAGCGCGGGACGCGCTCGAAGACGGCGTGGTGCTGCTCGAAGGCCTTCCGTGCGCCGCCCTCATCGACAGCAACATGATGCTCGAGCCGCAGCCGCGCTGCGTGCGAGTGCTGCAGGAAGCGCTCATCGCTGAAGCGCCGCTCGTCGGTGATGGCCCGCTCGACGACGAGGCTCGCGCGCTCGCTCGTCGCGTGGCGCGACGGTTCGTGCTCGACGCGCGCCAGAGGTCAGCGGAGGCGAGTGAGTCGGTGCACGACGCGTCTCTGACGCTGTGGCTCGCGCGAGAAGACGAGTTCGTCGTCGCGCACGCAGGGGATATTCGGGCGCTCTTGATTCGCGAACGGTCAGTTATTTCGCTGACAGAAGTGCACGATGAGCTGCGCCGTGCCGAACACCCGCGCTGGGCCTACGCGCGGCGCGGGCGCTTGATTCTCAACGCGATCGGGGGCCGCGCGGCGACGATCGACACGGCGCTCGAAGCGCGGCGAGAGGGAGATCGCGTCGTGCTCTGTTCGGACGGCGTGTATCAACGCGTCGAGGACGATGAGATCGCGGAGCTCGTCACCGACCGATCGGCGAGCGACGCCGTCGACGCGCTGTTGCAGCGCGCGATCGAGCGAGGGAGTCGCGACGACGTCTCCGCGGTCGTCGCTCACGCGTGCGCCGGCGCGCGCTGAGCCGTGAACGGTGGATGACGCCGGTCAACGAAGGGTCCTTCGCAACGGGAGGGCTTGTGATAGCGTCCCGCGCCCAATCGTCCCAATGCGTAAACCACCGGTAGAAATCGCTCCGCCGAACGGAAAGCTCGGCGTTCTCCTCCCTGGCATGGGCGCGGTCGCGACGACGTTCGTCGCCGGCGTCGAGCTCGTCCGTCGCGGTCTCTCGAAGCCCGTCGGCTCGCTCACGCAGCTCGCCACCATCCGCCTCGGAAAGCGCACGGAGGGACGCAGCCCGAAGATCGCTGACTTCGTTCCGCTCGCGGGCTTGGACCAGATCGAGTTCGCGGGGTGGGACCTCTTCCCCGATAACGCGTACGAAGCGGCCTCCGAAGCGGGCGTGCTCAGCAAAGAGCACCTCGCCGAAGTGAAGCCCTTCATGGAAGGCATCTCGCCGATGCCCGCGGTCTTCGACCCCGCGTACGTCAAGCGCTTGATGGGCCCGCACGTGAAGAAGGGCACCTCCAAGATGGACCTCGCTGAGCAGCTCATCGCTGACATCGAGCGCTTCAAGCGCGAGAAGAACCTCGACCGCTGCGTCGCGGTCTGGTGCGGATCGACCGAGGTCTACCGCGAGCCCACCGCCACGCATCAGTCCCTCGCCGCCTTCGAAAAGGGACTGCGCGAGTCGTCGGACGACATCGCTCCGAGCGCCATCTACGCGTACGCCTGCGTGAAGGCGGGCGTCCCGTACGCCAACGGCGCGCCCAACCTCTCTGTGGACTTTCCCGCGATCCAAGAGCTCGCTCGCGATCGACAGGTCCCCATCGCTGGCAAGGACTTCAAGACTGGCCAGACTTGGATGAAGACCATCATCGCGCCCGGACTCAAGGCGCGCATGCTCGGCCTCGAGGGCTGGTACAGCACCAACATCCTCGGAAACCGCGACGGCGAAGTGCTCGACGACCCCGAGAGCTTCAAAGCCAAAGAGGTCACCAAGCTCGGCGCGCTCGAGTACATCCTGCAGCCCAAGCTCTACCCCGAGCTCTACGAGGGCTTTCACCACGTCGTTCGCATCAATTACTACCCCCCGCGCGGCGACAACAAAGAGGGCTGGGACAACCTCGACATCTTCGGGTGGCTCGGATACCCGATGCAGATCAAGGTTGATTTCTTGTGCCGTGATTCAATCCTCGCGGCCCCGATCGTCCTCGACCTCGCGCTCTTCATGGACCTCGCGCAGCGCGCGAAGATGCACGGGATCCAAGAGTGGCTCTCGTTTTACTTCAAGAGCCCGATGACCGCCGCGGGCCTGTACCCCGAGCACGACCTGTTCATTCAGCTCATCAAGCTGAAGAACACGCTGCGCTGGATGCGCGGCGAAGAGCTCATCACGCACCTCGGCATCGAGTACTACGACTGAGCGCTGCGATGACCGAGCGGCCGAAGGCTCCACGCGCGAAAGACCCGAGAGATCAGCGATTTCTTGATTACTGGGGTCGAGTGATCGACTGGAGCGACCCGGCCGCTCCGCAGTGGCTCGCGCACTTCGAGCGCCGCGTCGAAGAGTGCCGAAAGATCGCCGACGCGATCGACTCGCATCGCTCGCTCTCCGGCGCGCGCGTGCTCGACGTGGGGTGCCAGACCGGCGCGCTCACGTGCGTGCTCGCCGAGCGCGGCGCGGTCGTCACAGGCATCGAGCCCGAAGACTGGGTGCTCGAAGCCGGGAGGCTGCGCGCGCAAGGCTGGGGCGTCTCTGCGACGTTTCGCACGGCGGTGGGCGAGTCGTTGCCGTTCGAAGATCGCTCGTTCGACGTGGTGAGCTTCGTCGACGTGATCGAGCACTGCCGCGACGCCGACGCGTGCCTGCGCGAGATCGCGAGGGTGCTCGCTCCCGGGGGAATCGCCTACGTCTACGGCCCCAATCGCTTCTCGCCCCATTGGTTCAAGAGCGACCCGCACTACGGGCTCGCCGTCGCGAGCGTGCTCTCGCACTCGCTCGGCAAGCGCTACGTCGAGTGGCGTCGCGGCAAACCGGGGTACGACGTGGGCGTGTTTCCCGTGGGAAATCACGTCGCAAACGTGCTCCGTCGCGAGGGGCTCTCGCTGATCGAGTCGCCCGTGCACCGCGCTCGTCGCGAGGCGCGCAAGCGCGTGGGCGACCTCGCGTCGCGCGTCGATCCCGTCGTGCGTGCGTGGGGCGAGGCGCGGCTGCTCACGGACGCGCTCTTCACCATCGTGGCCAAACGAGAGCGAGCATGACCGGGGACCCCGAGCGAGAGTTCGTCGCGTATTGGGAGGCGCACCTCGCGGACCCGCGCGACCCGCAGCTCGATCGATGGCGCGCGCTCGAGCGCACGCAGGTCGCTCGCGCGAGAGAGAAGTACCGCAGAGACATCGAGAGATTCGTCGATCTCTCGGGAAAGCGCGCGCTCGACGTGGGCTGCCAGTGCGGCGCGCTCGCCGTGGCGCTGGCCGAATCGGGCGCGATCGTGACGGGGCTCGACGTCGAAGAGCCGTTGCTCGAAGGTGCGAGGGCGAGGGCGCGCGGGTACGGCGCGAGCGCGACGTTCGTGAAGGGCGTCGCCGAGCGGCTCGCGTTCGAGGACCGGGCGTTCGATCTGGTCACGATGGTGGACGTGATCGAGCACGTCGAGAGCGCTGAACGATCACTGGCAGAATGCGCCCGGGTCCTCGCGCCGGGCGGAGTGCTCTACCTGCAGGGGCCCAACCGGCTCTCGCCCAAGTGGTTTGTCTCGGACCCGCACTACGAGATGTTCGGGATCTCGGTGCTTCCGCCGACGCTCGGTCGCTTCTACGTGACGCGCGTGCGAGGCCGGCCTCGGTACGACGTGGGGACGTTTCCTGTCGGCGCGAGCGCGCTGCGAACGCTGCGGCGGCTCGGCCTCGAGGTGATCTCGGGCCCAGGAATCCCCGCGAAAACACCGCGTGATTGGCTGCGCGCTGCGTGGGGGCTCACCGTCGATTCGATGTTCACGCTGGTGGCGCGGCGAGCGTAGTCGCTACTCTTCGTCGCGCATGAGCGACAGCACGATCTGGTTGCAGCTGAGCCCGCTCGACGGCGTCGAGCAAGGCGCGATCGAACGTCTCGCCGCGTTCGAGGGCGCGAGGCTCGTCAAGAAGCTCGGCAAGGACATGAGCGCGTCGCTGGTCCTCGCTGAGCCACACAAGGACGCAAAGCTCGACAAGGCCGAGCTCATCGTCACGGGCGCAGAGTTTCGGCGGTACTACGGCGTCGGCTTGAGCGACGACGAGCGCGTCGCGGCGATGCGTCGATGGGCCGAGAGCTGCGCGCCGAGCTACTACAAGCTCCCCGCGACGCACGCGTTGATCGCGGGCGCGGTCTCTGAGAGCTCGCGCGAGATCGTCGTGCGAGCGGCGATCGAGGCGCTCTCGGACATCGCGCTCGAGGACCTCTACGTCAGCGATCCTGCCGTGGACGAGGCGATGAGGGGCCGTCCCGCCGCCGCGGCGCTCGGCTGCTCGTGGACGCTGCGCGCCAACGTCGAAGCAGACCTCGCGCGGGCGCGTTGGCTCGGCGAAGACCCTGCGCGACTGCCCAACATTCATCGCGTTCACCTGTTTGCAGACAGCCTCGACGAGGCGCGATCGGCGCTGCAGATGCTCGGCGAGCGAGAGATTTCGCTGCTCAAATTGCCGCGGCTGTCGTCGAAGGACTTGAAGGCGCTCGTCGCCGAGCTCCCTCCCACGGTGAAGGGGGTCGACGCGTTTTACTGCAAGGCGGGCTCGACGCTCTTCGGAGCGGTCGTGCGGTCGAAGCTGTGGCCCGCGCTTCGTCAGCTCAACTTGCACAACAACGACGGCAGGTCCGCTGGGCTCAAGTCGCTGGTCGGCTCGAAGAAGAAGACCGCGCTCGAGACGCTGGATATCGGCTACAACCATTTGCGAAGCGCAGACTTCGAGGCGCTCGCGAAGGCGCCGTGGCTCTCGCAGCTGCGCTCTCTCTCGATGAAGTACAACGACGCGCTCGCGCAAGGAGCGCAGTCGCTCTTCGAGACGGGAGACTTCTCGAAGCTCGAGTCGCTCGATTTCGGCGCGAACGAGATCGGCGACGGAGGCGTCGCTGCGATCGTGGCCAACCCCACGGTGCGATCGTTGTCGTCGCTCACGATCGAGGGCAACAACTCCGCTCCGTTGATCCAGTCGCAGGGCGCGCATGCGATCGCGCACTGGCAGGGGGCGCACGCGCTTCGGACGCTCAACCTGGGGCAGAACGCGATCGGCGACGACGGGTTCGTCGCGATCGTGACGAGTCCCAACCTCGCCAACGTGAAGACGCTCGACCTGCAGTACAACTCGATCACCGCGACAGGCATCGAGCGGCTCTCGGGGGTCGCGACGCCCATGCGGCCCAAGCGCGTGATGCTCTCGGGCAACGCGATCGGCGCGGGACAGTTCGGGGACCAGCCTCGCGAACCGGCGCCGACGCAGCAAAAGAGCCTGTGGGACGACGCGCACTGGTTGTCCGACTGCGAGCAGTTGGTGCTGTACAACACGAGCCTCGACCCGGACACCCTGGCGGCGTTGTTGCAGTCGAACTCGCTGCCGAAGCTGCGGTCGCTCGACCTGTCGAGCAACTACGGCCTCAGCAACGAAATGCTGAAGTTTCTCGTTCAATCGCCGCTCGCGCAGCAGCTCGAGTCGCTCGAGATCCTGTACTGGGATTGGCGCAGCGGAGCGGCGAAGCGGCTGCTCGACGCGCCCTTCGCGGACCGTCTGTTGCGCTTGTCGCTCTCGGCCAAGGGGCTCGCGGCGCACGAGGTGACCGCGCTGCGCGTGAGGTTCGCGCATCGATTGTATCTGGCGTAGCGACGAGGGGCGTGACGGCTCGCGGTATCGTGCGCATACGAGGGCGCGCGAATGGACCTGCGAATCAAGGGACTCGGTGCGGTCGACCCCAAGGCGCTTCCGCTTCCGAACGGGACGGAGGTGACGGCGTCGGTCGATCGAATGCTGGGCGAACGGCGCGTTCCCCAAGGGGCGAGCGGGAGGGTGGTGCGAGCTGAGCCCGAGCGCGACGAGTTCGACGTGCACATCGTGGGCGTGGGCGTCGTGCGCTACGCGCGAAGCGAGCTCGTCCCTCGAAAGATCGGGCAGGTGCGGTACGCGCAGCGGCGCAACGACGCGTGGCAAGCGCTGCGTCCGTGCGTGGTGATCGAGACCACCGTGGGCTCGCGCGCGTGGGGCGTCGCGCACGAGGGATCGGACACGGACACGCGGGGAGTCTTCGCGCTTCCGCTCTCGTGGACGATGGGCCTCGTGAGCGCGCCCGAGGACCTCGTGAGCGAAGACGGGAGCCACACGTTTTGGGCCGTCGCGAAGTGCATCAAGCAAGCGCTGCGGGCGGACCCGAACACGCTCGAAGCGCTGTTCGTGAAGAGCGCGCGCGCGACGGACGAGATCGGCGAGTGGATCCTCGCCGAGCGCGACGCCTTCGTGAGCGCAGAGATCTACGGCTCGTTTGGGCGTTACGCGACCTCGCAGCTCGACAAGCTCTCGCAGAACCTTCGGCTCGTGCGGCACCGCGCGGACGTGCTCGACTGGCTTCGCGCGGACGACACGCTGTCGCTCGATCAGGTCGCCGAGAAGCTCGCCGCCATTTCTCCTCGCGCCAACGCCACGCAGGCCGACGCGCACCTCTCGGCGAAGCAGTACATCAAGCAGCTCTACCGCTCGATGTACGACCAGGGATTGCTCGAGCGAAACGAGTTTTCAGCGCTGGTCGAGTTCGCCAAGAGCAACGCCTCGATCGGGCTCGAGCTGCCGCGCGAGCTGCGCCCGAAGAACGCGTACAACCTCTTGCGGCTCATCGTCACGGCCACCGAGTGGCTCAAGACGGGCGCGCCCGAGTTCGAGGTGCGCGGCGCGTTTCGCGAGAAGCTCTTGAGCATCAAGCGCGGAGAGGTCGCGCTCGACGCGATCCTCGAAGAGGCCGAGTCGCTCACCGAGCCGCTCGCCGAAGCGTGGCGCGGCACCAAGCTGCCGAGAAAGTCCGACGTCTCGCGGGCCGATCGCCTGCTTCATCGCGTGAACAACGAGCTGGCAAAACGCTGGGTTTCGCGCGCCGCAGGGCCGTGGGGCGAGGGCGCGCCCGAGCCGCCCATCGCAGAGTGGGACGAGGACTGAGCGCGGTCGAACGGCCGGGATTGCGCCCTCGTGCTGCCCGTCTTCTCGACCAGCAGTACTCGCGTCACGCGAGGCGACGGCGCTCGCGCCAGCTCTTTCCCGCGTCGATGCCGAAGCGCTCGAGGCCAGGAACGGTGGCGTGCTCCATGGTCTGAAAGAAGATGTCTCGCGAGCGCTCGGGCTCGGGCAAACCGAGCGCGATCTCGTCCTGGGTGCGCTCGATCTTGCGCACCGGCGGACCTGCGAGCATGTCCTCGATCACCGCGAACGAGTGGACGAGATAGCGCTCGAGCAACCGCACTTCATCAGGGTTTTGCTCGAGCCAATCCTTCCACGCCGTGAGGTAGTGAAACCCGAACTGCCCGTGCAGGATCTCGTCGGCGAGCAGCAGTCGCGTGCGGTCGCGGAGGTAGGGCTCCTCCATCTCGTCGAGCGTGTCGACGAAGCGCGCGACCGCCACCATCTCGCTCATGCACGTCGTGTAGATCACGTTGCGCAGCGCGCGCTGCTCGGGGCTGCATCCCTTGTGCACCGCGAGCGGGGCGCACGCGACGTTGGTCTCGACCTTCGGCTCGACGCCCATCGCGCGGAGCACGTCTGCGCAGTTCTCTGTGTGGCGCATCTCGTCGTAGGCCATGCGAAGCATCACGGCCTTGGCGTCGAGCGAGGCGTTGGCCTCCATGAGCTGCGAGGCGAGCTGCGCGAACACGGTCGTGGATCGATGCTCGACCTCCATGCGCGCGCGCCACATCTCGCGCGCTGCGTCGACCGCGCGCTTGTCGAAGGGCTTGGGGTCGAACTCGGCGGCGCTCGTGCCGCAACGCGCGAGCTGCTCGCGGAGCGTGGCGTACTCTTTGGACAGCGGAGTGTCCGAGATATCGCCGGTGAGAACGCGGTCGATTCGCTCGGTGGTCATGCGCTGAGCTCCGGCGGAGGAAGCGGTCCCACCGCAGCGCAGCAGCGTCCGAGCGCCTCTCCCGTGCACGCGGGCAAGCCCGAGTCGGGCACCTGAACGTCCGGCGGGACGAGCCCCGTGCACTCGCAGCTCGCGCAGGAGATCACGTCTTCGGCCGCGTCGCTCGACGCCACGTCGTTCGACGCGACGTCGTTGGTGCTCGCGCTGTCGTTGCCTGCGACGTCCTGGCTCGAAGCGTCGGGCGTGGTGCTCGAGCCGCATCCGCCGAGCGCGGCGATGCCCGCGCCGAGCGCGAGCGACTGTGCGAATCGAAGGAAGTGAGGTGTCTTCATCGTTGCTCTCCTGTTGGCGGCGCGGGCCGGCGCCTCAACCGATTCCGTAGCCCTTGAGCTTCTTGTGGAGACCTTCGCGCGTGATGCCGAGCGTCTTTGCTGTAGCTGACTTGTTGCCGCCGTGCTCGCGCAGCGCCTCGATGAGCAGCCACTTCTCGATGTGCTCGATCATGTCTTTGAGCGTCCCGCGCGGGGGGCGAATCTTGTCGAGCACGCCTTCGACGTTGCGCACGCGCGGAGACAAGTCGTGCGGCATCACGTAGCCGCCGGGATCGAGCTGGATCACCAGTCGCTGCACTTCGTTCTCGAGCTCTCGCACGTTGCCCGGCCAGCCGTAGCTCATGAGCAGCTCGAGCGCCTGCTGCGAGAATCCCGCGACGTTCTTCGCCATCTCGCGCGAATACCGGTCGAGAAAGTGCCTCGCGAGCAGCGGAATGTCGTCGCGCCTCTCGCGCAACGGCGGCAGCCGCAGCGGAAACACCTGCAGCCGGTAGTACAGATCCTGCCTGAATCGCCCGGCTTTGACCTCGTCCTCGAGCTTGCGGTTCGTCGCTGCGACGATGCGCACGTCGACGGTGCGCGTGGTGTTGGACCCGAGCGGCCGCACTTCACCCTCTTGCAGAACGCGCAGCAGCTTGGACTGCAGCGAGAGGGGCATCTCGCCGATTTCGTCGAGAAAGAGCGTTCCTGCGTCGGCGAGCTCGAACAGGCCCTTCTTGTCAGAGTCCGCTCCGGTAAACGCGCCGCGCTTGTGTCCGAACAGCTCGCTCTCGAGCAGCGTCTCGGGCATCGCGGCGCAGTTCTGCGCGACGAAGAGCTTGTCCTTGCGGCGCGATTGGTAGTGGATCGCGCTGGCGACGCGCTCTTTTCCGGTCCCGGTCTCGCCCTCGATGAGCACGGTCACGCGCGTGTCGATCACCTTCTGCATCGCGGCGAAGACCGATCGCATCGCCGCGGACTCGCCGATGATTCCCTCGATGCGCTTCTGCGCTTTCTGCTTGAGGTAGCCCGCTTCTGCGCGCGCGTTGGCCTCTGCTCGGGCGACCCTTCGATACAATCGCGCGTTGGCGACGGCGAGCGAAGCGTTGGCGGCGACGACCGTGAGCAGGTCGAGGTCGCGCTCGCGAAAGATCCCGGGCGAGTCGCGGTTGTCCACCTCCAGGACCCCGAGGATCTCGTCGCCCTTCCACAGCGGGACGGCCATCGTCGACAAGATGCTCGCGCCCAAGATCGAGGCAGCGCTGATGTCTCTCTGCGCGTCGGCGGCGAGCACCGCTGCGCGCTGCGAGAGCACCTTGCGAAACACGCTGCGCGCGACGGGCACGGGCTGCGTCGGAACGCCGCTCTGCCCTCGCACGCGCGTCGTCACCGGCACGTATGCGTCCTGCGGGCTCGAGCCTTCGACGGGGCTCTCGTTGCGCAGGACGATCGTCAGGTGCGTCGCCTTCGAGACGAGCGCGAAGACCGCCTCGGTGATCGCGTCGAGCACCGCGTCGAGCTCGAGCGCCGAGCCGATCTTGTGGCCCGCTTCGTAGACAGCCTTGAGCGATACCGGGTCCGCCTCGACGGCGAGCCGCGTCTCTGCGATCGCCGCGACGGGCCGCACCGCCACGACGTGCGAGTCGTCGACGTCCGCTGCGGTCGCGCTCGCATCGCCGTGCTCGGCGCTCGCGGCGTTGAGCGCTGGCGGCGCAGGCACCGCGCTCGCCGGCGCGACCGAGGCGCGCTCGATCCAATCGACGCGCACGACCACGGGCGCTGAAGAGTTTCCGAACGCGATGCGATCGCCGGCTTCGAGCTCGCGCTCCCAGTTGCACGTCGCGTCGACGGCGAGCACCGATTGCCCGCGCAGCAAGCGCGAGCCGTTGGTGCTGCGAAGATCGCGGAGCCGCGCGCGCGCGCCGTCGAAGCTCAGCACCGCGTGGTTGCCCGAGACGTGCCAATCAGGGAGGTGCAGATCGTTGCCCGGCGCGCGACCGATCGTGAGTTGACCGTTCTTCTCGGCGCGCAGCCCCCGCACATCGCCTTGTTCGACCTCGACCCGAATCACGTTCGCGAGGCTACAACACTATCCCCCCGCGTGCCTGCACGCTCAGTGCGCGCGGCTGCGCAGACGGCCGATCAGAAGCTCCGCCCAGAGGTGAGAGAGAATCTTGCTCTCTTGTCCTTCTTCGTTGCGGATGAGCTCTTGCAGCTTGGTGATCGTGCTCGCCGAGCCGTTGGGCGTGAGCGCGTCGATCGCGACCATGACCGAGCGACGAACGAGCAGGTCGGGGTTGTTGAGCTTCGCCTCGAGCGCGGCGATCGCTTGCGCGCGCTGCGCCTCGGGCGTGGTCCACGCGAGCATGTACGCGGCCTTGCGAACGCTCTCGGTCGACTGGCTGTCGAGCGAGCGGATGTAGCAAGCGGTGTCCGCGTCGTTGCAGGTGCGGACGACTTCGACGACGGCGCGGAGCTTGTCGAGCGTCTGGATCTGCGGGCGAATTTCGCGGGCGATCGAGGCGTCCTCGGCGAGCGCCGCGTTGAACTGACGACGAAGGTCGCCTTCGATGCGGTCGAACTCGGCGACGTTTCCGTGGCGCGCGAGCGAGGCGAACGCGAGCAGCAACCCCGAGCGCTGCGGCGCGTACTGAAACGACTGGATCTGGCGGTGGTTGAGCGCCGCGAGCACGAGCGGAATCGAGCCCGGATCGCCGACGAGCGAGAGCTTCGAGGCGAACGTGAGCGCGCTCCAGCCAGACTCTTCGGACGGGTTGCGGTCGCGGCTGAACGCGGCGTGCAGCGCTTGCACGATCGCCGGGCGCTGCGCGGGGATCGCCATCGCGGTGTACGCGAGCGCTTCGCCGGCCGCTGCGCGAACGTTCTCGGTCTCGGTGGTGCTGTTGAGCAGCGCGAGCAGCGGCTGCACGGCGTCGGGCGACGCGAACTCGCGCAGGACGTCGGCGGTGGTGCTCTTCACGAGCCCCTCGGGCACGGGCGGTCCGTTGGGGATGTTGCCGTACTCGGTGATCAGCGCGTTGACCTGCTGATTCTGTCCGGCGAGCGTGTTGAGGAGCTTGGGCACCGCGTGCTGCGCGCCGATGCGCGCGAGCGCGCGCTGGCAGTGCGGAAACGCGTTTTGCGCGCGGACGTTGAGAAACAGACCATAGATCAGCGCGTCGACGCCGCGCGGATCGCCGATGACGCCGAGCGCGTCGGCCGCGGCGCGGGCCGTCGAGATCTCTTGGTCCGCGAGGCGCCGCGAGAGCACGCGCGAGATCGAGTCCACCGCTTCGGTCGCGTGCAGAAGGCCGAGCGCCGTGAGCGAGTGAAAGCGGATCTGCATCATGTTGCCGCCGTTGCCCTGGGCGCGGTCGATGACGGCGACGAGGCCCTGCACCACCGCGCTCTTTTTCGCTTCGGGGATGCTCGCGACCATGGTCTTCAGACCCTGCACCGCGCGCAGCGCGATGCGCTCGCTGTCCTGGCTTCCGGCGCGGAAGGTGAGCGCCGACAAGAGCGCGTCGATCGCGCGCGGGTCCCTGGACTCCGCGAGGATCTCGATCGCCTCTTTGCGCATGATGTTGTCGTCGGGGTTGGCGATGAACGTGCGAGCGATCGGCTCGATCGCGCCGTCGAGAAACGCGCGCACGCGCGGGTTGCTCGCGTCCTGGTTCGCTCCGGCGAGGGTCTCGTCGAAGATCTTCTTCAGTCGAACCATGGCGCCCGTACGGCGCGCAGGCTCGCTGAGCTTCTTGACCCAGGTCTTCGGGTCCGCCTCGTTCTCACAGCCAGCGACGAACGCGCTCGACGAAATTGTGAGCGCGAGAGCCAACGTCGCGCGGGCGAACAGGTGGTTGCGGCGCATGCCAGTCCTCCAAAAACACGTCGGGGGTGCTTGGCACTGCGCTCCTCTGCGGATGCTTCGACGCCACGCGCGACGAAGGCCCGCAGCGAAGCACAATGCCGGTTGTGATTCGTTGCTCGAGCTCGCACCAAACAAGGGCGCTCGCCCGACGGCGCAGCGAAGGTATCCGATTGCGATGCAAGGTTGAACCCTCGTTTCGCAGCGAACACACTCGCGCCCGTGGAACTTTCGAGCCTCGCTCCCGCCCCCGCGCACGCGATGCGCCGCGCGCGAAACCGCATTTCACCGCTTCATTTGCTGGCGATCACGGCAATTTCGACCTCGCTGGCCTGCAATCGCGGCACGCCCGCGGACGCTTCCGTTTCTGACGCGACCGCCGACGACGCGACGCTCGAAGACGTGAGCGAGGACAGCACCCCATCGATGGACGCTGCCCCGCGCCCTCCGGCGTGGCCGCACGAGCTGCAGCCGGCCTCGGCGTGGGGCTCGGACTTGACCGCGCCGCAGCGATCGGTGCGCGTGATCATCCACGCTCACTCGGTGCACTCGCACGACGCCTGCGACGGAAACCCCTACGTCGACGGCGGGCCCAACGAGCCGTGCCTCCAGAGCTTTCGGCGGGCGCTCTGCCGCACGCGCGTCGACGCTGTGTTCATCACCGAGCACTCGTCGCTGATGGCCGAAGGACCGTTCGAGCGAGTGCTGCAAACGCGCGCAGGAGACCGCGTCGAAATGGAGGGCGGCCGCGCTGTCGCCTACTCGTTCGACTGCGACAACGGGCACACGGTGACGGTGTTGCCCGGCGCCGAGAACGAGCTCATGCCCATCGCGCTGCGAGAGCACCCGCAGACGCTCCCGTCGATGGACCTCGTGCAGACGTACCGGACGGCTTCGGTCGAGTCCGTCGCGAATTTTCGCGCCGCAGGGGGCTTCGTTGTCATCCCGCACGCGGAGCAAAAAGAGGTCGCCTTCGCGCTCTCGCTTCGGCCCGACGGGACCGAGCTCTACAACGTCCACGCGAACCTCGATCCGCGCATCGCAGGGCCGTACCTCAACGTCGACATCGGTGATTTCTTCGCGGACATTCCGCGCTTCATCGACCCGGGCTTTCGCACAGAGCCCGACCTTCTCTTTCTCGGGCTGTTTCGCGAGAACGTCCCGGATTTCATCCGCTGGAGCGCCCTGTGGCTCGACGGACAAACGGTCGTCGGCGTCGCGGGCTCGGACGCGCACGAGAACACGATTCAGCGACTGCTCGCCGACGGAGAGCGCGGTGACAGCTATCGCCGCGTGTTTCGCTGGTTCAACAACGAGCTCATCATCGACGGGCCTGTCACGCGCGCGTCGCTGCTCGCGGGGCTGCGCGCCGCACGGGCGCGCGTGCGCTTCGAAGCGTGGGGCAGCGCCGAGGGCTTTCGCTTCAACGTGGCCAGCGGCGGATCGCGCTCGCTCGCCGACGGCAGCACCGTCGCGCTCTCATCGAACCCCGTGCTCGAAGTGACCGCGCCCCGCGTGCTCGGGCTCGATCCGTCGCTGCCAGCGCCGGTGATTCGTGTGCGTGTATTCAAGGCAGACTCGCGCGCGCCGACGGGCTGGACCGAGGTCGCGAGCGATCCGCGCGAGCTTCGCTTCACCGTCACCGAGGCTGGCGTCTATCGCGCGCAAGCGGACATCACGCCGAACCACGCGCGCCCGTACTTGCCGAGGCTCGAGCGGTACGTGCGCGAAGTTCCGTGGATCTACTCGGGCGCCGTGCGCGTGCAGTGAGCGCTCACTGCGCGCTGAAGCGCTCGCGGCCCGTGGCGTTGGCGACGACCTCGTCGACCGTGTAGCGCAGGGGGAGCGCTCGGTTTCCGAGCCACAATCGAGCCTGATCGTCGAAGTTCGCCGACGCGTTCTGCCCGCTCTCTCCTGCGGGAATCACGTTTTGCCCGCGCACTCGGCCCTGTCGCAGCTCGATCACCATGCGCATGACCGGGCCGTTGCGGTACAGCCAGCTCGCCCCGGCGTTGGGCGGGTTGGCCGCGTCGACGTTGTAGAAGTCTCCCGGCCGCGGAAACCACTTGAGCGTCGCGCGCGGGTCCGTCGCAGGGAGGTTCGCCGCGAGCGGCAATCGTCGCGTGCTGATCTCCTGCGCGTTGGTGAGCGCCTCGATGCCCATCACGCTTCCGCCCGCGTACGCCGTGATGATCGACTCGAGCGCGACCTGGTGCCGCAATCCCCAGAGCCACTGGGACTGATCGGCCGTACCGAATCCGCCTTCGCCCGCGGTCGTGGACGCGGCCGTGAGGCTCGCGAGCGCGTCGCTGAGCGCCTTCACGATGACCTCGTTCGAGCTCTCGACGTCCATCGTTCGAACGTCGTCCCAGAAGACGCTCTCGCCGCGCGCCATGTCGTACGAAGCGAGGTTGGACGGGTTGCTTCCGCGGTTGCGGAGCAGCTCGACCATGGTCGTTCCGCGAAGGAAGCGCGCGTCGGTGTCGAGGATCGCGTCGATGCCCTCGTCCCCGAGCGCCGCAGCTTGGAGCGAGCGGTAGAACGCGTTGAAGATCATCGTCGCGGCTGCGTCCGTTCGCTGCTCCGCGGTCGGCGAGTGATAGAAGGTCTCGACGCCGGACTCTGCCGTCGCTCCGCGCGTGAGCCAGTTGCTCATACGCATCAGCGCCTCATCGATGGCAGCACGTCGCGCGGTGTACGCGCTCGCCATGCGCGTCTCGGCGGCGTTGTTGGCCATCGCTCCGCCGGCGATCGCGCTCGCGCGTTGCACGGCCGCGTTGATGGCGGGGATGAACACAGCGGCGAGGGGGCTGCGATGATTGGCCTGCAATTCGGCCATCGATTCGACGGTGCCGTCGCGACGCATCACGTTGCCCGCGAGCGTGTCGCGGATGGTTCGCGCGCGGTAGCCGACGTCCCACGGCCCGCCGAGATACTGCGCGTCGTTGGCGAGGTTGTTGTCGAGGCTCGTTCCGCCGAGGTCGTTGTTCGCCGTGAGCGCGTAGCCTCGCTCGGGGTCGAGCGACTGCGGCCACTGCGCAAACGGAACGACGCATCGATACGGGTCCATCCCTCCCGCCGCCTCGTCGACGCGGCCCATCGCGTCGAGCGGGATCGTGAACCCTCCATACGTGGTTCCGTCGATGAGCATTCGCGGATCGGCGCCCGCCGCCCATCGCTGATTGGCGCCCATCCCCGCGCGCGCGAGGTAGCGACGGCACGGCGCGCCCGTGTAGCCCGAGTAGTAGATCGCGCCGTCTTTGTCCGCGCCGATGAAGTTCTGGGCGAACGCGACGAACCTGCGCTGCGCGTCGCGCATCTCTCGCACCGATTGCGCGCGCTCGAAGTCCCGCAGCGCGCCGGGGACGTTGCTCACGTCGAAGCCCACATAATCAAAGGTGATCGCGCTGACCGTCCCGTCGCCGTCGACGTCGCGCGGGATCACCCTGGTCCCCATCACGTCGATGATCGATCGACCCGCGGGCGCCATCTGTCCGGGCATCGCAGGGTCGCCCTCGATCGACGCGAGATATCGCCCGTCGAACGTCGTCCATCGCGTGAGCCGCTCGGTGCGGCCGACGGACATAAACGCCGGGACGTCCGCCACGGTGTACGTCTCTTCCACCGCGGTGAGCGGCCGCCAGCTCCCTTGAAAGAAGCTCTGCGCGGGTCGCCCCATCGCGTCGAGCTGCACGCGCTCGCTGTACCAATCGGTGAGATCTCCGTAGAGGTACGTGAAGCTCCACGCGACCGAGCCGTTCGTCCCGAGCCCCATCCACGGAATGCCCGGAAAAAACAGCCCCATCAGGCTCTGCCCCGCGCTGCCCGACGGAGCGAACACCGTCGTGTCCGTGTGCAGTTGATAGAGCAGCGTCGGGACGCTCAACGGAAGGTGCCCGTCGCCCGAGAGAATGGCGGCGCCGTCCGCGGTCCCTCGACCCGAGAGCGCCCACGCGTTCGAGCCGTACTCTCCGCCGCGATCGCCGCGCCGCAGTCGCTCGAGCAGCTCGTTGCTCGCGATCAGCCGATCGAGCATCGAGTGATCGACCCTCGGCCCCGCTTGATTCTGTGTGCGTGCTCGGCGCTGACGGCGAGCCATCACTCCCATGCGCGAGTCCGTCGCGAGTCCCAGCGCCGAGGTCACGTCGGTCAACGGCTGCACTCGGTCGAAGATCTCCGAGCGCACGAGGTTGCGACGCTGCATCCGCTCGCCCATCGAGACCGAGCTGCTCGCCGGCAGGCTGTTGTACAGCGCGTCGAAGCTCAGCGCCGCGCGCGCGCGGTCGAGGTCGTCGGTGGCGAAGCTCGAGTTTGCCAAGACCAGCGCGAGCACGCCCGCGAGGTCGCGACGCGTGATCGTCTGCATGATCTGCGCGGGGTTCGCGCCCATCCCGAGGATGAGGCCGATGAGCCTGACCTCGGTGGGCGCGGGGATGCGACGCATGCGGCACGCGTTGACGTAGGCGTTGAAGCCCTCGGCGAAGGCGTCGAGCGTCTCGAGCTCGTTGGGGCCCATCTGCGTGAGCAGTCGTTCGGCGATCACGCGATAGCCTCGACCACGCGAGAGCGTGTCGAGCGCGAGGCCACGATCACCCAGGAGCTCCGAGGCCGTTCCCAATCCGACGCGGCGCTGGAGCTCGATTTGAAAGTAGCGGTCTCGCGCGAGGAGGTAGCCCTGAACGACGTACGAGTCTCGCGTGTTGGCCGCGTACACGTGCGGGATCTTCGCCTCGGTGTAGACCACGTTGACGTCTGCGCGAAGCGTGGGGATCACCACGTTGGCTTCTTCGCGAACGCCGAGGATTTGTCCTGGTGGACCGGGAGGAAGCACGACGTCGACGACGTCCGCTCCGCCGTCGTTGCTTCCGTCATCGGAGGCGTCCATCGCGACCGACGCCTCGGAGTCCTGTGCGGGAGGCGGCGGCTGAGAACACGCGAGAAGCGCGAGAGGAAACGCTGCGCACAACGAGAGGCGAGGGCGACGCACGATGCTGGGCTCCTTGGCTGGAATCGCAGGAAGGGACGCCGCTCAGAAGCGCGGCATGCAGGCGGACGCGCTGCCGAAGCAGTTGGTGAACGCGCACGCTTGACCGTTGCACACGTCGATGACCTCGGGCGCCTCGGTCTGCGGGCGGCCGCGGAAGAAGTGGATCATCTGCCGCGTGTGCCAGTCGTGCAGGCTTCGAACGCGGCCGTGCGGGTCGGAGTACATCATCGCGACGGCCTCGCTCACCGTGTGATTGCCCGGTTCTTGCCAGGGATTTCCGAGGTCCCAGAGCACCACGGCCGAGCCTCGACGGGGGTACATCGCGGTGTCGGCGAGCCCGACGTCGGTGCGCGCCATGGGGTTCATCGCGTTCTCGAAGGGCATCATGACCGGGATCTCGATGCCCGAGCGCGCTGGAATCTCATTGGTGAACGGCGCCACCTGCTGATCGCCCTTCGCCGGCGCGAGCAGCGCGTAGTGCGTGGGCAACCCCATGAAGGGCTCTGCTTGAATGTGCCGCAGGTAGCTCACCGGATCGACCTGCGACCAGAGCAGCTCGCCGAGCGAGAGCAGGATCAAATGGTCGCGGTTGTCGCGGTACCCCATTCGCAAGATGTTGAAGTACTGGTCGAAGTCCTTCGAGCGATGGAGCAGCGTTCCGTAGTTGTTGCCGGGGACGCCGAGGTGTCCGCGGGTGATGTCGGGGCTGATGGCGAGGTAGGTCCCGCCGAAGATTCCGCCCTGCGAAATGCCTGAGTAGAAGCGCTCGTCGGCGTTCACTTGAATGCCGCGCGCCATCGCCTCGGGCAGCGCGTTGAACCGCCGCATCATCGAGCGCATGACCGCGACCCAGTTGGTGAAGCCCTGGTGCAGTCGGTCTGCGATGAAGGGGAAGCGCGAGAAGTCCCGCAGCACCTGGCCCACCGTGACGAAGTCTTCGAAGCTCATTCCTTGCAGCGAGGCTGCGACGAAGATCACTCGGTGGTTGTTCGCGATGAAATTGTTGTACCCCGCGCGCACTTCGTCGCCGGCGCCCATGAGCCCGTGCCCGTACTGCACGATGCTGTGCGGCTGCGGGTTGGGATTGGTCGCGCTGCGCACCGCCGAGCGAGGAACGCGAATCCACACGTCGACCGTCGTCGTTCCCTCGGCGACGGGCAGGCCATTGGCGCCGTTGTTGAACGTGTACCAGGTCCACCCGCGCAGCGTCGTGTCCTTCATGTAGTGCGGCACGTCGACGGTGGCGCGGATCTCGAGCGCGATGTCCGCGTTCTCTGCGGGCGTGTACTCCGTCACGCGCACGTTCTGAAACGCCGGCCCGTCGGGCATCCGCGTCAGCACGTCGCGCGTCATGTGCAAGAGCGGCCCGTGCGTCGCTTGCGAGCTCGCCGTGTTGAAGTCCCACGCGAGCGTGAGCGACTCGCGCGCGATCCCCGCCGCCGTGAGCCACGAGAACATCTGCTCGAAGCGCTCGACGCGCGGAGCGAGCCGTGCGTCGCTCATCGCGGTCCGGTCTCGCAGCGCTCGAAACGCCGCCGACGGAGCGATCGTCGATCCGTCACGCGCCCTGAGATTGCGCAGCGCGATGACGTAGCGCGTCCCCTCTTTCAAGAGCACCGCAGGGCGGATGATCAAGGTCTTCTTCGTCGGGTCGGGCTCTTGCGAGTCGAGCTCGGCGTAGTACGGGATGCGCCGCAGCGTCGCGCTCGCGCCCGAGCCGACGACCTCGAAGTAGACGATGCGAGCGTCGGGCGCCATCGACGCGGCGACGTTGTATTCCGTGGGCAATCCCGCGGGATCGAGGTTCGGCTGAAACGTGTACGCCGCCTCGCCGACCGAGTAGCCGTCGAGCCGAGTCCACGCGGTGGGATCCACCGGGTTGCCGCTGGCGTTGCGGGGGAGCGAGCTCGCTCCGAAGCGCAGCGTGTAGCCCGTCGCGCGCGCCGAATCGCTGCGCAAATACAGGTTCGAAGGCCACGGATACGAGCACGCGCCTTCGTCGATCGGATCACAGTCGGCTGGGTCCGTGACGGGACCGCCGTCCGTCGATGCGTCGGGCGTCGATGTGTCGGGCGCGCTCGCGTCGGTGTCCACGCTCGCTTCCGAGCCCGCGTCCGTCGTCGCGTCCGGCCGCGGCGATGGCGGCGGCGAGCACGCGAGGATCGTGAGCGAGACCGCGGACAAGCTCAGCAGCGAGAGCGAACTCGCAGTCGATCGCAAGCAAAAAGAAGAGCGACGCGCGTGAGGGACCATGACCCGACCTTTCGTTGCCGTTGGAGCGGCGATCGTGGGCGGTGGATGTGCGAGCGGTCAAGCACGACTCGGCGCGGCAACGGCAATTGCAATTTGGGAGCGCGGGTTGTCAGCGACCTGTGATCTATTTCGTCCGCCCCGGTGGAGGGATTGTGCGCGGTTCGCGCGCAGCGATTCCATCGGCGGAGTGATTCAACTCCCGTTCGACGCACGCGCAGCGAGGCAGAGCGATGTCCGATCGCGACGAAGGAGCTCTTTCAGAGCCGGTTTCTCCCGCCCTCTCCGCGGCCATCGCCGCGGTCGAAGCCAACCCGGACGACGACGACAAGTGGGATGACCTCGACGAGGTCCTCGCCAACGAACAGCAGCCCGACGCGGTCGCTGCGTTGATGCACCGAGTTCTCGCAGGGGGCGACACCACCGCGAAGCGCGCGACCAAGATCGGTCAGCGCGCGGTTCGCTTCTATCAAGAGTGGTTCGAAGACCCGACGGCGGCCGCGTCGCTGCTGCAGCGCGTGCTGCAAATCGACCCGTCCGCTGACTGGGCGTTTCATCGATTGACGCTCAGCTACACGCACGCCAAGCGCTGGGCCGAGCTGCTCTCTCTCTACGACGGCGCGCTCGAGCGGACGCAGGACAAGAAGCGTCGCGCTGAGCTGCTCGACGAGGCGTCGCAAGTCGCGAGGGATTTTGCAGGAGATCCCGAGCGTGCGATCCGATACCTCGAGCAGCTCTTGCCGCTCAGGCCCGCGGACCACCAGCTCGCCGCCGCGCTCGAACGACTCTTCGAACGACAGTCGCGTCACCACGACCTCATCGCGCTCTGGAGCGGAAGGCTCCCGTCGCTCAACCCCGACGACGCGCGCAAGACCCGCCTGCGCATCGCGGGGTGCTGGCTCGACTCGTTGAACGAGCCCACGCAGGCGCTCGACGCGCTCGCGCCGTTGTTCGCCGAAGGCCGCGCCGACGCTGCGGTGTGCACGAACACCGACGTGATCCTCTCGTTGGCCACCGCTCCTGTGACGACCCGCGCTCGCGCTCGGGACCTGTTGCTCGGGCAGTACGCGGCCGAGCGACAGCCCAAGGAGCGCGCGGCGGTTCTCGAGCGAGCACGCACGTTCGTCGTCGGCGACGAGCGCGCGCACACGCTCGATGAGCTCTCGCGGTTGCACGAGCAGCTCGGCAACACGCAGGACGCGCTCGCTCGTGGAGCAGAGCTCGTGGTGCTCGCGCCCGCGCAAGCTGCGTTTCGCGATCGACTGCGAGAGATGGCGTCTTCTGCCAACGCGTTCGACGTATACGCGGGCGCGCTCTCGGACGCCGCCGACGCGGTCGAAGCTGCAGGAACCGCCGGAGCTACCGCGCTGCGCTCGGAGGCCGCGACGGTGCGCGCCAAAGAGCTCAACGACGCGCAGGGCGCCGCGGCGCTGTTCGAGCGCGTGCTCGGCTTCGACGGCGCGACGGAGATCGAGCGGCTCGAAGCGGCCCGTTGGCTCGACTCGCTCTACCAGAGCATCGGCGACAAGCCGTCGTTGCTCTCGGCCCTCGAGCGCCGTGCTCGCCTCGAGACCGAGGTCGAGACGCGCTGCGACTGCCTCGCGCGCGCCGCGCGCCTGGCGGACGAGCTCGCAGAGACGGATCGCTCGCTCGCCGCGTGGGAAGGCGTCCTCAAGGATCGTCCCGACAACACCGAGGCCCTCGACGCGACGGTCTCGTTGCTCGACCGCGCTGAGCGCTGGGCAGAGCTCGTCGAAGCGCTTCGTCGCCGCGCTGCAGCGAACGAAGAGCCCTCGATCGTTCGCGCAGACCTCGTTCGCGCTGCGACCGTTCTGTCCGACAAGCTCGATGACAACCTTCGGTCGGTCGCGCTGTGGACCTCGGTCGGAGAGCGCTTCGGTCAGAACGCCGAGGTCGTCGACGCGCTCGCGGCGCTGCACGAGCGCGCCGGTCGCTGGGAGGCGCTCGCCTCGCTGTTGGCTGCTTCGATCGAAACCGAGACCGACAGCGATCGCCGCTCGAACCTCTGCGCGCGCCTCGGCGAAGCCGCGATGGATCACCTCGGCGACAACGCTCGCGCCCTCTCGTGCTTTCGCGCCGCGCTCACGGCGCAGCCGTCGCACGAGCGCGCCCGCGCGCGACTGCGTGATCTGAGCGCGGACGGCGCGACGGCGGCGGGCGCAGTGGACGCGCTCGCGACGGCGTACACCGCGATGGACGAGTGGGAGGCGCTGCTCGCGCTGCTCGAGGCTCGCCTCGCGCACGCCGACGACGCGAGCACTCGTGCGCTGCTCCTTCTCGAAGCGGCTTCGACCTACGAGAAGCGCGCAGACGACAACAAGAGCGCGCTCACGTGCGTGTGCCGCGCGTTCGTCGAGATGCCCGAAGAGAAGGACGTCGAGACGCACATGCTCCGGCTCGCCGAAGCGTGCGGCGAGTACTCGTCCGTCGCGGAGGCGTATCGATCCGCGGCGACGAGCTCGCCGTCCAACGCGATGGACCTGCGCTTGAAGTGCGCGGATGTCCTCGAGACCAAGGTCTCGGACCTCGAAGGGGCGCTCGCGCTCTATCGCGAAGTGTTCGAAGCGAACCCGTCTCACGCCAGCGCGGCCAACTCCGTGGTCCGCGTCGCCGGCGCGCTCGGGAGCTGGGATGTCGCCTCGTCCGTCATCGTCCGCGTCGCTGCGAGCGGCGCGGACGCGAGCGCGCTGCTCGCGACGTTCGAGCACGGCGCGGTCGCGATCGAAGGCTGGGACGGCGCGACCTCGGCGATGGCCGACGCCGTTGCGCACAGCGGATTGTCTGGCCGAATCGCGCACGACCTCGAGGCGCGCATCGGCGCGTGGCATCGCGATCGTCGCAGCGACAACGACCGCGCGCAGGCGGCGTTCGCCCGCGCAGTGGCGCAAGACAAGACCGTGGCCGACACGCTCGCCGCGCTCGCTGAGCTTCAACGCGCGCAGCCCTCGAGCGCGCTCGTCGACACGCTCCTCGCGTACGCGGACGCCACCAACAACGACCTCATGGCGCTGCGCGAAGCGGCGGAGCTCGCGGTCGGACCGGTCTCGGACTCGCGCGCGGATTCGATCCTCGTGCGGTTGTACGACGCGTCGTCCAAGCGCTGGACGAGCGGCGATGACGAGGCTTCGTCCGAGCACTGCGCGTGGGCGCTCGAGCAGCTCGTCGCGCGCTACATCAGCGAGGGCGCCGTCGAGTGCGCGGTGGATCAGCTCGAGGCTGGCGCCGCGCTTCCGTTCGCGCCCGAGTCGTCGCGCTCGCTTCGCCGTCGCGCGGGAGCGCTCTGCGAAGGATCGCTCGCGGACAACGCGCGCGCGATTCGCTTGTTCAAGTCGGTCTTCAGCGAGGACTCGGACGACGTCGAGGCAGGGCAGCGACTGGCTGTTCTCTTCGAGTCGACTGGCGCGCTCGAAGAGCTCCGCTCGCTGCGCGAGACGCAGCTCGGACGCGCTACCGATGCAGACGCGCGCATCGCGCTTCGCTTGGAGCTCGCGCGCGTGCGTGGGCTGCTCGACCTCGGCGAAGACGCTGAGAAGGCGCTGCGCGAGAACCTCGCCGAGCGCCCTGGGCACGAAGAGAGCGTGCGCTTGCTCGCGGGCCGCATGGCCGCGCGCGGTGCGAGCGCCGAGCTCCTCGCGCTGCACGCCGAGCAGGGGCAAGCCCTCGAGGCGAGCGACCCCGAGCGCGCGCAGTCGCTCTGGGCGCGCGCCGCGCAGATCGCGGAGCAAGAGCTCAACGACGTGCAGCAGGCGATCAACGCGCACTCGCGCGTCGTGGCGCTCGGCAAGTCCAAGTCGTCGCTCGACGCGTTGGCGCTCTTGCACGCGGGCCGCGCCGAGCATGATCGCGCTGTCTCGTGGCTCGAAGATCGACTCGCCCTCGCGGACTCGGACGAAGAGCGCGTCGAGGTCGTCTCGCGCTTGGCCAAGGCGTACGTTCTGGCCGGACGCGCGACGAAGGCGGTCGAGTCTCTCGAAGCTCAGCTCCGCTCGACGCCCGACGCGCGCGAGCTCCGCGCGCTGCTCGCCGAGCGCTACCGCACCGCTGGCCAGTGGAACGCGCTCGCCGAGCTGCTCGTCGAAGGCGTGGAGTTCGCCGCGGACGACGAGGGGCGCGTGGCGATGCTGCGCGAAGCCGCTGACGTGTTCGTGCGCAAGCTCTCGCAGGCTGCGCGCGCGGTTCCGGTGTTGGAGCGCGCCGCGGCGCTCGCTCCGTCCGATCGCTCGGTGCGCGTCTCGCTCGCCGACGCTCGCTGCGATGCTGGCGACCTCGACGGCGCCCGCGAGATCCTCGAGGCGCTGCTCACCGAGTACGGTCGTCGCCGTCCGCCCGAGCGCGCCAAGGTGCATCGTACGCTCGCGCGCATCGCTCGTGCGCGCGGTGATTTGCAGGGCGCGCTCGCGCAGCTCGAGCTCGCGTCCAACATCGACCTCGACGACCCAGGCACGCTGCAGATGGTGGGCGAGGTGGCCCTCGAGCTCGGAGAGCACGAGCGCGCTGCGAACGCGTATCGCTCGCTGTTGCTCGTCGTTCGTCGCCACACCGTGAGCGAAGATGGACCGGGCCAGGCCGAGGTGCTCTTCGCGCTGCACCGAATCGCCAAGACGCAAGGGCAAGAGGACCGCGCGTCCGAAGTGCTCGAGACCGCGTTCGAAGCGGCCAACGACAACGAGATCGAAGCGCAGCGCTTCGAGGCCGCGCTGCTCGCGGCGGGCGAGCAAGAGCTGCTCTTGCGCGCGCTTCGCACGAGGCTCACGCGCACGACGGACTCCGCCGCGAAGGCGCGCGCGCTCGACTCGGTCGCCGCGACGTTCGAGGCGCTCAACCGCAGCGCAGAAGCGCTCGACGCGCGACTCGAAGCGCTCGGCGGCCTCGCGGACGACGACGCCGCGCACGAGGCGACGCGCTCGCTCGCGAAGCGCACGGGGCAGAGCCAGCGCTATGTCGACGCGGTTCGTTCGCTCGCAGAGAAGTCCAGCGATCGCACGCTCGCCGCGCGACTGCTGCTCCGGTCGGGACAGGCGACCGCCGAGGACCTGGGCGACGCGCGCGCCGCGGTGGCCGACCTCGAGAAGGCTCACGCAGAGGGCGCGCCCGAGCGCGATGTGCTCCGCGCGCTCGACCGCGCGTACAGCGCTTCGCCCGCGTCGGCGACGGCTGCGCTTCGCGCGGTGCTCGCTCGTCGCTCCGAGCCCGATGGGCCCGAGGACGACCACGAGCAGCGAGTCGACGCGCTCTACCGTCTGGCAGAGCTCGACCTGCAGAGCGCTGAATCACGTGACGAAGGACGGGCCGCGCTCGAACGCGCGCTCGACGTCGACGCTCGTTACGACCGCGCGGCGACCATGCTCGCTCGCGCGTGCGGCGACGCGCCCGACGACGTGACGCTCGTCGCGCTCTTCGAGCAAGTCGCTCGATCCAGCGCAAACGACGCGACTCTGCTCGACGCGCTCGAGCGATCGACGGCGCTCGCCGACGCATCGCAAGACCTGCTTCGTGAAGCGGTCGAAGTCGCGCAGCGCGTCGGTGAGACCGCCCGCGAGCGCGCGTTGTTGCAGCGCGCGATCGAACGCGCGGGAGACAGCAGCGACGCGACGTGGGCGCTCGTCGCGCTCGGCCGTTCGCACGCCGCCGTGGGAGAGTCCCGCGAAGCCGTCGAGCTGCTCGCGAAGGCGTCGAAGGTCGCGGACGCGAGCGAAGCCGTTCCGCTCGGCGTCGAGGCTGCGCAATTGGCCGCGGATTCGCTCGGTGATCTCGCGCTCGCCGCGTCGATCCTCGAGCAGCTCGCAGAGCGCGACGCGTCCGAGCGCACGATCTGGGAGCCGCTGCTCGACGTGTACCGGCGCATGGGCGCGAAGGACAAGCTGTCCGCGCGCATCGAGTCGGTGCTCGAGAACGTGTACGACGTCAACGAGCGCAACAAGCTCCGCGTCGAGCGCGCGCGCATCCTCGCCGAGTCGCCTGCCACGGTGGACGACGCAGCCACGTCGCTGCGCGCGTGCCTCGAAGACGACCCCGGCGATGTCGACGCCGCGCAGCTCCTCGCTGACCTCCTCGAAAAGAGCGGAAAGAACGACGAGCTCGACGAGTTTCTCCGATGGCAGCTCGACGGCGCTCGTGATCGCGCCGACGGACGCGCGGTCGTCGCGCTCTCGTTGCGGCTCGCGACTCGTTGGGGCGCGGACCGCCGCGACGACGTGATCGCGCTCTACCGCGGCGCGCTCGATTGGGCGCCCGCCGACGCCTCGCTGCTCCGCGCGCTGCTCTCGCAGTACGGCCCGAGCGACGACGCCAACGATCGCGCGGACGTCCTCGAGCGCTTGCTCGAATGCACCGAAGGCGACGAGGCCGCGAAGTACGCGCTCGAGCTCGCCGACGCTCGCGTCGCTGCCGAAGACAACGATGGTGCGATCCGCGCGCTCGATCGAGGATTCAAGGCCGCGCCTCAGCACGCCGCGATCCGCACCCGACTCGAAGCCGCGCTTCGAGCTGCAGATGACCTCCGCGCTCTCGCGGGAGTCATCGCGTTCGACGCTGAGAAGCGAGTGAGCGCGGACGAAGGCGTCGCGCGGTTCCGCGAAGCTGCCGCGATCTACCGCGATCCGCTCCTCGACTACGCCGCGGCCGCTGCGTGCATCGAGAAGGCTCGCGCGCTCAAGCCGTCGGACCTCGCGCTCGTCGAAGAGCACGCGAAGGACCTGTCGGCTGCAGGAGACAACGACGGCGCCGCGAAGGCGCTCGAAGACGCGCTCGCGTCGCTCGATGCAGACTCGAAGCAAGAGCCCGCGCTGCGCCGCGCTCGCGGCTCGGTCCTTCAGACCGCCGGGCGCGTCGCCGAGGCCGTCGCCGAGTTCGAGCTCGCGCGATCGAAAGAGCCCGAGGCCACGCTCCCGTTGCTGCTCGACGCGCTCGAAGCGCAGCGGCTCGCCGCGCAAGACTCGGGCGAGCGCGAACAAGAGCGCTCAGCGACCACGCGACTCGCGCAGCTCGCGGCGGATGCAGGCGACTCTGCGCGCGCTTGCACCGCGCTCGAAGCGTGGGTCGAGCGCGAGCCGTCCGACAAGGACTCGCTCCGTACGCTCGCGACGCTGCACGCGGACGCGGGGCGTTGGGACGCGGTCGTGCTGGTGTTTCAGAAGCTCGCGGACGCGACCGAAGGCGAAGAGAAGCTCGACGCGGTTCTGCGGCTCGCAGAGGCGTGCGAGCGCGCCGAGCGCTTGGGCGACGCGCGCGCGGGACTCGAAGCCATCTTCCGCGATCAGCCCGAGAACGAGCCGGTCCGCGCGTGGCTTCGCCGCGTGTACTCCGCGCTCGACGCGCACAGCGAGCTCGCTGAGCTCTCGCTCGAAGACGCCAAGCACGCGCCCGCCGAAGCCATCCGCTTCGACCGCCTGCGCCAGGCCGGAAAGCTCTTCGTCCTGGCCGGTCGCAACGAAGACGCGATCGCTCCGCTCGAAGCAGCGCTCAAGCTTCGCGCGGGCGATCACGAGTCCACCGTCGGCCTGTGCGACGCGTACATCGCGATCGGAAACATCGAGGCCGCCTCGAACCTCCTCCAAACCGCGATCAACGGTCATCGCAACCGCCGCAGCGCCGAGCTCGGAGCGCTGCAGTACCGCATGGCTCGCGCCGCCGCTGCGGTCGGCGATCAGGGCGTGCAGCTCGCGTGGCTCAACGCTGCGCTCGAGAGCGATCACCAGAACGGCGCCGTCGCGTCCGAGCTCGCCGAGCTCGCGATGACGTACGAAGACCTCGAGACCGCGATGAAGGCGCTCCGCGCGCTCACGCTCATGAAGAACCCTGGCCCGATGTCGCGCGCCGAGGCGTTCTATCGGCAGGGCGTGATCGCTTTCAAACAGGGTGATCCGCGCAAGGCCGCGTTCCTCGCCAAGCGCGCGCTCAGCGAGGACGCCGAGCTCGGCGCCGCGCGCGAGTTGCTCACGCAGCTCGGCGAGTAGTCCCAACGCGCACGGGGCGCGTGTCGTCGCAGCACCGCGGCGCTACGATCGCCCCCTGCGAATGAACCGCGATTCACTCTCGTCGCTGCTCGCAGCGCTCTTCGCCGGCCCTGCCGCAGAGCCCTCGCGCGACCTCTCGACCTTCTGGCGCGAGCACCGCGCTCGCTCGGACAAACACCCGCTGGCCTTTGATCGCGCCGCGTTCGGAGGGCTGCACGCGGCGACGGTCGGGCAGGCGTTCGTCGCTGGCTATCGCGCGGCGCTGCAGCGGCTCGTCCCCTCGCTCGGGCGAGAGCCCGCGGCGCTGTGCGTGACCGAGGCGCAGGGCGCGCATCCTCGCGCGATTCAGAGCACGATCACGGCGGACGGAGGTGCGTTCGTGTTGCGCGGCTCGAAGCGCTGGGCCTCGGTGGGCGAGAGCCCGCTCGTGCTGCTGGTGGTGGCCCGTGAGGGCGAGCATGACGACGGTCGACCATCGCTGCGCGTCGCGCGAGTGCCCGCGGATCGCGCGGGGGTGATCGTGCAATCGATGAGCGAATATCCAGTGGTTCCTGACGTCGCACACGCGAGCATCGCGCTCGACAACGTGCGGGTGAGCCGCGACGAGCTGCTCGACGGCGACGGCTACTCGGGCGTCGTGAAGCCGTTTCGAACGATCGAAGACATTCACGTGTTCGGCGCGGTGCTCGCGTACCTCGTCGCGGTGGGGCGCGCGTCGCGTTGGCCCGCTGCGGTGCTCGCGTCGCTCGTGGCGCCGATCGTCGCGCTCCGCTCGCTCGCGGAAGAAGACCCATCAGCTCCGTCGACGCACCTCGCGCTCGGCGCGACGCTCGATCACGCCAAGGCCGCGGTCAACGCGCTCGACGCGCGATGGGACACTGTCGAGACGGCGCGGCGCGACGGCTGGTATCGCGACAGCGTGCTGCTGCAGGTCGCGTCGAAGGCGCGCGCCGAGCGCATGTCCGCCGCGGCCCGCGCGCTCTCGCTCGACGAGTGAGCGGCCGGAGGGCCGCTGACAACGAGTCCGCCGCGTGATACTCGCGCGAGCGCAATGAGTCGCATCTACCGCTCGCTCCCTCCCGAAGGAACCAAGCTCGGCATCGCCTACTCCGGCGGCCTCGACACGCGCTGCGCAGTGGCGTGGCTCTCGCGTCAGGGAATGCAGGTGTACGCATACACCGCAGACCTCGCGCAGCCCGACGAGGCCAACCCCGAGGACATTCCCCCGTCGGCGCTTCAGCACGGCGCGGTGAAGGCCAAGCTCATCGATTGCCGCGAGGCGATGGTCCGCGAGGGAATCACCGCGATTCAGTGCGGCGCGTTCCACTTGCAGGTGGGCGGACGCAAGTACTTCAACACCACGCCGCTCGGCCGCGCGGTGACGACGACGGCGATCATCCGCGCGATGCGCGAGGACGGCGTCGACGTGTTCGGCGACGGAAGCACGCACAAGGGCAACGACATCCAGCGCTTCTACCGCTACGGAATCCTCACGAACCCCGCGCTGCGGATCTACAAGCCGTGGCTCGATCAGAAGTTCGTCGACGCGTTCGGCGGTCGCAAAGAGATGTCCGAGTACCTCGCGTCCGTCGGGCTCCCGTATCGAATGGGCACTGAAAAAGCCTACTCGACCGACGCCAACGTCCTCGGCGCCACGCACGAAGCGAAGGACCTCGAGCACCTCGACAAGGGCATGACCATCGTCAACCCGATCATGGGCGTGGCCTTCTGGAAGAAGGACGTCGAGATCGAGCCCGAGACCGTCTCGATTACGTACGACGCGGGCGTTCCGACGGCGCTCAACGGCAAGTCGTTCGCGAACATCTTCGAGCTCTTCATCGAAGCCAACCGTATCGGCGGCCGTCACGGCTTGGGCATGAGCGACCAGATCGAGAACCGCGTGATCGACGCGAAGTCTCGCGGCATCTACGAAGCCCCCGGAATGGCCCTGCTCCACATCGCCTACGAGCGATTGATCAGCGCCATCCACAACGAGAACACCACCGAGCAGTACATGACCCTCGGCCGTCGCCTCGGCCGCATCCTGTACGAAGGCAAGTGGTACGACCCCGAGGCGATGATGCTCAAGGACGCGCTCATCAAGTGGGTCGCTCCCACGGTGACGGGCACGGTCACGCTGGAGCTCCGCCGCGGCGAGGACTACTCGATCATGAACACGCAGGCGCCGTACATGAGCTACGACCCGCACAAGCTCTCGATGGAGAAGGTGCAAGCGATGTTCACGCCCGAGGATCGAATCGGCGCGCTCGAGCTGCAGAACCTCAGCGTGACGGACAACCGCGCGCTGCTCATCGAGCACTTGAAGGGCGCGCGTCGCCTGCACGCGGGCGATCCGGCGCACGCGTTCTTGGGCGAGGGCGACTCGGAGAAGTGACGCTCAGGCGCGGCCGTTGAGCTTGCGCCCGATGGCGTAGAGCGACGCGCCGCGCACGTTCTCGTCGATCCTCAGGGGGGCTCGCAGCGAAGGGACGGCGCGCTCGTCGCAGTCGCCACGATCGCACTGCCGGCAGGTGACTCCGACCGCGATCGCTGTTCCCGGAGCGTCGAGCGCGACGCCGTCGGAGTACACGAGCTCGCGCGCGTGTTCGATGCGGCATCCGAGGCCGATCGCGAGCACGGGCTGCTGCTGGTGAAAGCCGCCAGAGTCTTTTTGGATCGTGCGCGCGATGCAGAAGTAGCTCTCGCCATCGAGCATCTTGCTCACTTGAATGCGGATCATGTTCGGCGTTTGAAAGGCAGCGAAGACGTTCCACCGGGGGCACGCGCCCGAGAAGCGCGCGAAGCGGATGCCCGAGCCCGAGAAGCGCTTCGAGATGTTGCCGGCGACGTCGATGCGCAGCATGTGAAAGGGAACTCCCTCCGCGCCCTTTCGTCGCAGCGTCGTCACGCGATGCGCTGCTTGCTCGAATCCGACGCGAAAGCGCCTTCCGAGCACGTCGAGGTCGTACCGAGAGCCCCGCGCTGCATCGAGGAAGCGCCGGTACGGCATGAGCACGGCGCCTGCGAAATAGTTGGCGAGCGCCACGCGGGCGAGGGGCCGCGCCTCGTCTGAAACGCCTCCGTCCTGGTCGAGCAGCTCGTCGATGAGCTCGTGGTGCGCGAGCAGCGCGAGCTGGTGCGCGAGCTGAAAATTGCGCGATCGCGTGGGGAGAAGCTCGCTCAACACCACGCGCTTGTTCTCGGGGTCGAAGCGGCGCAGAACGCCCACTTCTTCGTCCCACCGCGCGATGTGCACCGTGAGCCCGTGCGCTTCGCGAAGGTAGAACTTCAGCGCGCCGTACAGATCATCGCCGTCGATTCGCCCGCGCCTCCAGAGCTCTTCCGCCGCTTCTTCGAGCGCAGGAAAGTAGTTGCCCTGCCGCTGAATCAGGTCGTTGACCTCTTCGCTCGGCGCGAGCGGACCGCGCCCCTTGCGATCGTCACCTTCGTCTCCGTCGCTCAACTGCGAGCTCACGTGATCCAACCGATCGCGCGTCTCTTCGAACGCGCGGTACAGCGTCAACATCGCGCGCGCCAGGTTGGGGCTCGCCGTCACGAGCTCTTTCACGTCCGCGCCGTGCAGCTCGTGCTCTTCGAAGATCGGATCGCTCAGCGCTTCGAGCAGATCCGCGCTCAGCCTCGCGTCGTCGTCGGCGATGAACGACCCGAGCTCGACGCCGAACACCTGCGCGAGCTGGATCATCATCGCCGCGGGCAGGGGACGACGATTGTTCTCGATGAGGTTCAAGTAGCTCGCAGACACGCCGAGTTTGTCTGCGAGCTGCGCCTGACTCAGCGACTGCTGGCGGCGCAACGCTTTCACCTTCGCGCCCAGCCGCGCGAGCTCACGGCCCTTGGTCACCATCGCAAATCCTCCGTTTACACGCGCTGAATCGCCATTCAGTCCGGGCGCGCAACGCGCGTGATCGGACGTGCATTGTCTGCGTCACAACATGCCTGACATTGACACGATTTACAACATGACAGCCTGTCATTGACTGGGATTGACAGGCTTGTTCTGCGTACACGAGCCCTTCACTTGAAGACATGACGCAGACGGACGATTACTCGGGGCGAGCGATGGCAGTCGAAGGCGTCTTCATCAACGGGCCGATGCGCGAGGGGTACGAAGCGATCCTCACGGACGAGGCTGTCGCGTTCGTCGCAGACCTCGTGCGCAAGTTCAGGGACCGCCACGCGGCGCTGCTCGCGCGAAGGGTGGACCTGCATCGCGAGCGACAGAGCGGGACGCGCGCTTGGGGCTTTCTTCCAGAGACGCTCGCGGTGCGCGCGGGGGATTGGCGCGTCGCGAAGGTCCCCGATGTGATCGCGGATCGACGCGTGGAGATCACCGGTCCGGTGGACCGCAAGATGGTGATCAACGCGTTGAATTCGGGTGCGCGTGTGTTCATGGCGGACTTCGAAGACGCCAACACGCCCACGTGGGACAACCAGCTGCAGGGGCAGATCAACTTGCGCGACGCCGTCCGCAAGACGATCGAGTACACCGCGCCCGAGACCGGCAAGAAGTACACGCTGAGCGACAAGCCCGCGGTGCTCTTCGTTCGTCCGCGCGGACTGCACTTGCCCGAGCGCCACTTCGTCGTCGACGGAAGCGCCGCGCCTGGATCGCTCTTCGACTTCGGCCTCTTCTTCTTTCACAACGCGAAGGAGCAGCTCGCGCGCGGAGTCGGCCCGTTCTTCTACCTCCCCAAGCTCGAGTCGCACCTCGAAGCCCGCTGGTGGAACGACGTCTTCATCGCCGCGCAAGACGCCCTCGGGATCGCCCGCGGGACGATCAAAGCCACGGTGCTCATCGAGACGCTCCCCGCTGCCTTCGAGATGGAAGAGATCCTCTTCGAGCTCAAGGAGCACAGCGCTGGCCTCAACTGCGGCCGCTGGGACTACATCTTCTCGTTCATCAAGAAGCGCGCGCACGAGCCCGCGGCGATCACGCCCGATCGAGCGCTCGTCACGATGGACAAGGCCTTCCTCCGCGCGTACTCGCTCTTGCTCATTCGCACGTGCCACAAGCGCGGCGCGCACGCGATGGGCGGAATGGCCGCGGTCATCCCCATCAAGAGCGACCCCGCTGCGAACGAGGTCGCCATCAACAAAGTGCGCGCGGACAAGCTGCGCGAAGTGACCGACGGACACGACGGAACGTGGGTGGCCCACCCCGGTCTCGTCTCGGTCGCGACCGCGATCTTCGACGAGCACATGAAGAGCGCCAATCAGCTCGATCGCTTGCGCGAAGACGTGAGCGTCTCTGTCGAAGACCTCCTTCGCGTTCACGAAGGCCCGCGCACGGTCGACGGCGTTCGACACAACATTCGCGTGGGCGTGCAGTACCTCGAAGCGTGGCTGCGCGGCACTGGCTGCGTCCCGCTCTACAACCTGATGGAAGACGCTGCGACCGCCGAAATCTCGCGCGCGCAGCTCTGGCAGCAGGTGAAGTACGCGCTCGAGATCGACGGGCTCGGAAAGCTCACCCCCGAGGCGTACGCGAAGCTCGCCGACGAAGAGATGACCCGCGTGCGCGGCGAAGTCGGCGACGAGCGCTTCGAGAGCGGTCGCTTTCGTGAAGCGCGCGCGATGTTCGATCGGCTCGTCACCGCGCCGACGTTCGAAGAGTTTCTCACTCTGCCAGCGTACGAAGCGCTGCGCGAGACGATGAAAGACTGACTGTTTTCACTCACACCGAGCGAATTTCCCAGGAGAGTGCAATGACCATCGGAGCCGTTCCCGCCACCGCCAGCAACACCAGCCCCGCCACCATCGTCGGCGGAGAGCGCTTGGATTCTCCGCGATGGAAGGGCATCACGCGCCCCTACACGATCGCGGACATCGAGCGCCTCCGCGGCTCGCTCATCATCGAGCAGACCCTCGCGACGCGCGGCGCGCGCAAGCTCTGGCAGTACATGAACGAGAAGTCCTACGTGCAAGCGCTCGGCGCGCTCACGGGAGCGCAGGCCATGCAGATGGTCCGCGCGGGACTCGACGCGATCTATCTCTCGGGATGGCAGGTCGCCGCGGACGCCAACAGCTCGGGACAGATGTACCCCGACCAGAGCTTGTACCCGGTGGACAGCGTTCCGGGCGTCGTTCGCCGCATCAACCGCACGCTGCAGCGCGCGGATCAAATCGAGACCGCTGAAGGTGGCCCCAAGCGCGATTGGTTCGCGCCCATCATGGCCGACGCTGAAGCGGGCTTCGGCGGACCGCTCAACGCGTTCGAGCTCATGAAGGCGATGATCGAAGCGGGCGCCGCCGGCGTTCACTTCGAAGACCAGCTCGCGAGCGAGAAGAAGTGCGGACACCTCGGCGGAAAGGTCCTCGTCCCCACCGGGCAGTTCATCCGCACGCTCTTGGCCGCGCGCCTCGCCGCCGACGTGATGAACGTTCCGACGGTCCTCGTCGCGCGCACCGACGCCGACAGCGCCAAGCTCATCACCAGCGATCACGACGAGCGCGACAAGCCCTTCATCAAGTCCAACGAGCGCACGGCCGAAGGCTTCTTCCGCATCGAAGCGGGCGTGAAGACCGCCATCGCGCGCGCCATCGCGTACGCGCCCTTCGCCGATGTTCTCTGGTGCGAGACCAGCACGCCGGACCTGCACGAAGCCAAGGAGTTCGCCGAGGGAGTGCACAAGCAGTTCCCCGGAAAGTTCCTCGCGTACAACTGCTCGCCGTCGTTCAACTGGAAGAAGAACCTCGACGACGCGACGATCGCCAAGTTTCAGCGCGAGCTCGGCGCGATGGGCTACAAGTTTCAGTTCGTCACGCTCGCGGGCTTTCACCAGCTCAACTACGGCATGTTCGAGCTCGCCAAGGGCTACAAGGAAGAGGGCATGTCCGCGTACTCGCGCTTGCAGCAGGCAGAGTTCGCCGCTGAAGCGCAGGGCTACACCGCGACGCGCCACCAGCGCGAGGTCGGCACCGGCTACTTCGACGCCGTGTCCGAAGTGATCTCGGGAGGAGCGTCCAGCACGCTCGCGCTCACGGGATCGACCGAGAAGGCTCAGTTTTGAGCTAAACATCGCCCCGTTGTGAACACGGGTGCGATGACATGAAGGGGCGACCTCTGCTCGACGCGATGATCGAGGTCGCCAAAGCCAAGGGGCTGGCCATCCGCCGCGAAGCGCTGAAAGGCGCTCTTTCGCAGGGCGGATTGTGCATGCTCAAGGGCGTTCCCACGGTGTTCGTGGACGACCGAGCGCAGGTCGACGCGCAGATCGAAGTGCTCGCGGGCGTCCTTCGGCGCTTCGAATGGAGCGACGAAGAGCGCGCCGCGATGAACCCCCACGTGCTCAGCGTGCTCGTTCGCAAAGCGAAGAGCGAGTAGCGATCAAGCGCCCGCGAGCCCGGCGAGGCAGCCGAGCACGATGAACCCCGCGGTGAACCCGATCGCGAGCCATCCCCACATCTGCGAGCTCTTCGCCTTCGCGATCGCCGTGTTGAAATCGCCCATCTGCGCGGCCTGCTTCGAACCGTTGAGCTGCACGAACGAGCCGATCGCGAAGGGCCAGATCGTCAGGATCGCGAGCACGCCGAGGATCGTCGCCTTGCGTTGCTCCGCGTCGAGCTGCGGATTTCCGAAGGGCGTGACGGGCACCATCCCCATGGGCGCCGCTCCGAAGCCGCCCATCGGCGCGCCAAACGCGCTTCCCATTGGCGCGCCTTGCGGCGGCGCATACGGGTTTGGCGCGGCCTGCGGGGCTCCGTACGGCGACGCGGGAGCGCCGTAGGGATTCGGCGCGGCCTGCGGGGCTCCGTAGGGATTCGGCGGGGCTCCGTAGGGATTCGGCGGCGCGCCTTGCGGAGCTCCGTAGGGATTCGGCGGCGCACCGAAGGGGTTCGGCGCGGCCTGCGGAGGCGCTCCGTACGGAGACTGCGGCGCGGGCGCATACGGATTCGGCGGGGCGGCTTGCGGCGCTCCGACGGGGTTGAACGGCGCTGGGCCAGTCGAAGCCGTGGCAGGCGCTCCGTACGGCGCCACCATGGGCTGCGCGATCGTCGCTGCGATCGCCGCTTGCCCCGAGACGGGCCCGCTGTTGCTCGCGGGCGTCGACGCTGACGCACCGCTCGGCTTCACGTTGTTCGAACCGCAGCGCGGGCACTTGTTGTCACCCCCCGAACCGACCGCGTCGAACTGCAACAGGCACGACTGACACTCGAACTTCATTGGCTGCGTGCGAGTGTAACAGACTGCGTGCAGCGCGCTTCGTCACGAACGAACAAGCGCGACAACACGGTCGAGGATCGCGTCGGCCACCGCGCGCTTGGGCTGTCTCTCGAGCGCCATCGCGGCCTCGCGCGTCACGATCGTCACCGTGTTCTGATCGCCCTCGAACCCGTGCTCGGCCAGGTTCGCGACGACCATGTCGCAGCCCTTTCGCTCGAGCTTCGAGCGCGCATAGCCCACGAGATCTCCGGTCTCGACGGCGAACCCGACCAGCACCGGGGCCTTCTTCTCTCCGCGCCAGGCGCCGAGCCCCGCGAGGATGTCCGGGTTCTTCACGAGGCGAATCACCAGCTCGTCTTGGCCCTTCTTGATCTTCTGATCGGCGACCGTCTCGGGGCGATAGTCCGCCACGGCCGCGGCCATCACGATCACGTCCGCGCTCTCGCGCCTCGCCTCGACGGCGCTCTTCATCTCGATCGCCGATCGCACGCTCACGCGCTCGATCTTGCTCTCGTTGACCGCGCGCGCGCTGATCGGCCCGTGCACCACGGTGACGCTGGCGCCTCGCTCGACGGCGGCGTCTGCGATCGCGAGGCCCATCTTTCCGCTCGAGCGGTTGCCGACGAAGCGCACGGGGTCGATCGCCTCGTGCGTCGGGCCCGCGGTGATCAGGACTCGAACGCCCACCAAATCAAGTGGCTTGGAAGATTGCTGGATGATCTCGATCGCACTCCGCGCGATCTGCTCGGGCTCGACCATCCGTCCCATCCCGACTTCGCCGCTCGCGAGCGCGCCTTCCACGGGGCCCACCATCCGCGCGCCGCGCGCGATGAGGCGCTCGACGTTGGCGCGCGTGCTCGCGTTGCTCCACATCCTCGCGTGCATCGCCGGAGCGAAGAGCACAGGCCCCTTCGCGCAGAGCAACGTCGCCGTCGCCAGGTCGTTGGCGATCCCGTTCGCGGCGCGCGCCATCAGGTCGGCGGTGGCCGGCGCGACGACGATCAGGTCCGCGCGGGACGCGAGTTCGACGTGCAATTCTCCAGAGAAACTCTCGTCCCACAGCTCGGTCCGCGGGGCGCGCCCCGTCAGCCCCGCGAACGTCACGCCCCCGACGAACTTCTGCGCTGCGTCGGTGAGGATCGTCTCGATTTGCGCCCCGGCGCGCATGAGCTCTCTCGCGAGGACCGCGCTCTTGTACGCAGCGATCCCGCCGCTCACGACGAGCAGAACCTCTTTGCCCTCGAGCGGCCGCGGCTCGTTGCTCATCGCCGACCGCCGCGCGCAGCAGGAGCGTTGGGCGCGGCCGCGGGCTGCGCGGTCGGCGGCATTCGCGTGAACCCTTGCGCGATGGTCCAGCCCGGCGTTCCCGTCATGCCGGGGCGACGCACTTCGAGCATTCGCGTCTCGCCGGGGCTCTGCGTAGTCGCCATGTACTGATCCGCCGTGTACTCGTTGTGATCGTCGGGGTTGGGTGGGTTGCCGGCGCCGCCGCCCGTTCCCACGTGCCAGATCTCGACCGTGGGCGGATAGGCGTCCTCCCAGCGCTCGCGCACCGCTTGATCGCCGTCGCGCACGATTCGATACCGCCGCACGCGAAACCCCGGAATCCCTCGCTGCGTGAGCACTCGCTGCCCCGGCGCGAGGTTCGGATCGGGCACGTCCCTCGAGGGAAACCGATCCACGTGCATGATCTTTCGCACGAAGGTGACCGAGCGCGTCCTGCGCGGACCGAGCAGCTCGATGCGCGCGAGCCCGCCGCCCAATCGCGTGTGAATCACCACGGGGTGCGGCAGGTTGTTGCGCATCCGAAGGTTGATGCTCGGGTACACGACGGTCGCGTCGAGGCCCATCTTGATGTAGCCCGACGGTCGCGTGTGCGGCCTTCGATCCAAGATCTCCATGCCCGAGAAAAAGCTCGCGGCGTGCAGCGTCCCGGCGATCTGACACGTGCCGCCGCCGACGCCGTCGATGAGCTCTCCCGCCGAGATCACGGTCGCCATGCGAAAGCCGTTGGCCTCGCTGCGATCACCCACGACCGCGTTGAAGTCGAACACCTCGCCGGGCATCCACACGTAGCCGTTGATCTTGCTCGCCGCGAGGTGGAGGTTGTACGTGCGATCGCGCTTGCTCTCGTCAGCGTTGTAGTTGGTCTCGAAGAAGCCCAGCACTTCGCGCATCTCGACGCCCGCGAGCTGCGCCCTGGTGACGCGCGCAGGCGACGTGCTGATCGCCGCTTGAACCTCGCGTTGGCCGCGCGCGAGCGCCTCGTCCAAGCGGGCGAGCGTCGCGTACACGTCCATGTACCGGCCCGGCTGCTCGGGGACCACCGAGCGGCTCTCGACGTCGAGCCTCGCGTCGACCGGCGGGTGATCGACCTCTTCTTTCATCTGCATCAACAGCGGAAACGCCACGCTTCCGTCGAGGTGCACCGGAACCGGAAGCTCCACGGGCTGCCCCGGCGCGATCGTCGAGTGGTGCCGCAGCAGCGGCGAGGTCGGGTCGGTCGCAGCCGCGATCAAGTGCGCGAGCATGCGTTCGTCCACGCGCGCGCCGAGGTCCGCGCGGGTGCGGTTGATCACGCGATCTTCTTCGGTCGTGCGAAATCCCTCGCCCTGTTGGGTCGTCACCGTCACGCGAGCCGTGACGCGCACGTGCTCGCGGAGGTACGCGCGCGAGACCTCGCGCGCCGTCGCGAGCGCGTCGCGACCCGGCTCGACATCCCGTCCCAGAATGCGAATGCGCGGCCGCTGCGTGGCGGCTGCGCTTCGCTCGGGCAACAAGAGATAGCCCGAGAACGCACCGACCGAGGCGAACACGAGACCGAGCAGCGGGAGTGGAGGCAGCTTCATGGCGTGTCGTCCGTGCTGCTGTGGCTCAACGAACTCGCTCGAGCCGTGGCAGACTACCGGTCTCTAGTGCGAACCCGACAAATCCTCAACTTCGTGCCGTTGCTCGCGCTTCTGTCCGCGTGCCGAACGGGCGCTTCGGTGAGCGGTGGCGCCGCGTACATCGAGCAAAATCCCTCGGGAACCATCGCTCGACAAGGCACCTGGCTCCCCGCGGCGAACGTCGCGCTCACCGTGCGCGTCCGGTGTGACGGCGAGGGAGCGTCCCGCGCGTGCCGCATCGAGATCGCGCGCCGCGACGATCCGACGGCGGCGTTGCTCGCGTCCGAGCCGTGTGGAATGGCCGTTCCCTATCCTGGCGTCGACAGCGATCGAACGGTGCTCGTGCTCGTCGGCGAGGACGGTCGCGGCGGATGGCGACAGGCTGCACGGTACGTCGCCGAGCGAAGCGCCATCGTTTGGACGCGGCGTCGCTACGACGACGGGCTGTGATCCCTACGCGGATCTCACGGCGGGGGATGGCCGACACTCTCTCGTTCGTACACGAGCTGCGAGGCCAAGTGCGATGAGCGACGCGCTGCGAGACACGCTGTTGATGGGCCGCTATCGCGTGCTCGTCCCCATCGCCAAGGGCGGGATGGGAGCGGTCTACGAAGCGCTCGATGAGCGCACGAACCAACGCGTCGCGGTGAAGCTCATCCGCAGCGAGTTCTTGAAGGACGTCGTCTCGATCGAGCGGTTCAAACGCGAGGCGACGATGAGCTCGCAGCTGCGTCACCCCTCGATCGTCGCGACGCTCGACGTCTCGCTCGAGAGCGATCCGCCGTTCTTCGTGATGGAGCTGCTCGACGGCCCGACGGTGAGCGAGCTGCTCTCTCTCGCGGATCGCCTTCCGTGGGCGCGGGCGATTGGCGTCGCGCGCGACGTGCTCGAGGGGCTCGTCGCGCTGCACGCTGTCGGGGCGATTCACCGAGACATCAAGCCCTCCAACGTGATGCTCGTACGCGAAGGCGAGCGCGAGCGCGCGAAGATCATCGACCTCGGCGTGATTCGCGTCGCGCCCGAGACCGGCGAAGAGTCCCTGACGTGGAGCGGCAACGTGGTCGGGACGCCATCGTTCATGGCGCCCGAGCAGTACGCTGGCGAAGTGATCGACGAGCGGTCGGATCTGTACTCCGTGGGGATTCTGTGCGCCAAAATGCTGCGGGGAACGCATGGCGTCCTCCGCGTTCCGCTCGCGGGCCCCGCCACGCTCGACCCATGGCCGACCGACGTCCCCGCGGCGCTCGCTCGCTTCGTCGAGTCGCTCTTGCGAGAGCGCGCCGTCGATCGGCCGTCGAGCGCCATCGTCGCGCTCGACGCCCTCTCTGCGATCGAGCGCGCGTCGCTCGAGTCGCCTGCGCGCGTCGCACCATCACCGACGGACTCGTCCTACGGAGGCGCGCTCAGCGCCGATGCTCCGCGCGCCGTTGGAGCGCGCCTCTACGTGGCTTCGTCAGGCTCGGTTGCGAACAACGCCACGGTGCTCTCGAGCGCGACCCCCAACACCGTGACGCTGCCGACGCAGTCGGTCTCGTCGCTCGCGCCCGTTGTTGCGAAGCCACAGCGCGCGCGCAAGCGTTGGCCGTGGGTCGTGGCGGCGGTGGTGCTGAGCAGCGCGGTGACCGCGAGCGTCGCGGTGACGATCGCCACGCGCGAAGAGCCCGAGACCGAGCAAGAGCGCGGCTACGCGACGACCGCACAAATCGCAGCTCCGAACGTGATGCGCGTGCAGACGCCCACCGGCGAGCGCTACGAGCCGATGGGGACGCGCCTGCGCTTCATCTACGCCGTCCCCGACGGAGTGAACCTCCGCAACACGATGATGCAGACCGTCGAGCTGCCCATCAAACGCTGCATCGACCCCGCGCAACACCCGCTCGGCCGCTCGGTGGTCGACGTCGTCATCCAAGTCGACGCGAGCGGAACGACCACGCACATCAATTCAACGGCCAATCAAACCACGGCCGAAGAAGACGCCTGCGTGATCCCGATCCTCCGCAACGCGCGCTGGCCCGCCGCGCCAGCGCCGCACGAAATCCGGCTCACGGCGCACACGGACCTGTAGCCGCGCTCACCGTCGATCGTCGAAGCGGTCCGCGGGATAGCGCACGAGCTGAACGAGCCCCGCGCCCGTCGAGCGCACGAGATCCGCGCGTACACCCGCTTCGCGGAGCTTCGCGCGAAGCCGGGCGAGGGTGACGTCCCATCGGTGTCGCAGCTCGTCGAGCTCGATTCCATCGGTCCACACTTCGCGTGCGGCGACTTGCCACTCGACGGGGCCGTCGAACGCGACGAGCTCGCTGAGCAGCCTCGCGCCGACGCCGCTGATCGTGACTGCCGGATGTCCGTCGCGGTGGATCTCGACGGTGTCGAACCACGCGATCACCGAGAGGGGATTCGACGTCGCGGCGGCGAGCGCAGTGGTCTCGCTTCCTCGGTTGGGCACGAGTTCGAAGCGAGCGTTCGCGCCGCCCACCGCGAGCTGGCTTCCGTCGCTCACGGCGACGGGCGCACCTGTTTTCAACTGCGCGTGCCAGTCGTGGCCGTTCCACCAGAGGTGCAGGTCGGCGTCGGGCTCGAAACGGGGGTGCAACGCGATGGGCGGCCCGATCGAGAGGCTCGCGGTCGCGGGCAGAATCGTGGTTTCGAGCCCGTCGATCGACAGCGCGAGCACGCGATCAGGGACGTGGACGTCTTCGACCGTGAGCGTGACGCCCTCTGCGAGGTCGATGGCCATCCCGTCGCGCAGGACCGCTTCGCCCAGCGGTTTTCCTCGCACCGAGAACATACGGCGCAGCGAGAGCAGCACGAGCTCGCCGCGACGGACGCTGACCATCGCGTGCGCCTCGGACACGCGCGGGTCGTCGACGCACAGCGCTGCGCCCTTGAGCCTGCCGATGATGTCCCCGTGTTGAAGGTCGACGGAGGCGCCGCTCGGCGTGCGAAATCGAACGAACGCGTGCATGACGCTGCGAACCGTATCAGTCCGCGCGTCGACCGCGCGAGCCTCGCGCCCTCGACCAGTGCCCCGCGGAGAGAGAGCTGCGCGCCCGAAGGGAGTCGAACCCCTGACCGTCGGCTTAGAAGGCCGCTGCTCTATCCATCTGAGCTACGGGCGCTCGGAGAGTGCGCTGTCGACTCTCGTTTTGGTCGGGGCGGCCGGATTCGAACCGACGACATCCAGCTCCCAAAGCTGGCGCACTACCAGGCTGTGCAACGCCCCGATGTGTGTTGAGGGCGCGGACCCTAACAACGTCGGTGCCGTCTGTCACGATGTGACGTGAACGTGTTGCAGACCCGTTGACGAGGTCGAGGGAACCAATTATACAGCGCTCCCCGTGACGGACGGCCGTGAACGACGGACCCCTGTCACAGCAGCACTCTCGAACCTTCGAGCGCGAGTTCGAAGGGCCAGAGAGTGGGTCGATGGTGGCCATAGCTCAGTCGGTAGAGCGTCGGATTGTGGTTCCGAATGTCGCGGGTTCAAATCCCGTTGGTCACCCTGATCGCCAATCGACGCGATTCCCAGCAATGCCGCTGCGAAAATGAAACGCAGCAAAGTTGTTGACGAGTCGAAAAGAGCGGTGATAGAGACGCGACCGTCGAAGCGCCCGTAGCTCAGCTGGATAGAGCGTCGGACTTCGAATCCGCAGGTCGCCCGTTCGAATCGGGCCGGGCGCGCAGCTTCGATTCGATTCGAAGCGTGTGCAACCAACGCAGGCGGTAAGCGTCTCTGGTGAAAACTTTCGGGTGATTAGCTCAATCGGTAGAGCAGCGGACTCTTAATCCGTTGGCTAAAGGTTCAAGTCCTTTATCACCCACCACCCAACACTGAAGAGCCACGAAGAAATTCGTGGCTCTTCGTGTTTCTCCCCCCTCGCGACAGCCACGCGCGCGTCAGTGCGCCGCTGCTGCGCCCGCGTCGGCTGCGACGGTGGGCGTCGGGTTCGCGTTGGCGGGCATGCGCGCGTGCGCCGGGAGCTCTCCCGTCAGGCTCTTCAGCCACGCGACCAGGTCTTCGACCTGTGTGGCCGTGAGGTCCAAGCCGAGCTGGTAGCGACCCATCGCACGAACCGCGTCTTCGAGCGTCGCCTGCGTCCCGTCGTGAAAGTACGGCGCCGTCAACTCGACGTTGCGAAGCAGCGGAACCTTGAAGAAGTGCCGGTCTCCGTCCTGATGCGTGACGTTGAACCGGCCGTTGTCGGCTTCCGTGAGGTTTCCTCGGTCCGCGAAGTAGTCCCGTCGCGCGCCCATGCGCTGGTACGTCGTCCCGCCGATGCCCGCGCCCATGTGGCACGAGACGCAGCCCACGCTCTTGAACGTCTCGTACCCGCGACGCTCGGTCTCGGTCAGCGCGTCGTCTTCGCCCAACAAATACCGGTCGAAACGCGACGGCGTCCGCAGCGAGCGCTCGTACTCAGCGATCGCGTTGGTGATGTTCGCCTGCGTCACGCCGTCCGCGAACCCCGCGGCCGTAAACGCAGCGAGGTACGTCGCCTCAGCGCGAACGCGCTCGACCACTTGCGGCCACTGCGCGCCCATCTCGATCGGGTTCGCCACAGGCCCCGCGGCCTGCGCGGCGAGATCCGCGGCGCGTCCGTCCCAAAACTGCACGAAGTTCAGCGCTGAGTTGAGCACCGTCGGCGCGTTGATCGGCCCTTGTTGCCCGCGGATTCCCGTCGAGACCCGACGGTGCTCTGCGCCGCCCGTGTCGAGCGAGTGGCACGAAGCACAGGACAGCGTGTTGTCCCCCGACAAGCGCGTGTCGTGAAAGAGCCGCCGCCCGAGCAACACCTTCTGCTCGTTGGTCTGCACCTCGGGAAGCGCCGCGACGGGCTCACCCGTGCGAGGCGTTCGGCGAACGGGCTGTGGCGGCTGCTGCTGCACCGGTTGCGGTGACGGTGTGGGCGTTTGCGCTGCTGGCCGCGACTTGCACGCGGCGATCATCGCGAACGTGACTCCGAGTGCCATCCATCGTGCGTTCTTGATCATGGTCGTCCTGTCCTCGAGGCGGATCTTCGCAGTATTGGTGCCGACGATCGCGCCCCTCGATTCGCAGGAAAAACCTCGGAGCCATTCACCGAAATATCGGTGACACCGAGATATCGGTTCAGTCGTTACCGACATTCGGGTGCTGGCGGCTGCGCGCAAATGCCCCATGCTGCGCCGCTGTTATGCGCTACCTCCACACGATGCTGCGCGTTCGAGACCTCGACGCGTCGCTGGATTTCTTCTGCAACAAGCTCGGTCTGAAGCTCACGCGCCGAAAGGACAGCGAGGCGGGGCGCTTCACGCTGGCGTTCTTGTCGACCGGCGCGGACGGAGACGAGGCCGAGATCGAGCTCACGTACAACTGGGATCAGAAAGAGCCGTACGCGACGGGGCGGTTCTTCGGGCACCTGGCGTTCGAAGTCGAGGACATCTACGCGCTCTGCCAGAGGCTCATGGATCAGGGCGTCGTCATCCATCGTCCGCCGCGCGACGGACGAATGGCGTTTGTGCGTTCGCCGGACGGCCAGTCGGTGGAGCTCCTGCAGAAGGGCGAGGCCCTCGCGCCCGCTGAGCCGTGGGCGTCCATGAAGAACACCGGCGAGTGGTGAGCGCACACGTTTTCAAGTAGCCGTCGTCGCTCGCGCTCAGCGACCCTCGGCTTTGCGCTCGATCCACGCGGCGATCTCTCGCACGTGCGCGACGCCCACCGCCTTCACGCCCGGCGGAATCTCTCCGCGCTCGACGTTGGCCCTCGGCACCAGCGCGCGCTTGAACCCGAGCTTCACCGCCTCTTCGAGTCGGATCGTCGCGCGCGGAACCGCCCTGATTTCGCCGGCCAAACCCACCTCGCCGAACACCACGAGGTCCGGCGGCAGCGCCACTTCGACCACGCTCGAGGCGATCGCGCACGCGACGCCCAAGTCCGCCGCGGGCTCGTCCACCGCCGCTCCGCCCGCCATCGCGACGAACACGTCGTGCTCGCGAAGCGGCAACGGCGCGCGCTGCGCGAGCACCGCAGAGAGGATGGACAGGCGCGTGGGGTCGATTCCCGTCGCGACTCTGCGAGGCGAGGGCATCGCCGTGGGCGTGACGAGCGCTTGCACTTCGAGCAGCAACGGCCGCGCACCATCGGCGCTCGCGAGCACCACCGAACCAGGGACGTCCTTCGGCCTCTCTGCGAGAAACAGCGCGCTCGGATCGGGAACCTCCCGCAGCCCGTCGCGCGTCATCTCGAGGACCGCGAGCTCGCCCGTCGCGCCGAAGCGATTCTTCAGCGCGCGCACCACGCGCGGGCCTCCTGAGCGATCTCCGTCGAACGAGAGCACCACATCCACCAGGTGCTCGAGCACCTTGGGCCCCGCGATCGTCCCGTCCTTCGTCACGTGGCCGATGAGCAGCACCGCTCGCGATTCTTGCTTCGCCATCGTCACGAGCCGCGCGGTGACCTCGCGCAACTGCGTGACGCTTCCTGCGGCGCTCTCGAGCTCGTCGACCCGCAGCGTCTGCACCGAGTCGACCACGATCACGCGCGGTGAGTGCTTGCGTACCGCTTGTTCGAGGTCGGACACATCTCCGCTCGCGAGCAATCGCACGGGCGCGTCATCGCTCACACCCAAGCGCTTCGCCCGCGCTGCGATCTGCGCGGTGCTCTCTTCGCCGCTGACGTAGAGCACCGCCCCGTGCTGCGAGAGCTGCGTGCTGAGCTGCGTGACGAGCGTGCTCTTTCCTGCGCCGGGCTCGCCGCCGATCAAGACCACCGAGCCTTCGACGAGGCCGCCGCCGAGCACGCGGTCGATCTCTCCCATGCCCGTGGTGAGGCGAATGGACTCGTCCTTCATCGCCTCGGTCAGCGCGACGGCGCCGTGTCCCTCGCCGACGCGCAGAGCGCCTCTCGAGCGGCTCTTCGACGAGCCCGCGCCGCGGTGCGCGGCTTTCTCTTCGACCAGCGTGTTCCACGCTTTGCAGTGCGGGCACTGCCCGGACCACTTCGCCGCTTCGCCGCCGCACTCGTTGCAGAACCAGACCGTGCTCTTCACGCCCATTGCAGTACGCGCCCGCGCGAGATCGCGCAAACACGGCGATGACAGAGAATGTCACCCTTCGCGATGCGCGCTCGGTGTCTCGAACAGTCGCCCGTCGGTCTTGCTCAGTACGTCACGCCGAGCACGGCGCGGACGGTCTGCGCAGGAAGCAGCTCGAGCGTGCGCAAACGCGAGCTCGAGTTGTTGCGCTCGTCGTCGCGCGCGCCCATTCCCGGAAGGGGGAAGAACACGCCGTACTGCGCCATCGCGAAGAAGCCCGGCAGCGGGCGGCGATCGTTGGGATCGCGGCGGTGGTTGCTCTCGTAGCGCAGCGTGGCGTCGATCTCGATGCCGAGGTCCGCGTGGTTTCCGCGGGTCGAAACCCACTCCGAAGCGCGCGACCAGATCACGTCCACGCGGCCCGTGAAGAGGTTGCCCTCGGGGTCCGAGATGAAGTCGTACTGCGCGCTCGGGCGGAAGAAGTACGCGCCCGAGAACTGCCGCATGATGTTGCGCCAGAAGATCAAATCGATGCGGTAGTTCGGGTGAAACGCGAAGTTGGTCAGCAGCTGATCGCCGTTGAGCTGCTGCACGCCGTTGGCGTACGAGAGCCCTTCGGTCTCGGGGTCGCCGCTCGCGTAGCCCATCTTGAGCTGCAGCGTGAGGCGCGGGATCGGGCGAAGCTCTGCGTCGAGCAGCGCGCCGAACTGCGAGATGTACAGCCCGCTGCGCGCGCTGCTCGCGTCGTTGGCAGCCGAGTACATCCAGCCGCGCGTGTAGGCGATCTCGCCTTCGATGCGGAAGATGCGGCCGACGATCTGAAACCATCCGTCGGCGGTGAGCGCCCACGCGTCGCGGCGCGCGAGGCCCGCGCCGTAGGTCATCGAGCTTCCGTCGATGGAGCCGGCTTCGATGGCGTCGAACATGTTTCCGCCGACGCGCGTGGCGCGGTCGATCTGCACGCCTTCGCCCGAGAGAAACTGCCAGCGATACGAGACGTAGCCGCCGCCGTTGAACACCACTTCGTTGCGCGCGATCGCCGCGCGCTGGTCGTCGATGTCGAGCTGCCTTCCCGCGTACGCAACAACTTGATGCACGTTGTCGTACATCGAGAGGTCGTACGGCTGGCCCGAGCCCGCTTCGATCGCGCGACGTTGGCTGGTGACTCCGCTCGAGATGAAGTCCCACGCGGCGCCGAAGAAGAGATTGTACGGGCGATAGCGGCCCTGATAGCCGATGCGATCGACGGTGGTCTGGTAGTCCGCGTCGACGTCGTTGCCGGCGTTCTGGAGCATTCCGAGGCCCCAGTGCCAGGGCATGCGGCCGAAGCGCAGCGTGCCGAGCGTTGAATTCGTGGCCTCAGCCCAAGCGCGCTTCACGAGGATCGAGTCCGCGAGGGTGTTGAGCCCGAACTGCGGCGAGACCTGCGTGCCCGAGAAGAACTGGTTGGGCGCGAACGGCGAGCGAAATCCCGCGGTGTATCCGCCCTCGGGGGTCGAGCCCATCACGAGGTTGTCGAGCACGTCGATCTGCGAGCGGATCACCACCCAGTCCACGGGGTGAATCTCGGGCTCGAAGCGGAAGCGCATGTTCGCCATGAGCTGCGTTCCGTTCGCGCACGGGTTGTTCGTGTTCGCCGTGTAGACGCCGTCCGCGTTGGCGACGGCGTTGCACCAGCCCGAGAAGTTGTCGGGGTTGCGCATCCACGGAACGCCCGAGCCGCGATACGTCGCGTCGTCGAACACGCGACCCACGCCGCCCACGCCGGGCACGCGATCCCATCCCAGCGTGAAGTCGTGAAACATCTCTGCGCGCGTGCGCAGGTAGCCGTGCACTTCAACCACCGGAAGCGCGCGGCGCTCGAGGTCCGACGGCGCGGGCGTGGGCGTGATCGCCGCGGGCGTCGGCGTGGTGGCCGTGGCTGCAGCGCTCGTCGCGCGCTCGCTCGCGGGCACCTCGGCCATCGTCCCGCTCGCGCTGCTCGTCGTCGGGGTCGTTCGTTCGCTCGATCCCTCGGCGCTGCCGCTCGCGCCGCTCGTCGAGGGCTGGGTGCTCGTGCCGGGCGTCGCGCTCTGCGTCGTGCCGGTGGCCGGAGTGGTGCCCGTAGAAGCGTTGGGGTCCGTCTGCTGCGCGAAAGCAACGGACGGAACCGCAGTGGCGACGAGGGCAAGCAGTGAAACTACGCGACGCATTGGGCTCCGATTCGATCGTCCGACGACCGCGCAGAAGGCCACGCGGCGCAGACGTAGGCGGGCCGTGTAGCATTCGCGAGAAACGCGCGTCAACGCGCGGCTTCTACGCGGTCAGATTCAGTCGCCGCGTCGATGGCCGCGGTCGTGTTCGGGCGCAGAACCGTCCGGGGGCGAACGTTGTTTCCCGAGGGGTCAACGGAGGGGCGAGGGGCGACGGGAGTTGCCGGTGACTTCGAGGGCTGGGTCTTGTATGTCCGGCGTGTGACTAGAGCACGGATCGTCCCGCTCGGCGGGCTCGGAGAAGTGGGGATGAACTGCCTCGCGATCGAGACCGACGAAGGCATCATCGTCGTCGACTGCGGAGTGACGTTTCCGCACGACAATTACGGGGTCGATCTCGTTCACCCGGATTTCTCGTACCTGTGGGAGCGCCGCGACGAGGTCCGCGCGATCCTCGTGACGCACGGCCACGAAGATCACATCGGCGCGATCCCGTTTTTGCTCAGGATGATCCCGGTGCCTGTGTACGCCCCGGCGTACGCCAGGATCCTCATCGAGCACCGATTGACCGAGCACGAAGACGTCGTCGACGTGGACCTTCGCACGATCGTCGCGCGTCGTTCATTTACGCTCGGCTCGATCCGCGTCGAGCCGCTCAGCGTCACGCACTCGATCCCCGACGCCAACGCGTTTTGCATCGAGACGCCGCACGCGAGGATCTTTCACACGGGCGACTTCAAGCTCGAAGACGACCAGCCCGACGGAGTGCACGCGGACATCGAGCGCTTCGCGCAGTTGGGAGAGGACGGCGTGGACGTTCTTCTCAGCGACAGCACCAACGTGGACGTGCCGACGCGCTCGACCAGCGAGCGCTCTGTGGGCAAGGCGCTCGCCGAGCTCGTGCGCAAGCTCGAAGGCCGCGTGGTGGTGGGCTTGTTCGCGTCCAATGTGTTTCGCCTGCAAGCGATCATCAACGCTGCGGTCGCCGCGCGGAGGCAAGTGTGCTTGCTCGGCCGCTCGGTGCAGACTCACGTTCGCGCAGCGCAATCGCTGGGCAAACTGAAGTTTCCGTCGGACGTTCTCGTGACGCCCGAAGAGGCGATGAAGATGGATCCGGACTCGGTCCTGGCGATCGCGACGGGGACGCAAGCCGAGCCGCTCTCGGCGCTCGCGCGGCTCGCGCGCAACGATCACCCGTTCTTCAAGCTCGAGCGCGGCGACTCGGTGATCTTCTCGTCGAGGACGATTCCGGGCAGCGAACGGGCGGTGTTTTCGCTGATTTGTGACCTCGAGCGCGCGGGCGTCGACGTGCACTTTCGGCTCACCGACAGCGAAGTGCACGTGAGCGGTCACGCGGCGCGCGACGAGCAGACGCGCATGATCGACCTGCTCAAGCCGCGCAGCTTCGTCCCGCTGCACGGGACGTATCATCACTTGAAGCGCCACGCGGACCTCGCGCGCTCGATGGGCATCGAGAACACTGTGCTCCTCGAGAACGGCGACGTCGCGCGCTGGTCGCACGGAAAGCTCACGATGGACGGCGGCGTCTCGCACGGCCGCGTGTACATCGACGACGGCCTCTCGATCGCTCCGTCGGTCCTCGAAGAGCGCCGCGCGATGGGCGACAGCGGAACGGTCTTCGCCCAGATCAACCTCGACAAGAACGGCCTTCTCTCGACGCCCTTCGCCGTCTCGACGCGCGGCGTCCTGCTCGACGAGCCCGCGCACGTCGTCGAGGCGCTCGCGCGCGACGCCGTGGCCGAGCAGCTCCGACAAGCCAAGGGGCCACGCGACATGCTCACGCCCGAAGAGGCCCGCGACGCCGCCGCGCGCGCGCTGCGAAGGGTGTATCGCTTGGGCTCGCGTCGGCCGATGGTGGTCGTGCAGGTGAAGTCACCGGGCGGGCCGATCGTCGGGTGAGTTGAAAATGTGTGCGTGCGGTGGTGGCGCACACGTTTTCAAGTGGCGTCGAGCTTCGCTTGCGCTGCGCGGCGCGGAGAATCTTCGGCAGCCCTCGTGGGCGGCCGAATCCCCGCTGCCCACGCGCTGCCGGCCAGCAGAGCGACGCTGAACAGCGCTCCAGTTGCGAAGAGGCGCGAACTCGTGCGAGCCATGGGCTCCTTCAGTCGCCCAGCGCTCGAGCTGTGCAGTTGGACATATTGTGTCCGTTGCATCGTCGCGCGGTGGCTTGCAGAAGCTTCAGCATACTGTGAATCCGCTGGCAAATAACCAGCAGAACACCGTGGTCTTGTACCCGCCACAACCTTGACGGGCTTTCAGGTGCGGGCTACTCGGACCTTCACCATGACGACGGACGCCCCCGATCTGAACGGCTCCTCCGAGACGACGAGCACCTCCAAGCGACGCGCCACCGCTGAGTCGATGGCGACCAAGCAGCGCGATATTTCCGTCAGCGAGTTCTTCACGAAGAACCGCCACCTGCTCGGCTTCGACAATCCCCAGAAGGCGCTGCTCACTTCGGTGAAAGAGGCCGTCGACAACTCGCTCGACGCTTGTGAAGAGGCGGGGATTCTTCCGACGCTCAGGGTGCAGATCGAAGAGGTGAGCGAAGGGCGCTTTCGCGTCACCGTCGAGGACAACGGTCCGGGCATCGTGAAGGCGCAGATCCCCAAGATCTTCGCGAAGCTCTTGTACGGATCGAAGTTTCACAGGCTCAAGCAGTCGCGCGGACAGCAGGGCATCGGAATCTCTGCCGCAGGCATGTACGGGCAGCTCACGACGGGACGCCCGATCATCATCACGTCGAAGATCGGCAAAGGGCGTCCTGCGTATCGAATGGCTGTGCGCATCGACGCGAGGACCAACGCGCCCGAGGTGCTCGAAGAGCAAGTGGTGCCGTGGGAGGCCGAGCACGGGACCATCGTCTCTATCGAAATGAGCGGAAATTACCGCGGCGGACGCGCTTCGGTCGCGAGCTACCTCGAGCAGACCGTCGTGGCCAACCCGCACTTGGAGCTCACGTATGTGCCGCCCAAGGGAGAGCCGCTGCACTTTCCGCGGGCGAGCGATCAGCTCCCCGTGGAGACCGTCGAGATCAAGCCGCACCCGTACGGGGTCGAGCTCGGGATGCTCATCAAGAGCTTTCAAGAAGCAGAAGAGCGAAGCGCGAAGCAAGTGCTCATGGACGACTACTCGCGCGTCACCGAGCCTGTCGCCAACGACCTTCTTCGCAAGGCGGGCGTCGAGCCGGACGCGAAGGCTTCGCGGCTCACGGGCGATCAGATCGAAGCGGTGCACCGGGTGATCTTGGTCTCGCAAGCGAGCGTTCCGCCTGCGAACAAGCTGCTCAAAGCGCTGGGCAAGCGCGAGGACAAGTTCATCGTCGCGATCCAAGAGCTCGGCAAGAACTTCACGCCGGCGCTGGTTGATGATCTCTGCAAGCGCGGCGGCTTCGACCCGCAGACGCCCTCGAAGAAGATCGAGATCAGCAACATCGAGCGCTTCACCAACGCGCTCGAACGGCTGCAGGTGCGGATCCTTCCGCCGCCCGCGACGTGCGTCGCGCCCATCGGTGAGACGCTCATCGTCGAGGGCCTCAAGCGACGATTCAAGGGAGAGTTCTTCGCGTCGCACACGCGTCCGCCCGCGGTCTACCGAGGCAATCCCTTCGTGGTCGAAGTGGGAATCGCCTGGGGAGGTGAGCTCGCCAAGGACCAGAGCGCCGAGGTGCTGCGCTTCGCCAACCGCGTTCCGCTCTTGTATCAGCCGCGCGCGTGCGCGACGACCGAGGCCGTCACCAACGTCTCGTGGAAGAGCTACGCCAAGGACGACCGGCTCAACCAACGCGGCGCAGAGCTGCCCGTCGGACCGCTGGCGGTCTTCGTTCACCTCGCGAGCGTGTGGGTCCCGTTCACCAACGAAGCGAAGGAAGCGATCGCCTCGTACGACGAGATCATCGACGAGATCCGCGGCGCGCTCCAAGAGTGCGGGCGCAAGCTCGGGACGTATCTCAACGCGCAAAACGCAGACAAATTGCAGCGCGAACGCCGGAGCCTCTTCGAGAAGTACATCGAAGAAATCGCCATCGCCGTGGGCGAGATCACCAACCTCGGCACCGATCGCGTGCGGCAGGACTTTCTCGCGGCGATGTCGAGCTTCGTCTCGCTCGACGAGCCCGAAGCCAAGGCCGAGAGCCTTCCGCCTCCCGCCGCTGAGGGCGCTGTCGACACCGTCGAGCTCGCCTCGAAGCCAGCGGCCGCGGCGCGCGCAGAAGAGCCCGCGACCAGCAACGAGCCCACGAAGCCCGCCGCGAAGAGCGAGCCGAGCAAGCCCGCTGAGACCGTCGCGAAGAGCGCGCCCGTGATCGAGACCGCCGCGAGCAAGCCCGCGGTGGTCGAGACGAAGCCCGCCACGAGCGCTCCGAGCGCGGGCGAGTGGCCGCCGCGTCCCGCCGCAACGGCGACGGCAGCGGCCAGCGCGAGCGCGACCGAAGCGAAGCCCGAAGCGGGCGGCGTGAAGTCGTGGCTCGACGCCGAGATCGAAGCGCGCATCGCCGCGAAGAAGGGCGCGAAAGAAGCTCCCAAGCCCGCGGCGAGCACCACGCCTTCGAAGTCGAGCAGTTTATCGGCGCCGTCGAGCACTGCACCACCACCAGCGAAATCAGCGGCGGTTCAGCACACCGTGAAGGCCGCGCCGGCCGCGCCTGTGAGCGTGGCGGTCGCGCCTGCGCCCGTCGCGAAGAGCACGAGCGCGGCGCCTGTTGCGAAGAGCACCGCGCCCGCGCCGGCGGCCAAGAGCGCGGCAACGGCGACGGCAACGGCGAAGAGCACGCCGCCCACGAAATCAAGTGCGCCAGCCCCGTCTGCGCCCACGAAATCAAGCGCGCCGGCGCCGACGATGCGCGCGGGCAACACGGTGGTTCCCGCGGGGCTCGCGAGCGTGGTGCGGGCGAGCGGCGCGAGCAAGCCTGCGGTGGGCGGCAAGGGCACGAGCGCGCCGACGGCTGCGGCGAAGCGCGGCGCCGAGAAGGGCGTGAAGGCTGCGAAGAAGGGCGCCAAGAGCGCCAAGCCGAGCAAGCCCGCCGCCTCGGTGGCCAAGAAGAAGAGCGGTTCGAGCAAGGGATCTACGGCGCGTCGCGGACGCTGAGCCTGAGAAAGACAGAGGCAGAGAGCCATGGCTGAGAAGAGCAAGAAGGGCCGCGACCAACAGACGGTCGAGAAGATCAAGCACCTCGCGTTGAGCGTGATCGCCTCGGCGCGCACGGGAAAGAACCCGTCCGTCGAGCTTCCGATCCGCGCCCTGTCCAACGTTCAGTTCAACGAGGACAAGCGCATCATCGAGCTCGGCGATCGCAAGGCGTCGCGCGAGTTCTTCAACACGAACATGGCGAAGAAGTTCATGCAGACCTTCCTCGTCGCCAACGAGTGCCGAAAGCTGATCGAAGAAGACAAGACGATCAGCATTCGTCAGCTCTATTACAAGACGAAGCACACGCTGAAGGGCACCAGCGAGAACACCTTCGACGAGCAGGCCGAGAGCGATCCCATCATCGAGGACGTCGAGGTGGCGGTCGACGCGCTCCGCGAAGAGCTGCACTTGTTCGCGAACAAGCGCGGGCTCGTCGTGGGAGAGCTCACCGTCGACGACGCGGGCGACCAGATCAACCTGCGACGGATGGGGCGCGGCGGCTGGGGGATTCCCTCGATCTGCGAGCAAGACGCGCTGAAGTTCGTGCGCTGCGACGCCGAGTTCGTCCTCGTCGTCGAGAAGCAAGCCGTGTGGCACAGGCTCAACGAAGACCGCTTCTGGGAGAAGAACAAGTGCATCCTGATGACCACGGAAGGTCAGGCTGCGCGAGGCTCGCGACGACTGCTCCAGCGCTTCGCGACCGAGCTCAAACTGCCCATCTACGTGCTGGTCGATAGCGATCCGTGGGGGCTCTACATCTACTCGGTGCTCAAGCAGGGCTCGATCAACCTGGCGTACGAGTCGATGCGCATGGCCGTTCCGGGCGTGCGGTATCTCGGGATGAGCGCGGGGGACTACAAGAAGTTCGCGCTCTCGAGCGCGGTGCAGATCAAGCTCACCAAAGAAGACATCGAGCGGAGCAAGCAGATCCGCGCGTACCCGTGGTTCGCCGAGAAGCACTGGCAGCGCGAGATCGACATTCTTCTCAGCAACGGGTTCAAGATGGAGCTCGACGGTCTTCTCACGAAGGACACGAGCTTCATCTCGAACGAGTACGTGCCCAAGAAGCTGCGCGACAAGGACTTCTTGGTGTGATGATTCGCTGAGAATTGGCTGGTAGAATTCGTCAGCGCGCGAGGTCGAGCCCGCCTGGGTACATGTAGCTCGTGTACGGCGCGATCCCGATGACCTTGATGCCGAAGGGGCGGCGGTCGTTGAGCTGAACGGTGTGCGTGCCGGCGGTGATGCGACCGCGATGGACCATCCACGAGCTGCCTTCGATGAGCTCGCGCGTGACGTCGAAGCTGCGTCCATCGAGCGTGGGCATCGATCCTTCGGGCGCCACGATCTGCAAGTAGCTCGTCGTGTACGTGCTCGGAACGACGAACACATAGTCCGTTCGAAACTGCCTCGTCGGAACCTCGAGCACCATCGCCGGATCGCCCGCCATCGCGCCGGGCGTCGCTTGCTGCCCGACCATGTACTGCGCCACGAGGACGGGCCCCGTCGCAGAGACGAGCAAATTCTCTCGGTGATCGAACTCGACGTACTGACCGCGTCGCAGTCGATCCGGGCGTCGGACCCACGACGGCGTGTACGTCACCGTCGTGTCGTCTTGCGCCGCCATCACGCGGAGCAGATAGCTCTCGTCGCGACCGCGATCGCGCAGCGCGCTGACGGCGACCTCGTTGCCCCAGGTGTTTGTCGGAAACAGCTGCTCTTCGATGTGGTCGCACGCGCCCGCGCTTCCGTCGCGAGAGATGTTGGTGCAGTCCACGCCCGCGACGACGGCGACGGGCTGTGATGCGCTCACGGTCGAGCCCGTGAAGTCCGAGCGCTCTCCCTCGGAGATCACTTGCAACACGTCTCCGCGCGCGAGCATCGCGGTGACGGTCTCGCCCGCGGCCGCGTGGCGCACGGAGCCGTCGCGCGTGCTCGCGAGCACCGGCGCTGTGCCCGTGAAGCGCACTTCGCTCGGCGTCATCGTGGTGCCCGTGATCGTGACGAACGAGAAGCCCGCGAACGTGCCGTGAGACAGAACGAGGTATTCGGTCCCGAGCGCGGGTGACGGAAGGAGCAGCGAGGCGTCGTTGGTGTACGAGCGGATCTGGCAGCCGGTGCTCGTGCGCGACTCGAACTCCAAGGGATTGAACTGGTAGATCGTGACGGGGCGCGAGGCTTCGATGCGGTACGCGCCGTTGCGCACGAGCGCGCTCGCGGGCGGCGTCGAGTTGAACTCGCAGCAGGTGGCGTCGCAGCAGCCCTCGGCGCAGTTGGTGAGCGTCTGCGATTGATTCGAGAGCGCGGTGACCCACGGGAGTGCTTCGGTATGCGCGCCCCCTGCGCTGACGGTGAAGCGTCGAGGAGACGCGAGCGCGCCGCCGGTGACGGTGACGTCGACGGCGGTGGCGCTGGGATTTCCCACGGCGATGGCGAAGGAGAAGGGGTTGTCTGTGGGCAGGTTCGAGTTGGTGGTCGAGACCGCCCAGAACTCCGTTCCGAGATAGGTCGGCCGGACGTCCTGAACCATCGCGTCGACGACGTCCGCGTCTGCGCCCGCATCGGAAGCGTCCATGACATCGAAGATGGCGGCGTCGCGCGTGGGGTCCGTCACACGCAAGCCTGTCTTCGCGCCACAAGCGTTCAGCGCGCACGCAGCCGCGGTCGCGGCGAGCAGGCCCGAGCGCGAGCGCCCGAGCCCGATGGAATCCTGACGTCCGACCATACCGGCCGTCAGTGCAACTGCCGTGCGCGCCTCGGTGCGTGATCGAAAAACCCGCAAAAGACCGCGCAAAACGACCGCTTCCCCCAGCGTGCCGTTACGCTCCTCGCGGCGCCCTTCGGTGCTCTCGGTAGATCCGTAACGCGAACTGCCCTGCAGGAGTCTCGCGCCACCGACGAACTTGCGCCGAGGCATCGCTCGGAAGCGCGTCGAGCGCCGGAAGTCCCGGCGGGTACTCGTCGGGCAACAGGGCAGGCGCAGAGAGCGTCGCCAGCGCGACGTCCGCGACCGAGAGCTGGTCACCGACGAGAAAGCGCCTTCCGTCGGCGATCATGCTGCCGACGAACGCGAGGTCTTCGTCGACGCGGGTCTTTCCCCATTCGCGGGTGGTGGGGCCGATGCGAAGGCCCTTGCGAATGACCATCGCCAGCGGTCCGGCGAGGCTTCCGAGCGCGAGCCGCTGCAGCGTGGGCAGGCCGTGCGTGGCGAGCTGCCGCAGAATGGCGAGGTCTTCGAGAACGTAGGTGTACGCCCACGCGCGCGCGGCGACCCCCATGCGCTTGTCCAGTCGATCTTCGATGGCGAGCGCTTCGTCTCGCAGCGCAGCGTCTTCGGGGACGAGCCTGCGCGCGGCGCTCGACGCGCGTCGATCGGCGTACGCGACGATGTCGGTCGAGTCTTTGAGAACGAGGCCGTCGTGAACGAGCATGGGCACCGTGGTTCCGCCGTAGCGCACCGTGGCGGCGCGGTTGAGCCCCGGGAGGTAGCCGCGCTCTTCGTATTCGACGCCCGCGCGATCGAGCGCCCAGCGCGCCTTCTCGCAGTAGTGGCTGAACGGGATGGTGATGAAGATCGCCTTCGACATCGGTGTTTCTCGCAGTGATTCGTCAGGCGAATTGATTATGTGTGCGACGGGATCGCGAACTCGATCTTGCAGGCCTTCTCGCTGACCTCCCAGAGTCGTCGCGCGACGTCCGAGTCCTTCGCGCGGCTGGCGGCCTCGACGTGCTTGGGGTAGCCGCGCATCTCCATGAACCCGTCGGGGCCGATGAAGTCACCCGAGCGAACGTCGTCGGCGACCGCGGCGTAGACCGTGGGGAGGGCGCCGAGCTCTGCGGGCTGCGCGAGAAATTGGTTTCCGATGCGCATGATGGTCTCGCCGAATCCGCTCTTCTCCATCTGCGGTCCGACGTACTGCAGGTTGGTGTTGGCGTAGCCCGGGTGGCAGGCGGCGACGATGACGGGGCTGTTGGCCGCGCGGAGCCGTCGGTCGAGCTCGTGCGTGAACAAGAGGTTGGCGAGCTTGCTCTGCGAATACGCGCTCCATTTGGCGTACGAGCGCTCGCCGTGCAGGTCGTCGAAGCGGATCTTGCCGCTCTTGTGCACGAGCGAGCTGACGACGACGACGCGGGCGTTCGAGCCCTTGTCGAGCGCAGAGAACAGCCGCGCGGTGAGCGCGAAGTGCCCGAGGTGATTGGTCCCGAACTGCATCTCGAAGCCGTCCTCGGTGAGCGATCGGGGCAGGGCCATGACGCCAGCGTTGTTCACGAGCACGTCGAGGGCGCCGTCCTTCGCGAGGTAATCGTCTGCGAATTTCTGCACCGAGCTCAGCGACGCGAGGTCGAGCTTGCGCACTTCGACGTCGGCGTCGGGGTGCTGGCGGACGATCTCGTCGCGCGCGCGTTGGCCCTTGTCCGTGCTGCGACAGGCGAGGATGACTCGGGCGCCCTTGCCCGCGAAGATGCGCGTGGCGTCGAGGCCGATGCCCGAGTTGGCGCCCGTGACGACGATGCGGCGGCCAGCGAGAGAAGGGATGTTCTCGGGCGTCCAACGACCCGAGCGCGAAGAAGCGTTCGATGAGCTCACGGCGCGCGAGGATAGAGCGACGGCGCGCCGCGACAAGGGCGAGGGCGCGGCCCAGCCTCAACGAGACGAGCGCTCGTCGGCGCGAGCGAGGGCGCTCACGCAGGCGCGGCGCTGGTGGAGAACGGGACGCTCGCTTCTGCGACGTTGCTGGGCGGCGGGACCTTCGGGCCTTCGGCGCGCTTCGCGATGTCGGCGGCTTCGCGCGCGGTGCCCACGTACGGGACACGCGTGCCCATGACCCAATCGAACCAGGGCTTGGTGACGCACCAGTTCTTGTCTTGATCGGGCCCGAGGTGATGATCCACGTGCCAAGGGACGACGTTGCGCGCCCACTCGGGGTTCAGGTGCGACTTGCGATGGACGTAGTAGTAGTTGGCTGCGGAGTACCAGACGCCGAGCGTGAAGAACGGCGCGACGGGCAAGAGCGGAGCGTGCGCGAGCGCGACGCCCACGACGCCGAGCACTTCCTTCGTCTTCGCGTTGAGCTTGGCGGTGATGGGCGCGTTGTACGCTTCATCCAAGCCGCGCGACTTGCGGACGACCGAGTGGTGCTCGTGCCAGTGAAAGTTCCAAAACGAGCGACGCTTCTTGCCCAGGCCGTGGAGGATGTACTTGTGAATGAACCACTCGCCTGCGTTCGAGTAGAGAAGCGCCAGAGGAAACCCGATCATCGCTCGCTCCGTCCGTTGCCCGTCGCCGTCGACGGTGTCGTCGACAAAGTCGGTGATTGCAGAAATCGTGACTGAACAGTCAGAGTATTTGCCGATGCAGAGTCGAAAGTCAAGGCGGCCAAAACTCCAGGTCGAAGCCACGCCCACGGTGGTTCCGGTCGAGCGTCCGGGGCCCGAGGGCGGCAAGCGCGACGCCAACCGCAAGGCGCGGACCTCGCAGCTCGCGAGCGCGGCGCTCGACCTCATGCTGGCCCGCGGCATCGAAGCGGTGACCATCGACGAGATCGTCTCGAAGGCCGGCGTCGCGAAGGGGTCGTTCTACCGGTACTTCAGGGACAAAGAAGACCTCGTGCGCGCGCTGGTCGACCCGATCGAGCGACCGCTGCGCGAGGCGTTCGAGCGCTGCAAGCGCACCCTCGAGTCGTGTACCACCGACGAGAACCTCGCGGGCGCGTACGGGCTGTTCGCCGCGGAGCTGGCCAGCGTGATCTTCGAGAACGCGCCGCTCGTTCGGCTGTATCTTCAAGAGCGTCGCGCCCCGACGGAGGGCGCGCGAAAGCCCGTCGCTGAGCTCGCGCGCTTCGTCGATCGCGGCGGGTTCGAGCTCGCCTCCTTCGCGAGTCAGCGCGGGCTCACGCGGCCCGGAGACTCTCGGGTGAGCGCGGCGATCGTCGTCGGCGCGGCCGAGCACCTGGCGGCGATGGCGCTCGCTGGAGACGAGACGCTCCGCGATCCTTCGGTGGCCATGGAGTTCATCTCGATCATCCTCGACGGCGTGCGCAGAGAGGACACGCGCGCGAAGCGCTGAGCCGCGCTGGGGAAGATCGACGCATCGACACGGGCTCCGCCTTCGGTTGGCGACACGCGACGCGGGTTCTCGGGATTTTTCCCAGGAGATGACCCGTGGCGTGTCTTCCTTCCAACCGGGCTCCGCACGAATGACCCGTGGCGTGTCTTCCTTCCAACCGGGCTCCAGCTCCGCCTTCGGTTGGCGACACGCGACGCGGGATTTTCTCAGGAGATGGATCTGTCCCACCGGGGAGATGACGACCGTGGCGATGACCCGTCTTCCTTCCAACCGGGCTCCGCTCTATGCGAGCGAAAATCGCGGTACCGTCCGCGGCCGTCATGACCCAGTACACCTCGCTCACCGTTCAAGAAGACGGACCGTTTCGCGTCGTCACGCTCAACCGCCCCGACCGAATGAACGCGCTCTCTCGCGCGCTTCTGCACGAGATCGGCGCTGCCTTTCGCGCGCTCGCTGAGGACAAATCCGCGCGCGTCGTGATCCTCACGGGCGCCGGAGACAAGGCCTTTTGCGCGGGCGCTGACCTCAAAGAGCGCCAGGGCATGACCGAGAACGACGTGCGGTTGCTCCTGCGTTTGTACCGGGATTCGTTCGGCGCCATCGACCGATGCCCCAAGCCCGTCGTCGCCGCGATCAACGGCGTCGCGCTCGGCGGCGGCTTCGAGGTCGCGCTCTCGTGCGATCTGCGCGTGTGCGCCCCGGGCGCGATCGTCGGGCTGCCCGAGACGTCGCTCGCGATCATTCCGGGCGCCGGAGGGACGCAGCGGCTCTCGCGCCTCGTCGGGCCGGGCCGCGCCAAAGAGCTCATCCTCATGGCGCGCAAGTGCTCGGCGCAAGAGGCGCTCGCGCTCGGACTGGTGACGGCCGTGGCCAAAGAAGGGCAGCCCATCGTCGAGGCCGCCAAAGAGTTCGCCGCGCCGCTCGCCCACGGAGCGCCGATCGCGCTCGCCGCGGCCATGGAGGCGATCGACCTGGGATTCGAGCGGGATTTCGAAGCGGGCCTCGACCTCGAGCAGCTCTGCTACGAGCGCACCCTCGTGAGCGCCGATCGTCGCGAGGCGCTCGCCGCGTTCGCCGAGAAGCGCAAGCCCAGCTACAAGGGCGAGTGACGCTCGCGGGGGAGGCGCGGCCAGTTGAATGAGTGTGCAGAAATCAACGGCGCGCGCGCCGCCGTTGACGCGCTCGCCGCTCGTCCTCGGCGAACTCGACGCGACGCGCGAGCTTCGCCGTGAGCTGGTCCGCATAACGCGCGCGCGTGTCGGTCGCCGCCCAGCGAGCCTGATACGAAGCGAACTCGGCGATGGTCGCCCGCGCGAACGACGTGGACTCGACGGGCTCGAAGAGACCGGCGATCGTCGACGACCTGTAGTCGTTGCTCATGCAGCGATCGAACAGCGCGACGAGCGGGGGGATCACCGCTTCGACCTCGAGCGCGATGAGCGTCCGCGCGGCGCTCATCAGGTCCGCGGTCAGCTGGCGCCGTCCTTCGCACGCGCGCGCGAGCCACTCGACGAGCGGCGCGGCGTCCTCTCTGCGCAGCGCGAGCGCGCAGAGCGTGAGCGCCGTCGAGCGAATCGGAGCCCACGAGAGGGCGCGAGCGGCGCGAGCGGCGATCAGCTGCTCCTTGGCTCCGGCGGATTTCGCCGAGTCCCGCGCGGCGATCTGCAGGATCTTCTTCACGCCGGCGTCGTCGTGGTCTTCGATGAGCGCGTCGAGCGTGGCGAGCGCCCTGTCGTTTCGCTGGTGGGACAGCGCCGCAGGCCGGTGCGCGAGCAGCGGCGGCCATCGAGCCTCGATGAAGTGCGTGTCCATCGCGTCGATCACCGCGCAAAACGCCGTCGCGTCCCGGTGTTCGCTGCTGACCGCGAGCGCTTCGTCGCCCGCGAAGCCGGCGTTGGTTAGCCACGATCGCACGAGCAGCTCGGCCCGCGCCCGTTTGTTCGGGTCGGGGCCGTAGATCCAGATCATGGGGGTCGAGAGGTTCTGAGCGGAGAGCGAGGCGATCGACTGCGCGCGAAGGATGCTGAGCCGCTCGTCGGAGTCGACGATGACGAGCGCGCCGACCGTGGGGATCGCCGGGTCTTCGACGGACGGGGCGAAGACGGGGGTGACGAAGTGGTACGTGCGCTTCGAGGTCGACTGGATCAACGCCGCGCTGGTGCGCGTTCTGCTAGGGATTTCGTAGGACAAATCGCGACGAGTCGACGTGTCAACGTAGACGCGGACGACGGGCCTCTCGTGTCGATCTCGCAGCGGCAGGATCGCGTCGAAGCGTTGGGTCGCCACGGCGCGGGCGTTCGAGCGAGCGCGGAGGATCGACGAGTGGAGCTCTTGCGCTTCGATGGCTTCGCGACGCAGTTGGATTTGCGCGAGCGTCTCGTCGTCGAGGAGCTGTCGCGCGCGCAGGCCGCGCGCGCGGGAGTTCGCGCGGCGAGAGCGAGAGCGCGCACGCGGCATGCGCGAGCTGGGTTCGGTCGACGACGAGACGCGGCTCGTCTGCGTCGACGACCTCGCGGCAGAGCCAACAGATCGCGGCGTTGCCAGCGGCGCGGTCGGGCCGTTCGATGGCGACGATTCGAAACTTCACGCTCTGCGAGTTTGCGCGCGGCGTCGAAGGTCGCCAAGGTCACTCGTGTTGCGATGGTTGCGGAAGCTCGTTGGCGCGCCAGAGGTACCAGCTCGCGACGCTGCGAAACGGCGCCCATTTCTGCGCTCGTTCGAGCATCACGGCCTTGGTGGGCAGCTCGCCGCCGAACGTTCGTTGAAAGCCCTTCTTCACGCCGTAGTCGTCGACGGGCAGGACGTCGGGCCGGCCCAAGCGAAACATGAGCAGCATTTCGACGGTCCAGCGACCGACGCCGCGCACGGACGTGAGCCGCTCGATGACCGTCGCATCGTCGAGCGCGCTCAGCTGCTCGAGCGTGGGAACGGTGTGGTCGACGCACTTTTTCGCGAGGTCGCTCATCGCCAGGGCCTTGGCGGTCGAGAGCCCTGCGCTGCGAAGGGTCTCGTGCGAGGTCTTCGCCACCAGGGCGGGATCGGGGCCCTCGGCGCGGTAGGGAAACAGACCGACGACGCGGGTCCAGATCGTCTCGGCGGCTTTTCCCGTGAGCTGCTGGTAGGCGATCGCTTGGGCGAGGGCGGTGAACACGCTCGGCGTGGGGTCGAGCTTCATCGAGAAGGCGCCGACGCGATCGACCAGCGATTTCAGGGTTCGATCGCTCTTTCTTAGGTGCGCGACGGCCTCGTCGGGGTCGAACGCGAACCGCTGCGCGCTGCTCGCGCGGAGGGCTGCGTCGCGCTCGATCGCGAGCATCTTGAGCTTCGTCTCGACGCCGCCGGGCGCAGAAAAGCCGCCGATCTTCTGGTTCGCGGCGAGCACGCGATGACACGGGACGATCACGGGAAACGGGTTCTTCGCCATCGACTGCCCCACCGCGCGCGAGGCCTTGGCGCTGCCCGCCTGCTCGGCGAGCTTCGCGTACGAGCGCACTTCTCCTGGGCGAATCTCCCTCGCGCGCTCGTACACCTTGCGGTGAAACTCGGGCACCGCAGCGAAGTCGAGCTTCGCTCGGGCGAGCGTCTCGTGCGCGGAGAGCTCTCCTTCGAGCAGCGCACGCACGCCGTCCATCGTGCGAGCGATCGTCGCAGTCGGCTCTGCTTCGACGAGCGCGTCGCCGAGCCGCTCGCGCGCGCGACGAACGGTCGCAGCGGCGGTCTTCTCTGGAAGAAAGAACCCGACGATGCCGGACTCTCCCCAGGCGATCGCGCACCGGCCGATGCGCGTGTCGAAGGTGGCGTAGCGGATGGGCGTGGCGTGGGTCATGGGCGTCGCTCGGTTGTTCGGTCGTACAACCTTCGAGCGGGCGCGGTCGATCCGAGCGCGCGGGGTGACGAAATGCGGGACGGGCGTCGCGACGATGCGCGACCGAGCCTGGCGTTTCGTGGTAGCGAACGGGCCCTCCATGAGCACTGCGAAGCGTGTCGAAGAGACGCTCGCCCGCGTCGAGCAGGGCGGCCACCCCAAGTACCACTCGAAGAACGCCGAGACCGGCAAGCTCTTCTGTCGCGAGCGAATCAATCGCTTGATCGACGCGGGCTCGTTCGTCGAAGAGGCGGCCCTCGCCAACAACCTCGACCCCGAGCTTCCCGCGGACGGCGTGGTGACTGGCACCGCGACGATCGACGGCCGCGTCGTCGCGATCATGGCCAACGACAGCACCGTGAAGGCGGGCTCGTGGGGCGCCAGGACCGTTGAAAAGATCCTCCGTATTCAAGAGGTCGCGAAGGACCTTCGCTGCCCGATGCTCTATCTCGTCGACTCGGCGGGCGCGCGCATCACCGATCAGATCGAGATGTTTCCGGGCCGCCGCGGCGCGGGCCGGATCTTCTACAACCAGGTCGCGATGAGCGGTCAGGTTCCGCAGGTGTGCTTGCTGTTCGGGCCGAGCGCCGCGGGCGGGGCGTACATCCCTGCGTTCTGCGACGTGGTCGTGATGGTCGAGGGCAACGCGTCGATGTACCTCGGCTCGCCGCGCATGGCCGAGATGGTCATCAACGAGAAGGTGACGCTCGAAGAGATGGGCGGAGCGAAGATGCACTGCTCCGTCTCGGGCTGCGGCGACGTGCTCGCCAAGAGCGAGGACGAAGCGCTCGCGTGGTGCAAGAAGTACCTCGCGTTCATGCCCACCAACTTCGAAGAGCCCACGCCCGACGTCGCCGCGATCGCCCCCAAACAGAGCGGAAAGACCTTCGAGCAGCTCGTCCCCACCGACGAGAACAAGCCCTTCAAGATGCTGCAGCTGATCGAAGAGCTCATCGACGAAGGCTCTTGGCTCGAAGTGAAGAAGCTCTTCGCGCAAGAGCTCCTCACGGGCTTCGCGCGCATCGACGGGATGGCGGTCGGCATCGTCGCGAACAACCCCTACTACAAGGGCGGCGTGCTCTTCGTCGACAGCGCCGACAAGGCCGCGCGGTTCATCTGGCTGTGCGACGCGTTCAACATTCCGCTGCTGTACCTCGCGGACGTCCCGGGCTTCATGATCGGCTCGAAGGTCGAACAGCAGGGCATCATCCGCGCGGGCGCCAAATGATCGCGGCGGTGAGCGAGGCGAGCGTGCCCAAGCTCAGCGTGATCGTGCGCAAGGCGTACGGCGCGGGGCTGTACGCGATGTGCGGACCGGCGTTCGAGCCGGACGCGTGCATCGCGCTCCCCACTGCGTCGATCGCCGTGATGGGGCCCAACGCCGCGGTCAACGCGGTGTACTTCAACAAGATCCAAGAGGTCCCCGCCGGCCCCGAGCGCGACGCGTTCGTCACCAAGCTCCGCGACGAGTACCGAGCGGACATCGACCTGCTCAAGCTCGCCGCCGAGCTCGTGGTGGACTCGGTCGTTCAGTGGCCGCAGCTGCGCGGAGAGATCGTCGCGCGCTTCAAGCGGGCCCGCCGCAAGCGCGAAGCTCGCCCCGCGAAGAAGCACATCGTCCCGCCGGTGTGAGCGCTGTGCCAACACCGAAGCGAGACAAGAGCCAAGAGAGCGAGCGGCCCGCGCCGATGGACGCCGCAGCGAAGGCGCAGCGGTTGTTCGCAGGCGTCGCGATCGTCGCGTTGATCGCCGTGATCGTGTTCGTGCTGCAGCGATCCAACGATCGTCCGCCGGAGAGCGGAGGCCCGTTCGACCCGACGACGACCAACGACGCCGAGCTTCGACGGGTGACCGAGTCCATCTCTCGCTTGATCGCCGCGCCCGAAGGTCGGCCGCACGTGAACGCGCTCGAGGTGCTCGAGTCGCTCGCCGTCCAGAGCGCGGGCGCGCGCGACCTCAAGGACGCGTGCGTGACGACCTATCGAGGGCTGATCGTCTCGACGCAGAAGCTCCAAGAAGTCCGGTCGATCTTGGTCTCGCCCGACGGCGGGATGCGCCCGCAGAGCGAGCTCTCCGCGGCGGACACCGCGCGTGCGAGCGTCCTTTTGCGCGAGGCCAACGAGGAGCGCGAGCGCGTCGCGAGCACCCGCGACCGTTGCCACAATCTCTATGCGATCGCTGCGCGGCGCTTCGGCCTCGCGCTCGAGCGACCGCGCACTCCATAGCGAGCGATGACGATTCTCCAAGTGGATCACCTCACGTTCTCGTACGGCGCCGACACGGTGTTCGAGGACGTCTCGTTTACGATGGCGCTCGGCGAGAAGCTCGCGCTCGTCGCCCCCAACGGGCAGGGAAAGAGCACGCTGCTCAAGCTCATCGCCGGAGAGCTCACCCCTGACGAGGGCCGCGTGCTTCTGCCGAAAGGGACGCGCGTGGGCTATTTGCACCAGTCGCACGAGCCCGATCCGATGGGCACGGTGCTCGACGCGCTCTTGGCCACCTTCGTCGAGGCGCGCGAGGCTCGGCATCGATTGACGGCGGCGGAAGAGGCGGCGGCGTCGGGCACGGACGAAGCGCTCGAGCGATTGGCGTTCGCGCAAGACCGGTACATGCAGACCGGCGCGGACGCGATCGAGCGTGAGGTGAGCGCGATCGCTCATCAAGTGCGCTTCACCGACGCGGATCTGTCGCGCATGGTCTCTTCGCTCTCCGGTGGAGAGCGCGGGCGACTGCAGCTCGCGGTGGTGCTCGCGGCCAAGCCCGATCTGTTGCTGCTCGACGAGCCGACCAACCACCTCGACCTCGAGACGGTGTTCTGGCTCGAAGGGTTTCTTCGCAGCTACCGCGGGGCGGTCATCGTGGTGTCGCACGATCGCGCGTTTCTCGACGCGACGTGCCCCCGAACGGCGGAGCTCGGGATGTTTTCGTTTCGCGACTACCCGCTGAAGTACAGCGAGTACGTGATCGCGCGGGACGAAGACCTCGAGCGCGAGCGCAAGGCGGTGATGGAGCAGCGAGACTTCATCGCGAAGACCGAAGAGTACATTCGCCGCAATATCGCCGGGCAAAACACGAAGATCGCGCAGGGGCGCCGCAAGATGCTCGAGAAGCTCGAGCGCTTGGAGAACCCGGACGACGTCTGGGCGAGCGCGCGCAAGCTCGGGATGCGCTTCGCGTCGGCGAGGCGGACCGGCGACATCGTGCTCGAGTGCAAGGGCTCCGCGCCGAGCGCGGGGGACGCGTGCTGTTCGACGGCGTCGAGCTGCTCATCAAGCGGCTCGATCGCGTCGCGATCGTCGGGCCCAACGGCGCGGGAAAATCCACGCTCTTGAAGCTGCTCGCGGGGCAGGGGATGGAGGGCGATCGCGGCGATGTTCGGCTCGGAACCAACTTGGACATCGGCTACTTCGATCAGCACTTGGAGTCGCTCGACCCCGAGAAGTCCTGCGTGGACATCATCCGCGGGGTTCGACCGGACATGGTGGTCGACGCGGTTCGGCAGTACCTCGCGCGGTTTCGGTTCTACGGCGATGACCCGTTTCGCGCGGTGAAGTCCTGTCGGGTGGCGAGCGAACGCGGCTCGCGCTGGCGAAGCTCTTGTTGGTTCCGCGCAACGTCTTGCTGCTCGACGAGCCCACGAATCACTTGGACATCCCGGCGTGCGAGATCCTCGAAGAGGCCTTGGCGCACTTCGAGGGGACGGTGATCCTCGTCTCGCACGACCGGTACTTTCTCGAGCGCGTCGCCACGCGGTTGGTGCACTTGGAGGACGGAAACGTCACGCTGTACTCGGGCTCGTGGAGCGACTACGTCTCGCACCAACAGAAGCTCGAGGCGCAGGCGAGGGAGCTCGAAGCGGCCAAGAGCGCCAAGCCCACGAAGGCTGCGCCGCAAGAGCCCGTGAAGGGCGGCAACAAGGGCCGAGAGAGCTACGAAGACGCCAAGCGCAAGGCGCGCGAGAGCGAAAAGCGCGCTCGCCGGATCGCCGAGCTCGAGAAGCTCATCGCGCAATCCGAGGAAAAACTCGGCGAACTTCGCGCCCAGCTCCGCGACGCTCCCGGAAGCGACTGGGAGAAGATTGCAGAGCTCGCCGAAAAAGAGCAGGAAATGGTCCGTCGCGTCGACGGTTACACCGAAGAGTGGATGCGTCTTTCGGAGGAGAGCTCGTCGTGAGTCGCTTGTCGTTGAGGTCGTTGGTCTTGATTGTGTGTGCGGTGGTCGGGGGCGCTGGCTGCAACCGATCGAGCGCCTCGGTGCGCCCAGCGCCCGCGAGCGAGCAGTCGCAGAGCGCCGACGCCGCGGGCGCGCCTGCGGTCCCGTTCGAGCTTCGCGCGGACAGCACGGACGTGACGCTCTTCTGGTTCGACTCGGTGGGCAACGCGCACGCGGCGTCGAGCGTGGGAGAGGTCCCGCAGGATCGCAGAGAGCGCGTGCGCGTCGATCCGCTGCGACCCGAGCTGCGCGCGGCTGGTTGGGTGTACGTCGCCGACCTGCGCAGCCCGCAGAGCGACGGCCGCTTCACCGTGCGGTCCGTGCAAGCCGAGGCGTTCGCGGCCGAGCTCGACCCCGCGCTCGCCGCGCGCCAATCAGGCCGCGCAGCGCAACGCCAACGGCCAGCCCGTCAACGCGACGCCCGAGATCGTGGTCTACGGCGCGGCGTGGTGCGGGGCGTGCAACCAGGCGAAGGCATGGATGCGATCCCAAGGCATTCCCTTCGTCGAGCACGACATCGAGCGCGAGCCCGACGCGGCGCGCGAGCTCACGACGCGCGCGCGCGAGCAGGGCGTCCCGACGGGCTCGATCCCGATCATCTCGATTCGAGGCAGGCTCTCGGTGGGGTTCGATCCCGCGCGCATCAATCAAGCGCTCGGCCGAAGCTGACGCGGCGCTGTCATGACTGAGCTCGCTGCAAAGCGCGCGTCGCGCGAACGGTGGCTGCACGCGTTCATGGCCGTCGCGATCGTCGTCGGGACGCTCGCGCACCTGGCGTACTACTTTCCGCGCACCGTCGACGATCTGTTTATCTCGCTGCGCTACGCAGAGAACCTCGCCCGCGGAAACGGCGCGGTCTACAACGGTCACGAGCGCGTCGAAGGCTACTCGGGCACGCTGTGGATGTTTCTGCAGGCGCTCGGATACGTCCTTCGGATCGAAGGCGTCACGTGGACCAAGCTCCTCGGGATCCTGTGTCTACTTGCGACACAGTGGGGGCTGTACCGCGCCACCCGCGACGTAGCGGGCGTGCGGCCGTGGCTCGCGTGGCTTCCGTCCGTGGTCTTCGCGACGAACAGCTACGCGATCAACTGGTCCACGCTCGGGCTCGAGACGCCGCTGCACCTCGCGACGCTCGTGCTCTTGCCCGTCGCGGTGCACGCGTTTGTGCAGCAAGACTCCCGGCGCAACCGCGTCCTCGCGATCCTCGCCATCGTCGCGTGCGGCACCGCGCGCCCCGAGTCCGTGCTCTATCTCGCGGTCAACGCGCTCGCGCCCGTCCTCGCCGCTGGCTCGAAGGACAAGGCGAAAGAGACCGCGAAGAAGCTCGTCACGGGGCTGTGGCCTGCGGTCGCCGTGCTGCTCGTCGGTCTGCTCGCGCGCCGCGCGTACTACGGCTACTGGGTGCCCAACACGTACTTCGTGAAGGGCTCGCACGTCGCCAAGGACCTCCGCCGCCTCGCGCCGCTCGTCGTGCAGGGCGCGGGGATCACCGAAGCGATCGCGTACGTCGGCGGCTCGCTCTTTCTCATCGTGCTCGGCGTGAAGCGACGGAGCCTCGCGCTTCCGCTGACCGCGATTGCGTGCGCGTACTTCGTCCTCTCGGTGATCTTGGACTGGATGCCCAGCCTTCGACATCACCTGCCGATCACCATGCTCGCGCCGATCGGATGGGCGCTCTTGATCGACACGCTGATCTCCGTCGAAGCGCCGCGCCGCAAGACGCTGGCGCGCGCCGTGTCGGTGATCGCTGCCGGCCTCGTGTTGCACGCGGCGTACTTCGTCGTTCGCATCGACAATCGATACAGCCCTGACGAGGCGCGCGAAGGTCGCTGGGTCCTGCCGAAGAGCATGGACAAGTGGCGCGACACCGTGTGGGCGTTTTATCGAGCGGAGCCGCCGCACATCACCGCGATGCCCGAGTACGAGATGGGGCAGATCACGCAGGCGTGGGCGGTGCTCGAGTCGAGCAACGTGGCCGTCGAGGACAGCTGGTACGTCGGCCGCGACATCGGGATGGTCGGGTATTACACCGGCGTTCGCGTGTTCGACACGGCGGGGCTGTTCACTCCGTCGGTCTCGCATGATCACCAGTGGGTCGAAGAGCGAACGGTGAGCGACGCGTTGATTCGCCGCGCGATGTCCGTGCGCCCGCTCGCGGGAGAGATCTACGAGGGCTGGGAGGTCGCGCTCGCGCGCAACCCGGACCTGCTCGCTGGCTACAGGATCCGCGGCGGGTCGATGTTGCAGCCGGTGGCGTGGATCGCCGTGGATCGCGCGCCTCCGTCGCACGATGAAGTGGTGAGGCGCTACGAGGCGATGGTGGCGCGGTTTCCGCGGTGGTTTCACCTGCACACGCTCTATGGCGAGGCGGTGGGCGCGGCGGTCGAGCGACGGCTGCGGATCAAGCGCGACGGTCAGCCGTAGCTCGCACCTCGAACGACCAGCGGCGCAGGACTCGACGCTGCACGCATCGTGCGTGGCGCGAGCGTCAGTCGTCTTTCGATGCGCTGACGGCGGGTGCCTTGCGGGCGCGCAGCGAATCGAGCGTCGCGCGAGCGCTTCGCGCCGCGTACTTCGCGAGCATCGCGCCGAGTGCGAGCAGCGTGAGCGCGGAGACGAGCAGCGAGAGTTGCAGCGCGCGATCGACGAACTTGAGCACCACCGTGTGACGCCCAGCAGGAACGTCGATGGCGAGCAGGCCCTGGTGCGAGACCACGGTCCCCACGCTGGTGCGCCAATGGCGTTCGTAGTTCTGGTTCACGAGCACGCGCGTGGCGCGCTCGCTTGCACATCGAGCGTGATCTCGTTTGGGGTCCAACGGACGCGGCGCACGGTGGCGAGCGCTGGATCCAGCGGGTACTCCTCGTGGGCGAGGTCCGCGCGCAGCAGCGTTGACTGCGGCACGGGGATGCCGGTGATGCAGTAGAGCGAGCCCATGTCCACCGCGGGAAACACTTGCGCGTCGCGGCGGTTTCCACGGTGCTGTCGAAACTCTTGCGCGTACGGGCGCGCCGGTTCGAAGGTGAACGCGAGCTGCGCGAACCCAGCCGCGGCGGCGGTCACGGTCTGTTGGTAGCGAGGACCGAGCGCGAGCGCGACGACGAGCGTGCCGGCGCCGACGACCGCGACGCGCAGCACGCGCGGAAGGGCGGACACAGACCGCGCGCCGATCGCCGCTGCGAGGGCCTTGGGGATGCTGTCCTCGAGGATCGTGACCATCCGCGCCGCGCCGAGCGCGATGAAGAGAAACAGCAGCGTGACGTGGCGCTCGGGCGATCGCAGCTGCTTGAAGAGCGGGAGCTGCTTGAGCAAATGGTAGGGCGAGAGCGGATCGAAATCGCCCATCGAGAGGCCGAAGAAGATCGCAGCGCCGAGCAGGCACACGATCGCCCAGCGGTCGCGAGTGAGCACGGCCATGACCGCGAGCGCGAAGACCACGCTGTGATTGGCGGTGAGGTACGCCAGGATCTCTTGGGGCGGGTGCTGCTCGACGACGTTCCACGTGCGGGAGAACTGCTTCAAGAACAGCATGAGCGGGACGAACTTCACGAGCACCAGCAGCACGAAGACGCCGCCGAGCGCGGCGCTGCTGACGAACGGTCGGACGCCGAGCACCGAGGCGCGTCCGCGCGTCATCACGGCCATGCACACCGTGAGATAGCCGATCAACATCAGCGTGTACGGCGCTGGGTACGTCCCTGCGCTCAAGAAGATCCACGCGAAGAAGAACGCGCCGAGATACCGGTACGCGGGGCGCTCGATGCCCATCAGCGTGCACCAACCGACCCATGGCATCACGCCGAAGCCCACGACGAAGTTGAAGAAGCCGACCCACGTCCACAGCGCCAGCATCGGGTTGGTCGTGTAGATGAAGGCCGCCCCGAGCGCCGCGATCGACGACGAGCCCATCGCGCGCGCGAGTCGGTACGTCCCCTCTGCGGCGAGGCAAAGGCCCAACAGAACGCTCAAATGCCGGGCGATCTCGACTTCGAACACCAGTCGAAGCAGGTTGTCGGGCGCGAAGAAGATGTCCTCCGGCGCCGCGACGCCGACGGTTCCGCCGCACCAATACGGGTTCCACGCGGGGAGCTGGTGATAGCGGAGGAGGGTGATCTTGTTGGCGAGCTCCCAGCCGTGAAACTGGTGCTCGTCCATGTGCTCGACCAGGTGGCGGCCGTTGACGAACAGCGGTTGAATCAGCGACCGAATCGCGACGAGATAGATCGCGAACCGCAGCCACACGAAGGACAGCAGCCAGTCGGTCCAACGCTCGCCGCTCGGGGCCACCGGATGCACGAGCTTCGTTGCGCCTGCGGTCATCACTCTGTCCTCAACGAGAGCGGCGTCACCGTCGCCGAAAGAGGTTGTCCGTCGGGCCCCGGCCATCGATTGCGCACGCCCTCGTCGAACACGAGATACGCGTGCGTGAGCGAGAGTCCGTAGCGCTGGCCCACCGCACGAGCGCGATCACGCAGCACGTAGCCGAGGTCGTCCTCTCGTGACCACGCGTGACCGCCCCACGTGTTTTGCGCGATGGCGCGAGCGCGCTCGGCCTGCTCGGCCGCCGCCAGCTCTCGAAACATCGCGCGCCGTTGCTCTTCGGTGAGCCCGAACCGGGTCGTCGCCGTCGGCGGTTGCACGGGGGGAGGCGCTGGCGCCGCTGCGATCACCGCGCCGGACTGCTTCCACGCGGCGACAAAGAGGGCCACGCTCGCGAGCTGCGCGACGATGAGCGCGATCGTCGCGAGCCGCGAGCGCTGCGCGGGCGGCGGCAGGGATCGCTCGACGTGATCGAGCGCGAGTCGAAGCGCCGCTTTCAAGAGCGAGCGCGCTCGAAGCCCGATCGCTCGAGGCTCAGCGCGCGGAGAAGCGTCGGTGGTCATAGCCGAGACGCGCTTGTATCGCATTCAGCGCCGACGGTCGCGGGCTACCGAGCCCGCGAGGCTGGTCCCACAGCGACCGAACGCCGAGGCTCGACGGCGGTTCGGTGATTCTCGGCTCGCGCTGGATCAGGGCGGCTCGGACGGAGCGACCTCGTCCTCGTGCTGCTCGATCAACGCCGCGATGATCGACGGCAACGCGCGCGTGTCGATCGGCTTGGTGATGTACCGGGAGAAGCCAGCATCGAGGGCGCGCTGCTCGTCGCCCTTCATCGCGTACGCGGTCACCGCGATGAGCGGAATTCGGCTCCACAGCGGCGAGCTCTTCAGCGTGCGCGCGAGCGTATAGCCGTCGGTGCCGGGCATCTGAAGATCCAGCAAAATGACTCGCGGTTTGAAGACGAGCAGCGCCGCGAGGGCGTCCTTTGCGCTCTCGGCGGTGCGCACTTCGTAGCCGCGTCGAACGAGCAAAAACGCAAGCAGCTTCTTGTTCTCCGCGTTGTCGTCGACCACGAGGACGGGCTCGTTCATGCACGCTCCGTCGTCATCGTCGCGCCGAGGCACGCGTCGAGCGCGCGGACGATCCCGACCGTCGTCCCGTCTTTTCGTATGACGGATTGCGCCATCGATTGCAGGGCATCGAGCTGCTGTTTGCTCAGGTCGAGCACCGTCCAGACGATCACCGGCAGGCGCGCGAAGCGCTCGTTCGCGCGAAGCGCATGCAAGAACGCAAAGCCGTCCATCGACGGCATCTGCAGGTCGAGGACGACTGCGGACGGCGCCTCGCGCTCGATCGCGCTCAGCGCTGAGCTCGCGTCGGAGAAGCGCGTCGCCGCGTAGCCAGCGCGCTCGATCGCCACCGCCATGAGCCGCTGCGCCAGCTCGTCGTCGTCGATGACGAAGACGTTGCTCGGAGACTGCACGCCGACGCGCGCGAGTGACTCGATGAGCGCGTCCTCTTCGCACGGCTTGGCGACGACGTCGCTGACCTCGAGCGCGCAGGACGTATCGGCGCTGGCGATGGTGAGCAAGACGACCGGCGTTCCGTTCGAGCTCGCGAGGGCGCGGATGCGACGGACCGCTTCGAGCCCGTGCATGTCTGGCAGAACGAGGTCGAGCAGCACCGCGTCGAACGCCGACTCACGGAGGAGCGAGAGCGCATCGCCGCCGCTCGCGCACAGCCGGGCGTCGAAGTGATGCTTGGCCAGCGCGAGTTGAATTCGTGCGCCTTCGCTCGGGTCGTCCGCGACGACGAGGATCTTGCGCTTGGATGTGTGGTCCGTCGACGAGTTCGCGCTCGATCTCGCTCTGCGCGGCTCTTCGAAGCGCCGAGGAAGAATCGCATAGAACGTGCTCCCCACGCCCAGCTCGCTGTCCACGCCGATCGAGCCTCCTTGGGACTCGACCAGCTTGCGCGTGAGCGCCAGCCCGAGCCCCGTCCCTCCGTGGGACTTGCTCGCGCCGGCGCGAAGCTGCTGAAACTCGACGAACAAGCGGTGGATATCGCTCGGGGCGATGCCGATCCCCGAGTCCTGCACTTCGAGCCGAAAGTCCTCGGCGCCTTCTCGTCTCGTGCGCACGACCACAGTGCCGCCTTCGGGCGTAAACTTCAGCGCGTTCGACACGAAGTTGTAGAGCACCTGCTTGAGCCGCGCGCCGTCGAGCGACACTTCGTCGATCGCGGGATCGGCCTCGACTGACAGCTCGATCTTGCGCTCGCGCGCGATCTTTCGCTGCATCGAGCACACTTCGTCGATCACCGCGGAGAGCTTCAACGGCTCAGCGACGAAGTCCATCCGACCTGCCTCGACCTTCGAGAGGTCGAGGATGTCGTTGATCAACTGCAGTAGATGACGGCCGCTCGTCAGGATGTCTCCGACGAACTCTCGCTGCTGTGACTCGAGCGGACCGACCTCGCCGTCGTACAAGAGCTCGCCGAAGCCGATGATCGAGTTGAGCGGCGTTCTCAGCTCGTGGGACATGTTCGCGAGAAACTCGCTCTTCAGGCGGCTCGCCTCCGCGAGATGACGGCTGCGCGCCTCGCTCTCTGCGGCTCGAGCTCGCTCTTCATCGACCTGGTGTTGAAGCGTGGTGTCGCGCACGGTCGCGACCGCGCCGCGCTGCGCTCCGTCGTCGCTCACGATTGGCGCGGCGCTCATGCTCAAGAACTGCTCACCGCCGTCGGCGGTCACACGGACCAGCCGTTCGTCGACGACGACCTCGCCCCTCAGGGCGCGCTGCATTGGATGCCGATTGGGTTCGAGCGCGCCGTCCTCTGTCTCTCGCCGAAGCGAGCGCGTCGCGCCCGAGTCGAAGACGTTTCGCACTCGCTGCGCGCCAGAGAGCCGCTCAGCCGCCGGGTTGCGGAGCACGATGTTGCCTTGCTCGTCGGCGATGTACACCACTTCGTGCAGGCTGTTGATCGTCGCGCGAAGGATCTCTTCTGAGCGGCGAATCTGCCGCTCTTTGGACTCGAGGTACGACTTGCCGAGCACGGCGAGCGTGCGGTCGTAGAAGACGAACATCGCGTTGAGCACCGCGCCGAGCCGGACCGGATCGTCGGCGAAGCGCGCGACGATGATCGGCGTAAACGCGTGTTGAAACATCCGAACGACGTCGAACCAGTCGACGAAGGTGATGTCCAGTCGCGCGTACGCCTCCCCTTGGCGACGGAGGTGTTGCTCGTACGCGCTCCACTCGCCATCGGCGCAGCGAAGCAACACCGCGCGCGCGTTTGCCGCCTGCTCCTTGGCAGACGCAGGCGGGAGGCTGCCCATGATCTTCCCCATCACTGGGTGCTTCGCCATGTCGGCGCTCACGACGGCCTGCACCGCGTCGATGTGGCTCTTCATGATCGAGAAGAAGTCCATCAGCGGGCTGCGCAAGCCCTCGTCGAACCACGGCTGCGAGTCGATCACGACGCCGGCACCAGCGCCGAAGGAACGCAGAAGTCCAGCGCCGTCGGCTGCGGCTTTCCGATCAAGTACCCCTGCACGAGGTCCGCCCCGTACCGCGCCACGCAGCGATACTCGTCCATCGTCTCGATCCCCTCGGCCACCACGATGATCGCGAGCTCCTTGGCGAGCCCGCAGATCGACGAGACCACCCGCTGCTTCACCGCGTTGCTGTCGATCGCGCGCGTGAGCGACATGTCAATCTTCACGATGTCGGGCTTCACCTGCGTGAAGTACGAGAGTCCCGCGTACCCAGCGCCGAGGTCATCGACCGCGATTCGATAGCCGAGCGACCGCAGCTGCGCGAGCCGCTTCTCGACGTCCTCGATTCCCTCGAGCGAGGCCCTCTCTGTGAGCTCGAGCACCACGCCCGACGCGAACCGCGAGAGCGGCGAATCGGGCGAGTACAGCTGCGGATCCGCGAGGTCCGCCGAGTGCAGATTCACGAAGAACGTGGCTTCGCTGCGGTTCGCCGCGATGTGGTCCGAGACGATCTTGCGCACGTGCCTCCCGAGCGTGTGCAATCGGCCCAGCTTCTCAGCGGCGTCGATGACCGCGGGCGGAGAGCGAAGCTCGGCGACCTGCGATCGCATCAGCGCCTCGAAGCCGAACACGCGACCCGACGTGGTCCCCACGATCGGCTGGTAGTGCACGGCCAGCGTCTGCAACGTGCGCTCGAAGAGCGACTCGAGCATCTGTCGATCGCGGTAGTAGTCGCTCTCCGAGGCCGCGCGCGTAAGCCGCGACCAGCTCACCGCCTCGCTCACCGCGCGCAGCAGCGTCTCTCGCTCGAAGGGCTTCGCGATGTAGCGAAACGCTCGCAGCTCCATCGCTCGAATCGTGTCTGCGAGCCGCGGCGCGCCGGTCATAAAGATCACCGGAACCTCTACGTTCTTCTCGCGCAGTCGCTCGAGCAGCTCGATGCCGTTCATGTTTGGCATCATCACGTCGCTCACGATCACATCGATCGATCCCGCTGCGATGCGCTGCTGCGCTGCGTGGCTGCTCGTGAACTTCTCCACAGCATAGCCAGCGCGTTCGAGGATGCTGCCGACGGTGTTCGCGACGATCGGATCGTCGTCGACGACGATCACTCGCGTGTTGGTTGCGACGGCTGTCATAGAACTCCTCCAGGGTCTGTCGTGACGAGAATCTTCGCGACGAATTGCTTCAGTTGTGCCGGGTCGAGCGGCTTGCGCGCGGCCGGCCAGCGCTCGAGCCACAGCTCGCTCGGGGCGCCGAGAATGGCGAACGAGAGGCTTCTGCTCGCGAGCAGCTCGACCGCGCGCTGGCCGGCGTGCTGCGCGTCGCTCGACGAGCAGAGCACGAGCACCGGCGGCGCGCGGTCGATCGCGCGCGTCGCCTCATCGACGGACAAGAGCGCTTGAACTTCGTAGCTCTCGGAGAGCGCGCGCTGCGCGAGCTGACGCGAGAGCGGGTCGGACTCGATGAGGATGATCGCGCGCTGCTTCAGGCGGATCCCGCGCAGCGATCGGCGCAGCGCCGCGTCGTGAAAGCGGCGAAGCACCACGCGAAACGTCGTTCCCTGGCCGAGGATCGAGTCGCACTCGATGCGTCCGCCCGCATCGGTGACGATCCGATGCGAGATCGACAAGCCGAGCCCCGTGCCTGTGCCCACGGGCTTGGTCGTGAAGAACGGAGTGAAGATCCTCGCCTTCACGTCCGCGCTCATCCCGCAGCCCGTGTCGCTCACCTCGAGCACGACCTCGTCATCGTTGTCCGCCGCGCGCGTCACGATTCGAATCCAGTTGTTCGCAGCGGCGCCTCGACCGATCGCGTGCGCTGCGTTGACCAGCAAATTCACGATCACTTGCACGATGCGGGTCTCGTTTGCGCACACCGGCGGCAGCTCGCCGAACTCGCACGTGACCTGAGCGCTGCTTCGGGTCTCGTGCGCGGTCAGGCGCACCGCCACTTGAACCACATGGTTGAGCGAGACCGGCTCGAGGTCGTCGGTGTCGCCGCGCGAGAGCGTCTTGAGCTCGTGAGAGATCGTGCGGACGCGCAGCGCAGCCTCGCGCGCCGCGACGAGCCGCGCGTAGCCAGGGCTCGACGACGGGATGTCCTCCATCGCCATCTCGAGCTCGGCGATCATCGACGTGAGGGGGTTGTTGATTTCGTGTGCGACGCCGGCGGCAAGGACGCCCACCGTCGCGAGTCGATCGGCGGTGATCGTGCGCTCGTACGTGGATTTTTCTGCGGTGATGTCGCGCGCCATCACGACGGCGCCGGTGACCTTCGCGTCGTCGCCCAACACGGGGCGTGCGGTGATCGAAAGCCACTTCGGCTCGCGGTCGCGCTGCTGAAGGTAGACCTCGAAGTCGTCCACTTGCTCGCCGGCCAACGCGAGCGTCGCGGGGTGCTCGCCCTCCGAGACGCGCGTGGACATGTCCGAGAAGAACATCGCGCGCTTCTTGTCGACGGGCGGCACGATGAGGTCGGTCACGTGGTCGAAGGCGTCGCTGGCCGCGGCGTTCCACCGGACGGGGCGGCGCTGGACGTCGACCAGGACGATCGGGTGGCGGATGGTGTTCAGCGTCGACTCGAGCATCTGGACGCGCTCGCGCTCGGCGTCGGTGGCGCTTCGAAGCTGCGAGAACGTCCGCGACAGCTCGAGCATCAGCGCGAGTTGCCCGGCGACCGCGCCGGCGAACGCGAGTTGATCGTTGAGCGGGTAGTCTTCGGTGCCGAGAACGAGCGCGCCGAGCACTTGCTCGTGGTGCATCACTGGGGCGATCGTGACGGGGCGATCGACGTCGAGACCGAAGAGCGTCCGCGCGGAGTCGACGTACGGTGCGCGCGTGTCCGCTCGCAGCGCGAAATCAGGCGTGATCGTCGAGAGCGACCCGCGCATGCGCTCTTCGCGAAGCGTGACGTTGCGCTGGCTCCAGCGGTCGTCCTCGCGCGTGAGCAGCACGCCCCACTCGATGTTGCCTGCGTCGAAGCACGCTCGGAGCGTCGCCTCGATCGCGCTGTCCGCGTCGCCTTGATGCGTGAGCGCGTGCGCGAGGCTCTCGAGAACCGAGATCTCTGCGCTGAGCATCGCCGCGCGCTGCGAGAGCGACGAGTTGATCTGAATTTGCCGATCGAGCTGCCGCGCGGCCCGCGACGCGCGCTCACCCTGGTCCTCGGGGACGAGCGCTGGTCGGCTTCGACGCGTCCGCGGAAGCTGAGCGACGCAGGTGCGCAGCGTCGCGATCAGCGTGTGAAAATCCGGCTCGCGCGACAGGTACGCGTCCGCGCCGACGCGACGCGCGAGGTCGCGATCGGAGTCCTCGAGGTACGAGTTGGTCACCAGCACGACCACCGCCGCGGCGTGCGTCGGGTTCGATCGAATCTTCTCGCACAGCTCGAACCCGTCGAGCTGCGGCATGAGCACGTCGGAGATGATGACGTCTGGGAGCAGCGTCGAGATCGCCCCCAGCGCTTCGATTCCGCTCTCGGCGGAGGTGGTCTCGAACCCGAGGCGCGAGAGTCGAAACGAGAGCAGCTTGCGCTGCATGGGGTCGTCGTCGACGATCAGCACGCGGCGGTTGGTCCCGAAGCGCGCGCGGTCGGTGTCTGAGCTGAGGTACGTCCGCAGCATCGAGCGCAGCGCCGCCGGCTCGATGGGCTTGCTCAAGACGTCGTCGAAGCCCGCCTCTGCGACGGTCTCTGCGTCGCGCGGCGTCAGCAAACCCACGACCGCGACGACGGGAACTCCCTCTGGCGCGTGCTCGCGCAGCCGTTGAACGAGCTGCACTCCGCTCGTGTCCGGCAGCGCGAGCTCGGTCAGCACCAGATCGACCACCGCGCGCTGCAGCTGGGCGATCGCCTCGCCGCAGTTGCTCACTTCGATCACGACGACGCCGCACTCTCTGAGCGTCGAAGCGATCATCGATCGAACGATCGGGTTGTCTTCGATCAGCAGCACTTGCTGCGCGGCCATCCGTTGCTCCCGTCGTCGGGATTCGAGGCGCCTCGAGTGCGCACCTCGCCAGAGCGACAGGAGTGCATTCGGCACGAGCCGAGGATTCTTAAGTCCGTGAGAAAAATTTCCCACAGCGCGAGCGCGCGAGGATTTGCTCAGGGCTGTCACGATCGCGGTCGATCGCGAACGGCACGCGCATCGGAATATCCGGTGGATCGAAGCGAGACTTACGAATCGACGACGTTTCGTCGCGACTCACGGCGGGGCGATCGGGGCGAGGTCGAGACCGCCGGGGTATGCGTAGGAGGTGTACGGCGCGACGCCCCAGACCTTGATTCCGAAGCGGGTGCGTCCGTCGACGGCGCGGATCGAGTGAGCGCCGGGGGTGATGTTCACCGTGCGAGCGACGAAGCCCGCGCCGACGTCGGTGTCGATCGCTCCGACAAGCGGGCTTCCGTCGAGGTCGAGATCCGCGCCCATCGGCACGACGACATTCACGAAGTTCGCCGTGTACGTGCTCGGAACGAGAAACCGATACGACGCTCGAAACTGATCCACTGGCGGCTCGAGCACCATCGCAGGATCACCCACGCACTGCGGCAGATCCGGGCACGTCTGCCCTGCGCACTGACACTCTGGCGGCTCTCCGAGGCCGCGCAGGTATTGACCCACGAGGATCGGAAGGTTGCCGCTCACGGTGAACCCCGCGCTCGTCTCGAACTCGCAGAACTGCCCGCGCTGCAACGTTCGCGCGCAGCTCGCCGGGCGCGCGATCCCGTCGAACGAGAGCGTCACGCCGTCGCGCTGCGCCACGATGCGAATCGTCGACGGCTCGGGGTCCGAGCGGTATCGCACCGGAGAAACCGCGACGGTCCGCCCCCACGTCGCGAGCGGAAACATCTGCTCTTCCAAGTGATCGCACGCCGCGCGGGTCGTCGGGACATCGCCGCACTCGTGCCCCGAGAACACCGCGACGGGCGCGGTCGAGTCGACCTGCGTTCCGGTGAGGTCCGCGTTGAGCCCCGAGGACACGAGCTGCAGCACCTCGCCGCGCTCGATTGAAAACGTGTGCGTGCCCGGCGGCAGCGTCTGCGTGGGGTTCGACGGGCTCCAGATCGTCGCCGTCGTGCGAACGGTGAGCGTGTTCGCGCCGCTCGCTTGCGCGCCGACGATCGTGACGTACCCGCCGCGCAGGCCCGTCGCAAAGCAGCGATCCGTCGCGGTGCTCAAGGGGTTTCCTTCGCTCACCCACGACATCGCGATGTGCTGCGTCCCGAGCACGTTCTGCGGCAGCAGCAGCGAGGCGTCGTTGGTGAACGAGAACCGCGCCGCTCTTCGATACTCGAGCGGGTTGAACTGGTACACGGCGACCGGCGCGTCCGAGACCACGTGAAACGCGCCGTTCGCCACGCGCGCCGATCGCGCCGTGCAGTTGGGACCCGTGTCGAACACGCCGCTGCAACAGTGGCTCTGGTTGTTGCTCAGCGCCGAGACCCACGGGAGCCGCACCACCTCGGTCCCGTTCGGCGCGACCGTGATCGTGCGCGCCGCCGCGAGCCCGCCCCCTTCGATTCGAACGCTGATCGGGTAGGACTGAGTGCTCGCGAGCACGATCGCAAACTCGAACTCCGACTGCAGCCCGCCGTTCGCCGTCACCGTCGGCCAGTACTCGCATCCCAAGTACGAGTCGCCCAGGTTCGCGCAGGGGTTCGTGCACACGCCGTCCACACAGCGCTCGCTGTTCGCGGTGTTGCAGCTCGCTCCGTCGATCCACCCGCTCGCGTCGGCGGCGCACGTCTGTGTTGTGTTCGGCTCGTCGGGCTTGCAGCGGTGCTCGCCCGGCCTGCACGCGACGCAACCGCGTCCCGCCGCGCACACTTGTCCGCTCGCCGCGCAATTCACCGGCTCTGCAGCGGCGCCGCACGGCTGCGCGCGATCCCCAGGGAGGCAGCTCCACGCGCCGCTCGCGCACGCGCCGCCGTCGCTCGTCGCGTCGAAGCTCGCGTCGGTGGACGAATCCGCGGTGATCCGCGGCGTGGTGCTGCACGCCGCAAGCGTGAGCGTGAGCAGGGACAGCATCGAGCGCATCGCGCGCCGAGCGTACCGCGTGCGTGCCCCGTCGGTCAGTCGACGGTCGCGTCGTGGATCGCGCCGCTGTCTTGCGTCGCGCTGTCGTGGCTCGCCGCGTCCGCCGCAGAATCACCGGCGGATCCATCGCGTCGATCGCACGCCGCGAGCCAGGCCGCACGCAGATCGGGGCGCGTCGCTGGATCGATTCCGCCGACCTGCACGCGAACCTCTCGGTGTGCCCACATACCTTCGGGTGTGCTCGCCTCGATGACGAGGTCGACCGATCGACCGAGGATCGTGCAGTACTCGGTGCGATCCGTGTCGTCGTTGAGCAAGACGCGGATGCCGTTGATGGCGAGCTGCGGTCGATCCGTTGGATCCGCTTCGAACGGCAGTCGAAAGCGCGTGTAGCCGACCTCGACGCAGTCGTCTGCGCGTCGCGCGCGGATCTCGACCAGGGGCAACCGTCCGTCGAAGCCCCGGCCGCGAAAGCCGATGAGCAAGTGCTGCAGTCCCTGCTCGCCAGGGATCACCCAGAGCGTGTCGCCGTCGTGGAGGGGGGTGAATCCTTCCGTTGTTCCGTCGCGACCCGTGCCGACGGTGAGCGACATCCCGTTGTCTGCTTCGCACTGAAGCACCGGGCATTCTCCGCGTTCAGCGCCTCCGTCGGCGAACGCGGATCGACGCCGCTCGCACAAGCCCGCGTCGGCCGGCGGCGGCGGGGGTGGCGGCGTGCACGCGGCCGAGAGGACAATCGCGGCGGGCGCGAAGAAAGCGGGCGTTCGAAGCATGCGCACGGAGATTCGTAGCACGCTCGCTCGATGTCCCGTCGCGCGCCCCCGTCTGCCGCGAGGTGAGGCTCAGCGCTGGCTCGTCCGTCGCTCGACGCGTCGAATGATCGCCGCCATGCGATCGGGCGAGATGAACTCGTTGACCCGTGCGACCTCGCGTCCGTCCGCGTCGAGCACGATGACCGTGGGCAACGAACGGACGTTCCAATCGCGCTGGAGCGCTTCGAAGCGGTCGTCGCCCTGCTCGTGCTCGTACAGCTTCACGGGGACGTATCGCAGCTCCGAGAGCGTGCAAGCCACTTGCGGAGCGGGCAGCGTCTGGTGCGCGAGCTCTTCGCACGCGCGGCACCACGTCGCGCCGAAATCGATGAGCATCGGTCGTCGCTCGCGCCGGGCGGTCTGCTGCGCGGTGGCGAGGTTGGTCTGCCACTGCACCGCGCCGCACGAGCCCGTTTGCACGTGCGGCTCAGCGCCGAGCAGCCACACGGTGGCGATCGAGGCGAGCGTGAATCCCGAGATCTTCGCGATCTTCTCTCGGTTCGCAGCGGCCTTCATCGCGGCGAACACCGCGATGCTCACGCCCGTGACCGCGACGATCGCTTGCGCGAACACTGGCAGCCACTGCGGCGGGTTCTTGAAGAACGGGACCAATTGTCGCAGGTACCACAGCCCCACGACGGTCAGGACGAACCCGAGCACGGACTTCACGAGGTTCATCCATCGACCGGGCTTGGGCAGCCCCATCGCCAGCGCGCCCACCAAGAAGAACGGCAGCCCCAATCCCAGCGAATACGCGTAGAGCGAGAGCGCTCCGGACACGGCGTTCTTCGTCGAGAAGATGAAGCCGAGGATGCCGGCGAGCGGCGCGGTCGCGCACGGAGCGGCGATCGGCCCGAGCACCAGACCGACGACGAACGCGCCGCGCACTCCGATGCCGCCCATCGACGAGAGCCGCGTTTGCAGCGCGGACGGCAGTTGAATGTCGTAGAGGCCGAACATCGAGAGGGCCATCGCGAACATCAGCACGGCCTCGAACACGATCACCGCGGGGTGACCTGCGACGGCGCCGAACAGCCCGCCGGTCAATCCCGCGATCAACCCCAGCGGAACGTAGAACGCCGCGATCCCGTGCACGAACGCCGTCGAGAGCAGCATCGAGCGCGCGCGGGAGCTCTGGTTCGCTCCGAAGACCGAGACAGTGATCCCGATCATCGGGTAGACGCAGCCCGTCCCGGCGGTGAGCAGACCGCCCACGAACGCTCCGGCGAGCGCGGCGGCGATGCCGTATTTCGCGAGCAATCGCGAGAACAAATCCTGCGATGCCGGGTCGGTTCCCGCGAAGGCGAGGGCGGGCAACAGCAGCGTCATCGCCGCGAGGGTCAGCGCGACGACGACCGCGCTTCGGGGGCGTGCTCGAAGGTGCATGGGGCGAAGTTTCTCGGGGAAGTGCTGAATGCGGAAGAGCGATGGCTCGTCCACCGCGCGCAGTGCGGTATAAACCGTCGCACGCTGTGGTGACAGGGTCCACCGGCCACGGTGAGTGAGAGCCGAAGGAAGGTCAGTACGATGCGCAGGTTCATCCAGGTTTCGTTCGTGCTGTTCACGGCGGGCGTCTTCGCCGTGTCAGCCGAAGCGCAGCGCCGCGGCCGCGGTCGCGGGCGAAACACCGCCGCTGTGGTTCAGCCCACCGAACCCCTATGAGCCCTCGAATCGCCGAGGAGCTCGGGACGATCCAGTGGGGTTGGTCGCACGAGCAGATCGTCGACTATCACCGCCGCGCGCTGGTGGCTCAGTACCTTCCGCTGCTGAAAAACAAGGGGCAGGTCGAGCAAGACCGCCTGATGCAAGAGCGCGACGCGATCGTGCAGAACATCCGACGCTCGTACTTGCTGCTCAACGGAACGGTGCCGCAGCGCCGCTGGGACACGAGCTTCGTGGGCGGCGAATACACGCACAACAACAACGAAGCGATGATGGTCTACGAGAACCCGCGCACCGGCGATCGCGAGTTCTACTTCTTCTTCAACGACCGCCTGTGGAAGCGCGTGCAGGCCAAGGCCGTCCCGCGCGGCGCGCAGCTCGACTTCGCGACCTTCGTCGGAAGCCTCGACGGCCTGTTCGGCGCGCAGGGCCTTCGCCGGATGCGCCAAGACGCGCCCGACCGACTCGAGGCGGTGCTGTGGCAGGACGCGAGCACGCGCCTTCGCGTGATCGATCAGTCCACGTTCTACGGCGCGTTCTGCTTGATCTACGAGGACAAGAGCGTGCTTGCGCGGCTCACGGAGCTGCGCCGCAACGCCCCGGCCAAGGTCGAGTCTGCGACGCCGGCCACGCTGACCGGCGACATCGTCGTGGGTAACGTGGACAACGACGGCAACTCGGACATCGTCGATCGCATGACGGGCAAGATCCGTCGCGTTCAGAGCGCAGATGCTGGCGCCGCGGCGACGACTTCGACCGCGCGTTCGACCACCACCACGACGACCACGACCACGACGACGACCTCGAACAGCAACAGCAGGCCGTCGAACCCCGGCGACGGACTCAGCGGTTTGCAGGGACTGTGACCGCGCTCGCCGCGCAGGGGGCGCGGCGTCGCTCAGAACGTGAGCTCGAGCTCGACGCGCTCGATGCTCGCGTCTGCTCGTTGAAGCGCCGGCAAGATCACATGCTCGACCGTCAAGGACCGGCCGGGACAGCCGCTGCAGGCGCCGAACAGACGCACCTTCGCGGCGCGTCCCTCGACGGAGACGAATTCGAGTGTGCCTCCGTCGAGCGCCACGAGAGGAGCGAGCACGCTGTCGACGACAGCGCGGATCGCCTGCGCTCTGTCTTCTTCCATCGCGGGCACCGTAGCATGAACGCGATCGTTCGTTGACGGGCACGTGCGCGGCGGCCTAGCATTCTCAACGGCGTGTCTCGTTTTCGACTGCGGTTTCTCTTGCAAGAGTTCGATCTTCCACCAGGAGAGGTGGTGATTGGCCGCAGTCCGGATTGTCACATCACCATCGAAGACCCGCTTATTTCGCGGCAGCACGCGAAGATCATCGTGAGCGAAAAGGGCTGCACGTTCGTCGATCTGCAGAGCCGCAACGGATCGAGGCTCAACGGTCGGCCTGCGAGAGAGCCAGTCGAGCTGCACGACACCGATCGCATTCGGATCGGCGCTCAAGAGCTTGTGTTCTTCGAGATGAGCACGGAGAAGCGCTCGACGCGCGCGACCGGCGCGATGCGGCTTTGCTCGCACTGCGGCTCGCCCTTCGCCGAAGGAACCGAGGTGTGTCCCCATTGCGGCGCCGTCGTCGGCAAGGACGAAGACACGATGTCGGGCGTCGTTGTCGAGCCTCGCCGGACGTGGGTGCTCGACCTTGTGGGCGAGGTGCTCGAGCGCGCGATCGCCGCAGGAAAGACGCAAGAAGCGTCGCGTATGCTCCACCGCGCGGCTGACGAGTTCTCCGACCGCGCGCGCAGCGGCGGAGCCATCGACGTCAAGGCGCTCGCGCAGATCTCTGATCATGCGCTGCGGTTGGCGGCGATCGACCACGACGTGCAGTGGGTGCAGTGGGTGGCGGACTCGCATACGACGCTGCGGATCGTTCCGTCGGCGACGCTGCTGCCTGCGTTTTCCGCGGCGGCGGCCGATCCTCAGGCGAGGGCCGTGATCGCCTCGCTCACCGAGGCGCTGCGCGCGCGGCAGGGCGAGCTTTCGGCGACGGAGCACAACGTCGTCGCTTCTTTGGAAAACCTCCACAGGTCACGGTAAGGACGCGCGAGCGTGGCGAACTTCCGGCTGCGATACCTGAGTCAGCTCCTCGACGTTCCTTTGAACGGCGAGTTCGTCATTGGTCGGAGCCGTGACTGCCAGCTCGCGCTCGAGGATCCGCTCGTGTCTCGTCGGCACGCCGCGTTTCGCTGGACCTCCACGAGGCTCGTCGTCGAAGACCTCGGCTCGCGCAACGGCGTGAAGGTCAACGACGTCAAGATCACGGGCGTCAAAGAGCTCGCCACGGACGACGTCGTCGTGATCGGCGGACAAACCTTCGTCGTCGTCGAGGGCGAACCCGCGGACAACCGCGACGTGCGCCGCGTCGCTGTCACGATGACCAGCGAAATTGGCGAGGCGGGCACGCCGCTCGCGCTGCTCGGCGGCGTCGTCGAGAAGGCCTTCGCCATGGGGCGAATCGACGACGCAGAGCGCATCTTGAGCAACCTGCTCGCGGACATGCTCTCGGGCTACGAGGCAGGCAAGCGAGACACCGGCGCGCTCGCGGACGCGACGCGATTCGCGCTCAGGCTCGCGAGCGAGACGGGCAAGTCGCAGTGGGTCGATTGGGTGTTCAACGCCCACGCAGCGCTCTCGAAGGTTCCGCCCGCGGCCACGGTGGACGAGCTGTACTTGCTCGCGCGAAAGATTCGCTATCCCGTCACGACCGCGTTCAAGAACTACGTGACGAAGATGAAGGACCAAGCCGCGCTGCTCGGACCCGCAGAGCGATTCGCGCTTCAGCGAATCGAAGGTCTGATGCGCGTGCTCATGGCGTGACGATCGAGCGCGCGTGACTGTGTTCGTGCCGCGAACGCAGCACGAACACGAAGTCGTCGATCCCCCGCAGAATCGTTGTTCGCGACGCCGCTCAGCCGCGACGGCCAGAGAGCGTGTTGACCAGGCCCTGCTGCGCCTGATCGAGCTGATTGACGAGGTTCTTCAGCGCGGTCAAACGGGCGCGGTACTGCGTCCAAGCGAGCGCGCCACCGCGCTGAAGCGCCGGGCCGAGCCCGTCCGTCACGTTGACCGAGACGAACGTGTTGCCCAGCTGCGCGGGCTGCAGGGGAGCGTTGCCGAGGAAGATCGCGCGGGGACGGGTGGGCTCGGGAATTCCGCCGAGCGGAGCGCCCAAGATGACCTGACCCGTCTGCGGATTGACCTGCTGCGCGAGCGTGAGCACGCCGACCCACGGCGCGTTCGGCTGCGGCTGCTTGAAGGTCATGCCCAGACGAAGCGTCATTGCGCTCGACTGCGCCGCGGACGCGAGCGACTCGCGCACGGCGCTTCCGTCGCCGGTGGCCGTCGCGTGCGCGTTCAGATCGCGCCAGAGCTGCGCGAACATGACGTGCACGGCGGCGATCTTCTGCGAGACGTTCGGGTCGAGGCGACCCATGCGCGCCGCGAACACGTCGGGTCCGAACGGCGCGTTTTCTCCGCCGTCCTGACGGAACCAGTTCACCAGATCGAGGTTGACCTCGGGCGGGTGAGCCGGCGCGGCCTGCTGCTGCTGGTCCTCGCTGCCGCCCGTGATGTTGGCGGCGCTGCACGCGGCTTCGAGCTTGGTCTTGACCGTCGCCAGCGTGTTGCCTGCGTTCTGCGCTTTCTCGCGAACAGCGCTGAGCGCGAGCAACGTTTGCTTGCCTTGCGAGCTGACCTCCGCCTGCCCGCCGAACACGAAGCCGAGGCCTCCTGCGACGAGCGCGGCGGCGACGATGCCGACGAGCGTACCCGTGCGGCTGCGACCGACTTCTTTGTCGTCGACGGGGCGCTCGTCCACGACGATGCGCACGTCTTGTGGGCTCGGCGCTGCGTGCGACGCTCCGAAGGGATCGTCCGCAGCGGCCTTCGCCATCGCCGCGGCCTTCGCTGCGGCTTGCTGCTGCGCCTGCTGCTCAGCGACGAACGGCGGTGGAGCCACGTCGGCGCTCAAGCCCGGAATGCCCGGAATCGCGGGCACCGATGGGGCAGGAATGCTCGGCGGGTTCACTCCGGCCGCCATGGGCGGCGCGACGATGTCGCCGCCCGGAGGCGCGACGGGCCCCGCAGGTCCTCCACCCGCCGGAGCAGCGGGATTCTGCATGCCGACCTGGGTTTTCTTGAGACGATCTTTGAGGTTCGGCTTCTTCTCCTCGGCCATTTCTCCGCTCCGGTTGAGGGGACGGACGTTATCGTCGCGCACATTTCAGCGTCAAGCGAACACGACCGTGACAGTGTTGCGCGCTGCGATTCGCCACACACAACGGTGCGCTTTCTTTGATGTGCTGAACGGTGGGCGGAGGGCGTCGGCGCGCGACGGCGCTGCAAGAAGTCGAGCGCTGCGTCGATGCGAGGCGCGATCTGGGCGACAGAATGTGCGGAGTTTGCACGGAAGTTGTCGCGTGGCGGCCGAGTCTGCGAAGGGCGGGTTGCACCCTCAACTCCCAGTGGACGGAGCGCGAGAACGATGGAACGTGACCGACGCCGTGCGGTACGACGCCGAGCAGACCTGTTCGTCAACAAGTTCATCGATGGGCTGCCGCACGTGGCAAGGCTCATCGAGATCAGCCCGCTCGGCTGCTTGCTCGAGCGCGTGCTCGAACCCGAGGTGCAGCGTGACCTCTATCCGTTGGAGCTTTCTCTTCCCGCGCAGTTCGGCGGAGCGCGAATGTGGCTCTGGGCCCGGCCCGTCTGGACCGAGCAGGGACGAACCGCGTTCAAGTTCGTCGGCGTCGACCCGCTCGACCGCGCCACGCTCGCGCGGTTCGCAGCGGCGCTCACGGCGTGACGTTTCTCGGCTCGCGTTGGGCTCGGCGCTCGCTGTGCTCGTCGCCGCGAGCTGCGGTCCAGGGCGGCCGGACGTCGCGGACTTCGAGCCGATCCTCGAAGAGGACGGAAACCTCGTGACCCTCCTGAACGAAGCGATGGACCTCGGCGAGCGCGACCCGCGCGCCGCGGCCCGCAACCTTCAAGAGCAGGTCACGCCCCGCGCGCGTCGCAACGCCGAAGCCGCGGGCAACTTGTCCGTGCAGCACCCGCGCGCGAGAGAGCTTCGCACGAGGCTCTGTCAGCTCAGCGCGCGCCGCGCAGAGACGACACAAGCGCTCGGAGAGGCGCTCTCGACCGCGAACACGTCGCTCTTGTCCACGACGATGCGCGCGATGCGGCAGCTCGCGCTCGACATGCACGCGCTCGAAGGCGACGTGCAGCGGGCGCGCAACGACCCTGGGCGCGCGGGCTGCTCGCGATGAGCCCATGTTTTCAAGGCCCAGCACAACCCTTGCACCGCGGTGAATGACACGATGGTGGCGCACGCGAAGAAGGCGAAGTGGCGCGAGCTGGTGGCGCTCGCCAAGCACGTTCCGTTGATGCCGACGGTCTCGACCGACGTGATCGAATACGGGCCCACCAACGGACTCACGGTGTTCGTGCACGGGTATCTGGCGACCGGGGGCGTCTTGCGCCCGCTCGGTGAATTCCTGGGTAGAACGGGAGTCGCGCCGCGTCAGGTGCACTTCACGTTCAGCCCGACTGGCTCGCTCGCTGAGCACGCGCGACGGCTCGATGACCTCGTGAAACGCGCGCGTCGCGCCGGTGACGACGGCCCCGTTCACGTCGTCGGACACTCGCTCGGCGGCCTGCTCGCGCGCTACTACCGACAGGTGCTCGGTCGTCCGGTGCAACGACTCGTGTGCATCGCGACGCCGCACAAGGGAGTGCCCCGCGCTGCGGCGTTCAAGGCGCTTCCGCTCGTCGACGAGCTCGCGCCCGGCAGCTCGACGCTCGCGCTGCTCGACGCCACGCACGCTCGGCTCGCGCAGACGCAGGTCACCTGCGTGATTCCCACGCACGACACGCTGGTCCCGCCGTCGCAGAGCGCGCAGCTCGACGGCGCGCGCAACGTCCATGTTCACGGCGTCGGCCACCTTGGCGTCCTGTTCGAACGCGAGACCTGGGAGCACGTCGCTGAGGCGCTGAAGTAGCCGCGCGCGCGCTCCCGCAGCGCTTGCGTGGGAGGCGAAGCCGGCGCGCGGCGCTGAATGGCTGCGTTCGTGGCGGCCGGTGCTGTATACGAGCAGAAGAGAACCGTGAACTCTTCGAGAACGTTCGTCGCGCGCGGGCTCGTCGCGCTGTGCTTGTTGAGCTCGTCTGGGGTGGTCGGCTGCGCTGCGGTGTTTCCGCAGTACACGACCTCTGCCCGGGATATTCCTGCGGCGCTGCGCGAGCAGGGCGGGTTCACCCCGCCGCCCGACACGCTGCACCACCTCGGAATGGTGAGCGCCGAATGCCCTCGTCTCACGAGAGACGGTCGACCGTGGGATGGAGACGGCGCGCCGGATTTGTACGTCGTGTTTCTTCGCAACGGCGAAGAGGTGTTTCGTTCGCGCACCGTCAACAACAGCTTCACGCCGACGTGGAGCCTGCCGACGGACGCGATCGATCTGTTCGTTCGCAACAGCGACGTGTTTCGCGTCGAGCTGCGCGACGACGACGGGCCGCTCGCGCCCGCGGACTTCGTGGGCATGACAGAGGTGCGCGACGGGGTTCCGAGCGAGGCGCGGGACTCGTCGCAGTGGACGCTGCGATTGGAGGGAGGCGCCACGGTGGTCCTCTCGTCGCATCCGCCCGAGCCGCGCATCGGAATGGGCGTGACCTTCGAATACCGCATCGACTACGTCTCGCTCGTCTCCGTCGCCGAGGCAGGCCCCGCGAACACCGCGGGGCTTCGCGCCGGCGATCGCGTCGTTCGCATCAACGGCACGGCCGTCTCTGCCATGAGCGAATTGCAGGTCCGCCAGGCCTTCGACCGCGTGATGATGCAAGACCTCACCGTCGCCGTCGAACGCTCGGGCAGCGCGGCCTTCGAAGCCACCGTCCGAAGCGACGCCCTGTACAACGGTCGCTGAACAATCGCAGGATCACCGCCCCGATGAGACTCCGCCCGATCGCCTCGTCCGTTCTCGCTCTCGTCCTCGCGTCGCCGTCGCTCGCGAGCGCGCAGACGACGGAGCCCGCCGTCGACGTGCAGACGTTCTGGCCCGCCGCTGGGCCTCAGCACGGGATCGCGCAGCGCTCGTCGGACATCCAGCCGCACCTGAACTTCGGCTTCACGCTCGTCGGCAACTACCAGTATCAGCCGCTGGTGTACCGCTCCGCGACCGATCCGAACGCGGTGGTGGGCGCGATCGATCACGCGTTTACCGTGGATTTTCTCTGGGCGTTTGGCCTCTTCGACCGCGTGCAGATCATGGCGGCGCTGCCGATGGTCGCCGCGCAGACCGGCGCGGGGCTACGACCGATCACCAACGGCGGAGCGGCCGACGAGATGCCGCTCGTGGGCCTGCGCGACGCTCGCTTCGACGTCGCAGTGCAGATCCTCCGCCGCGCGCGTCGAACGAACGCGAACGGCTTCGGCCTCCGCGCCGACGTCGGCGTCTCGGTCCCGTCCGGCGATGATCGCTTTCAGAGCTCGGCCACGGTTGTGCTTCAGCCGCTGCTCGTCGCGGACTATCGCATCGCGGGGCTCACGATCACGGCCAACGCCGGCGCGCGCATCTTGTTCGAGAACCGCGCGTGGGTCGGAGCGTTGTTTCCCTCGCGATTGCTCGGGTCGTTGGGCATCGCGTATCGACCGATGGCGCTTCAGCGATTGTCCGTCGCGGTGGACTCGCAGTGGCTCGTTCCGATCGTCGGTCCGCCGTCGTTGATGCCGTGCCAGCCGTCGCCGACGGCGGAGTGCGCGGCGACCGCGACCACCCAAGGTGAGCTCTTCGTCGGCGCGCGATACGCCGTCGATCGCGGCCGAGACGTCGAGGTGAGCGCTGGCGTCGGCGCGCCGCTGACGGCCTCGCCCGGCGTCGCCACGATCCGCGGATTGCTCTCCGTGGCGTACACGCCCCGCGCGCTCGACGACGACGAAGACGGCGTAAAAGAAGCAGACGATCGCTGTCCGACGCAGCGCGAGGACCGCGACGGCTTCGAGGACAACGACGGTTGCCCCGACGTCGACAACGACAACGACCGCGTCCTCGACGAGGCGGATCGCTGTCCCAACGTCCCCGAGGACCGCGACAATCACGAGGACAACGACGGCTGTCCCGACCTCGACAACGACGGCGACGGGATCAACGACGCCGACGACGAGTGCGCCGACGAGAGCACCAACCAGCATCCAGATCCCGACCATCGCGGATGCCCCATTCGTGATCGCGACGGAGACGAGGTGCTCGACGTCGACGATCAGTGCCCGGATACCGCCGTCGGAGCGCGCGCGGATCCACAGCGGCGAGGTTGCCCGCTGCCCGACCGCGATCGGGACGGCGTGGGAGATACCGTCGATCAGTGCCCGAGTGACCCGAGCGGAGAGCACGCGGATCGATTCCGTCGAGGCTGCCCGGATCCCGACATCGATCACGACGGCGTGCCCAACGAGACCGACGCGTGCGCCAATCAGGCCGAGACGATCAACGGAGTCGACGACGCCGATGGTTGTCCGGACCAGGGCGACGAGTCCGTGACGCTCGGCCGCGGAGCGGTGCTCTTCGCCAACGTCGTGCGATTGGCGCCACGGACGCGCGCGCTTCGACCGGCGGAGGTCGCGCTCTTCAATCAGGCCGCGCAGAGGCTGCGAGGCATGGGCGCTGAGCTCGCGCGTGTGACGGTGGGCGTCGTTGCTGATCCGCGCGATCGTGAGGCGCGCGAAGCGCAGCGACTCTCGCAGCTCGTGGCAGACGCGTTGGTCGCCGCGGGCGTGCAGCGCGCGCTGGTGGAAGTGCGGCCCGTCGTCCCCACGGCGACCGCGCAACCCGCGCAGCCGAGGCGGCCCGCGGCCCGCGTCGCTGCAGGCGAAGTGCGAATCACGATTTTGCGCAACGCGCCTTCGCGCTGAGCGGTGCGAGAGAAAAACGCTCACGTTCGTCAACGACGACGTGAAAAAGATGCGCATCACACGGTAGGATGCGCGGGCGGGATGCGTAACTTTTCGAGCGCGTTCAAAGTTGGACTGCTGTTGATCGTCGCGATCATCGGCGGGACCGTTCTGTATCGCGCGATCGTTCAGCGTGGTTCTGGAGCGGGCGGATACCGGGTGTACGCGTTGTTTCGCGACGCGTCGGGGCTCGTCCCTCGATCGCGCGTGACCATGGCGGGGATCCCGGTCGGGCGCATCGACAGCATTCGTCTCCAAGACGGAATGGCGCGCGTCGACATGATCGTGAACCGCGAGGTCGAGCTGTACGACGACGCCACGGTGTCGAGAAAGGCGAGCTCGCTGCTCGGCGAGTTCTTGCTGGTCTTGAGCCCCGGCACGCAGGGCACGCGGCGCGTCGGTGACGGCGAGCGCGTGCGGGTGCTGCAAGAGGGCGCGACGACGGACGACATCCTGCAAAACGTCTCGGCGATCACGCGTCGAGTGCGCGACGTGACCGACCGCGTGGGTGACGTGTTCGGCAACGATGAAGGTCGACGGCAGCTCGCCGAAGCGCTGCGCAACCTCACGGAGACGACGCAAGAGATCAACCGGCTCGTTCACGCGAACAGCGAGGCGATCACGCACACGATTCGCAACGTGGATCACATCACGACCGAGGCCGATCCTCGCGTGCAGCGCCTGCTCGCCAACCTCGAGCGCGCCTCGCACCGCGTCGATGACATCCTCGCGGAGAACCAGCCCAACATCAACGACACGATCCGCAACGTGCAAGACACGGTGCGCAACGCCAACGCCGCCTCACGGGACCTTCGTGAGGCGCTCGGCCACGTGAACAGCATCACCGCGGGCGTCGATCGCGGCGAGGGGACGGTCGGCCGGCTCGTTCGCGACGATCACTTGATCAACGAGGTCGAGGGCGTCGCCGAAGGGGTCAACGATCTGGTCGGCCCCATCGGTCGACTGCAGACGATCGTGGGCCTGCGCAGCGAGTACAACTTCGTCGCCAACGGGCTGAAGAGCTACATCGACATTCGACTGCAGCCGCGAGAAGACCGGCACATTCTCTTTCAGATCGTCGACGACCCGCGCGGGCTCATCGATCGTCGCTCGGTGATTCGCACGAGCACCAACCCGGCGGACCCGGCGATGTGGCGCGAGACGACGGAGACCACGGGCCGCGGGCTGCGATTCACCCTGCAATTTGCGCGGCGCTTGGGGCCCGCCACGTTTCGCTTCGGAATCTTGGAGAGCACCGGCGGCGTCGGCCTCGACCTCAACGCGATGCGCGACCGGCTCGAGTTTCGCTCGGACGTGTTCGACTTCTCGACCAGCCAGCTGCCGCGCTTGCGCTTGATGGGCGCCTACGCGCTCTTGCAGCGCGTGTACGTGCTCGCGGGCGTGGACGACGTGCTCAACCCGCAGCGCACCGACGTGTTTCTCGGCGCGCAGCTGCGCTTCCGCGACGAGGACCTGCGGACGATCTTGTTGTTCGCTGGCGGCGCGCTCGGCGCGGTCGCTCGCTGAGCGTGCAGTCGATGTCGTTGCTCGAGTTCTCTGCGCTCAAGAAGCGCTACGGGCCCAAGGGCGAGGTCGAGGTGCTGCGAGGCATCGATCTCACGATCGGCGAGGGGGAGTTCGTCGCGATTTTCGGCGCGTCTGGCTCGGGAAAGAGCACGCTGCTCAACATCGCCGCGGGGCTCGACACCAACTACGAGGGCTCGGCCAAGCTGCGGGGCAAAGAGCTTCGCGCGATGAGCGACCGAGATCGCACCGAGCTTCGCAGAACGACGGTGGGGTTGGTGTTTCAGATGTTTCATCTCGTTCCGGACTGGACGGTCGAGGCGAACGTGGCGCTGCCTTCGCTGTTCGGGCCGCGCGCGCACGACGCGGACGAGCGCGTTCGCGCGGCGCTCTCGAAGGTGGGGATGGCGGAGTTCGCTGCGCGAAAGCCGACTGAGCTCTCTGGAGGACAGCGGCAGCGCGTCGCCGTCGCGCGCGCGTTGTTCGCGGCGCCGCCGTTGATGCTCTGCGACGAGCCCACGGGCGCGCTCGACAACGAGACGGGCCTCTCGGTGCTCTCCGTGTTTCGTCGCGTGCACGAAGAGTCCAAGACCGCGTTCGTCGTGGTGACGCACGACGAGCGCGTCGCGAAGATGGCAGGTCGGGTCGTGACGCTCGCGGAGGGAAAGGTCTCGAGCGACCTGCGAAAGAGCGAGGAGAAGCTGTGAGAGCCGCGGCGTTCGCAACGCTACTCGGGCGGGACCTTCGTCGAGCCGGAGGCGCGTTCGTCCTCGCAGCGGTGGGTATCGCCGTGGGCATCGCCGCGCTCGTGTTCTTTCTCGCCCTCGGCGCAGGGATGCGCTCGGTGGTGTTGGGAAAGATCTTTCCCATCGATCGCATCGAGGTCGTCCCGCGCGAGCAGACGGTGGGCGCGCTCGCTGCGTTGTTGGGCGCGAGGCCCCAGGGCGTCTCGCAGGACGACGTGCGCGCGATCGAGCGCACAGCTGGCGTGCGCGCGGTGCTGCCGAAGCTCAAGCTCATGTTTCCGCATTCTGGACGCGGCGGACAAGAGATCTTCGGTCGCAACATCGGCGCCGGAGAGCTCGTCGCCGACGGGATCGATCCGGCCCTGGTTCGTTCGGAGCTTCCGTCGAACGTTCGCTTCGAAGACAACTCCGCGCAGTCGAGTCGCCGCGTGTGCCAGCGACACGAGGACTGCGCTGCGCCCGAGAAGTGCTCCACGGAGATCGCGACGAACGGCGCTAGCATTTTGCCTGGGCGCTGCGAGCTGCCGATCCCCGCGCTCGTGAGCCCGTACTTGCTCGAAGTGTTCGACGGCGCGATCGCTCCGGCGCACGGGTTGCCGCCGATCGCGCGATCGCTCGCGAGTCACGCAGCGGGGCTCGAGCTCGAGTGGGACCTCGGACGGGCGGGCTTGGGCTTCGCGCAGCGCGGGACGCAGCGACGCGTGTACGCGCGGGTCGTCGGCGTGACGCCGCGGGCGATTGATCTGGGCATCACGGTTCCGCTCGAGGTCGCGCGGCGCTTCAATCGCGAGTACGCGGGCGAGGCCGCGGCGACGCAGTACACCAGCGTGGTCGTCGTGCTCGCGCATCCCGAGCACACCGCGGCGGTGAGCGCGCGAGTGAGGGAGCTCGGGCTCGAGGTGCGAACGAGCGGCGCCGAGCAGATGGGCCTGCTCGTGACGGTGATCACCGCGGTGCTCTCGCTGACGAGCGCGGTGATCGTGCTGCTCGCGGCGCTGTCCATCGCGCACGCGCTCGGCGCGCGAGTGCGCGAGCGCGAAGGAGAAATCGCGCTGTTGCGCGTGTGCGGCGCGTCGCGATCGGCCGTGTTTTCGCTGGTGCTCGCCGAGGCCATCGTCGTCGGGATGGTCGCGTCCGTCGCCGGCGCCGCCCTCGCGCGGCTGCTGGCGATCGCGTGGAACCGCTGGCTCGGCGCGCGGCTCCCGGCGTTTCCGTTCAAGCCCGACGACTGGTTCGTGTGGACGCCGCGGGACATCTTGATTTCGTGTGCGTTTGGCGTGGTCGCGTGCGCGCTGAGCGCGCTGTGGCCTGCGCGGCGCGCGGCGAGCACGGACCCCTCCGTGGTGCTCTCGCGCGGCGTGTTCTGAGCGGCGCGGATCAGCGCGGGAAGCGCACGATTCGCAGGCGACCCGAGCCGCTCTCGCCGACGAGCAGCGCTGCTCCGTTGCCCATGGACGGCACGTACGTGAGCGCTGACGGCGCCGAGAGGCGGGCGCTGCGCGCGGCGCCGTCGTTTCCGTTCGAGAGGGGAATCGACGGTGACGCAGGGCCCGAGCCCGCGATGCGACGGATCGTCGGCGTCATCGCGCTCAGGTCGATTTGGTACACGCGGTGCGTCGCTGCGTCGGAGACGAAGAGCGTCGTTCCTGCGGGGTCGAGCGCGAGCGCGGACGGGTCCGAGAGCGGGACGTTCGTCGCGGGCTGACCGTCGACGCGCGCGTCGTCTTCGACGGCCGAGACGTTGTCCGTGAGGTTGCCGGCGAGCAGCGACGCCTCGAGCGAGCCGCCCATGTTGCGCGCGATGCGGAAGACCGCGTTCTGCTCGGGATCTGCCACGTAGATCTCGTCGCGCGCGACGTTGTACGTGATCGCGCTCACCGAGAGCAGCCGCAGGCGATTGGCGGGCACTGGCATCGCGACGCTCACGACGTCTCCGTCGCTCGCGTCGATGGGCGACGGGCCGATGAGCGTCGAGAACGTGCGCGAGGCGAAGTTGAGCAAGTACACGAGGTACTTTCCGTTCGCGCGGCGCGAGGCCACGTAGGCGGTGCTCGTGTTTGCCAGCGCGATCGCCGAGGGATCGTCGAGGCGGATCGTGTCGAGCATTCCGGCGGCGCCGGCGTTGCCGCGAACGCCGTACGCGCCAGCGGCGATCGAGATGGACTCGCCGCTCAACCGGTAGATCACGTGGCGGTCGCGCGATGCGACGAGCGCGTCGGTGCGCACCGACGGGTTGGGGATCGCAGCGATCGCGTCGGCGACGGTGGGCTCCATCTGCGTGATCGAGATCGCCGCGGTGGGCGGGCTCGATCCTGCGCCGGCGACGACGCGCAGCGCTCCGTCGCGCAGGCCGAACACGCGCGATTCGTACGAGCCGCTCCACACGATTTCGGGCAGCGTCGTCGGGCCCGAGGCGGGCGCGATCGTCGCGAGTCCCCTGAATCCACCGCTGCGAAAGTTGGCGACGGTCTCCGAGCCTCGTCGCGGCCCGAGCGATCCGACGAGGACGACCGAGCCGGGGACACCCGTGGGCGAGACATCCGCGCGGTACAGCGCGCGCGTCTGGGCGTCGATGAAGTACGCCGACTGCGTGACCGGGCCGATCGCGACGCCAGAGAGTCGTCCGAGCCGATAGTCTCCGCCCGAACGCGCGTTTTCGCCGCAGAGCGCGCCGTGTCCTGCGACGAGTCGAACCGTCGGCGCGGGCGAGCCTTGCAGGTCGACGACGAAGAGCGAGCAGCGCGCGTTGGGGTCGGAGACGAACAAGAAGCGATTGCGCGCGAACGCCATCGAGCCGAGCGGCCCGAAGCGAACGGCGCTCGCGGTCGCGGGCGCGGCGGTTCCGTCGTGCACGGCGCCGACGTTCGAGCAGCCTGCGCCGGCGAGCGTGTCGACGTTGCTCGTCGAGTTGATGAAGCGACGGACGCGGCAGTTGTTGCTGTCGGCCACGTACACAACGTTGCTCGGACCGCTTCGGTTGATCTCGATCGCGCCGGGCGTCGCGAAGACCGTTCCTCCGGGAGGCGCGGGCGCCGCGTTGAATCCCTCGCAGCCCGCGAGCTGTGTGCACGAAGTGCCCGCGAGCGTGCTCGCGCCTGCGCCGGTGGCGAGAAAGAGCGCGTTGTTCGCGGTGAACGCGAGCGCGCCAAACGCCTGCTCGATGTCGTACGGACCCGTCGCGGGACCGGTCGTGGTGAGCGCGACGCGCTCGATGTTCGACGTGTCGAGCGCCGCTTGCTGAACATCCAATCGAAACGCCACATGCCCGCGCGGGTCCGCGCCGATGAGCGTCGCGCCGCCGCCGCTCTGCAGCGACATTCCCGCGATCGCGCCGAGCGGTCGCTCTTGCGCGAGCCCTGCCGAGCCGAGGGGCGCGGTGACGTCCATGCCCGCGACCAACGAGATGCGCAGCCCGCCAGCGGCCTCGCGCACCTCCATCACGCGACCGGTGGCCGAGTCGCCGACGTACGCGATCAGCGGCATCTCCGACTGAACGACCAGCGCGTCGGGCCAGATCAGCTCCGGCGTTCGTGCGGTAAATCCCTGACCGCTCACCGCCTCGATGCAAGGCTCGCGTCGCGCGAGGACCGCTGAGCAGCCCGTCAATGTGACGTCTTGCACATCGGTCGCGGCCTCGATCGATGCTTCACTGGAAGCTTCGGCGGTGCCGTCGATTCCGCTGTCAGCAGCGTCGGGACGCGCGTCCATCGTCGATGTTTCCGCGAGCATGGAATCTCGCGGGGCAACATCGGATTGAAGCAAGGCTGGGTCATAGACACGGCAGCCTTGAAGTGTGACAAGAGCGAAGAAACACGGCAGCGAAGGTCGCACGATCGAATCGTGCCACCAGCGAGCGACCGTCGGCAATGGTCGCAACCAACGAGATGTCGGTCGCGGCGAGGTGTTCGACCTCGACGAGGACGGCCGGGGAGCGATTGCGATGATTCGAGTAGCGACGACGTTTCGGGACCGAGAGGCGCTGGCCAACGCTCAGCGGGGGCGGGCGAGGATGTCCTGTTCGTTCCGGATTGCTCCGCGGCGTCCGTTGGCTCGGCGATCCTCGTGCAAGTGGACGCGGTCGGGCTCGCCGCAGGCCTGTTCGTCGAGGGCGTCGTCGCGTGGCGCCGACTGCAAAACCTCCCTGGATTGCCACGCGGATGCGGCGTTCGTGTGCTCTCTTCGCACGTCGACCGCCTGGCCTTTCTTCGGCGCTGGTCCACGGGCGAGGTCAGCGCGTCGAGCCGCGAATACTGGCGCTACCCGTGCTCAGAGAAGGTCCTGATCTCGTTTGCGGGCGCGAAGCGAAGCACGCAGCGGCTCGTGCACGGGACGGTCGAGGACGTGAGCGCCAAGGGCGCGCTGCTCGTGACCCCGTCGCCGGTCGTGGGCGCGACCGACGTTTTGCTGGATTTTCACAGCGGGCCGAAGGTTCCAGTGCCCGCGCGCGTCGTCTGGGCTCAGGGCAATCGCTGCGGGCTCGAGCTGCGCGGCGGCGGTCGCGACGAAGACCTCGCCTGGAGCGAGCTGCTCGAGCGCGTCGCCCGCGCGACCGAGCCCGAGCTGCGCGTCGCGAGCTGAACTCTCCGCAAAGGGGGAAGGTCTCGTTCTCTCTAGCGACCCGCGTCCGCGCCGCGAGAGAGCGGTGGGCGCGCGGCGACGAGCGCGTCGAGGTTGGCGCGCGCTCGCGCGTCGTTGGGGTCGATCTCGAGCGCTCGGCGCAAGGCCGTCTCCGCGCCGGTGTTGTCGCCGCGTCGAGCGAGGACGATGGCGAGGTTGTTCCACGCGGCAGAGCTTCGCGGTCCGAGCTCGGTCGCGCGGCGCAGCTCTGCGAGCGCGTCATCGAGGTGCCCCGAGACGGCGAGGGCATAGCCGAGGTTCGCTCGCACCGTCGGGTCCGTCGGCGCGAGCCGAACCGCGTCACCAAACGCGCGCGCGGCCTGCTCCGCTTGCCCCGCCGCAAGCAACGCTGAGCCCAAGTCCGAGACGTGCCGCGCCACCGTCGGCGCGCAGCGAATCGCCTCGCGAAATGCGTCTGCGGCGCTGCGCGAATTGCCCCGCGCCAGGCGCACTCCGCCGAGGTTGGACCAAGGCTCGGCGTCGTTGGGCGCGAGGCTCGTCGCGCGAGTGAGCGCGCGCTCGGCGTCCGGCAACCGACGGAGCGCGACGAGCACCATCGCGAGGTCGTTGCTCGGCGAGGGGTCGCGCGTGAGCAGCTGCGCCGCGCGCTCGAGGGCCGCTGCTGCGGGCTCGAGCGCGTTGGAGACGAGCGCGACGCGACCGCGCAACAGCCAGGCGATCCCCTGCTCAGGAGCGCGCTCGGTGAGCTGCGTCACGGCGCGGTCGATCCGCGAGAGCTCGCCGCGTTTGCTCGCGTCGAGCGCGCGGGCTCCGTCGGGCTCGAGCGCGACCTCGAGCGCTTCGAACCGCGCGCGCAGCTCGAGCGCTTGGAGGTCAGGCGCTCTTCGCGCGGCGGCCGGCAGCGCGTTGATCGCGCGCACGCACTCGCGAGGAGCGTCGGTGTCGCAGCGGCGCATCGCGGCCGCGACCCGCTGCGCGGCGGTCGGCCTTCGCTGCGCTCGCGCTCCGAGCGGAAGAAGTAGGGCGGCGAGCGCCGCGCACAACACGGTGCGAGTGAGGTTCGACACGGGTGGTCTCGGTATCGCCCGACGAGGGCTACTGTGTCAGACGATGTTCGACCGTCAGCGATGCACTGCGCTCGACAACGGTGGCCAACGAGCGGTACGAGAGAACGCTCGGCGATACTAAACGGATGTTCTGTCCTTGCGAACGGGCTCGTCGCCCAAAACGCAGGGGAGCGCGGAGCATCGATGGAGTCAACGTTCGTATGGAGTCCACCGTCCTCGTTGATGCGCGCACGCACAACCTTCGGTCCGTTGATCTGACGCTGCGTCCCGGAGAGCTCATCGTGGTCGCGGGCGTCTCGGGCTCGGGCAAGAGCTCGCTCGCGCTCGACACGCTCTACGCCGAGGGGCAGCGGCGCTTCGTCGAGTCGTTCAGCGCGTACGCGCGGCAGTTTCTCGAGCGCCGTGACCGTCCGCCGGTGAGCAAGCTCGACCCGGTTCCTGCGGCGATCGCCGTGGATCGAGGAGCGCCGGTGCGCACCTCGCGCTCGACGGTCGGGACGATGACCGAGCTGCAAGACTACCTGCGCTTGCTCTGGTCGCGCGCCGCGACGATCACCTGCGACTCGTGCGGCCGCGAGGTCTCGCGCGGAACCGTCAGCGGAGCTGCGCGAGCTGTGATCGATCGCGCCGGCGAAAACCGCGTCCGAAGCGTCGTGACGTACTCTGTCAGCGCCGACGATCCCGAGCGTTGGCTCGGCGTTCGCGAGTCGCTCGCCGAGCAGGGCTACCGCCGATTGCTCATCGACGGAAAGGCGGTGGACATCGACGAGCTCGCGCCGAGCGCCGCGGTCTCGCGTGGCGAAGTCGAGGTCATCGTCGATCGACTCGTGGTCGAGCCCGAGAGCCGCTCGCGCGTGGCCGAGGCGATCGGGACCGCGATGCTCAAGGGCCTCGCGTTCGAGTGCACATGGAGGACGGCGCCGCGGCGGCGCGCTTCGCCAGGGGCCTCGAGTGCGCGCATTGTCAGAAGGCGTACGCCGAGCCGTCGTCGGCGCTGTTCAACTTTCAGTCGCCCATCGGCGCGTGCGGGGCGTGCAAGGGCTTCGGACGGACGATCGAGCTCGACTACGAGAAGGTCGTCTCGGACGATCGCCTCTCGATCGAGGCGGGCGCGATCAAGCCGTGGACGGGCCCCAAGGCCGCGTGGGAGCGCAAAGAGCTCGCGAAGTTCTGCAAGGCGAACAAGATCGACACGAGCGCTCCGTGGAAGACGTTGAGCGCGAAGGATCGCAAGCGCGTGCTCGAAGGCGAGGGCGATTGGATCGGCGTCAAGGGCTGGTTCGATTGGCTCGAGACCAAGACGTACAAGATGCACGTGCGCGTCTTTCTCTCGCGCTTTCGCAAGTACGAGACGTGCCGAGCGTGTTTGGGATCGAGGCTCAAGCCCGAGGTCGATCGTTATCGCGTCGCGGCGCTCTCGCTCACGGAAGCGGGACGCACGCCGGTGTCTGCGCTGCGCGAGCGGCTCGCGACGCTGCCGTCCATCGACGAGCCGACGGATCGACTGGTGGGCGAGGTGCTGCATCGCCTGGGATATCTCTCGCAGGTGGGGCTCGGCTATCTCACGCTCGAGCGGCCGTCGCGCACGCTCTCGGGCGGCGAAGTGCAGCGCGTGGCGCTCACGGCTGCGTTGGGGACGTCGCTCACGGGCACGTTGATGGTGCTCGACGAGCCGACGGTGGGGCTGCATCCGCGGGACGCAGAGCGACTGGTTGATGTGGCGCGCGGGCTCGCTCGATTGGGCAACGTGGCGGTCGTGGTCGAGCACGATCTCTCGGTGATCGCGAGCGCTGATCGCGTGATCGAGCTCGGGCCGGGCGCCGGTGAAAACGGCGGCAGAATCGTGTTCGACGGCGCGCCCGAGGCGCTGCGCAGCAAGCACACGCCGACCGGGCTCGCCCTTCGCGGAAGCGGTCGACAGACGCGCAAGCGGCGCGTGGCTGACGCGTGGCTCGTGCTCGAAGGCGCGCGAGGAAACAACTTGAAGGGACAACCGGCGCGGTTTCCGCTCGGGTTGTTCACGTGCGTCACCGGCGTCTCGGGCTCGGGAAAGAGCTCGCTGGTGAGCGAGACGCTCGTGCCCGCCGCGTCGCGGATGTTGGGGGCGCCCTGTGATTCTGCGCCGCTGCCGTTCACGGGGCTCGCGGGGATCGAGAAGCTCTCGTGGATCACGTTCGTCGATCAGTCTCCGCTCGGTCGAACGTCGCGGGGCAACGCGGCGACGTACACGGGCGCGTGGGACGCGGTTCGCGCGGCGTTCGCTGCGCTTCCCGAAGCGAAAGAGCGCGGGTACGCGACGGGGACGTTCAGCTTCAACGTGGACGGCGGCCGGTGTCCGTCGTGTCAGGGTGAAGGCTTCGAGACGGTCGAGATGCAGTTTCTCGCGGACGTCTCGTTTACCTGTCCCGACTGCAAGGGGAAGCGATTTCGGGACGAGGTGCTCGAGCTGCGGCTGCACGGGCACACCGTCGCGGACGTGCTCGCGATGAGCGCGCAGCGCGCGGTCGAAGCGTTTCCCTCGATGAAACCCTTGGTTCGCGCGCTCACGCCCTTGATCGAAGTGGGGCTCGGATACCTCCCGCTCGGCCAGCCGCTCTCCATGCTCAGCGGCGGCGAAGCGCAACGCTTGAAGCTCGCGCGCGCCCTCTCCGAGGCCGGCCCCGGAACGCTCGTCGTCATGGACGAGCCCACCGCGGGCCTTCACCGCGCAGACGTCGACCACGTTCTGCGCGCGATCGAAGCGCTCATCGCACGGGACGCGACGGTGATCGCCGTCGAGCACGATCCGTACGTCGCCGCCCACGCCGATTGGGTCATGGACCTCGGCCCCGAGGCCTCGGATCAAGGCGGTACGATCGTGTGCGAAGGCGCTCCCGAGCTCGTCGCCAAGAGCCCGATCTCTCGCTTCGCGCCGTTTCTTCGTGAGGCGCTCGAAGGAGGGCCCACGCAGTCCATCGCGAGCTCGATGAAGTCTGCGCGTGACGAAGACCTCGCGACGCGAACGTCGGTCGTCGTCGAGGGCGCGCGCGAGCACAATCTCCGCGTTGCAAGACTGGAAATTCCCAGAGAAAAGCTCGTTGCCTTCACGGGCCCCTCGGGCTCGGGCAAGAGCTCGATGGCGTTCGACGTCGTGTACGCCGAGGGACAACGGCGCTTCCTCGAGACGCTCTCGCCGTACGCGCGGCAGTACCTCCCGTCCCTCGGACGCGCGGATGTGGATCGCATCGCGGGGATTCCGCCAGCGATTTCGCTGGAGCAACGCACGGCGCGCGCGGGCGCGATGAGCACGGTGGCCACCGTCACCGAGGTCGCTCACTACCTTCGATTGCTCTTCGCGAAGGTGGCGACGCCGCACTGCCCGGTGTGCGATCTCGCGATCACCGCGCGCAGCCCCGAGGTGATCGCAGACGACCTTCGGCAATCGCTCGGCGCGAAGGGCCGCGCGCGCGTGTGGGCGCCGGTCGTCCGCGCCCGAAAGGGCCTGCACAAAGAGGCGATCGAGCGCGCGATGTCCGCGGGCGTCGAGCGCGTTCGAGTCGACGGAGTCGAGTATCCGACGGCGAAGGTTCCCGCGCTGGCCAAGAGCAAAGTGCACGACGTTCTGTTCGACCTCGGCGAAGCGCCGGTCACCGATCGCGAGGCGATGGTGGCGCTCGTGCAGCGCTCGGCGGCGCTCGCGCACGGACACGCGGTGATCGAACCCTCGGGAGCGAAGGCCACGACGCTCACGCTCTCGACGCGCAGCGCCTGTCCCAAGTGCGGGCGGGGCGTGCCCGAGCTCGACCCGAGGCACTTCTCGTTCAACACGGCGCAAGGTCGCTGCCCCAAGTGCGAGGGCGCGGGCGTCGACGACGAAGGTCGCAAGTGCAAGGCGTGCGACGGGACTCGTCTCGCTCCCATTCCACGCGCCGTTCGCCTGGGAAAATGGCGGTACAACGAGGTCGTCGGGATGTGCCCGAGCGAGCTTCGGGCCGCGGTCAAGCAGCTCGATCTCGACGGGCGCCAACAGTCCATCGGCCGCGCCCCGATCACCGAGCTCGAGTCGCGACTGCGCACGCTCGAAGAGCTCGGGCTCGACTACCTCGCGCTCGATCGACGAGCGAACACCCTCTCGGGCGGAGAGATGCAGCGGCTCAGGCTCGCCGCGCAGATCGGCGCTGGATTGACCGGAGTATTGTACGTGCTCGACGAGCCCACGATCGGGCTGCACGCGAGCGACACGCACCGGTTGGTGACCGCGATGCGAAGGCTCGTCTCCAAGGGCGCGAGCGTCTTCGTCGTCGAGCACGACGCGTCCGTGATCCGCGCTGCAGACTGGGTCGTCGACATGGGGCCCACCGGCGGAAAGGGCGGCGGACGCGTCGTCGCAGAGGGCCCGGCGAGCAAGGTGCTCGCGTCCGAGCACTCGCCGACGGCGCAGGCGTTGAAGGTGGTTCCGGGCGCGTCGGCGAAGGGACGACCGGTCGACGCCAAGACGCTCAAGCTCACCGTGCACGGCGCGAGCGCGCACAACCTCGACGCGGTTCGCGTGGATTTTCCCTTGCAGAGACTCGTCGCGGTCGCGGGCGTCTCGGGCTCAGGAAAGAGCACGCTCGTCGACGGAGTGCTCTTCCCCGCGGTGTGCGCAGAGCTCGGGCTCGAGTGCGAAGAGCCGCTCGCGTTCGACAAGATCGTCGGATGCTCAGCGCTTCGCGCGGCCAAGCGCATCGACCAGTCGCCGATCGGGCGCACTCCGAGGAGCGTTCCCGCGACGTACGTCGGGCTGTGGGACGACATTCGCAAGCTGCTCGCGGCCACGCCCGAGGCGCGCGCGCGCGGGTGGACCGCGAGTCGATTCAGCTTCAACACCAGCGCCGAGAAGGGCGGCGGCCGCTGTGAATCGTGCGAGGGCGCCGGGGTCAAGCACGTCGAGATGAGCTTTCTGCCCGACGTCGTGGTGCCCTGCGAAGTGTGCGAAGGCCTGCGCTTCTCGCGCGAGACGCGGGAGGTGAAGCTGCACGGGTACGACGCGGGCTCGCTGCTCGCGCTGACGGTCGACGAAGCCAAGGCAGTGTTTTCGCAGGTGGGATCGCTCTCTCGGCCGCTCGAGGTCCTGAGCTCGCTCGGCCTCGGATACCTCACGCTGGGGCAGGGATCGCACACGCTCTCGGGCGGTGAAGCGCAGCGCGTGAAGCTCGCCACGGAGCTCTCGGGTCGCGGAGGCGGGACGCTCTACGTGCTCGACGAGCCCACGACGGGCCTGCACGTGAGCGACGTCGAGCGGCTCGTGACCGTGCTGCAAAAGCTCGTCGATCGAGGCGATTCAGTGATCGTCGTCGAGCACCACCCCAACGTGCTCGCCGCTGCGGACTGGCTCGTCGAGCTCGGACCCGGCGGCGGAAAGCACGGCGGAAAGCTCGTCGCGGCCAACACGCCGTCGCTCATCGCGAAGGGCTCATCCGCGACAGGAAAGGTCCTTCGCGAAGAGATGGCTCAGTTCGAGCGCTCGATGTCGTAGCCCTCGCTCTCCCACGCGAGGATTCCGCCTTCGAGTCCCGCGGCGGGGAAGTTGCGCTTTGCGAACACTTCGAGCGCTTTCTTCGCATCGTCGCCGTACGAGCGGTCGTAGACGATCACGGGCATACGAAACACGACGAGCTCGGGGAGCTTCGCTTCGATGTCGTCGGGCTGAATGTTCTTCGCCGACGGGATGTGCGCGCGGTTGTACGGGCCGGGCTCGCGCACGTCGACGACGAGGACGCGGCGCTCTTTGATGAGCTTCGCGAGGTCGGGAGCCTTCACGTTCTCGATCCCGCCCGGACCCTGCGAGCCGCCCACGGCCTCCTCGACCATCTTCACGATGTCTTCTTTGGGCACGGCGCCTTGGAGCATTCCTGCCGGGCGACCGTCGACCATCAGGACGAGCATGGGGATGCTCTGCGCGCGAAACGCCTGGGCGATGCGCGGAGACTCGTCGGTGTTGATCTTCACGACCTTCAATCGGCCAGCGTATTCGCGGGCCACGGCCTCGACGCGCGGCGCGAGCACTTTGCAGGGCGCGCACCAATCCGCGTAGAGGTCGATGAGGACGGGCAGGTCGCTCTGGAGCACTTCGCGCTCGAACGTGGCTTCGCTGACCTTCTGGACCGAGGATTGAGACAACATCTGGGGAACGGGCCTCCGACGGCGGCGTTGTAAGTCGATCGCTCGAATCGTGAAACCCCTTCGAAGGGCGATGTGGCGTTGGGGCGTCGTTGCGCGATCGCGAACGCTCCCGGATAATTCACGGCGCTCCTTGGTCGGGCGTTCGCATCGACCGACGGCGACACATTCCCTTCGTTCACGTTCTATCCGTGGAGGACGCTCGATGACGGTGCGTTCGAAGCTCGCTCAAATCCTGGCCACCGCGACGCTCGCGGTGAGCGCGGCCTGTGCGCCGCCGCCCCTTCCGCAGCAAGACGCCTCGGACAACGACGGATCGCTCGAAGACGTCTCGCTCGCGCGCGACGTGATTCGCCGCGAGACGAGCCGTTCGACCAACCCCGCGCTGCTCGCGGTGCGACCGGATCACGGCCCGTTCAACGGGGGAAACACCGTGGTCCTGCGCGGGTCGAATTTCGTCGACGGCATGACGGTTCGCTTCGGCGACTCGATGGTGCAGCCGAGGTTTCAGCGCGTCGTGGACGGAAACCGCGTCGAAGTGCAGGTCCCTGGCGGCATGCCCGGCGCGGTCGACGTCGTGGTCGAGGGCGAGGGATATCGCTCGCGCTTGCCGATGGCGTACACGTACGACTCGTTCTACGTCGATCCCACCAGCGGCTCGATCGCCGGTGGAACGCGCATCACGCTGCGCGGACAAGGGACGAACTGGACCATGGCGAGCACCGTCACGATCGACGGAAGCCCGTGCAACAGCGTGACGTTCGTCTCGCCCAACGAGCTCTCGTGCTCGGTTCCTGCGCACGCGCAGGGCGCGGTCCCCGTGACCGTGACGACCGGCGCCGAGTCGGTGACCGTCGCCGATGCGTTTACCTACTACGAAGCGAGCGACCCGAACTCCGGCGGATTCGGCGGCGGACCGATCCGCGGCAGCATCAACGTCGCGGTGCTCAACTACCTGACTGGCGACGCGGTGCCCAACGCGTTTGTGTTCGTGGGCGACAACCCCGTTGTGACGCCGCCACAGTCGGGCGTCACGAACATGCGCGGGCAGCTCACGCTCTCGTATCCCGCGCTGATGGGTCCGGTCTCGATCACGGCGAGCGCGCACTGCTTTGCGTCGAGCACGTTTGTGTCGATCGACGGACGGGACGCGACGATCTTCTTGATCCCGTACCTCGGGATGGTCCCTGGCGTGGATTGCGGGATGGGAATGCCACCGGACGGTGGCAATCGTCCGCCCGTGTACGCGGCGACGATCGAAGGCGAGCTCGTGTGGGCGGGAGCGCGTGAGTTCGGTCCGAACCGTTGGGACAACATCCCGTTCCCGCGCGCGAACGAGCGCCGCGTCGCGTACGTGATGACCACGACGGCGAACATCTTCGCGAGCAACCCCGAGCCCGGCGCGGGGGCGTGGTGCTCGAGGACCTCGAGCGCGCGGGCGCCCGGGGATTTCCCTATCGAATCGTCGCGCGTCCGACGGCGCTCGCGGTGTACGCGATCGCGGGTCTCGAGCGGATGGACACCAATCCGCCGCGCTTCACGCCGTACGTGATGGGCGTCGCGCGCAGCGTGCTCGCCTCGCCGCGCGCGGCGGTGACGAACATCAACATCGACATGAACATCCCGCTCGATCACGAGATGTCGATCGTGCTGCGCGACCTGCCGTCGCAAGACATGGGAAATCCCAATCGCTTCTCGGTCGCCAACTGGATCGACCTCGGCGGCGAGGAGTGATTCCGCGGCCCGACGTCGCGCTCGAGCGCACCTCGAGCACCGAGGCCTTCCGCCTCGTCGCGCAGCCGGCGTTCTCGGGCACGCTCAGCGACGCGCGCATGATCGTCGAGGCGAAGTACGGAACGGGCACCAGCTTCGACGCGCCCGAGTCCACGGTGCTCGTCGCGGGCATCACGTCGCCGGACGAGACCGTCACGGTGCGCAATTGGGTGGGCATTCCGCGCATCATCGAGCCGGGTGACGGCGGGACGCTCGACGCGACTCGACGCATCCGCATCGAGCAGGGCGGCGCGGATCCAGACTTCTTCTGGAGCGTGATTTCACAGCTCGGAAGCGCGTGCAACGTCGGCTTCTACCTCGGCGACGTCGTGTGGTGGCAGCACCACTTCCCGGAACGGCGCGGGAGATCGGCGTTCCTGACCTGTCGATGATCCCGACGCTCGCGGACATGCCTCGCGGCATCTATCAGCTCAGCGTGTGCGGGATCCGCGTGCAGGGCTTCGACTACAACAACTTCAACTACCGCTGGCTCAACCGCTTCTACTGGAGCGCGTACTCGGCCAACGCAGTGCGCATCGCGCGCTGAACTCGCGCTGACGACGATTGCGGAGGGGGCGCAGGGCCGGTAGCCTCAATGGGCTTCGATGACCAACCCTGCGAGCATTCGGCGCCTTTCTTTCTGCGGCTTGATCGCGCTCTGCGCGGTCCCTGTCGCGAGCTGCGGACCGACCCGAGCGAACAACGACGTGATCGTCGACGCCGTGGTCTCGAGCGACTCGGGTCCGCGGCGCGAGTGGTTGAACTGTCCGCCGAGCCAGCAGCGGTGCTTCGATCGCATCGCGCAGACGTGCGTTGCGCAGGGGAGTTCAGCACGTTCACCGAGGTCGATTGCTCGACCCAGGGGCTCGAGTGCTTCGAGTCGATGGGCACCAACGGGCTCACCGTCGCGCGCTGTTTGCTCTGTCGCCCCGGCGCGCGCCGCTGCTCGGAGGACACGTCGGCGGTCGAAGAGTGCGCGCCGGACGGGCTCGGGTGGGACACGATCCAAGAGTGCAACGTCGGCGGAGGAGAGGCGTGCCGCAACGCGCAGTGCGTGAACCTCTGCCGCGACAACTCGATCGCCAACACCAACATCGGCTGCGAGTATTTCGCGGTGGATCTCGACAACGCGGTCACGGGCGAGGGCCGCTCGGCCGCGTCGCAGCCCTACGCCGTGGTCGTGTCCAACCCCGATCCGGTGCTGACGGCGCGCGTGGTGATCGAGATGAACACGGCGGCGCCGGGCGCGCCGCCGAACCCGCAGCGCGTGGAGTCGGGTGTGATCGCGCCGGGCGACCTCGAGACGTTTCGACTCCCTGCGCGCGAGGTGGATTGCTCGCCTCCGGGCACGTTCAACCGCGGGACGCACACGTGCTTGTCTTCGCAGGCGTATCGAATCACCAGCACGATTCCGGTCATCGCGTATCAGTTCAACCCGCTCGACAACGTGAGCGTGTTCAGCAACGACGCGTCGCTGTTGATCCCCACGAACAGCGTGAGCGGAGACTACATGGTGACGTCGTGGCCGCAGACGATCGCGGCGACGGGCAGCGCGAGCACGAATTTCGACGAGCACCTCCGCGCGTTTCTCACGATCGTGGGCACGCAGGAGAACACCCGCGTTCGCATTCGCACGACGGCGACGGTGGTCCCGACCGGTCCGATGGGACCGCTGCCGATGGGCCTCATGCCGGGTCGCGACTTCGAGATCAACCTCGGACCGTTCGACGTGCTCAACCTCGAGACCGGCGCGTTCGGCGCGGATTTCACAGGCTCGACGGTGACTCCGGTCACGGGCGCGGTCGCGGTGTTCACCGGCAGCGAGGCGAGCGACTCGCCCATTTGGCAGACGCTGAGCGATCGGCAGTGCTGCGCGGATCACTTGGAAGAGCAGCTCGTTCCGCGGCGCACCGCAGGGACGGATTTCGTGATGGCGCGCATGCCGTCGCGCTCTGCTGCCGTGCGCGTCGCCGGCGGAATGGTCGCTGAAGTCAACGAGCCCCAGTGGTTTCGATTCTTGAACGTGAGCGCGGATCCGTCGGAGGTCACCACGACGCTGCCGAGTGATCCGAGCGATCCGACCAGCGAGCCCGTGGCGTTTACGCTGATGCCGGGTCAGCAGCGGACGATCCGCGCGCTCGGGGACTTTCAAGTGCACTCGGAGCTTCCGTTGCTCGCGTCGACGGTGACGGGCTCGCAGGCGACGACGGGGATTCCCTTCGATCAGCCGGGCGGAGATCCGTCGTTCATCCTCGTTCCGCCGGTGCGTCAGTGGCGCTCGCGGTACGTGTTTCTTACGCCGGACAAGTACGCGTTCGACTTCGTCACGATCGTCGCCCGCTACGGGACCAACGTGAAGCTCGACAACACTCCGCTGCCCTTCGCCGACTGCCCCGTCGCGCGCGCGGACTCCTGCGTCGATCGTCGCGACATGCCGTGCCCCGCGCCGACGTATGTCACGTATCGATGCCAGCTCTCGTTTCCGCGGGTGAATCCTGCGCTCAGGCCGCCGATGAACATCGATCCGCAGCGCCAGGGAGACGGCGTTCACGTGGTCGAGAGCGATGACCGCGACCAGGGCGTGATGGTCATCGTCAGTGGCTTCGACTCGTTCGTCGGCTACGGGTACGCCGGCGGAACTCGCACCGAGAGCATCAACTGACTATGGGACAGCCTCGTGTTCTGGGCGCGCTCGCTGCGGCGACCGCGAGCCTCTTCGTCATGTCCGCGGCGCACGCGCAAGCGCGCCGCCCGCGCACACAAATTCAACCGCAGCCGACGGCGACGGTCGCGCAGCCGTCGGCCAACGCTGCGAACCCGCAGAGCACCGCGGCGAGCGGCGCTGCGCCGGTCGCGCAGAGCACAGCGAGCGCTGGGCCGAGTCCGCTGCGCATCGCTGCATCGCAGGGCGTCGATGGAGCGTTCGCTGCGCCGAGCTGCGTCGTCGCGCCGCCCGCGGCGGACCTCGCGACGCGGTCTGCGGCGATCCGCGCGGCGGTCAACGATGGCGCGCTCGCGATCGACACGGGGTCCTTTCTGGGCGTCGCAGCGATCGGGCAGATGGCGGTCTCGCACGACGCAGACGGGCTCGCCGCGGCCGTGCGAAGCGCTGGATTCTCTGCGCTTTCGCTGGCGAGACGAGACCTCGCGGCCTCGCGCGAGACGCTCGTTCGCGCGGCGCGGTCGCTGCGTGCGGCGGGTGTTCCGTACGTGCTCTCGAACCTGGCGTGCGAGCCTCGCGCGTCGGAGGTGTGCGAGGCGATCGTCGACGCCTCGGACCCCGCGCACATCGTGACGATCCACGGTCAGCGCGTCGCGATCATCTCCGCTGTGCATCCGAGCGCGCTCGATCATGTGGCCCGCGATCGCGCCGACGGAATCTCGCTGCAAGACCCAGCGCCTGCGCTCACGCGCGCGGTTCGCGCCGCGCGCAACGCCGGCGCGCAGCGCGTGGTGGCGGTGTACGACCCGCGCCGCGAGGACTCGCTCGACGACGCGCTCGCGGTGGCGCGGGACATTCCGCCCGCGGACGCGCCGGACGTCTTGCTCGTCAACGGGATCTCCAACGCCGTTCAGCGCGCGCTCGCGGGCGAGCACGGGCGCATGCACATCGTCGCGACGCGAGCCACCGGCGTCACGCGCGTGGATGTGCTCGAAGACACGGTGCGAACCAGCGCGGGGCAGGGCTCGGTCGCCGTGAGCGAGGCGCAGCGCTACGAGCAGAGCGTCTCCGCGACGATCTGCCGCGAAGAGGCGCGGCGACTGCAAGGTGCTTCGCTCCGCGGAACGCTCGACGCCCAGGGTCTCGTCGGAATGCTCGCGGACGTGCTCCGTCACTACGCGCGCGCCGACGTCTCGATCGTGAACTACGGCGTCGTGGATCGCAGGCACTATCACGCGCTGCAGGGGCAGCTTCGCCGCGTCGATGTGCTGTTGGCGATCCCGTTCGACAACACCATTCGGTTGACCCGCGTGAAGGGCTCGGTGCTCAAGGCTGCGTTCACCGCGGCGGCGAGGCAGCGCTTCGTGTTTCGCGGGCTCGAGCTCGACGGCAGCGCGATTCGAGTCAACGGTCGCGCGCTCGAAGACGACGCTGAATACACGGTTTCTGCCACGGATTTCGTCGCAGACGCCCACGTCCTCGGCGCCGACGTCGAGTGGAGCGCGTTGGCACGCGCACCGCGCGCGAGTCGCTCTTGCGCTATCTGGACATCCCTCGCGCGAGGGATCCGCGGCTCGACGCCGACGACCCGTCGCGGCACACGCGGTGGACCTTTCGCCTCGCGGTCAACGGCGCGCTGTCCGCGGTGCAGCTGAGCAACCCTGCGACGTCGATCATCACCGACGCGCAGCTCACGCGATCGCAAGCGATCTCGGCGAACATCAACGCGGACGGGCGCATCAACGCGGATCATCCGGATTTTACCTGGGAGAACACGCTCACGGCGAAGTACGGCTTCGTGCGCACGCTCGAGGCGATGATGGACCCGATGATGATGGCCTCGCCCATCAACGAGACGGCGGACCTGCTCTCGCTGCGCTCGGTGTTCGCGTGGCGCGGGCTGCGCAGCCGGGTGCCGCGTTGGTACGTTCCGTCGCCGTACGCAGAGCTGTACGCGGAGAGCGAGTTCACCAAGCCCGACGCGCGCGCGTTTCATCACTTCGAGCTGCGGCCGACGGGCGGCGCGCGGTTTCAAGTCAACGATCGGTTCAGCGTGTTCTTCGGCTACGGAGCGTCGGGCGAGGTGCTCGCGCGCCGCGAGGATTTGCCGCCGGGACAACTGCCGGTCGTGAGCACGTTTCAGCTCGGCTGGGTGCTGCAACCCGGGACGCTCGTCACCATCGCGGGTCGTGACGTGCAGTGGGACTCGACGCTCGACGTTGCGATGCGAGACGTGTTTCGCCTGCCGGGAATCCAGCTGCGAGGCCACTTGGGGCTGAGCTTTCCGCTCGTCGGTCCGCTCTCGCTCACGATCGGCTACGACGTGTTCGTTCGCTACCTCGCGTTCGAGCGCAACGCGCAGGGGCAGACCAACGCGTTCGGCTTCGCCAACGACGTCGAGGTGGGGCTCGGCTTCAACTGGGCGCGCGCGCTGCAGACGTTCTCGCGGTGAACGAGCGCACGCGTTGGCTTGAACAATGGCTGACGAAATAGCGCGACGCCGAGGGAGCCTGTAAGCCGAGTTCTGTCCCTCCCTCTGGTCACCCTCGAGGAGGGGGCGCTCATTCCTCTAGGCCAAACGCTGTTGCCAGCGGGCTCGAGCGATCTGTACCCGGGAGCGCACGAAGCGGACCGACGCTCCGATCCCCTTTCGAGGAATGTCTCCCTGTTCGATCTTGCTCCGGGTGGGGTTTGCCGGACCGTCGACGTCTCCGCCGACGCGGTGCGCTCTTACCGCACCGTTTCACTGCACCGTCCGAGGCGCTCGCGCGCGTCGGGCTGGTCTGTTCTCTGTTGCACTTTCCTCAGGCTTTCGCCCACTGGCCGTTAGCCAGCACCCTTCGGTCCTTGTGGAGCTCGGACTTTCCTCCCGGTGATCGCTCACCCGGCGAGTGCCCGTCTCCCTCAGCGTCGCGGCGGCGGACTCTACGCACGCTGACCGGCGAAGGGAAGTGCGCTCAGCGCGAGCGGATGCGTCCGCGCACCATCGGGTAGTTGTTGCGCTGCGTTTGCTCGGGCGAGGGCTCGACGGCGATGTCTCCGCGCAGCATCTCGTGCGCGGGCCGCTGCGGAGGCGTCGTCGTCACGGTGGTCGGCAGCTGCGTGGGCTTCACCGAGGGCGCGACCGCTTCGCAGCCCTGCTCGACGCTCTCTTCGCGCATGGCAAAGGCGCCTGCGACCGCGCCTGCGGCGGCCGCGGCGAACGCCCCCGCGATGACCGCTGCCCTACGCCTGGCCTTCTTCTTCTTCGCGACGCCCACCTCGCAGTCCGCCGTGAGGATGGTCCCGTCTTCGCGACGGTAGTACTGCGCGCAGAGCTTTCCCTTCTTCTCGATGAGCAGCGCCTCGGCTTCGTCGCGCGTGAGCGCGGACAGGTCGAACACGTCTTTGTCGCAGCTCGCGCAGTGTCGAACGCGATCGTCTCCGCTCATCGACTCCCACGGGACGTTGCACGGCGAGGCCACATAGATGCGCTGCAGCAAAGGCAGCGACCTTCGTCCGCGCTCGGGCGCCTTGCGCACGTTGAGCTTCGCGTACGTCTCTTCGAGCTCCTTCACGAGCTGGTCGGCGTCGCTGCTGAGCTTCGCGGTCTCTTGCAAGCGCGCGCGCAGCTCGGCGAGCTGCTTCTCGAGGGTCTGCTTACGGGCTTCGAGGGCGTCGACGTCGCTGCGGTAGCTCATGAAAGGCCTCAGACGCGCGAGCGCGCCGTTGGTTCTCGACAATTTGCGGTACTGTTCTGCGCTGCAAAATGTCCCGCGTTTCGAGGGTCTCGCTCATCGTGGCTGCGTCCGTGGCCCTCTTGTCGCCCGGAGCATCTGCGCAGGTGCGCGCGCTCAGCGTTCGCTGGTCGACCGGCGAGGCGAACCCGTCGCGCGCCATCATCGGACTCGATTCGGACGATGACGACGACGACGGCGTTCCGGACATGCTCTCGGCGGTGATGCCGTCGGTGAGCCGCGACGACGACCAGGCGGCGGTCTCGATCGAACTCGACGCGCGCGGTCCGCTGCGCGTCGAGACGCATGGCGGCGTGCGTGTGATCGACGCTGGAGGCTCGCTGAGCTCGAACGCAGAGTTCTCCGTCGCGCAACGACACACCGTGCGGCTCGTGGGCGTGGCGGCTTCTGAGCGCGCGGATGACGCTCGGGTGGTCTTCGTCTCGGGCTCCGTCGCGGCTGCGGTCAACGTCACGGTCGCGGCGGTCGTCCTGCTCAGGGGCGACAACGGCATCGTCTGGCCGCATCGCGACGCGGTGAGCGTCGCGCACTCGGTGACCAACGACGACACGCTGCCGCGCGGGCTGCAGTGGTCGGCGCGCTCGGGCGACCCCGATGATCTTCGTGTGGAGCTCTGGGATCCTGGAGGACCGATCGCTCCGACGGCGCGGCTCGACGCGATCGTCCAGCACGCCGCGGGGATCTTGAGCGTGGGCTCGAGGCGCTCGACGCTGCGATCGCTCACGCTCGCGCGAGACGTTGATCGCAGCCCGTTTCGCAGTCGATTCGTGCGACTGGTCGGCGACTTGACCGACGCGGGCGCGCCCGGCGTGCAGGGGCAAACGCTGCTCGTGGGCTTGCGCGATCGCGTTCGCGCTTCGTACCAGCGGCCCGGCGTGGCTGGGGAGGCTGCGTTCGACGCGCGCGTCGGTCGCCCTGGAAACGAAGACGGTCCGCTCGCCGCTCGCCGCGCTCGATGGCGGCTGATCACGCTGCGCGCCACCACCGGAGGACACCCGGTGATCGGCAACGACGACGACGGAGCGGCTTCGCTGCTGCGCGAGCAGGTGACGATCTCCAACGAGATCTATGTGCAGTGCGGGATCACCTTCGGCGCGTCGTCGAGCTACCCCGTGTTGATCGCAGATCCGCCGCGAAATTCGCTGCTCTCCGTGAGCGATGACGTGGGCCTGCGCGCGGCGGGCGGCGAGATCAACCTCCGCGTCGCAGGGCGCTCGATCGGCCCGATCCCGACGCGCGCGGGCTGGACGCCGCTCGAGACCGCGGAGGCGATCGGACGCGCCATCGTGCGAGCGGGGTTCGTCGCGCGCGTGACGGCGAACCGACGCACAGACTACGCGAGCGAAGGCAGCGCCGACGTTCAAGCGCGGGACGCGCAGGGGCGGTGGGTTGCGTTCGAAGCGGTGGCGAACGTTCCGATGACGACGGATCGACGGCAGCGGCTCGCGCTCGGCGTCGTGGATCTCAGCGACGGGCTCGAAGAGTTTCAGAACATGAACTCCGCGAGCGGGACGCTCGAAGAGCGCACGTTGATGAAATCGCTGACCGACGATGACCCGACGACGATCGAGCTCGTCGTGGTCAATCGCTTCACCCGCGCGACGCGCATCGGCGAGGCGTTCGTCGAGGGCGATGGAGGCTCGATCTTGAACGGGCTCTTTCTCGATCGCACGGGGCTGAGCGCGCAGCGAGAGGCGTGGACGCAGTCGCACGAGGTCGGCCACATCGTGCTCGACCAGCCGTGGCATCCGGACAACCTCGGGCCCGATCGACCGTGGTTGCTCATGGACGCGGACGCCTCGCTCGCGGCGGTCAACGGCCCCAAGCGATTGACCCTCGCCGAGTGCGCTCGCATGCGCGCCGAGAGCGGACCGCTCGCGGTTCCATCGCTGTTGCAGCGGTTCGATGAAGCGCGCCCGTCGCCGCGCGCCGCGGAATTTGCGCAGTGGCCTCAGCGCGCACCGTATGCGCGTCCTGCGGCTGTGACCGCGGCTTCGATCGCTGCGACGCCTCTGCGGGTCGAGCGTGATCGCGCAACGGACTGGGGCGTTTCGATCGAGCGCTGAACAGCGTCAGCGATTCGGGATCACGTTGGCGCCTGGACGAACGAGGCTCGATCCGCAATTGGCCGCGGCGCCGCGCATCCAAGCGCCGATCACGATGGCTCCCATGAGGCCGACGGCGAGCGCGAGCACGAGGCGCACGATGAAGCGGCCGTCGCGGGTGACAGGTTCGAGTTCGGATTCGTCCACATGGCCCGTCGGGCGTTCGGGGTCGGGGGCGTTGTCAGTCATCGTGCAGCGCACTTTGCCACGAGCGAGCGGCACACAGCACGGCCGCGCGCGCGTCGATGTGGTAGCTAGGGAAGGAAGAACGCGATGGCTGAATCCAAAGGCAAGATCCTCATCGTCGACGACGAAGCGAACGCGCGCGGAGCGCTGAGCGAGATCCTCCGAGAGGAGGGCTACGAGACTGAGACCGCGGCGGACGGCTTCAAGGCGCTCGGCAAGCTCGCGAACTTCGCGCCGGATTTGATCCTCACCGACCTGAAGATGCCCGGACTGGACGGCATCGGTCTGCTCGACGAGGTGCGCACGGCGTCGCCGACGAGCGTGGTGGTGGTGATGACCGCGTTCGGGACGATCGACAGCGCGGTCGAGGCCATCAAGAAAGGCGCTGAAAATTACCTCACCAAGCCGCTGGATCCCGTCTCGCTGCTCGCGGTGGTGGACCGCGCGATGGAGAAGGCGCGGCTCAAGGCCGAGGCCGCGCTCTTGCGCGATCGACTGCGCGAGCGCAACGCGTTCGGGCACATCGTCGGCGAGCACGCTTCGATGCGCGAGCTGCTTCGCACGGTCGAGCAAGTGGCGCCGTCGAAGTCGAGCGTGCTGATCCTCGGCGAGTCGGGCACGGGCAAGGAGCTCATCGCCGCGGCGCTGCACCGGCACTCGACGCGCGCGAGCGGCCCGTTTGTTCGGCTGCACTGCGCGGCGCTCGCAGAGGGATTGCTCGAGAGCGAGCTGTTCGGCCACGAGCGCGGAGCGTTTACGGGCGCGGTCGGGCGCCGCGAAGGGCGCTTTCGGCAGGCCGATGGCGGGACGCTGCTGCTCGATGAAGTGAGCGAGATTCCGCTCGCGACGCAGGTGAAGCTGCTGCGCGTGCTGCAAGAGAAAGAGTTCGAGCGCGTGGGCGGCAACGAGACGTTGAAGGTCGACGTGCGCATCATCGCCGCGAGCAACGTCGACCTGCGCGAGCGTGTTCGAAAGGGCCTGTTTCGCGAGGATCTGTACTACCGATTGAACGTGATCACGCTGGAGGTTCCTCCGCTGCGCGAGCGTCGGTCGGACATCGGGCCGCTGGCGATGTTCTTCTTGCGGCGATATGCGGCGGAGAACGGCAAGCGCATCGAGTCGTTCAGCGACGAGGCGATGGAGCGGCTGCTCGCCTATCCGTGGCCCGGCAACGTGCGAGAGCTCGAGCACGCGATCGAGCGCGCGGTGGTCCTCGCGAGAGGCTCAGCGATCGAGGTCGAGCACTTGCCCGCGGGCGTGCAGGGCGGCCGAGCCGTGAGCGAGAACAACACCGGCCACGGCGTGAAGGTGCAGATCCCGGGATGACCATCTCGGACCTCGAGCGCATCGCCATCTTGGAGACGCTCAAGAGCGTCGGCGGCAGCACGTCGAAAGCCGCGAAGATCCTGGGAATCTCCCCGCGAAAGATCCAGTACAAGCTCCACGAGTACGGGCGTCCTCCCCTGACGGGCGCCGCTGCGCAGAGCGCGAACTCCGACGAAGACTGACCGCGATCGCTCAGGCGATCTCGGGGCCGACGACGAGCACGGGGACCTTGGCGTTGCGAACCAGGTGCGAGGTGACCGAGCCGAGCAGAACGCGCCCGAGTCCCGTGCGCCCGTGGCTTCCGATGGCGATGAGGTCGCCGCCCCAGCGTTGCGCGAAGGTCACGAGCTCGTTGGCGGGGTCGCCGTCGACGATGCCCCAATCGACGTCCGAGCCGAGGTTGGCGCAGACTTCGCGCATCTTGTTTTCGAGCGCGGGACGAAGGTTGTCCTTCGGAATCCCGAGCGATCCGTACTCGGCGCCGGGCGTGATCACGTGCACGAGGATGAGCTTCGCGTTGAGCGAGCGCGCGAGATCAGCGGAGGAGGACGCGGCCTTCAGGCTGAGAGGGCTGAAGTCCATGGCGCAAATGAGCTTCTTGAACACGGCGATGACTCCTGAGAGCGAGGATGTGAGCTCTGTCGCCTGGGCGATCGAACTCGTTTCGCTGCTCGGGTTGTACCACTGAGAATCGCTCGTGGTGCGGTAGAGTTCGCGCCATGGGTCCGATCGTTTTGGCAACGTGCCTCTCGAAGGTCTCGGAGTCCGCGGCGAAGGTCGCGCGCTCGCTCGCCGAGGCAACCAACAAACCACTGCATGTCGTGTACGCCATCGAGCCGGCGACGGGGCTGAGCGGCGACGCTGCGATGGTCGCGCGCGAGAGCGCGAGGGCGCATCAAGAGAGCGAGCTGCGCGGCGCGGTCGAAGCGTTCTGCATTCGTATGGGGATCGACGTCGACACGACCACCCGCCGCATCCTCTCGGGCACGATCCCCGACGAAGTGGCCGCGTACGCGACGGACGTCGCGGCCTCGTTGGTCGTCGTGGGCACGAGCGCTCCCACGGGCGTCACCGCGGTGCTGCTCGGATCCGTAGCCGACGAAATCATGCGCCGTTCGCCAGCGCCGGTGCTGATCGTTCGCCAGGACCTCTCGGTCGGCGAGTGATCGTTCGCGCTGATGGCGTGCGCGGTTCGCTCAGATTCCGCCGCCCGAGTTGGGGTCCTGAGAGTCGTCGCGCGGCGATGACGGATCGGCGCGATCGGCGACCGCGCGGAGCTTGTCGGCGAGCTTTCCGGCGAGTGAAGCGACCTCGCGGCCGACTTCGGCGGCCACTTGCTCGCCGCCCTTGTTGAGCTTCTCGATCGTCGAGCCGACCTCTTCGGCGGCGCGCGAGGCGATGGGCTCCGCAGATTTGACTGCTTTTTTCGCGGCGGAGAGCAGGTGGCTGAAGCCCTCTTTCAGCTCCTCCGCGGCGCTCTTGTCGTCGTGATCCGAGTGGTTGCCGTTGTTCATGGCACCCGAACAGTTGCCACAGACTCGCGCGCGACGCGAGCGGGACCGCGACGCTCAGCGCTCGGCGCGGACGCTGTTGCGCAGGACGCCGAGGCCGTCGATCGCGACTTCGACCACGTCTCCATCGACGAGCGGCCCGACGCCCTCGGGTGTGCCGGTCAGGATCACGTCGCCTGGCTCGAGCGTCATCACGTCGGAGATGTACGCGACGAGGACGTCGATCGAGAACACCATATCTCGCAGGTGCCCGTGCTGGCGTCGCGATCCGTTGACGGTCACGGTGATCGTCGCGTCGGAAGAGGGACGCTCGCGAACGAGCGCGGGTCCGATGGGACAAAACGTGTCGAAGCCCTTGCCTCGCGTGAACTGCACGTCCTTGCGCTGCAGGTCTCGCGCGGTCACGTCGTTGGCGATCGTGTAGCCCTCGATGATGTTCGGGACGTCCTCGGCGCGCACGCGGCGCGCACGCTTCGCGATGACGACGGCGAGCTCGCCCTCGTGCTCGACGCGCGCGCTCTCTCTCGGAAGCACGATGCTCTCTCCGTCGGCGATGACGGCGCTCGGGGGCTTGAGAAAGAGCAGCGGTTCGCTGGGCACTTCATTGCCGAGCTCTTTGGCGTGCGCGCGGTAATTGCGACCCACGCAGACGACCTTGGACGGAGCGAATCGCTGAGTCATCGGGTGCCTCCGACGAGGTAGTACGTTCCGATTTCGCGCGGTGTTTGCGAGCGCGGGAGCGTGACGCGCGAGACGATGGGCAGGATGCACGCGCCGAGCTCGGGAGGCGTGACCGACGGAGAGGTGATGTTGCCCTCGTAGTCGTAGCGAAACGTGATCCGCACTTGCGAGGGGATCGAGCTGAGCCCGCGCAGGCACGCGCGCATCTCTTCACGAACGGGCTCCATCGCGGTCGCGATGCGCTCCATCGTCAGACGCACGGGAGGGATGTTGGGATCGTCGACCTCGGGCTCGCTGCTGGTCGCGGCCGAGGTGCTCGTCCCGCCATCGCTGTTGTTGTTCGCTCCGTTGCCGGGTTGTCCGCCGGTGAGCGCGCGACGCAGCCCCGGTCGCAGTCCGTCCACGGTGTTCGGGTCGACTGCGATCGACTCGACCCAGCGGCGATGCGCGGGATTGCTGCTGCGCACGAGCGCGAACGCGCACTGCTCGAGCGCGCTGGTGAGCGACTCTTGATCGCTTACCGAGCGATCGTTGATCGGGTCGGTCCCGTCGACCTGCGGAACCATTCCGTCGTCCGCGTGGTAGACGCGCAAGAAATCGAGCATCGCGGGGAGGGCCGAAGGATCGTTGAGCTCGCGCAGCGCTTGAGCGATGCGAGGAAGATCCGTCGCGGGCGTCTCGGGGTCGTTGAGGTGACGCACGAGCGGCGCGACGCCGCGGGTGTTTCTCGCGCGCGCGATGGCCTGCGCGATGAAGCCAACCGGCGGCGCGGGCGTGCCGCGGACCCAGTCGAAGTGCGTGTTGAGCGCGTCGATGAGCGCGTCGATGCCCTCGGTGCGCGTCGCGAGCGCTTCTCCTGCGGCCGCGCGAAGCTCGGGCGGGTAGCTCTCCTCGACGCGATGTCGAGCAGCGCGCGCGTAGCGTCTGCGCCGGGCATCGCCGCGAGCGCCTTGGTGGCGAAGACGCGGGCGGGGAGCATGCGCGTGTCGGTTCCGCCTGCGGTCGCGAGCAGCGTGTCGGCGGGCGTGGTCGGCGTCTCTGCGCCGTCGGTGCCGGGCGCGAAATCGATGGGGAGTCCGAGGATTCCCTGCAGCGGGCGGGTCGCCACGTTCGCGCGCCAGCGCTGATGGCCGAGCTGGGCGTCGAGCATCGAGACGTGGCCCGCGTCGTCCACGAGCACGAGTCCGCCGCGGACCGCCTCGGCGCCAGCGACGTCGCTGTCGTGCAAGTGTCCCCACTTCACGCTCCCGTCCCGCGCGTCCACCGCGAACACGACGCGGTGAAACAGCGCGTAGATCAGGTTGTCGGTGGGCGCAGCGTTGGGCGCGTCTGGATCGGGGCGCACGATGAGGGCGACGCGTTCGCGCGCGTTGCGCTGCACCAGCGCTCCCTCGTAACCGTCGAGCGTGAGCGGAGGAATCCCCGGCAAATCTTCACGTGGAACGTGGATGGTCCTCGCGTTGTCTCGCGTACCGCTCGCCGACTCTGGGGCGAAGCGGTACAGATTGCGCCCGCCGAAGTACACCGCGGTTCGCTCGACCCGCGCGCGCGCGAACACGTCGTCCGAGCTGTGCAATCGCGTGTGCTCGACGTTGCGCTGAAGATCGAAGACCGAGAGGTACTGCCCGCCCCACGGCACGAACGCGAAGCCCCCAGCGACCGTCGGTGTCCCGAGCGCTTGCTGCACTTCGCGCTCGAGCAGGACTCGCCCGTCGCGCGCGTCGACGACCGCGAGATAGCCGACGCGCCGATTGAGCCCGCCGGGCCCAAACGTGAGCGCGACCGCGGTTCCATCGCCGCCAGCGCCGGTGAGCGAGAAGCCGTGGTCGTGACGGCGCCAGCGAATCGCGCCCGTCGCGGCGTCCCACGCGATCGCCTCGCGGCCGCTGTGCGAGATCACGACGTCTGCGACGACGATCGGCCGCGCGTCGATCTCTTGATCCACGCGAAACCGCTGCTGTCCGCTCGGAAGATCGTACACCACGAACCCGCGCGCGGGCCGGAGCTGCGTGACGACGAGCGTCGCGTTCGGCGCTTGCGCGGGCGCTGCGCGACGGTCTCTGCGACGCCGCTGACCTCCGAGGCTCGGTTCGACGGGTAGTCCACGTCGAACCCGCGCGCGTTGACCGAGCTTCCGCAGGAAGCCAAGAGAAGAAACAGCGCGAAGGGAGCCCGTCGCGACGCTGAATGGTGGTTCATCATGGCGCTCACTCGCTCGCTGAGATTCGGTCCGCTGCGGTGCGCGCGGCGCGGCTCGCCGCCGCTCCACACTCGCGCGGCGCGTCGGCGATGCCCGTGAGAAACGCGCGGACGCCGGGCGTCGCGAGGTTTCCCACGTCGTTGACGATGCGGACCTTCAGCGGGTCAGGGATGTCCGCGCGACGAACGGCGATCGTCAGCGCGTCGCTCATGGTCTCGAGCGGAGCGCGTCTGAGAAACCCGAGCAGCCGCGTGACGTGATCGGCGGTGCCAGCGCGAGCGATGAGCTTCGCGAGCTCGTGTGCGAGCGCCGATCCGCGGGCGCCGTTCATCGCGTCGACGTCGCGCTCGAACGCTGCGAACGCCTGCGCGACCTCGCGCGCTCCGCCCACGTCTGCGAGCGCCGTGGCGGCTTCGGTGCGGACGCGCTCGTCGCTGTCTCCGAGGCGCGCGGCGAGCGCTGCGACGAGCTCAGGCGTGTGGATCGCTTGCGCGGCGGCCACCGCGTGTCGTCGAAGCGTGGCCCGTCGATGGTCGAGAAAGCGCAGCACCGCGACCGCTCCTTCGGGGCGACCGAGCACGCCGAGCGCGTCGAGCCCCGCAGCGGCCGCGCGCGGCGGACTTCCGACCATGAGCAAGCGCGCGATCGAGAGGGCGCCTTCGGCCGTTCCTGCGACGGCCGCGGCCTGGATGGCTTGCACCAGCGCGTCGGCGTCCGCGCCGCCCGTCGGCGCGTCGTCCGGAGCGGTGTCGAGGTCGAGCGTCGGTCGCGCTGGCTCTGGCGTCTGCGGCGGTGTCTGCGCGGGAGTGTTGTTGCGCGGCCTGCGTCCTCGCTGCGCGTGGGCGTCGCCCGACGCGAGCTGTACCGAGGTTGCGACGGCGATCGTCGCGAGCGCGAGGGCGATCGAACTGCGTGCGTTGCTCATGGCTTTCGCGGTGGAAAAGGCGGCGGTTTGAAGGACGGCGGCGGCGTCGGCGGCGCCGACGGTCGCGTGGGAGCTGCCACCATCTGCGCCAGCGAGTCGAGCGAATCTTCGTCGCTCGACTCTTGAAAGGCTTGCGTGTCGATCGCCATCGTCGACTCGTCGCGGTTGTCTTCGTACTCCTGCGGAGCCGCTTCGTAGTCGCTCGTCGATTCGACCTCGTCCGCGGCTTCGAGCGCGTCGAGCGCGCTCATGGCGTCGACAGAGTGAGCGGGCGTGGCTTCGTCTTCCGAAGAGGGCTCTGCGGGAGCGTCCATCGGCAGCGCCTCGGCTTCGAGCGCTTCTTCTGCGGGCTGCTCTGCTTGCGCCTCGTACGCAGGCTCTTCGGGCTCGAGCTCTTCGGGCTCTTCGATCGGATCGTTGGCGTCGGCGATCGAGTACTCTCCGGTCGAGAGCGCGCCGACCTCATCGTCGGCGATGGACTCGGGCGCGGGCGCGCGAATCGCTCCCGTCGCGGGGTCGAGCTCGTCGGGCTCGGGCGCCATCAGCTCACCCGTGTGAATGGGAACCTCTTCCGCGAGCTCATCGTCCGTGCTCGGCGGCGGAGCGAGGATGCGCGCGCTGGTCGAGTCCGAGATCTCGCTGCTGTCGATCTCGTCGATCTCCTCGGAAGCGGCTGCGACGATCGGCGTTCGTGCGAGCTGCACGCGCGGAGGCGGCGGCGCCGCGACCGGCGCTGCTGGCCCATCACCGAGGTCGTCGTCGATCGTCGCCTTCTTCTTCTTGTCGAGCCGCTCGAGCGCGCTCTTGGCTTCCTCGTCGTCGGGGACGAGCTTGAGCACGCGCTTCCACGCGTCCTTCGCTTCGAACGCGTTGCGCAGCTGCTGATCCCACACGCGGGCGATGCTGCGATTGACCGAGGCCTTGTCCGGCGTTCCGACCTCGAGCTCGCGCTCGAGGGCCATGAGCAGATCTTGGTAGCGGCCGTGCTGGCTCAGGGTGTCTTGCAAAAGGTGCAGCGCGTTGAGGTCCTTGGGCGCGATCTCGACGAGCTGTCGCAACGCCTCGATCGCGTCGTCGACGCGCCCGAGCTTCTCGCCGAGCAACGCCGCGCGGCGCGCCTGGTAGAAGCGCGCAGTGTCTGCTTCGTACGCGTCGTCGATGACCTTCTCGTATTTGTCCACGAGCTCTGGGAGCCGACCGGCCTTCTCGCTCCGCGAGCGCCTCGATGCGCTTGGACGTCTCGTGATCCGAGGGCCAGAGCTCCAACGACCGTGCATAGAGCATCCACGCGTGGTCCGGCAGCGCGAGGTCGTCGGCGCAGATGTCCCCCGCGAAGCGCTGCAGCATCGCCGCGAGCTTCGGCTCGTCTTCGTCGTTGTCCTTCGCGACGTTCGCGAGCAGCTCGACCAGCGTCGATCGCATGTTCGCGTCGGGCCGCGCCTCGTCCGCTTGCCGCGCCACTTGAACGATGCGCGCGAGCTTCGAGGCGTCCACCGAGCGCGCGTTGGCCGCTTGCGAGAGCGCCTGGCGAAGGTAGTTGTTCGCGGTCTCGAGGTCGTTGAGCCCGACGAGCGCGGCCTTCGCGGCGCGCAAGATGAGCTCGAAGCGCTCTCGCTCGTCCTTCGAGTTGTTTCGTCGGCGATCGAACGCGATGAACAGCTCTTCGCCTCGACCCGCGAGCGGAGCGAGCCGCTCGACTTCATCGAGCAGCGCGTCCTCCGACGCCGCGCGTCCTTGCGCGCCGAGCACGAGGTCGAGCGCTTGTGACGGCGCGCCGATCGCCTCGAGCAGCTTGCTTCCGCGCAGGGCCGCCTCGCGAATGGTGCCGCCGCCGTCGCGTCCCGCGAGCGCCGCGGCGTACGCTTGCGTCGCGAGCTCGACCGCGCGCGCGGGGCGGGCGAGGGCGTCGAACCGATCGAGCGCGCCGTCGCTGGTCGGCTGCGCGACCACGGCCTTGAACGCCGCGTCGATCGCGCGCTTTCGATCGCGCAACGTGCTCTCGCTGAGCTGCGAGAGCTCGAGCAGAAGCTCGCACCGCCGCGCTCCGGTCGTCTTGTGCGCCCGCTCGTCGAGCAGCGCCGCGAACTCTTTGTGAAGGTTCGCTCGCTGCGAGACCGCGCGCGCGGCTTCGAGCGCTCCTTCGTCGCCGTTCTTCGCGGCGGCAGAGAGGATCTCGAACGCCTTCGCGGCGTCGCCGAGCTTGCTCTCTGCGATGTCCGCCATCGTGAGCGTCATCTTCGCGAGCTCGTCGTCGTCGCCTTCGACCTCGCTGAGCACGGTCATGTGCTTGAGCACCTCAGCCCACCGCTCTTCTTGCTCGTTCAATCGAAGCAAGCGCTCGACCACCGAGTACTCGGTCGGGTCCGCGTCGTACTGAAGCTCGAGCGCTCGGATGGTCCTCGGTCGATCCTCGAGCTCTTGCTCGCACACCGCGGCGAGCTGCGCCGCGATCGCCGCGCGCTGCTCGTCGTCCTCGGTGAGCGAGGCCTGCTTCTCGAGCGCGCCCGCCGTCAGGTCTGGGTGATTCTGCCGCTTCGCTGCTGCGGCGAGCGTCGACCACGCCAGCGCGCTCTCGGGCTCGACCTGCTCTGCGGCGAGGCGCAGCGCGGCCAGCGCCTCATCAGGGCGCCCGAGCGATTGCTCGAGCAGCTCGGCTCGACGCGTGAGCAGGTCACGGCGTTTGCTGGGCTCGTCGATCGCGGCGAGCTGCGCCTCGTCGAGCAGCGCCGCGAGTCGCTCTTCGTCGCCTTCGAGCTCAGCGAATCCCGCGAGCGCCTCGAGCGCCTCGACGTCGTCGCGACCGCGAATCCGCTTCGAGACCGCGCGCAGCTCGTCCCAGCTCTCCTTCGCGGCGTCGCGATCGGTGCGGCTCAGCGCGCGGCCGAGGCGGCGCAACGTCTCGATCTTGGGCTCTCCGTCGGGGTGTCGCCCCACCCGCGAACGCAGCAGTTCGAGCAGGCGCTCTTCTTCTCCCGCCGCTTCGAGCGCGTCTCCGAGCAGCGCGGCCATCGACTCGTTGCTGGGCTCGAGCTCGAGCGCTCGTTCGGACTGCGTGATCGCCGTGCGTACATCGCCGAGCAGCCGCGCGATCTCCGCGGCGCGCGCGAACAGCCGCGCGGGGTTGGTCCCCGCGGCGGGGCCCTCAGCGTGAGAGATCAGCGTTTCGAGCAGCAGGTCGTGGCGGCCGGTGCGCTCGAGCAGCGTCTCGATCGCTTCCCACGCGCCTGCGTGCTCTGGGTCATTGACGCACACCTGCTGCCACGCCGCGAGGGCGTCATCGTGCGCGTCCATCGCCACGAAGTGCTCAGCGAGCTCTGTGTATCGGGCGACGACGAGCTCTGGCGCAGCGGTCTCCGCTCGAACGCGCAGGACGTCCGCAGCCAGGTCCATCGCGCCCGCGCGCTTGCGCGCTTCGACGAGCCGCATCGCGACCGCGTCGTCCGTGGGATCGTCGTTCCAGATCGCGGCGAGCGCGTCGGATTCACCCGCAGCGTCGCCGCGTCGATCGCGGTGCAGGTCCGCCAGACGCAGGTACGTGTCGAGCCTCGCGCGCGGATCGCTCTCTCTCGCCGCGCGCTTCTCGAGCCAGCGCGCGAGGTCGTCCCAGCGCTCTTGCGCCTCGAGCAGCCGCTCGAGCGCGTCGCTCGCCGTTGGATCATCGGGGCTCGACGTGAGCACCGCGCGCCACGCTTCGACGGCGCCCGACGGATCGCCGAGCTTGCTCTCGCTGAAGGTCGCGATGTCCCTCAGCCACGCGAGGCGCTGGTCGTTGGTGACGCCCGGAGCTCTGGCCGCTGCATAGAGCATCGTCCGAAGCTCGGCCCAGTCGTTCGACGCGCGAAGCTCTTCGTCCACGATCGAGAGCGCCTCGGGGTCTGCTGGCTCGATGTCGAGCACCTCGCGCAGCGCCGAGAGCATCGTCGCTCGATCCCCTTGCTGCCCGTAGACCGCGGCCATTTCGCGAAGGTCGTGCAGCCGCTGAGCGGGGTCGCTCGACGGCGGAAGCTGCGCCACGATCGCGACGCGCTCTGCGATTCTCCCGGCAGAACCGTAGAGGTCCGCGAGCTCGCGCAGCGCCGCCGGGTCGGTCTCGGCCAACGGCGCGAGCGCGTCGATCGCGTCATCGAATTGCCCCGCCGATGAGTACAGCGAAGCGAGGTCGCGGCGCACCTGCGCGATCATCGGGCTCTCGGGGTTGGCCGACAGAAACGCGATCTCACGCGCGGCGAAGTCCGCGAACGCGTTGTTCGCGATGTAGTGATCGCGCACCGTGGTGAACGCGCTCTCGTCGCCCGGCCACGCGTCGAGCGCCGCTTCGCAGTACGGCACGAGGTGCTCTCCGCCGAGCGCATGCGCGATCGTCGTGAGCAGCGTGGAGGCGCGCATCAGGTCTTCGATTCCACCGCCGGGCCCCTGCGCGCGCGCTTTGTATGCCTCGGCGAGCTGGTGCATCGACTGGTAGTCCTCGGGCTGCAGTCGAATGACCTCTTCGAGCGCCGCGGCTTGCCCCGTCGGGTCGTTGAGCCGCGAGCGCGCGTCGGCCAGCCCTCGCGCGAGCTCGATTCTGCGCGCCGGATCGGCGGTGACGGCGAGCTCCTTCTCGAAGAGCGTCGCTGCGTTCTTGAAATTGCTCGCGCTCAAGTACAGCTCGCGCGCTGCGTGAATCGCCGCGAGGTTGTTCGGGTCGCGCTCGTACGCCTTGCGATAGTTGGGCGCTGCGCGGTCGGGGCGTCGAAGGTTGAGCTCCCAGAGCTGCCCCGCACGGAAGAACAAGTCCGCGGCCGAGGCAGGATCGAGCCTCCGCTCGGCGACTTGCTCGACGATTTGCGCGAGCTGTTGGAGCTGTCCGCGCTCTCCGAACCACTGCCAAAGCACCGCGAGCGCCTCGGCGTCGTCGGGGTTTTGGGTGAGGCGCTGGTAGTAGGGCTGCACTGCGGGGTCGAGCATCGCGGGTCGTTCGCGGCCTCATTCGAGCTTCGGCCGCGCTGACAACCGCGCGACGTCGCTCTGAAATGGGCGGCGCTCCGGGGCGCGAACGTATCACGACACGCCAGGGCCTTAGGCTATTTCTAGCCGTTCGCGCCGCGCGAAATCACCGGTACAGTCCTCGCCTGACATGATGGCCGACCGATCTTCGGGGCGCCGCGCTGTGCGCGGTGAGTTCGGTTTACTCGCGAGGGTGTACGCACGGAGCGCGCGTCGATGAGCCGGGCGGGAACAACGGACGCCGCGCGACGCAAAGGCAGCGCCGACGCGGCGCTCGCCGCGCTCGTGGTCGCGATCGTCGGAACGATGATCGTCCCGATCCCGCTCGCGGTCCTCGACACGCTGCTCGCGCTGAACATCTCGCTCTCGATCGTGCTCTTGCTCGTGGCGCTCTTCGTCGCTGACGCGCTCGCGATCGCGTCGTTTCCCACGATTTTGTTGGTCACCACGCTGTATCGACTGTCGTTGGACATCGCGGCCACGCGCAACATTCTGGGTCGCGCCGACGGCGGCGAGCTGATCCGAGCGTTCGGCAAATTCGTGGTCGGCGGCAACTACGTCGTGGGAGCCGTGGTGTTCGCGATCCTGACGCTCGTTCAGTTCTTGGTGATCGCCAAGGGCTCCGAGCGCGTCGCCGAGGTGAGCGCGCGCTTCACGCTCGACGCGATGCCCGGAAAGCAAATGGCCATCGACGCTGAGCTGCGCGCGGGGGCGATCGACCAGAACGAGGCGCGACGGCGTCGCCGAATGCTCGCGCGCGAGAGCTCGTTTTACGGCGCGATGGACGGCGCGATGAAATTCGTGAAGGGCGACGCCATCGCCGGCATCGTCATCACGCTCGTCAACATCCTCGGAGGGCTCGCGATCGGCGTCGGCCAACGCGGAATGGCCGCCAGCGACGCGCTTCGAACGTACGGTCTCATGACCATCGGCGAGGGGCTCGTCGCGCAGATCCCCGCGCTCGTCGTCTCGACCGCGGCGGGCATCCTCGTGACCCGCGTCGCGAGCGAGGAGCCCGACCAGTCGTTGGGCGGAGAAATCGCGCGTCAGATCGTGGGACAGCCGCGCGCGCTGCTCATCGCCGCGGGGCTGCTCGCGCTCTTCGGCGTCACGCCCGGCATGCCCGCGCTGCCGTTCTTCACGATCGCCGCCTGCCTCGCGCTCGTCGCTCGCGCGGTGATTCAGAGCGAACGAAAGCGCGCCCGCTCGACAGAGATCGTCGGCGCTTCTCCCGCGCAAGCCGCGGCGAGATCGCAGGGGGCGAGCGAGCGAGACAAAGAGCTCTTGCGGCCGGTGCTCACGCCGGTCGAGATCGAAGTGGGCGCGGCGCACGCGGCGCTCGTCGAGGCGCAGGGCAATGAAGAGGCGCCGATTCGACAGATCGTTCCGACCGTGCGCGACGCGATGTTTCGTGAGCTCGGCGTCGCCGTGCCTGGCGTGCGGGTGCGCGTATCGCAAGAGCTCGCTGAGCGAGAAGTGGTGATCCGCGTGCACGAGCTGCCTGCGATGGAGCTCAGCTTTCCGAGCGCCATGCGCTTCGTGTCGGCGCACCCGCGCGCGCTCGACGAGCGTGGGATCGCTCACGTCGAAGGGCTGCACCCGGTCCGTCAAACGCCGGGCGCGTGGGTCTCGCCCGAGGCCGCGTCGCTGCTCGAGCGCGACGGCATCCCGTCGTTCTCTGCGGAAGAGATGGTCGCAGTTTCGTTGCGCCAATCGCTGCGCAAGACCGCGCCGCAGTTCGTGGGAATCCAAGAGACCCAGTCGCTGCTCGACGGCCTCGAGCAGTCGCACCCCGCGCTCGTGCGCAACCTCGTCCCCAAGCCGTTGAGCGTCCCGTTGCTCGCAGAAATCCTGCGTCGACTGGTGGAGGAGAGCGTCTCGATCCGTCCGCTGCGAGAGATCCTCGAGGGCCTCGCGCCCTACGCCGCGAGCGAGAAAGACCCCATCGTCCTGACGGATCTCGCTCGGGTCGCGCTGCGTCGCCACCTCTCGTACGAGGTCGCGCCGAGAGGCCGCGTCGACGTGTGGTTTCTCTCTCCCGAAGTCGACGAGGTCATCCGTGAGTCCATCGCTCGCACGACAGGCGGAGCGTTTCTTCGCCTGCCGCCGGACCTCTCGCGCGAGATCGTCGAGAACGCTCGCCACAAGCTGAGCCCCGGCGCGGTGATCGTGTGCGCGCCGGACATTCGTCGCTTCGTGTGGGTGCTGCTCAACGGAGCGACGACAGACCTGCGCGTGCTCGCGTACAGCGAGCTCGAGTCCGGCGTCGCCCTCAACTCGCTCGGCGAAATCGGCCCGTAATATCGCTCAACGTCGGACGGGCCGACCTCGGGCGAAGTCGAGGATCATCGGCCAGACCTGCGGGGATTGTTCCGCGAACAAGTCATTGTGCCCTCGACGTTCGAGCTCGACGTACTGCGCCCGAGGAAACACTCGCGCGAGCCCGCGTCCCATCTCGACCGGGATCAACGTGTCGAGCGCTCCGTGCACGATCAGCACCGGAACGTTCACGTGCGGCGCCTTCGACCTCGTGTCGAAGCGATCGCGGACGAACAGCGTCGCCGGCAGCACCACAGCGATCCGCTGCGTCACGTCGACGATCGAAGTGTACGGAGAGAGCAACACGAGCCGCGATCCGTGGCCGCGGCGAGCCATCTCCGTCGCGACGCCGGTGCCGATCGACTGCCCGCTGATCACCAGCCGCTCGTCGCTGATGCCTCGCGCTTTGAGCTGTCGAATCACCGCCTCCGCCGCGGTGTAGATGGCGCTCTCGCTGATCGAGCGCTGCGAGAGCATCCCGTAGCCGGGATACTCGACGGCGCAGTAGCTCACGCCGACTTGCTGCGCCTCACGAGCGAAGCGCGCGTGCCAGGCGACCTGCTCGCCGTTGCCGTGAAAGTGCACGATCGTCGGCGCGCTGGGCTCTTGCGCGAAGCCGCAGAGCGCGAAGGTCGGGCCCGTCCCGTCGTGGCCTTCGAGCCACTCGATCCCGTCTCCGCGCGGAGGGACCTCCCTCGGTGGCGCAGGAAACAACATCGATCGATGCGCCGCGCACGCGCCAAACGTGACGAGCACGTACATCGACGCGAGCTGCGCGAGGAGCTTGGGAGCGCCGGACCATTCCATTCGGAGCGAGAGTCATGGCAACGCGCGGCCGCTCGCACCAGTGGCGCGACGATCAATATCCGCGGCGCATCACGGCGCGGTCGCCGACCTGAAGCTCGATGGTCGAGCTCGTGACGATCGCCGTGCTCGTGCGCGGCCGCACTTCGACGACGAGCAGCTCACCCACGACCTGGTCGGGCATGCGATCTTGCGGATCGCGCCCTCGGTCCGGAGGCGAGTCGGGTCGACCGTCGCCATCGCGGTCGATACCTTCACCCGAGGCTGTGGATTCGCTCACCGCGCTGAGCGTCGCGCGCCACTGGTCGCCGCGGCGCAGGACCAGGAAGCGGTTTCCGAGCACGACTCTGTCGTCCGCGCCGCGGTCGATGAACACCACCTGGTGCTGTCCCGCGAATGCCTCGGGCCGAAGCAACGCAGCGATGTGCCCTTGCAGATCGACGCTGTTTCGCACGGGTGGGACGGTGCGCACCGTTCGAGGGATGATCGCGACGCGCTCGCCGCGCTCGATCGTGTCGAGCGCCTCTGTGATGCGCGCCGTCGCGACGTGGCGATTGGCGTCCCAGCGGGTGATTTCAGCGGTCCCGAGCACGCGCACGACGTGCCCCGAGTTGCGGTCGCTCTGGCCGTCCTGCGCGTCTTGATAGACGGCGAAGCGCTCGCCGACGCGAGGAGTTCTGCGGGGAAAATCAATGTACGCTTCGTCGTTCTCCGTGAGCAGCATGTGGTCCTGCGGCGAGCCGACGATCGTCCCGGCGTCTTCTTGTTCGCGCGGGTCGAGAAAGCCATTGGACATGTGAAAGACCGTGTCGGGCGTCACGACGCGGGCGGGGGTTCGAAGGCTGGTTCCCGGGGTCGAGGGGCGCACACCCGGGCGAGATTCGCGCAGCAGTCGCACGCGATCGCCAGGAAAAATCCAGTGTGGATTCGTGATCTGCGGGTTCATGCCCCAGACCGCCGGCCACCGCCACGGGTTGCCGAAGTAATAGTCCGTGATGTCCCACAGCGTGTCGCCGCGGGAGACCTCGTGAAACTCGGGAACGTCGACGCGCCCCGTCTCGCCCGAGAGCGAGATGGACCGTCGATCACGGGCCGCGGTGACGATCGAGCCTCCGCGCGAGCTGTCGTCGTCCACCGAGGCCTGCGCGAACGCTTCGGTCGCGGAAGAGACCACGGAGATCGCGCTGATCGCGCGGAGCGTGAACACCCATCGGAGCTTCATCGGGACTCCTCGCCGCGAGCGCGCTGTGCGGCGTCGCTGGTCGGAAACTCTCGTTGCAATCGGTCTGCGAAGACCCTCGCGCGCGCCGCGTCACCGAGGCGCCGGTGGCTCTGCGCGAGCTTGAACAACGTGCCAGAGGACAAGTGCGCGCTCGACGAGCGGGCGAGGGCGCCTTCGAACTGCTCGATCGCGCGCCGCGTTTCTCCCGTCGCGAGCAAACACTCGCCGCGCCAATACATCGCGCTCGCCGCGTGCGGGTGATCTGGCCACCGAACGAGGAAGCTCGCGAGCGATTCGATCGCGCGCGGGCACTGTCCGCCGCGTGCCTCGGCGAGCGCTGCGTCGTATGCAGCCGTCGATCGCGGGTCGCGGACGGACGACGTCGCTTCGCCGAGCGACGCGTGCGCGAGGTTCGCCGTCGCGCCGAGCGGAACAGCGCTCTCGGGACCCATCGCGGACGGGCCGCGTCCGCTCTCTCTCGCTCCTGCGTCGGGGCTCGAGGCGGGGCGCGACGGCGCGGGACTGGTCGAAGGATTCTGCGCGGGCGGCGCGCCTCGCTCGATCGGCGGGACCGGCGCGACCGGCAGCCGTTCGTCGTCTCGCACGACGAGGGGCGCGCCGGTCGGCGTCAACGCGGGCCGTCCTTGCGCGCGCACCGCGGGGCGCGACGGGTCTTCGTCGGCGCGAGAAGAGTCCGCCCAGTCCTCGTGAAGCGCGCTCGGAATGTCCTCGACGTCGCTCTGATCCACGGCGTGCGCGCCGTCATCGACGATGCGCACCACGCGACGATTCGCGACCGTTTCACCTTCGCGAGCAGAGCGCTCGGCCGCGGCGAGGCGCGACTCGAGCTGCTGAATCCGCTGCACATACTGCTCTTGCGACGCGCGCATCGTTCGAAGCTGCGCCTCGAGCTCTGCTGTCGATCGTCCGCCGCTCGCGCAACCCGCGAGGGCCACGAGCGAACCGGCCATCCATCCGAACACACGAGCGAACCGCATCAGACCTCTTCGAGGTGCACGGTAGTCGCCCGCGATTGGCCCCGCAAAATTGCAGCACACACAACCGCGCGCGGCGGCCGCGGATAGCGCCGGCCGTCATGACCGAAAACCGCACAAAATCCACGCAATCCCAGGACGAAATCATCACCCCAGAGGACCTCGGGTTCGAGCAGCGACTCGGCCCTGCGCGCGTCTCGTCGCTCTCGGTCCGAGGCTCGGTCGTCGCCCTCGAGCCGCCGCTCGTCGCGATCGTCGGAACGCGCCAGCCCGACGGCGACGGCCTCGCGATGGCTCGCTCGCTCGCGAGCGCGTGCGCGGCGCGCGGGATCACCGTCGTTTCGGGCGGCGCGCTCGGCATCGACGCCGCTGCGCACCAGGGAGCGCTCGAAGGGAGAGGGCGGACCGTGGTGGTGCTTCCGAGCGGGCTCGACAAGCCGTACCCGCTTCGTCATCGAGCGATGTACGCGCGGCTCGTCGAGCGAGGAGGAGCGCTGGTCTCGATGTTTCCTGCGGAGACGCCGCCGACGCGGTGGACGTTTCCCCGTCGCAACGAGCTGCTCGCGGCGCTGTGCGACGTGCTCGTCCTCGTGCAAGCGCCGCAGTCGTCGGGGCGCTGCTCGCCGCGACGTTCGCCAAGAAGATCGGCCGACGCGTGCTCGTCGTGCCCGCGTCGCCAGGGGACCGTCGCGGCGCTGGCTGCCTCGCGATGCTGCGCGGCGGAGCGATGCTCTGCGAGCGCCCCGACGATCTGTTCGACGCGATCGATCGCGGTGACGGGCCGTTGATCGACGCGCGTCCCGCCCCGCGCGTGGGTGCGCGCGAAGCGCCCGCGCGAGCGTCACGCACGCGCACGCGTGTACCTGCGCGCGAGGCGCGCACGCGAGAAGAAAAGTTTCTCCGACGCTCTCGCTCCCGCTCCCGCCGCTCGATGAGGCGCAGTCCGCGTGCGTGCGCGCGCTCGACGAGCACGGCGCGCTACACCCGGACAACATTAGCGAACGCGCCGCGCTCGGCTCCGCGCGCACGCGCGCCGCGCTGATCACGTTGACCCTGCTCGGCCTCGTCTCCGAGCGCTCGGACGGAACGTACATCCGCGTGCGCGCGTGAGGGTGCCCTTGTCGCTCGGGGCGGCCTCCATATAAATGCCCGCCCGACATGTCCAAGTCACTCGTCATCGTCGAGTCGCCCGCGAAGGCCAAGACCATCCAGAAATACCTGGGAAAGGACTACGTTGTGCTCGCCTCCAAGGGGCACGTGCGTGATCTGCCGAAGTCCGGGCTCAACATCGACGTCGAACACGACTACGCGCCGAAGTACGAGGTCCTCGAAGATCACAAGGATGTCCTGTCCGAGCTCAAGAAGGCCGCGAAGGACTCGGACCACATCTTTCTCGCGCCCGACCCCGACCGCGAAGGCGAGGCGATCGCGTGGCACATCGCGCAAGAACTCGCGCCGCTCAAGAAGCCGATGGAGCGCATCGAGTTTCACGAGATCACCAAGAAGGGCGTGCAAGACGGGCTCGCCAAGCCGCGCACCGTCGACGAGAAGCGCTTCTTCGCGCAGCAGGCGCGACGCATCCTCGATCGCCTGATCGGCTACGAGCTCTCGTCGGTGCTCTGGAAGCGCTTGTGCCGCCAGGTCAACGGGCACTTTCTCTCGGCGGGCGCGTGCAGTCCGTCGCGCTCAGGCTGATCGTCGAGCGAGAAGAAGAGATTCGCGCGTTCGTTCCGCAAGAGTATTGGCCGGTCGACGTCGCGCTCGTCGGAGCGAAGAAGCCGAGCTTCGTCGCGCACCTGGTCGAGGTCGACGGCGTCAAGGTCGTCACGCCGAGCCGCGATCGAGCGGTGAAGACCGGCGAGAAGGTGATCGGCTCGAAGGCCGACGCCGACGCGATGGTGGGCTCGCTCTCGAAGGCGAAGTTCTCTGTCCGCTCCGTGGACAAGCGCGAGCGTCGCCGCCGCGCGCCGCCGCCGTACATCACCTCGTCGCTGCAGCGAGACGCCTCCTCGCGCCTCGGCTTCTCTGCGTCGCGCACGATGCAGGTCGCGCAGCGCTTGTACGAAGGCGTCGAGGTCGGCGCAGAGGGCCCCGTCGGACTCATCACGTACATGCGTACGGACTCGACCCGCATCTCGAACGACGCGATCACCGCCGTTCGCGCGCACATCACGTCGAAGTACGGAGCGAAGTTTCTCCCGGAGAAGCCCAACTTCTTCAAGACGCGCTCGAGCGCGCAAGACGCGCACGAGGCCATTCGTCCGACCAACCTCGACTTGCACCCGGACTCGATCCGCAAGTCGCTCAAGCCCGACGAGTACAAAGTCTACAAGCTCATCTACGACCGCTTCGTGGCGTGCCAGATGATCGAGGCCCTGTACGACCAGACCACGGTGATGGTCGACGCCAAGGCCGAAGCGCGCACGCTCGCGCTTCGCACCAGCGGACAGACGCTCAAGTTCGCCGGCTGGCTCGACGCGTACGGAGCGCTTCCGACGGGCGAAGAGGTCGCTGGCGAAGAAGCGCCCAAGGACGCGGCTCCGGCCGACGAAGACGACGCCACGCAGCTGCCGGACCTGCGCGAAGGCGAGGCGCTGTCCGTCGTCAATCCGCCAGGGATCCGAACGGAGCAGAAGTTCTCGCAGCCCGCGCCGCGCTACAACGAAGGTACGCTGGTGAAGGCGCTCGAAGAGCTCGGGATCGGACGACCGAGCACGTACGCCGAGATCGTCTCGAAGGTGCAGTCGCGCGATTACGTCGAGAAGCAGGACCGCGCGCTCGTTCCGACCAAGCTCGGGCTCGCCAAGAGCACGGGCCTGCGCGCGCGCTTCGGCGAGTTCATCAACTACGAGTTCACCGCGCAGATCGAGAAGGACCTCGACCGCGTCGAAGAGGGCGACCTCAAGTGGGTCGGCGTGGTCGACAAGATCTACCAGCCGTTTCACGCGCGATGCGACAGCGAGAAGAAGGGCGCTGAGCCCGCCGACGGCTGGCCGCGACCGCAGCCGAGCGATCGCACTTGCGACAAGTGCGGACGCCCCATGGTCAAGCGCTGGGGACCCACGTCGGACTTCTACGCGTGCACGGGCTACCCCGAGTGCAAGAACCTCGTCGACGAGAACCCCGCGCCTCCGCCCCGCGTCTACGAGGGAAAACCCTGCCCCAAGTGCGGCAGCGACCTGCTCGTTCGCACCGCGCGTCGCGGCTCGCGCAACGACTTCTTGGGCTGCGCGGCGTACCCGCGCTGCGATTTCACCAGCCCCGTTCCGCTCGGGCTCAAGTGCCCCAAGTGCAAAGAGGGCGACATCATTCAGGTCGGCGGCGCGAAGCGAAAGCCCTTCTGGGGCTGCTCGAACTACGCGACGACCAAGTGCGATTTTCGCCTGTATCAAGCGCCGATTCGTCGCGAGTGCCCGCAGTGCGCGGCGCCCTTCTTGGTCAAGAGCGGAGGCAAGACCCGCCCCGTGATCAAGTGCGTCGCCGAGGGCTGCGGCTTCGAAGAGATCGATCGCGCAGAGATCGACGGTGACGAGGGCGAGCGCGTCGAGGCGCCCAAGCCCGTGATCGGCGTCGTTCGCGAGCCGTACATCAACCCCGAGATCCTCAAGCTGCCGCTGCCCGCGAAGAAGGGCTGGGGCGCGAAGAAGGGCGCGGCGAAGAAGGCCACGGCGAAGAAGGGCGCAGAGAAGACCGAGGCCGGCGCGGAAGGTGAGGGCGCCACGACGAAGAAGGCCGCGAAGGGCGCGAAGAAGGGCGCGGTCAAGAGCGACGAGAAGGCCGCGAGCGAGGAGAAATCTTCGGCGAAAGCACCGAAGGCCTCGGGCAAGTCATCGGGCGCGGCGAAGAAAGCCGCGAAGAAAAGCGCGGCGAAGACCGCGAAGAGCGAAGAGAAGCCCGAAGCGAAGTCGCCCGCGAAGAAGGCCGCGCGAGCGAGCTCGTCGACCGCGACGGCGTGAGGACTGCACGGATTGCAGGGGTGCGCAGTCTCTGGCATCGTTGGCGATCCGATGGCGCTTCGACGTTCCTCTCTGCTTTCTGTGGGCCTTTTGTTTTTGATCGCGGGGTGCAGCCCGCCGCCGAATCCGAGCGGCGACGCAGGCTCTGACGGGGCGCGCAGCGACGCTGCGCCGGACGTCACCAACCCCGCGTGCGCGTTCGACGCAGATCGCGACTCGATCCCCGACACCGTCGAAGGCGAGGGCGACGAAGACGGCGACGGGACGCCAAACAAAAACGACGAAGACTCCGACGGCGATCGCATTCCCGATCGCGTCGAAGCGCAGTACGCCGCGAACACCAGCGCGTGCGTGCTCATGCCCGTCAACTCGGACGGCGACGCGAAGCCGGACTTTCTCGATCGCGACTCGAACGACGATCGCATCGAAGACGTGACGTGTTTTGCCCCGCCGATCGACAACGGCAATCCTCCCGAGGGCGGCTGGGAGAATCATCCGTACGACCTCGATCAGGACGGCATCCCGGACTACGCCGATCGCGACGCGGACGGCGACACGATCTTGAATCGCGCTGAGATCGACGTGAACGACATGCCCGTCGCGCCCGACACGGACATGGACATGCGCCCGGACTGGCGCGACACGGACTCCGACGGCGACACCATCGCCGATCGCGACGAGCTCTCGTCCGATCGTGACCAGGACATGATCGGCAACTTTCGCGACCTCGACTCGGACGGCGACGGGATCCCCGATCGCGAAGAGGCCGGCGACATGGATCCAGCGACGCCGCCCGTCGAGTGCGCGCGCGAAGTGGACGCGCAAGACCCGGCGATGGTGCGGCCGGACACGCTCGCGGACTTCTTGGATTTCGACTCGGACAATGACGGCTCGTCCGACCGCGAAGAGCGCGCTGCGGGGACCAACCTCTGCAACGTCGACAGCGACATGGACGGCCAGACCGACGTCGTCGAAAACGCGTACTGCTCGCGGCACATGCGGATGGGCTGCGGCACGGACCCGATGCAGCGCATCCCGGCGACGGACTACTACGTGGTGCTCCCGCTCGGAGCGCAGGCGACGCGCGAGCTCGAGTTCGGCACGAACATCCGCGTGGCGGACGTGTTCTTCATCGCGGACACGACGGGCTCGATGACGGGCGTGTTGCGCTCGGTTCGAGACTCGATCGCGACGCCGGCGACGGGCATCGCCGCCCGCGTTCGCGCAGAGATCCCCGAGGCGTGGTTCGGCGTCGGACACTACGAGGACTACCCTGTCGGCTCGCACGCAGCGACGTCGGACCGTGTGTTTCACCCGCTCTGCCAGGGGCTGCCTGGCTCTGCGCCCTCGCGCGAGTGCGCGACGAGCACGTACGGCGGAATCACGATCAACAGCGACCCGGCGGCGACGCAGGCCGCGGTGAACGCGATCCCCGGCGGCGCGGGTGGTGACGGTCTGTCGACCAGCGTCGAGGCGATGTACCAGTTGATTACCGGTGCTGGTTATTACGACCGCAGCTCGGGCGCTGCGTGCACGAACGGGACGGGGACGAACGGGTGCTGGGTTCCGCCTGCGGTGTGCCCCGAGGGGCGCTTCGGCCACGGGTGCTTCCGCCAGGGAGCGCTGCCGATCATCGTGCACTACTCGGACACGCAGTCGCACTACGGCGCGCGCAACCCAGGCGCAGCGACGTACAACCGAGAGGCGACGGGCATCACGCCGGCCGGTCACAACTCGGACGACTTGATGACCGCGATGCGCCGCGTGGGCGCCAAGATGATCTCGCTCAACGCGCTGACGGGAACGATCTGCGAGGGCCGCATCGTCAACGCGCAAGAGGCCACCAACCCTTGCTACGACTTCCGCATGTGGGCTGAAGGGACGGGTTCGATCAACATCGACGGCGTTCCGTTTATCTTCGACCTGCGCGCGGGCGGCGGTCAGAGCTTCATCGACGGAACGGTCGAAGGCATCCGACAGATCGCGAGCCGCACGCCGATCGACATCAGCACGCAGCTCGAGAACGACCCGACCAACCCCGCGATGGTCGACGCGCGACGCTTCATTTCGCGCCGCGTTCCCACGTGCGAAATCGAGCCGCGCAACCGCAACTGCTGGACCGCGGCGTCGGGCGTCGCTCAAGCAGACGCGGTGTCTCGCACGGACTCGAGCACGTTCTACCGAGTGCTGCCCGGCACGCGCGTGCGCTTCACGATCGTGTTCTCGAACGTCGATGTGTTTCCGGGCTTCGAAGACCGCAGCACGCTCTTTCACGCGTACATCCACGTCGTGGGCGACGGATTCGCGCGGCTCGACACGCGCGAGGTGTTCATCCTCGTGCCCGCGCGCTCGTCGAGCGTGGGCTGATTCGCTCGTTCGCAGTGAGGAGCGCCGAGCGCGTGCAGCGACCACGACCCAAGACCGCCATCGTCCTCTCGGGCGGCGCCGCGCGCGGCGCGTACGAAGCGGGCGTGCTCTCGTACTTGCGTGACGGGCTCGTGCGCGACACCGGCGTTCGAGCGCACTTTGATATTGTGTGCGGCTCTTCGGTGGGCGCGATCAACGCGTGCGTCCTCGCGGCGACCGCGCACGACCCAGACATGCAGGGCTCGCTCATGGCCGCCCGCTGGAGCACGCTCAACATCGACGAGGTCCTCCCGCTCGGAACGACGGATGTCCTGCGCTTCACCCGCTCGATGTTCGGCGCAGCGCCCGCGGGTTCGACGCACAGGCACGGCGGCGTGCTCGACCCGAGCGCGCTCGAGAAGGTCGTTCTCGACGGCATTCCCTGGACGATGATCCAGCGCAACGTCGCTGAAGGTCGCATCGAAGCGCTCGCCGTGAGCGCCACGCACGTCTCGTCGGGGCACACCGTGATCTTCGTCGAGCGCCGAGAGCCCGGGCTACCTCCGTGGGGCAACGACCCGTTCGTGCACGGCGTGGCGGCGCGCATTCGACCGCAGCACGCCCTGGCGAGCGCGGCGATCCCGATCGTGTTTCCCGCGGTCTCGATCGACGGGCAGTACTACTGCGACGGCGGGCTTCGGTTGAACACGCCGATCGCTCCAGCGGTGCGCCTCGGCGCCGATCGCGTGTTCGTGGTGTCTCTTCGACACCGCCCGCCCGAGGCGGATCGCCCGCGCTTGTCGATGGCGCCGCCGACGCCCGGCCACGGCCCGCCGTCCGCGTTCTTTCTCGCAGGAAAGGTCATCAACGCGCTCTGGCTCGATCACATCGACTACGACCTCGATCGGCTGCGCCGCACCAACGCGGTGCTCGACGCCGGCGCGGACGCGTACGGTCCCGCGTTCGGAGAGAAGCTCAACGACGCGCTCTCGGCGCACAACGCGCCGCCGTTGAGGCCCATTCGCGAGCTGCGCATCGAGCCCTCGCAAGACCTCGGCGTTCTCGCAGGAGAGATCGCTCGAAGCGCAGAGTTCGCGCGGCGCGCGAAGGGGCTGGTCGCGCGCGCGCTGCAGCGGTACGCGAAGGGGACCGAAGAGGCCGACGCCGACGCGGTCTCGTACCTCTTGTTCGATCAATGCTACTGCGCCCCGCTCGTCGAGCTCGGCATCGCCGACGCGCGCGCGCACAAAGAACAGCTCGCGCAGCTCTTCGGAGCGCCGGACGAGCGCTGAAGACATGACACACACCATCAAAGTGATCGGCGGGGGACTCGCTGGTTGCGAGGCCGCGTGGCAGCTCGCTGAGCGCGGACACCGCGTCGAGCTCATCGAGCAGAAGCCCCTCGCGCGCACGCCGGCGCAGGTCACCGACGCGCTGTGCGAGCTCGTGTGCTCGAACTCGTTTCGCGGCGCGGCGCTCTCCAACGCGGTGGGGCTCTTGAAAGAAGAGCTGCGACGGGGAGGCTCGTTGGTGATGCAGTGCGCGGATCGCACCGCGGTGCCCGCTGGCGGCGCGCTCGCGGTGGATCGCGAGCGATTCAGCGCAGAAATCACCGCGCGAATCGACGCTCACGCGAACATCGCCCGCGCGAGCGCGGTCGTCACGGACATCCCCGACGGGCCGGTGATCATCGCCACGGGGCCGCTCACGGGCGACGCGCTCGCGGCGAAGATCGCCGCGCTCGTGGGGGCGGAGCACCTCGCGTACTACGATGCGATTTCGCCCGTGGTCGCCGCGGAGTCGATCGACTGGGACAAGGTCTTTCGCGCCTCGCGCTACGACAAAGGCGGCGACGACGCGTACGTCAACTGTCCGCTCACGCGCGAGGAGTACGCGCGGTTTGTGCGCGAGGTGCGCGCCGCGAAGAAGGTCGAGCCGCGAGAGTTCGAAGAGACGCGATACTTCGAGGGCTGCCTTCCGATCGAAGTGATGGCCGAGCGCCGCGAGGACACGCTTCGCTTCGGACCCATGAAGCCGGTGGGGCTCACCGATCCGCGCACGGGGCGATGGCCGTTCGCGTGCGTGCAATTGCGGCAAGAGGACGCCGCGGCGAGCGCGTACAACATCGTGGGATTTCAGACGCGGATGACGTTTGGAGAGCAGGCGCGGGTGATGCGGATGATCCCTGGCCTCGAGTCCGCCGAGTTCATGCGCTTCGGCAGCGTGCATCGAAACACCTTCGTGAACAGCCCGCGGATGCTCACGCAAGCGCTCGAGCTGAAGGCGAAGCCAGGGGTGTTTCTCGCCGGGCAGATCACCGGCGTCGAGGGCTATCTCGAGAGCGCGGCGTGCGGATTTTCGTGCAGCGTGCTTCTCGCGCAGCGGTTCGCGCGGCGCGCGTTCGATCCGCCGCCCGAGACCACGGCGCTCGGGGGGCTGCTGCGACACCTGTGGACGGTTCGAAAAGACTTTCAGCCGTCGAACGTGACGTGGGCGATGGTCGCTCCGATGGAGGGCTTGTCGAAGAAGCTCTCGAAGGCCGAGAAATACGAGCGCTACGCCGAGCGCGCGCTCCTCGATTTCTCCCGCTGGATCGCTGGCAACACCGCCGTTTGAGCGGAACTTTTCGACGGCGTTCGCCCCTGCGGTAGACCAGCGTTTGCCATGACCGTCGCGCTCGACTTGAACAAGCTCTTCGAAGGCGACCCCGAGGATCCGCTCGGCAAGGACCTCGCGTCCTTCGCCGCGTATCTCATGCACGAGCGTCGCGCCTCGCCGCGCACGGTCGAGCACTACCTTCGAGACCTCCGCACGCTCGCAGAGTTCACTCGAAAGTATGCAGAGGGACCGGCGACGATCGAGCACGTGACGCTCGCGGTTCTGCGCGGGTGGCTCGGCTCGCGGGCCAAGCAGCGCTCGCACACGACCATCGCGCGCAACGTGTCTTCGGCGCGCGCGTTCTTTCGCTTCGCGCGCAAGATCGGGCGGATCAAAGATGACCCGACGGCGCTGCTGAAGGCGCCGAAGATCAAGCGAGAGCTTCCGGTGGTGGTGTCCGTCCCGTCCGCGGCGCGGCTGATGGAGGCGCCCGAAGAAGCGCGGTTCGTCGCGCGACCGGGCGCTCGAACGGTGGATCCCGCGGAGAAAGAGCGGCAGAGCGTGCGCGACCGCGCGATGCTCGAGTGCTTGTACGGCGGCGGCATCCGCGTGAGCGAGCTCGTCGGCTTCAACCTCGACGACATCGACACGCGCAATCGAACGGCGCGCGTGCGAGGAAAGGGCGGAAAAGAGCGCGTGATTCCGCTGGGAAAAACCGCGTGCGACGCGATCGTCGAGTACCTCGACGTGCGCCCCGCGCTGCGCAACCCGAGCTCGGGCGAGCAGGACGCGCGCGCGCTGTTTCTAGGCCGCTACGGGACGCGGCTCACCACGCGACAGATTCAGCACCTCGTGAAGGCGTACGGCGAGCTGAGCGCGGGTCGCGCGGATTTGCATCCGCACACGCTCCGGCACACCTGCGCGACGCACTTGCTCGACGCGGGCGCGGACCTGCGCATGATCCAAGAGATGCTCGGCCACGCGAGCCTTCGAACCACCGAGCGGTACACGCACGTCTCGATGGAGAAGGTGATGAACGTCTACGATTCGGCGCACCCGCTCTCGGGGCGCGAGAAGAAGGACAAGTGAGATGAACGCAGGGATTCACGCGACCACCGTCGTCGCCGTGCGCCGCGGCGATCGCGCGGCGGTCGCGGCAGACGGGCAGGTGACGCTCGGGAGCACGGTGGTCAAGCGTCAGGCGCGCAAGGTTCGGCGCCTGCACGGAGGAAAGGTCGTCGTGGGGTTTGCCGGCGGCGCAGCGGACGCGTTCGCGCTGTTCGATCGGCTCGAAGCGAAGCTCGAAGCGCACCGAGGACACCTCGCGCGCGCGTGCGTCGAGCTCGCGAAAGAGTGGCGCTTGGACAAGGCGCTGCGGCAGCTCGAAGCGATGCTCATCGCCGTCGACGACAAGCAGACGTTTCTCGTCGGCGGAACGGGCGATCTCATCGAGCCCGACGAGGGCGTCGTCGCGATCGGCTCGGGCGGACCGTACGCGCTCGCCGCGGCGCGGGCGTTGATCGCGCACACGGAGATGGCTCCGGCGGACATCGCGCGCGAGTCGCTGATGATCGCGGGCGACATCTGCATCTACACGAATCAACACATCACCGTGGAGGCGATCGGGTGAGCGAGCTGACTCCGAGAGAGATCGTCGCCAAGCTCGACGAGAACATCGTCGGCCAGGCGAAGGCCAAGCGTGCAGTGGCGATCGCCCTGCGAAATCGCTGGCGAAGGCAACAGGTCTCGCCCGAGCTCCGCGACGAGATCCTCCCGAAGAACATCCTGATGATCGGCCCGACGGGCGTGGGCAAGACCGAGATCGCGCGCAGGCTCGCGCGGCTCGCGCACGCGCCGTTCGTGAAGGTCGAGGCGACCAAGTTCACCGAGGTGGGCTACGTGGGGCGCGACGTCGAGTCGATGATCAAAGAACTGGCGGACCTCGCGCTGCAGATGGTGAAGCAAGAGCAGATGCGCTCGGTCAACGCGAAGGCAGAGATGTCCGCGGAGGATCGATTGCTCGGCGTGCTCGCGCAGCAGCACAAAGAGCTCGCGGGGGACAAGTCGGCGCTGCGGGACTCGTTTCGTCGCGGGCAGCTCGATGACAAGACCGTGGAGATCGACGCGCACGACGCGCCCACCGCGCCGATGATCAACGTCGTCGGCGGTCCCCAAGGCGGCAACGATCCGATCGGGCAGCAGCTCAGCGAGATGTTCAAAGGGCTGCCTTCGTTTCCTGGATTTGGCCGGGGAAATCCCAGGAAGAAGAAGGTCTCGGTCCCCGAGGCCTTCACGCAGTTCGTCCAAGAAGAAGCCGCGAAGCTGATCGACCAAGAGAGCGCTGTGCGCGAGGCCCTTACGCGCGCCGAGCAGCACGGGATCGTGTTCATCGACGAGATCGACAAAGTGGCGTCTCGTGGCGGCGCTCGCGCGGGCGGACCCGACGTCTCACGCGAAGGCGTGCAGCGCGACCTGCTCCCGCTCGTCGAAGGAACGACGGTGCAGACCAAGCACGGCCCCGTGAAGACCGATCACATTCTGTTCATCGCCGCGGGGGCGTTTCACGTGAGCAAGCCCAGCGATTTGCTGCCGGAGCTCCAGGGACGTTTTCCGATCCGCGTCGAGCTCGAGTCGCTCACGCGCGACGACTTCGTCCGCATCCTTCGCGAGCCCAAGAACGCGCTCACGCGCCAGTACAGCGCGCTGCTCGCGACCGAGGGCGTGGACCTCACGTTTACCGACGACGCCCTCGACGCGATCGCCGACATCGCCGCGGAGGCCAACCGTCGCGCAGAGGACATCGGCGCGCGACGACTGCACACGGTGCTCGAAGCGCTGCTCGAAGAGCTCTCATTTGCCGCTCCCGATCTGCCGAGCGAGCGACGCAAGATCGAGCTCGACGGCGCTCAAGTGCGCGCGAAGCTCTCCCCCATTCTTCAAGACGAAGACCTCTCGCGCTACGTGCTCTGAGCCGCTCAGCCCGCGCTCGCGTCCATCGAGCCCGCGTCGGCGCCCGCTTCCATCGCAGAGTCAGCCGATGCGCCGTCGGCAGCGCTCGCGTCGCTCGCTCCGCCGTCGCGATCGCGCACGCAGCGCGAGCCGGTGAAGAGCGTTCCTCCGTCGCTGTCGGCCATGCGGCAGGAGGTGTTGTCCGGGCACATCGCGCCCGCTGCCGCGCAGTCGATGGGGACGCACGCTCCATTGGCGAACATGTCCGCGCCTCCGCCGCGACGATCGCAGCGGTAGCCGCTTCGGCACTGCGCGTCGGCGGTGCAGGCCTTGAGGCATCGCGTCGCGCTTCCGGGCGCCGCGTCGGGCGAGGGCAACACGACCGATCCAGGCGGGCAGGTGCTCGTCGGCAGGTTCATCCCGCGCGCCGCGGCGAAGGTCGCGTCCGACGGAAGCGGCGCGTACGAAGTGCAGTAGCCGTTGAGAAAGCCCGTCGGACGGTCGCCGAAGCGCACGTCGACCTCGGGGATGCAGAGGTTCGAGCGGCACTGCCCGTCGTCGGTGCACGGCTCGCCGTTGTCCGCGCCCGAGGTCGAGACGCGCGCGACGCACTTTCCTTGATACGGATCGCACGTGAGCATGTTGGTGCACGCACGCATCCCGCCTTCGGGGTCGTTGCTCATCGCGCTCGGATTGCACGCGGGGAAGCACCCGGTGTTGGTCTCGAACGGCAACGCGAAGGCGAGGCAGATTCCGCCGTATGGCTGGCACGTATCGCTCTGCAACGTACAGAACGGAACGCAGCCCTGGGTGCGCGTGCAGATGCCGATGCCGCCGCAGTCGGTGTTGGTTCCGCAGGTGATTCGACGGCACATTCCGCCGGCATACGTGCGGTCGCAGATCTCGAGGTTGGCCGTGTCGCAGTCGGCGTTCTCGGTGCAGCGGTGGTAAGTCGGTCGGTAGTTGGACGCGTCCGACGAAGCGTCAGGAAACACCAGCGCGTCCGCAGGACCGCTCGCGTCTCCGCCGTCGTTCACGGGGGAGGGTTGCTGCACGCGAACAGAGCGCCGCTCGCGAGCGCGAACAGCATCGAGCGAAGTGAAGTCGATGTCATCGTTGGGCAGTGTGACAGCAAGCGCTGTTCCGCGCAGAGAGATACGGTGATCACTGCGGAGAACGAAGCGCGCGATCGATGCGCCGCCGCAACATCGACAAGAATTGCACGCGGGCTGGTGGCGAATCGCCGCGGTCAAATGCACGGGATGTTGGGCTGCGCCGGGTCATCCACGCTGCAGAACCCCGAGCCGCCGGTGCCTTCGCAGACCATTCCCGCGGGGCAGCACGCGCGCGCCGTGCACGTGCGAAACACGCAGTACGCGAGGTTATCTCCGGTCTGAGAGAGCACCGGCGTCGCAGGGCCATCGGGGCACGTGCTCGTGACAGCGAGGTCGATCGACGAGCCGCACACGCCTTGGGTGCCGAAAGAGACAACGCGAAAGCACGTCCCTCGGCAGGGCGAAGGCGCGCCCATCGCTGGAATCGTGCAGAGGCTCCCGTCCGCGAGCGCTGTGGGAGACGATGCCGTCGCGCCGCACTCTCCCGTGCGCACGTTGCACACTTCTCCCGCGAGGCAGTGCGCGTTCGACGTGCAAAATGGCAGGCATCCCGCGCGATCCGTGCCCGACGCGTGCGAGAGCCACAGCCCGGTGCACACCTGTCCCGCTCGGCATCCGGGGGCCGGTCCCGGGACGCACGACGCTGTGCACATCGACTGCTCCGTCGGAGGATCGCCGCTCGTAAGACAGGTCGAACGCGCGCCGAAGCACTGCCGTTGCTCTTCGGTCTGGCTGATGCTGTTCATGCAGTCGCCGAAGCAGAAGCCGCCGAGCACGCTCGTGTCGCATCGCAGGCCAGTGATGCAGTCCGCGTTGCTTCGACACGCGCCACCTGCCGGCGAGGTTCCCGGCATGGGAACGCCAGTGTCGACGATCACACCCGTGTCCACGACGACGCCCGTGTCCACGACGACGCCCGAATCCACAACGACGCCTGAATCGACAACGACGCCTGAATCCACGACAACGCCAGCGTCCATTGCGACACCGCTGTCGGGGCTCACGCCTGAATCAATGGGCACTCCGCTGTCGACGGGGACGCCCGTGTCGACGACCACGCCGGTGTCGATCGTGACGCCCGTGTCGACGCGAACGCCTGTGTCCGTCGCGACGCCGCTGTCCATTCGCACACCAGTGTCCGCGGGAGCGCTGTCTGTCACCGCGTCGGCGCGCCGCACGTCGCGCGTCATGATCTCGTCGAGCGGAGCGCAGGCGGCAAGCGTGAGCGCAGAGCAAAACAGCAGGCGTCGGTTCATCAAAGGGTGACCTCGACGCGAGTGTATCCTGCATCGACGGTCCACTGGCTCGTCGCGAGCAGGCGTGACGAGCGCTGATTCGTGGAGCGAGCGGTGCTCGAAACGAGCGCGGCACGGACGCCCAAATGAGCGACGCCCCGAAGGCTCCTGCGATTCGCAGCAAGCGCTTCGGGGCGTCTCAGTGGCTCACGCGGTCGGCGAGAGCCGAGGGCGATCAGCCGCCCGTCGCGACGTCGGCCGCGGCGTCAGCAGCCGCGTCCGAGCCCGTGCCACCGTCGGTGCCCGGCGTGCAGGCGATGTTCGGCTGCGCCGGGTCGTCGATGCCGCAGAGACCCTCGGTGTCGCCAGCCATCTGGCCTTCGCACACCGTGCCGTTCGGGCAGCACTGCGTGGTGCTGCACGAGCGGAAGATGCAGAGGGCGAGGTTGTCCGTCCCGCTGCGGCCGAGCGGGCTCATGACCGTCGGCTCGTCGCGGCACTCGCGATCGGTCGCCATGTTGAGGAACGATCCGCAGATGCCCGTGTTGCCCGTGTCCGAGACGCGGAAGCAGATGCCGCGGCACGGCGAGGGCGCGTTCATCGCGGGGACGGTGCAGGGCAGACCGTCGGCGAGGAGGTTCGGGTTCGGCGCGGTCATCGAGCACGATCCCGTGCGCGGGTTGCACTGCTCGCCGGTGTTGCAGTGATCGTTGGTAGAGCAGAACGGGAAGCAGCCCGCGGCGTCCGGATTCGCGCCCATGTGCGTGTACCAGAAGCCGGTGCACACGTAGCCCGCGCGGCACGAGCCCGCGGTCGAGGGACGGCAGGCCTTGGTGCAGAGCTGGGTCGCGTCGGCGCCATCGCCGATCGAGAGGCAGGTCGAGCCCGATCCGCCGCACTGTCCCTGCTCGTTGGGCTGGCTCGCGTTGTTCGTGCACATCGCCGAGCAGAAGCCGCCCTTGATGCTCGTGTCACAGGTCAAGCCGTTGCACATCGTGTCGTCGGTGCACGCCGCGCCCGCCGAGGACGGACCGGTCGAGCTGTCCGGGCGCGAACCGCTGTCGCCAGCGGCGTCCGGCGTGCTGCTGCTGCCATCACGGCCGGCGTCGGTGGTGGGCTGCGGACCGCCGCAGTGAACAAGAGCAAAGGCCGCGAGGAGAGCTCCGGCGGCGCGAATGGACGTACGCATTTCAAATCCTCCTAGAACGTGACTGACGTCAATCGATGTGAAGTTGATGGGTTTGCGTGCCCTGACTGGGTCAATGGGTCGGTGACGGTCAGGGCACTTCACTGTACCGCCGATGCTCCCATCGTCGACCGTGCGAGCACGGGCGGCGACGGGCCGAGTGAAGGATGCTCAGCCGCGCTTGTCCTCGCGGCCTCGGATCGATTTGAGCGCGCGCTCAGCGGCTTGTGCCGCTTGCTTGATGTTCTCTTCGGTGCCCGAGAGGTACAGGCGACCGAACGCGCCGAACGTCACCACTTCGAGCAGGCGGATGTCCGCGGCTTTTTCTGCCTCGTTCGCCGCGAGCGCGGCGTAGCCGGCCGGCAGCACTTCGAGCACGTACAGCGTCTCGCCCTGCCGAATCATGTCCCCGTGCCGCATCTTGTTGAGCAGCATCGATTGGTGTCCGTCCACCCCGTAGATGATCTCTTGCGAGATGATCTTCGGCGCCAATCGATCCTCTTCGCGCAGCCCCGCGCGAGAGAGAACCGCTTCGCCTGCGGCGCGAACGGCGCCCTGATCAAACGAGTGCAGCTCGAGCAATCCGTACGCGCGCTCGACGATCTGCATGCCCGGAAGGACCTCGGCGTGCTTGAGCGCGGCGTCGGTGAGGGAGTTGATCGCGATGCCCGGCGCGATCTCGACGAACAGGGCAGCCATGCCGTCGAGCGGCTGAAACCCAGCACAGACGGTCTGCAGAAAGCCCACGAGCTGGGGCTGCAAAACGTCGATGTACGTGAATGTTCGAAGTGCGACCACGGCGACGGCGCGGACCCTACTGGCTTGTTTTCGCGGCGTCAACGCTGCGGTCACGTCCCTGTGACGGTTGCCGCTGGCGATCCAGCAACACTGCAACGGTGGCGGCGAGAGCCAGAGAGACCGCGAGCTTTCCCACGCGGCTCGACCAGTTGTGGACGCGGTCGAACTCCATTCCACGCGGTCCTTCGTAGCGTCGAACGCCCTCTTGGTGCATGCGCGCGATGGTCGGAGACAGGTAGCCCGACTGCACGCCGACGGTCGCGGCGAACAGGATCACGAACGCCCCGCGAGCGATTCGCAGCCGGTCGAGCGGAGCTCCGCGCGTCGCGACGGCGACCGCTTCAGCGATCAGCGCGACCAACACGAGCGCGATGGCGACGCGGTCGAAGCGCGTGAAGATCGTCGTCATGAGGTCGGCGGCCGCGGAGATTCCCGAGCGAAACACGGTCGGAGCGACGATGGCGCCGATCACGAGCAGCCCGCCCGAATAGAGCAAGACCGCGGCGATGACGAGGATGTCCAGCGTGAGAAACATGGCGCGGCGGACTGTGCGCCAACCGCGCTCGGGGTCAACCGCGGACGAGCTTCTCGGGGCTCACCAAGGGAATCGGGTAGTCCCCGCTGAAGCACGCTTCGCAAAACCCGCTGCCCGTCGCGGCGTCCGCTCCGACCGCGCGACGCAGGCCCTCGATGGACAGGTACGAGAGCGTGTCGCTGGTGATGTAGCGGCTGATCTCTTCGATCGAGTGGCTCGCCGCGATGAGCTCTCGGCGGTTGGGCGTGTCGATCCCGTAGAAGCACGGCCAACGCGTGGGAGGCGAAGAGATCCGCATGTGCACTTCGCGCGCGCCGGCGTCGCGCAACATCTTGACGATCTTGCGCGAGGTTGTTCCGCGGACGATCGAGTCGTCGACGACGACGACGCGCTTTCCGTGGAGCAGGTCGCGCACAGGAGACAGCTTGAGGCGCACGCCGAAGTGCCGGATGGACTGCTGCGGCTCGATGAACGTACGACCCACGTAGTGCGAGCGAATCAATCCCATTTGAAAGGGCGTCGACGACCGCTCAGCGAACCCGACCGCCGCAGGAACGCCCGAGTCTGGCACCGCGATCACCACGTCCGCCTCGACGGGGCTCTCTTCGGCGAGCGTGCGTCCCATCGCGCGCCGCGTGTTGTACACGCCGCGTCCGCCGAGCTTCGAGTCGGGCCTCGCGAAGTACACATACTCGAAGACGCACATCTTCGCGGGCGCGCTCTCGAACGGCCGCAGTGACTTCACGCCGGATCGGTCGATCACGAGCACTTCGCCTGGCTCGACCTCGCGGACGAACTCCGCTGCGATGAGCTCGAACGCCGTCGGCTCGCTCGCGAGCACGTGCGCCCGCGCGAAAATTCCCAGGCACAACGGGCGAAGGCCGTGCGGGTCGCGCGCGGCGATGAGCGTGTCGCCCACGAGCACGAGCAGGCTGTACGCGCCGCGCACCTGCGAGAGCGCGTCGATCACGCGGTCGACCGTGCTCTCTTTTTGCGAGTGCGCCACGAGGTGCAACAGCAGCTCGGTGTCGGTCGTTGTCTGAAAGATCGCGCCCCGCGCTTCGAGCGTCGCGCGCAGCTCGTCGGTGTTGGTGAGGTTTCCGTTGTGCGCGACCGCGAGGCTCGTCCCGCGCACTTCGACCGCGAACGGCTGGGCGTTCTTCAAGAACGAGCCGCCTGCGGTCGAGTATCGAACGTGACCGATCGCGACGTCCCCCGGAAGCTTCGAGATCGATCCCGGGTCGAAGACGTCTTGCACCAGCCCCATCCCGCGGTGCGCGTGCGTGGTCGTTCGATCCACGGTGACGATCCCCGCGGACTCTTGCCCTCGGTGCTGCAGCGCGTGCAGCCCCAAGTACGTGAGGTTCGCGGCCTCGGCGTGACCGAAGACCCCGAACACTCCGCACTCGTCGTGAAAGTGATCGTCGTCGAGCTGGATCAGCCCGTGGTTCGTCCGCTGCTCGAAGTCCGACTCGTCACGATCGTGGATGACCAGCGCCATGGTGGCCGAGCGGGTAGCACGCGAGCGGGCTCGGCGTCACGATTCCGGTCACGCTCGCTTCGAGGCCACTCGCGGCAATTCGATGGATTTCGAGCGGGTCTTGGTCGAAAAACACCGCGCCCATGGCCTTCGTCGAGACCCTCGCATCCGCCCGCGATTCGGCCCGGTTCGGCTCGAAGGCCGCGGCGCTCTCGGTGCTCTGCGCTGCTCCGCACGTGCGAGTTCCGTCGGGATTCGTCGTCGATGCCGCGGTCTTTCGAGCGTTCATCGAGGCGGCGCTGCCCGCTGCGCAGTGGCCCGAGCGGCTGCTCTCGGCGCCCGAGTCCGAGCGCGTCGAGGACAAGCTCGCCGCGATTCGTGCTGTGTTAGCCGCGGCGAAGCTGCCCGAACGGGCGTGGCTCGAGGTGCTCGAGGCGTATCGCGCGCTCGGCGCGAGGGTGGTCGCCGTGCGCTCGAGCGCGCTGCAAGAGGACACGCGCCTCGCGACGGCCGCGGGGGTGTTCGCGACGGACCTCGGCGTGATCGACGAAGCAGGGCTCGAGCGCGCGATTCGCTCGGTGTATTGCAGGCTCTACGACGTGCGAGCGCTCGCCTACCTCGCGCGGATCGCTCCGAGAGAGCCGCCCGCGTTGGCGTTGATCGTTCAGCGCGTCGTGCCCGCGAGCGCAGCAGGAGTGCTCTTCACCGAGGACCCGGTCCGTCGCGAGCCTGGCGTGATGCGCGTCGAAGCGACGCTCGGGCTCGGCGCCTCGGTCGTCGACGGCGCCGTCGCGCCGGACGTGTTCACCCTCGCGCTCAGCGATGGCAGCGTTGTCCGCAGCGAAATCGCTGCGAAAGACCATGCGCTCGTGGTCGGTCCGCGCGGCGGCGTCGAGCGCGTCCGCTTCGATCCTCCGCGCGCAGAGCCCTCGCTCGATCGTGAGCAACTCGACGAGCTCGCGAGCACCGCGCGCTCCGTGCAACGCACGCTCGGCGGCCCCCGAGACATCGAGTTCGCCTTCGAAGACCGAACGCTCTGGGTCCTGCAGGCGCGCCCCATCGTGACGCTGCTCGACCCGAGCGACGAGCGCGCGCAGTGGGTGTGGAGCAACGTGAACGTCGGCGAGGCGCTGCCTGGCGTCGCGACGCCGCTGACGTGGTCGATCGCGGCGGCGTTCAGCGAGCTGGGATTTCGCAGGGCGTTTGCCGCGCTCGGCTGCGTCGTGCCCGAGGGCGCTGAGCTCGTCGGCCGCTTCGACGGACGGATCTACCTCAACCTCACGCACTTTCTTCGGATCGCCTCGCAGGTGCCCGCGCTCGACCCGAAGATGCTGCTCGAGTTCGGCGGAGGCAGCGGGCTCGACGAGGTCGCCGCGCAGCTCGAGCGAGGTTCGTGGGCGCGGTTTGCGCTGAGGGTTCCCTCGGTGCTCGCGACGTGGCTCAAAGAGAACGTCGCGCTCGACGAGCGGGTCGCGCGGTACGAGCGCGAGGCGGACGCGTTTCGCAATGACATCAGCGCCGCCGACCGCGCCGCGATGACCCGCGCAGAGCTCGCCCTCGAGCTCGAGCGCATCGAAGCGCACCTCGATCGCACCGGCACCCTCATGCTCACGTGCGCTTCTGGCGCGCTCTCGTCCGTGGTGCTCGTGCGCGCGCTGCTTCGCTTCACCGCGCGCAACGACGCCGAGCGGCTCGAGCGCGCGCTGCTCACCGGCAACGCGGACCTCGAGAGCGCGCAGCCCGGCATCGCGCTCGCGCACATCGCCGCGCGCCTCGCCACGGACGCCGCCGCTCGCTCGCTCGTCGAGTCGCGCTCAGCCGCAGACCTGCGCGTCGAGTCTCTGCCCGATGGAGCGACGCGCCGCTCGCTCGAGTCATTCTTGCGCGCCTACGGCCATCGCGCCGTTCGCGAGGCAGAGCTGTACACCCCGCGCTGGAGCGAGGAGCCATCGATGCTCTTTTCTACGCTCGCCGCGCAGCTCGCGCACGGCGTCTCTGCGGCGCTCGATCGCGTCGATCAACAGAGCCGCGCGCGCGACCGCGCCGAGCACGAGTGGATGGACGCTCTGCCCGCGGCGATGCGCTCGATCGCGCGCCACGCGCTGAGCCGCGCGCGAAAGTTCTTGCGCTTGCGCGAGCGGATGCGCGGGCACGTCACCGAAGTGCTCGGGTATTTTCGCGTCAACGCCCTCGAGGTCTCGCGTCGACTCGCTCGGCACGACCCGGCGTGCGCCGCCGACGCAGCGTTCTTCCTCGAGGTGGACGAGGTTCGAGAGTTCTTGCGCGGCGCTCCGCTCGATGTCGCAGCGCTGTCCAACGCTCGACGCGCGCACTACCTTCGCGACGTCGCGAGACCCGACCCGCCCAACAGCTTCGTCGGCGCGCCGCCACCGTTGACACACTCGCTGGCGACGCACGACGCCGTCCTGCGCGGCATCGCTGCCTCGGGCGGAGCCGTGCGAGGGCGCGCAGAATCGTCCGCGACCCGGCGCATGGAAGCGCGCTCCAGCCAGGAGAAATCCTCGTCGTTCGCGTCGCTGACGTCGGATGGACCCCGCTGTTTCTCACCGCCGCGGGCGTCGTGACCGAGCTCGGAGGGGCGCTCTCGCACGCCTCGCTCGTGGCGCGAGTACGGCGTTCCTGCGGTGGTCAACGTCGAGCGAGCGACGTCGATCCTGCGCGATGGTCAGCTCGTCGAGGTCGACGGCGACGGCGGTGTCGTGCGCGTGCTCGAAGAGCGAGGACCGTGATGGACACGAGCGCGCCGCTGCGAGTGCTCTACCGCGACGCGAAATACATCGCCTGCGACAAGCCGTCGGCGATCTTGACCACGCGCGGAGGCGAGGGTGATGCAGACTCGCTCACCGAGCGCGTGCGTCGCGAGCTGTGCCCCGACGCCGAAGTACTACACCCGCTCTCGCGGCTCGACTTCGACGTCTCGGGGGTCGTTCTGTTCGCGACGAGCTACGAGGCGACGCAGCACGCTGCCAAAGTTCGCGCTGCAGGACAGTACCAGCGCGAGTACCACGCGTTGGTGCATCCGCCGCTCGTCGAGAAGAGCGCTGAGTGGACTTGGGAGATCGGCGTCGACCCGCGAAAGCCCGAGCGGAGAATCGCAGGGGGCGGGCGCGAACGAGAGCGCGCGCACACGCTCGCGCGCGAGCGAGAGCGGAGGGGCGAGGTCTCGTGGATCGAGCTCGTTCCGTTGACGGGGCGGACCCATCAGCTGCGCGTTCACTGCGCGAAGGCTGCGCACCCGATCCTCGGAGACCGCACGTACCGCGGCGCACGGCGCGTCACGCGCGAGGACGGCTCGGTGCTCGCCGTCTCTCGAACGATGCTCCACTGCGCGCGGGTCTCGCTCGCGGGCGACATCGTCGTCGAGTCTCGATGGCACGAGGACTTCGCGGCGCTCTGGGCGGCGCTCGCCTGACTACTTCACGCGCGAGGGGCTCTTGGCGGCGGTGAACGCGACCGGCGGAGACACCCGCAGGCTCTGGTTCGCCGCGTGGTCGATTTCTTCTTCGATCTGCGCGGCGATCTCGTCTTCGAGTTGCTCGATCCCGCCGACGACGCGCTCGATGTTGCGCTGGTACACGAAGACGCGCGCGGCGATCGGCGGAGGCGCGCCGGGTTCGGCCATCGCGTCCAGCACGACACCGGCGCGAGGATCGACGCCGTCCGCGACGATCTCGACTCCGGGCACGTCGGACACGAGCACGAGCGCGTCCTTGATCAACGCGAGCTTCGCCTCGGGCACGCGCGTGATCGCCTTTTCGACCGTGCGCTGAAAGGTCTCTCGCTCGATCGACCACGGCGCGGCCGGCGCGAGCAGGTCCAGCGCGCGGCACTCGAGAAACGCGAGCGTGGCCCGGCGCCGATCGCCCGCCTCGTCGCTCGCGAGCGCGAGGTAGTAGTGCGCGTCGGGGTTGTCTGCGTCGGTCTTCACCGCGTCTTCGAGCAGCGGAAGCGCCTCGCTTCCGCGGCGCGCTTCGAAGAGCGCGCGGCCGACGAGGAAGCTCTGCTGCGGGTTCGCGTACGGCGCTTTGGGGAGCGAGTCGAGCAGCTTCGCGGCCTCGTCGCGCTGGTCGTTGGCGAGCAGCGCGTCGAACTTGAGCAGCATGGCGTCGACGATCACGTCGTCGGTCTCAGCGAACTCGAGCACCTCGTCGCACATCGCGATGGCCTCTTCGAATTCGGCCATGGGGTGGATGAGCACCTCGGCCGCGTCGAGGTAGGCCTCGATGTATCCGTCGTCGAGCGAGATGGCCTCGCGATAGTGCTCGAGCGCTTCGTCCGCGTCGCCTTCGTGCTGCGCGCAGTATCCGAGCAGGTGATGCGCCTCGGGCGAACGCTTGTTGGCTTGCATTGCTCGGCGCGCCGCGGCCTTCGCGCCCTTGAAGTCACCCTTCGAGACAAGGTCCCAACCTCGGTCGAGGTGCGCTTCGAATTGATCCATGCCCACGTTGCGTCCGCTCCTGCGAAAAGTCTTCGGTCCGCATACTGTCAGCGGTCCCTCTTCGCAAGCGGTGATTCACGGTCTGCTGCGCGTGGCGCGGCTCGGTCATGAATGCCAGTGGAACTCTTGGCACGTTCGCGGTAGCGCTCTCGCATCGCGTTCGTGATGCGTCCGTTGGCTCTCGGAGTTGCGGTTCTCTCGTCGTTCGTCGCTCTGTGCGAGGGATGCGCGGTGCTGTGGCCGGACGGGCGCGCGCCGATCGATTCGCTCGGCGGACCTGCGAACGGAGCGCTCTTGCGCCCAGTGCGCGTGCCCGAACGAGCGCCAGGGTTCTCGGTGTATCGCACCGAGGCAGAGGGCGGGCAGCTGTACACGACGCGGAGGCTGCGCGACGCGGTGCTCGAGAGCGCCTCGCGGGTCGCGCGGCTCGCGCCCGGAGGGACGGAGCTCGTCGCCGGCGATTTCTCCGCGCCGTGGGGCGGGCGAATCGATCGACATCGCTCGCATCGCAACGGGCGCGACGTGGACATTCTGTACTTCGCGCTCGACCGCACGACGGGGCGACCGACGCGCGCGCCGGGCTTCGTTCGCTACGATCGCGAGGGAAATCCCAGGGATCGCGACGCGACCGTACGCATGGACCTCGAGCGCAATTGGCTGCTCGTCGAGTCGCTGGTGCGCGACGAGCGCTTCGGCGTCGCGTACGTGTTTTGCGCGGAGTGGATCAAGCAAGCGCTGCTTCGCTGGGCTCGTTCGCACGATCGCGACCCGCGCTGGATCGAGCGCGCGTCGAGGGTGATGCACCAGCCTGGCGACGCGGCGCCGCACGACGATCACTTTCACGTTCGAGTGTTGTGCTCGACGGAGGACCGGCTGCGCGGCTGCGTCGACGGCGGGCCTCGCGGCTGGTGGCTCGATCGAGCGCACGGAAAGCCGGACGCTGCGCCCGGCGGCGACCTCGAGATCGCCTGGGAATCAACGGCGATTCCACAACCTGTCGCGGCGCCCACCCAGCGTCACAGGAGCCGTCGATGACCGCGCGGCGGGCGTTGTTGGCGTTGAGTCTGTTGGCGTCGAGCTGCTCTGCGCCGAAGCCTCGCAACACGATGTGTCACGAGGCGACGAGCGGCCCTGCGGGCCGAGAGGTGCTCGTCGTCGAGGTGGACGCGCCCGAGGTGAGCTTCAGCCCGCCGTGCCCGCGCAACGGACAGGCGTACATCGATTCTCCCGTCGCGTTGAGCGCGAGCGCCGACGGGCTGCACGTGCGCTTCACGGTGCGCGACGAGTCGTTTGTGCCCGGCGCGCTGCGCGACCCGCGGTGCGAGCGCTACGTGCAGGGCGAGCATCCCGAGCGGTGCCAGCGCGACGCGGTGGTGCTGTATCCGATGAGCACGCTGCCGGGCGCCACGAACGTCGAGCTCGAGCTGATCCCGCGACCCGAGGGGTATCGCGTGGATCAGGTGTTTCCTTGGTCCACGTGGGGGATCGAGCGTGGGCTCGGTCGCTTTCGGCTCTCGATCGTCGTGTACGAGCGCGGACCGGGCGGCGAAGAAAACGAGCTGCGACTCATGACGATCTTGCAAGTGACCGACCGTCGCGCGCGCCTTCGTGACGCGGGCGCTGGAGAGGCAGGTGCTCTGTGAACAAGACCCGCGCAGCGTGGGTTCTGTCAGCGATTTCGGCGCTCGCGGCGAGCGCGGTCGCTCCGCTCGAGGCGGAGGCGAACGGGCGCTTTCCCTTCGCGCAGCATGTGATCGTCGGGCCCAACGCGACGAGCAACGAGATCGTGTTGCGCGCGACGTTCGGGCTCTTGTGGAGCCGCGATGGGGGGCGAACCTTCGACTGGGCGTGCGAGCAGTCGATCGGCTTCACGGGCAACTGGGATCCGCCGATGGTGTTCGGCGCGAACCGGATCGTCGTCGGGCTTCCGGACGGGCTCGTCTCGACGCCGGACGGCTGTGATTTTGCGCGCGCGGCGAGCGTGCCGAACACGTCGATCCTCGACATCGCGGCCTCGCGCGACACGATGACGATCTACGCGGTCGAGAACATTCCGGTCGTCGAGAACCGCGTGTTCGCGTCGGTGGACGGCGGAGCAACGTGGTCTGTTCGCGGCCGCGGCCCGGCGAACGTCTCGTTCGACACGGTCGAGCTCGCTCCCTCCGACGCGCGACGCGTCTACCTCTCGGGCCTCGACGGAACGACTCGAGCCCCGGTGGTGTTTCGCTCGACCGACGGGGCAGCGACGATGACGCCGAGCGTTCTGCCAGCAGAATCGCTGCTCAACGCGACGGGGGCCTTCGTCTCCGGCGTCGGGCACACGGACCCCAACCTGGTCTACGTCCGCGTCGACCGCGATGGTGGAACGCACCTGCTTCGCTCGCGTGACGGCGGTCAGAGCTGGAGCGTCGTGTTTCGCGCGGCCGGCGAGCTTCGGGGATTCGCGCTCGCCGACGACGGTCGCGTGTGGGTCGGCGGCGCGATGGACGGTCTCAAGCGGTCCGATGACGCGGGCGAGAATTGGACGAGCGTCAACGCTCCCGCGCCGTTCTGTCTGCGGCACCACGACGGCGCGTTGTACCTGTGCGTGGACTGGGTGCGCGAGCCGTACGCGCTCGGACGACTGCGGGACGGAAGCTCGATGATCGAGCCGCTCTTGCGCTTCCAAGACGCGCGCGGCGCGTTCTCTTGCGCAGCGAGCAGCACCGCGCAGACCGAGTGTGCTCCGCGATGGCCTCAGCAGCGCATGGTCGTCACCACTCGAAGCGCGAGCGACGCTTCGACGGACGGCGCAGCGGACGCGGCGATGGACGCGAACGAGCCCGCGCGAGACGCGGCGATGGACGCTCGCGCGGACGCTGCCACGAGCCCGCCGACGACCTCTTCGTGCCACTGCGCCGCGCCCGCGGCGCCTGTTCGATGGAGCGGAGATTCACTGTGGATCGCGCTCGCCGCGATCGCGCTGAGCCGCCGTCACCGAGGCTCGTCAGTCTGAGGCTCGCTCGTCGTCGCCAGCTTCGTTGCTCGCGGGGCGAACGTCGTCGCAGCGCGCAGGGACGCGCAGGTTTGCGTCGTAGAAACCCGCGCACACGACGCGCGCGTACCGACCGAGGATCACTCGTCCACGGGCGGGGGCGACGCCGTCATCGTATGCGACGAAGTCCGGCAAGAGCTCGGGCAGAAACCGCGAACGCCACACGCCGAAAGGCGAGGTTCCTGTGGCGACGACGACCCTTCCGTCTTCTGCGTCAGGAGAAACCGCGACGAAGAGCGCGCCGGTCGCGCCGGTGATCGTTCGATCGTGCGTGCGGATCACTCCGCCCTCGACGCGGATCGGAAGCGCGCTCTGCATGCGCTCGATCACGCGGTTGCTCGCGGGTGTTCCGATGAGGACGACCGTTCGGCCCCGCGCGTCTGCGGGCGTGTAGACATCGTCCGTCACGACGCGGACGTTCGTCTTCACGCGCGCAGGAACGCGGCTCCACGCCTCGGCCACGCGGCGATTCATCGCGCTCTCCGCGGCGATGCGCGCTCCGTACACCACGAGCATCGGGCCGTCGAACGCCTCGCGAATGGGCCCGAGCGCCGGCTGCACGTGTCGTTCGGTGGCGCGCGTCCACCGCCCCTCTCGCTGCTCGACGCTCACCGCGACGTTGGGCTCGACGCGAATCGCCGGCTGGTTGTCGAGGACGAGGTCGAACGCCGCTCGCTGCGGCGGCCGCACCGTCAACGCACGAACGTTTGTCGTGGTGACGCGCACTCGACCGGCGCTCGAAACCGCGTCGACCTCTGCCCACGCGCCGCTCTGCGCGAGCGCGTCGAGCTCGACCCAATAGCTCTTCGCCCAGCGGGTCGAGACGGTTCGAAAGCGCACGCGAGACGGCGCTGGATCGCGCGAAAATCGCAGAAAATAAGGGACGATTCGCCCCTCCGCGTACGTCGTCGACCACACGTCGTGTCCGAGGTCGGGGTACTCGAACTCGATCGCGTAATTGAGCTGGCGATACCGATCGACGAACGTGGTCGAGTTGGTCACCGGGCGATCGCGCGTGCCTTGCACGACGTACATCGGCAGGTGAAGCCCGTTCTCGGCCCAGCTGCGGTTCGACCTCGCCTCCATGAGAAACGTCTCCCACGGCCGCCGATGACCGCGCGTGTCCGTGCGGACGAAGTAGTCGTGATAGCCGCACAAAGGAGCGGCCGCCGCGAACACGTCGGGCCTGTGCAGCGGAATGGCCGCCGCGCCGATCCCTCCCATCGAGAGGCCCGTCATGTACGTGCGATCGACGTCCGTGCGATACGCGGCGCGAACGTCGTCGAGCACCGCGAGCACGTCGTGCTCACCGACGCCGCGATAGCCCGAGTCTCCGAAGGCGTACGGCGCGACGAGCAGCGCGCGCGTATCGGGAAGCGCGGGCAAGTGCCGATCGGCGCGCGTGCGATCCTCGTCTTTGTTGTACAGGCCGAACAAGATCGGGAGCATCCGATGCGAGGTTCCGCCGAGCCCGTGCAGCGCGACGACCACGGGCGTCGCGCGGTCCGAGCGATAGCTCGGAGGGACGTAGATCGAGTAGCTCTGCAGCGTTCCGTCGACCGCGGAGCGATGCGCGCGGCGCATGGGCCCGCGGCGTTGCGCGAACGGGTCCCTCTGCGCGCGAAGCTCGGCGACGAGCTGCTCGAGCGTCCGCGCCTCTTCGATGACGTGCTCTCGGTCGGGGTCGTCGTCGGCCACGAGCTGCGTGACGCGCTGCAGTTGATACTGTGTGCTTGTAATCGAACCGCGCGGGATCCATTGCGGTGGATTGCGATCATCGAGCGCCGCGATCGGCTGCGCAGCGCCCGCGAGCGCGCGCCGGACGGGCTCTTCGACGCGGACGTCGAACGGGCGCGACGCGCTCGCGAGCATCGCGCGCACCGACGTCACCGACGGTGCGACGGCGGACCAAACCGTGAGCGCTCCGGCGAACGCTCCGTCGAGCGCGATCGAGCCACGACCGGTGGCTGAGCTCGTCCCGTCGATTCGGAGCTCTCGTGCCTCTTCATCGCTGCGCCGCGCGGTGCCGCCCGGGTACGAGACCGAGACGTCCACGCGCGTCCCCTCGGCCACGACCGAGCGGGTGACGTTGAACTTCGCCGCAGAAAACGCGAGCGCGCCGCACGTCGCGTCGTCCACGCCGTCGAGCGCGACGCGGACCGTTTGCGTCGGTCGAAAGTCCTGCCCGACGATCCTCACGGCCACGCGCTGATCGCCGCCGTGCACATAGCTTCGCAGGACGAGCGAGTGTCGGCCCGCAGAGAGCACCAGCGTGTGCACGTCGTCGTCCTCTCGAACGTCGCGCACGGCGCCGCGTCGCGAGACCTCGCGCCCGTCGACGAAGATCGCGAGGCCATCGTCGGCGCCGGTGAACAGAAGCACTGTCGTTCGCTCACGAGCCTCGAGGGTCGCGCCAAAAAACGCGGTCCTCGGACCGGTCGCGCGAAGCAACCTCGAGGGGTCGAACACCGCAGAGGCGCTCGCGAACGGGGTCCATCGCGCGGCCCGAACGGAGCCGCTCGATTCGATCCTCGGGGCGAGCGCGGCGGGGTCGACGCCGGGCAACACTGCGGACAACTGAGCGTCGACCGTGCGCGAAGGCCGAGCGTTGGGCGTTCGTATCGCTCCAGCGACGAGCCAGGTCGACAGCTCGCCGTCCGGGCCGGGGAGCACTCGACACTCGGCGAGCAGTTCTCGGGAGCGCAGCAAAACAGCGCAGAAAACAAAGGCTCTTCGAAGGGTGTTGTTCACGGCAGACACTCACTCGATCACGGCGCGCGCTCTGTTGCGGCGCGCTCAACACTCTGTCGACTTCGAGGCGATTGTGCGCTCGGCGCACGATTGCAGGATGGACGCGGCTTGTACCCGTTCGATTCGTAGGCCACCATCGACACGATCCCGATGAGGAGGTTTTCAACGTGAATCGGCTGTATGCACTTGCTTCAGTGCTGGTCGTTCTGCTCGCGGCGTGCGGCAGAACCGACCTGGACAGCTACCGAGACCTTGGTGATGCGAGCGTTCGACCTGACGTCCCGACGATGGACGTCCCGAACCCCACGTGTCGCCCGGGCGAGGTGGCGTGTAACGGCGTCTGTGTGAATCCGCAGGCTGATCCCGCAAATTGCGGAGGCTGTGGAAATCGCTGCGCTGCCAACGCGGTTTGCTCCAACGGTCGCTGCGTCAGCATGTGCCCGCCGGACCAGACGAACTGCTCTGGCTCGTGTGTGGACGTGCAAAACGACCCGGCGAACTGCGGTCGTTGCGGCAACGCCTGCGGCATGGGCGAGAGCTGCATCGCGGGCACGTGCACGAACACGATGGAGTGCCCGATGGGCCAGCTCCGTTGCTCTGGCCGTTGCATCGACGTCCTGAACGACCCGGCGAACTGCGGTCGTTGCGGCAACGCGTGCGCGATGGGCGAGTCGTGCGCGATGGGCATGTGCTTGCGGCCCCCGTGCGAAATGGGCCTCACTCGCTGCGGTGAGATGTGCGTCGACGTTCAGTCGAGCCCGACCAACTGCGGCAGCTGCGGCACCGTCTGCGGACCGATGCAGGTGTGCGGCGCCGGTCGCTGCACGACGGTCTGCCCGATGGGCACGTCGAACTGCGGCGGCGCTTGCGTCGACACGCTGAACGACGGTCGCAACTGCGGCGCGTGCGGCAACGTTTGTGCGCCGGGCTCGACCTGCGCCGGCGGCTCGTGCACGCCGGTGTGCAACGCGGGCGAGACGCTCTGCGGCCGCGCGTGCGTGAACATCCGCACCGATGGCAACAACTGCGGCGCTTGCGGAAACGTGTGCGGGCCCGGGACGTTCTGCTCGGGCGGCCGCTGCGCGACGCGCTGCGAACCGCCGCTGCAGACCTGCGGCAGCTCGTGCATCGACGTGCGCACGGACCCGAACAACTGCGGGATGTGCGGCAACGTTTGCCCGATGGGCAGCGTGTGCAGCGCTGGCACGTGCGCGGCGACGTGCACGCGTCCCAACACGATGTGCGGCGGCGCGTGCGTGGACATTCAGACGGATCCGGGCAACTGCGGCGGCTGCGGAAACGCGTGCCCGCCCGGCGCGGTCTGCCGCATCGGCGTGTGCTCGCTGACGTGCGAGTTTCCGCTCGCGCGCTGCGGCGGCGCCTGCGTGAACCAGCTGACGGACCCGAACAACTGCGGCGCGTGCGGCAACGTGTGCGAAGCGGGACAGCTCTGCCAGCTCGGCGCGTGCACCGCGGGCATGTGCCGAATGCCGCTGCGCGAGTGCAACGGCGGCTGCACGGACGTTCGCCTCGATCCTGCGAACTGCGGTCGCTGCGGCGTGCGCTGCGGGCCGTCCGAGCTCTGCACGCTCGGGTTCTGCAACAACATCTGCACGGGCGGTCGAGTGCTCTGCGGGATGGGCTGCGCGAACATTCAAACGGACGTGAACAACTGCGGCGCCTGCGGCCGTCGTTGCGCGCCGGGCGAGACGTGCAGCGCTGGCGTGTGCGCGAGCACGACCTGCACGGCGCCTCGTCGTTTGTGTGGAATGACCTGCGTCGATCCGCAGACGGACACGAACAACTGCGGCGGCTGCGGCGTGCGTTGCGCTGCAGGTCAGTCGTGCACCGCGGGCATGTGCCGAACGGTCTGCCCGATGGGCCAGGTCGATTGCGGCATGGGCTGCACGGACACGACGATGGACTCGCAGAACTGCGGCGCATGCGGCGTCGTGTGCCCGGTCGGCGCGGCGTGCGTCGGCTCTCGCTGCGGCACTCCGTGCCCGCCGCCTCGCTCGACGTGCGGCGGCGCGTGCGTGGACACGCAGTCCGACCCGAACAACTGCGGCTCGTGCGGGACGACCTGCGCGGCGGGCTCTGCGTGCGTGATGGGCTCGTGCCAGGTTCCCTGCGCGATGCCGCGTCAGGTGTGCAGCGGCGCGTGCGTCGACACGACGACGGACCCGAACAACTGCGGGATGTGCGGCAACGTTTGCCCGATGGGTCAGGCGTGCACGGCTGGCGCGTGCGTTCCGACCTGCACGGCGCCGCGTCAGCTCTGCAGCGGATCGTGCGTGGACACGCAGACTGATGCGGCCAACTGCGGGATGTGCGGCAACCGCTGCGCAGCCGGAGCGACGTGCGTCGCGGGCGTCTGCAACACGCCTCCGATGTGCACCGCACCTCGCACTCTCTGCGGAACGGACTGCGTCGACACGCAGTCGGACGCGAACAACTGCGGGATGTGCGGCAACCGCTGCCCCGCGGGAACGCCCTGCCTCGCCGGTGTTTGCCAGTGCCCCGCGCCGCTCGTCGCGTGCAACGGGTTCTGCGTGAACACCGCGAACAGCCCGGTGCACTGCGGCATGTGCAACAACGCGTGCGCCGCGACGCAGTCGTGCATCGCGGGCAGCTGCGGATGCGCGCCGCCGACGACCAACTGCGGTGGTCGCTGCATCAACACCAACTTCGACACGAACAACTGCGGCGCTTGCGGACGCACGTGCCCCGCGACGTTCACCTGCGTGAACGGCGCCTGCGCGTGCCCGGGTGGCGCGACGAACTGCGGCGGCCGCTGCATCAACACGAACACCGATCCGAGCAACTGCGGGACGTGCGGCAACGTCTGCCCGGCCACGCAGTCCTGCATCGGCGGAACGTGCCAGTGCCCGCGTCCCAATGAACTCTGCGGTGGTCGTTGCACCAACACGAGCTTCGACCCGAGCAACTGCGGCGCGTGCGGCGTCGTCTGCGGCCGCGGTCAGTTCTGCGTGTTCGGCACGTGCCGCGCCCGCTGAGCAACACTCGACGGGGGGCACTCGCGCTCGGCGCGGCTGGCGTGATGCTGGTCGCGGCGGGGGCGCTCGCGCTCGCGCAGACGCGCGACGAGAGCGCGCCGCCTGCGCTGCACGAGTTCGACGCGCGCGTCTGGACGGGGCCGACCTTCGGTCGTGGACCTGCGGCGCACGCGGTGGTGCTCGTGCCCAAGACACGCGCGCCGAGCGATCGGTTTCCGTTGCTGATCGCGATGCACGGGCTCGGTGAGACGTGGCGTGGTCCGCAGCGCGGCGCCTGGGGCTGGGTGCGCGACTACGAGCTGCCTCGCGCAGATCGAGCGCTGCGCAACGGCGCGCTCACGGCGCAAGACCTCGAGTCGCTCGTCGAGCCGGCGCGCTTGCAGCAGCTCAACGAGTCGCTTCGCGCGCAGCGATACGGGGGGCTCGTGGTGATCCTCCCGTTCACGATCGACGCGCGCGCGCACATGGACGGCCCCGAACACCGTCGCTTCGAGCGATGGATCGCGCACGATCTCGTCACCCGCGCGCGCCGTGAGCTTCCTGTCCTCGCGACCCGTGAAGCGACCGGCATCGACGGGGTCTCTCTGGGAGGGCTGCACGCCCTTTGGACCGGGCTATCGCATCCGGAGGTATTCGGCGTCGTCGCGGCGCTGCAGCCAGCGGTGCGTCGCCGGCAGTCGTTGGTGGTTCAACGCTTCGCCCGCAGTACGCGGCGCCCTGCGCAGCGCATCCGCATCGTGACGAGCACGCTCGACGCGCTGCGCGATGACGTGACGGCGCTCGATCGAGCGATGACCCAGTCCAACATCGCACACGAATTCAAGTTGCTCACCGGCCCCCACGACTACGTGTTCAATCGCGGGCCTGGCGCGGTCGAGATGCTCTTGTTTCACGACCGCGCGCTGCGGGGCCGCCCCGCGCCGTAGCGATCACTCTTCGTCCGGCGCGTCGCCTTCGAGCTCAGCGCGGAGCGAGACGAGCTCATCTCGTTCGGCGCAGGGCTCGCTCGAGGCGGCGAGCGCTTCGTCCGCGGCGGCGCGGGCGTCCTCGCGTCGGCCCATCGCGTCGAGCGCTCGCGCTTCGAGCGCGCGGGCGCTCCATCGGCCCGAGGCGTCGTCGGCGATCGACTCCCATCGCTTCGCGCACAGCCACGCGGGGACGAGAAACTCTGCTCCCAAGTAGCACTCAGCGAGCAGCGCGAGCGTGTCCTCGGACTCACCTTCGACCTCGACCAGGTCCTCGAGGTCCGAGACCGCCTCTTCGTACTGCTCTGCGTCGGCGAGGACGAGGGCGCGGTTGTAGAGCGCCGCCGGGTGCCTCGGTCGTTCGTCGAGCACACGTTGATACAGCTGCAGCGCGCGCTCGGTTGCGCCGAGGCCCGCCTCGATCTCCGCCGCGAGCGCCACCCACTCGACGTCGCGTTGATCCGCGGGGCTCTGCTCGAGCAACACCTTGGCTTCGTCCCACTTCTCGTCCTGAGCGAGCTCTCGAACTCGCGCCCTGCGTTCACCTTCCATCGCGACGTGCTTCAGAGTGTCTCTGCTGTGCGGGCTGCGCGCTAGTTGTTTGCGCGACGGGCGCGGTGCGCGAGAGCGCGCGCTGCACGGGCCGTCCGACCATGTCCGCGGGCACCTCGACGCCCAGCGCTGCGAGCGCCGTCGCCGCGGTGTCCATCGTCGAGACCGGGTCCGAAAACTCACCGGGCACCACGCGGCTGCCCCACGCGATCCAGGGAATGCGCATGTCTTCTTCTCGCGTGCTTCCGTGGGTGCGCCCGTGGCCACCGTGGTCGGCGCTGATGATCAGCAGGATGCGATCGCGGTCGGCGCGAGCCTCGATCGCGGTCAACAGCGTCCCCATGCACACGTCGGCCGCGGCGATCGCGCGCAGGTACGAAGCGGTCATCCAACCGCGCTCGTGTCCGGCTCCGTCGGGCTCGCTCAAGTGGATAAACGTCAGCCCCTCGCGCGTCTGCCGGAGGTGTTCGACGGCGGCGTTCATCACTGGCCGGCACACATAATCAGGCCGAGAGAACACGTCGACGCTGCCGGGGATCGCGATGTGTCTGAACTTCGGCTTCGAGACGAACATCGCCGTCGTGAACCCAGCGTCGTGCGCGTAGTACAGCGCGGACGGCGCGCGCGTGAAGCCGTAGCGCGGTGTGAAGTTGTTGTGGACCAGTCCGTGCCGATCCGCGTCGACGCCGGTGAGCATCGAGGTGTGCGACGGCAGCGTGTACGAGCGCGTGATCGTACGGGCTTCCGTTGACCACGCGGCGATCTGTCGCAGCCTCCGGAGGTTGGGCGCGTCGGTCATCGTCACCGCGTCGGGGCGAAGTCCATCGATCGAGACGACGACGACGTGATCGTACGGACGCGTCGCCTGCGTGGGCGCGGGCGCGGGATTGAACTGCACAGGAGCGGTCGCGAGCGGGATCGTGATGGGCCGTCCATGGCGCGTCGTGGGCTCGCGGGTTCGCTCGTAGCGCGAGCGTCGACGCATGCGATCGCTGTCCCCTCGGGCGTCGTCGCTGCGGCGTCGGCGATGGGGACGCGCCTCGCTCGCGTCGGTCACGATCGAGGCGACGAGTGCGAGGGCGAGAGCGGCGAGCGAGCGGTGGGGGACGGTCATTGCGCGGATCGTTGCGTGCGAGTTCAGCGGGTGTATGCGCAGCGAAATCCCAGCCACGATTTCGCTTCATCGGGTCGACGAAAGGTGCGCGCGGTGCTGGTCCATCGAGCGATGGGCGCGTTGCGGTGTCCGCCGCGCACCACGCGCCACGCGCCCGCGCGCGGGCCGCGCGGGTCGTCGACGATCGGCATCGAGGCGTCCATGCTGTCCAACGCGCTGGCGTTGCCGATCTCGCGGTCTGTCGAGTCGACGGATCCATCGATGTCCGCCGCGCCGTCGGTCGCCGCATCCGCGCCGCCGTCCCTCGTCGCGGGCGGTGTGGGCAGCATATAGAACGCGCCGACGTCCTCGACCCATTCAGCCACTGATCCGCCGAGCGAGCGCACTCCCTCAGGAGTTCGATCGACGATCCCTGCGTCCGCGCTCTCGCCCCAGGGATAGCGTCGGTGCGAGGGGAGTTCGCCGGCGGCAGCGCGCTCCCACTCGGCTTCAGTCGGGAGCCTTCCGCCAGCAAAAACACAGTACGCGCGCGCATCAGCCCATCGGACGCACGTGACGGGATCGTCGCTCTCGAGCAAGGGCGTTGCGCTCGCGTCTGGTGCGACTTGGTCGACGGTGGCGTCGCTCGCTCCTCCGTCGGACATCGCGCGTCGCTCGCACGTCGGGGCCTCGCACGCGCCTGCACGAACACAGCGCAGGTAGTCGCGAACCGAGACCTCGTCAGCGTCGATCGCAAACGCGCGGAGTCGGGCGATCCTCGCGGGGCGCTCTTCGAAATGCGCCTCGGAAGTGTCGAGTCCGAGCTGGGCGAGCGCGGCGTTGAAGCAGGGGCGTCGCTCGTTGCAGAGCTCGGTCGCGCTGTCCGCGAGCGCGCGGGCGTCGCCGGGCGATCCGCGGGACGCGGCGTCGAGCAACGTCGTGGATTGCGCGCCGCTGCTCGAAGTGTGAACCGTGGACGAGGGCTGCGAGGTGCAAGCGAACAAGAGCGAGGCAACGAGCAGCGAGACGCGTGTACGAACCGTGTTCAATGCTCAGCTCGGGTCCCGTTCAGGGTCATCGTTGTTGGGGCGGTGCGCGGGCGGGGGAATCGTCGAAAACGACGGCGCTCCGCTCGCGGCGGGCTTGGGCTTCGGCCGCGGAACGACGGGCCCTGACGACGGCGGATTCGCAGCGGTCGTTTGCGCGAGCGGCTTGGGGCCCGAGGGGACGAAGCCCGGTCGCGGCGCCGCGGGCTTCGCTGCGGGCGTGATCGCGGGGGCAGGTTGCTCGGTGGGCTTGCTCTCGGCCACCGGTGGGCGAGGGGCGCTCGGGTGTGATCCGCTGGGCTTTCGACCGGGAATCGTCGGGGGCTGCTCGTCGAAGTCGTCGCGCGCGTCTTCTTCGAGCTGCCGAGCGTCGGTGAAGGCGCTGACGGCGTCCAAGCTCTCGTCGATCGAGGCGTTCTCGAGCAGGTACTCGGCTTCTGCGACGTCCTCTTCACCCGTGGCGTACTCGAGCAGCGTGCGAATCTCCTGCTCGATCTCAGTCTGCCAGAGTCCCTTCATGATCGTCGCGAGCCGCGTCCGACGGTAGCCAGGCGCGAACGCACGAAGAAACGTCACGAGCTGGTCGCGGAATTCCGCCGCGCTCGTGAAGCGCGCCTTGCGCCCGCGCATCATCGCGTGGCGCACGATCTCGGCGAGGCCGTCGGGCACGTGCGGCGCGACCTCGCGCAGCGGTTTGGGCTGCGCTCGTCGCACGGTGTAGATCAGCTCGAGCTCGTTGGGCGCAGTGAACGCCGGCTCTCCCGCGAGCAGCTCGTAGAGCACCGTGCCCGCGCCGAACACGTCGCTCTGCGCGGTCAATCGATCGTCGCCGTTCGCTTGCTCGGGCGACATGTATCGGACCTTGCCCTTGATGATCCCCGCCGCCGTTTGATCGCGCGGCATCGCCGCCTTCGCGATGCCGAAGTCGATGAGCTTCACCTCGCCGTCGAAGCCGATCAGGATGTTCGACGGAGAAAAATCACGGTGAACGAGGTTGAGCGGCCTGCCGTCCTCCGTCGTCGCCGTGTGCGCGTGGTGCAGTCCGTCGAGCGCGCGCGCCATGAGGTACACGGCGTCGGCGATGTCCCACTTCTTCTTCTGCTCCCAGATCTTGTGCTGCGTCGCGCGGAGGTCGCGTCCGTCGACGTACTCCATCACGATGTAGTAGCCGTCGCTCGTGCGAATGAGCTCGTAGATCACCGCGATGTTCGGGTGACGCAAGAGCGAGGCGAGCCGGTACTCGTATTTGAGCATCCGGATGAAGCCCGAGTCCCTCGCGTACTGCTCGAGCACCTTTTTCAAAGCGACGACCCGCTCGGAGCCGTCGTCGTCGAGGTACCTCGCGCGAAACACCTCGGCCATTCCGCCGGCGGCGACGCGGTCGAGGACCTGGTATTTTCCAAGCCGTTTGCTTCTTCGCGGAGTGATGCTCATCGCACGACCACCTCGAGCCGCGGGCGGAGGCGCTCGTCCGCCGCGCTCGCGCTCTGCACGACCATGCCGTCTTGATCCGCGCTGATCGCGAGCGATCCGCTCGGCAGCGCTCCGTCCCACCACGCGCGCACCGTGCGCGTCACGTCGATGCGCACCGGCGCTCTCAACGCCAACGGAACCGTCGCCGTCGACACGTTGTCCGCCAGCGGCTCGATCTCGCCGCTCGCGCTCGCAGCGCTGCCCGCGTGCACCGCCACGCGCACCGATCGCTCGAGCGTGCGCCAGCGTGGGTGCGGCGAGAGCAGCAGCGTCGCGCGCTCGACCGTGGCCCCGCGCGATCGCGCAGAAGACAGGTCGAAGTGGACGCCGACCGCGCGCGGACGCAGCGCGAGCTCTTCGGGGCTGACGTTGGGGCCACGATCGGGGTCCGACGAGCCCGTCGCGAACAGCAGGACCGATGAGCCCTCGACGATCGGCTCGTTCTCTGCGCTGACCCACGTAGCCACGCCGCAGAATCGACCGCTGGGACACGGCCGCCCGCACCCGATCGACGCGGTCACTGCGAGAGCGAGAGCGAGCAACGAGACAAACCGCACGAATCTCCTATCGGGTGTGCCAAAGCATACCGGACGCGGTCAAGCGCCACACACATTCGACGCTCGATGGCTCGGCGCGCAACGGGCCTCGCGCGCAGCGGTGGGTGGTCGCAACCGGGGATGCTGTGCTACCGCTGCGTCGCGCGCGGCTCGCGCGGTGTGTCACTCGGAGGTCCTGCGACGATGTCTGCGACGAAGGTTCGGTCTCTCTCGATGAGCGTGCTGCTGGCGGCGGCGCTCGCTGCAACGCAAGGCTGCAAGAAGAACCCTCCCACCGACACCAACGCCAACGCCAACGCCAACGCTGCGCAGCCGTCGCCCACGACGCAGGCGGACACCGGCGTCGCTCCGCCCTCCGCGGATGCGGCCGCGGCTGCGCCCGCCGGCCCGCGAGCGGAGGTGCCGGGCGAGCACTGCGCGCTCGTCGCTGCGTTGCTTCCGCCCTCGACGACGCCCGGACAGACGACGCTCGAAGTGAAGCTCGAGGCGCACGACGGCTTTCACATCAACGAGCTCGACGACGTGCAGCTGCAGCTCGAAGGCACCAACGCCACGGTGCGCGCCGAGCTCGCGCGTACGGACGCGACCGAGTCGACTCAGGACGGAATCAAGTTCGTTGTCCCGGTGCAGGTCACCGCCGCTGCGCCTGCGATCCGTGGTCGTCTGCGCTTCTCGGTCTGCGCGTCGGTCTGCATTCGCCAGCGCCTGTCCTTCGCGGTCGCCGTGCCCTGAGCGACCGTCGCTTCGGGTCAAGCGAAGTGCACGAGGGGGCGCGACGCGAACAAGAACATGCTGAACACCGCGTGTGAAAACACCGACGGAATCAGCCGTCCACGAAAGCGATAGAGCGCTCCCCACGCGAGGCCGCAGGGCAACGCGAGCAGCCCGAGGGTGGGCGTGGGCGTGAGCACGTGGACGAACGCGAACAGAAAGCTCGTCGCGATCCAGCCTCGCGTCGAGCCGAGCTTCTCGGTGAGCAGCTCCTGCACACCGCCACGCCACGCGACCTCTTCGAGCGCAGCGATGATGAACACGATCATCGCGCGAAACCTCGGGTCGACGCTGAGCAACGGGACATAGCCCTTGCAGGTCTGCGCTCGGATGATCTCCGCGAACCGCTCGAGCCCGTGCGGCTCGAGCCGCGGGAGCATCGGTCCGTCGCCGCGGCAGTGCGTGAGCACCCCGTTCGCGAACTTCACGGGCGCCACCCAGTAGTTGAACGTGACGGTCACAGCGGCGAGCAGCGTCGCCGCGACCGCGAGCCCGATCGCGAGGTCGAAGCCCTGTCGCTTCATCACGTCCTTGAGCACGCCGTCTTGCTGCAGCTCCCACGCGGCCAGCGCAGCGGCGAGCGCCACGATGGCTCCGTAGAGCACCCACAACCCGACGCCGCCCACTCGAAACGCGACCGCTGGGCCTGCCGCGAGCAACACCAACGCTGCGACTCTTGCCTTCATCTCTCGTCCCGTGCGCTTACCACACAACCCGTCGAGGGCATGAACGCTGCCCGCGCTCAGTCGACGTCGAAGCCCCAGCCCACGATCGAATCGGGCCCGCGAAACGCGCCGAATCGCGCGCTCGCCACCACGCGACGCACGCACGTGACGAACTCGGGCGGCCCGCCGCCTCCGCTCACGCGCGCGGCGATCGGCTGCCCGTCGTTGCGCACTCGAACGCGGATCGAGACGCGCCCGTGCGGTCCGCGTCCGTCGTCGTCGGTGGTCGCCGCGGCGCAGTTTCCCATGCGGCCGAGCAGCGGGTTGAGCGCGCGACTGACGGCGTTTTCGCTGAGCCCGATGGGCCCTTCGCTGCCCGCGGTCATGTCCAACGTCTGCTCGGGCGCAGGGCCGATGTTCTCGGGAAGCATCGGGCCCGTCTCCGTGATGCGCGGCCTCGGAGGATCGGGCTCGTCGAGCTCTTGCGGGCCGGTGCTCGTCGCGGTCGATCCCGAGGATCGAGCGCTGTTCGACGGGTCCGTTGCAGTGGGGCTGTTCTGCGCGACGATCCGCGTTCGACGTCGGCGACGACGGCCGCGAGCGACGCCCGAGTCGATCACCGGGGGAGCCGAGACCGCTGCGTCGGGCAACGGTTTGGGCTGCGAGCACGCGAGCTCGATCGGGGCGAGGGCGGCGAGGGCGAGCGCCATTCGGCCGCACAATTCGCGGTAATCGCGCGTGGTCCAACGCGTTCGTTGACCGGCCACACGGGCTGTGTAGCATGCGCCCACTGTGATCGGGCACCGAAAGTGGATTGGGTTTGTGACGGCGATGATGGCGTCGTCGACCGCGCTTGCGCAGAGCGCCGGTGAGCCTCCGGCCGAAGGCGGAGCGACCTCGAGCGCGCCGGCCGCCGGCGAATGGCGTTCGTATCCGAACGAGCGCCACGTCCTCGCGCGCTTGCAGGGAGGCATCGGCCTGCGCTTGTTCGATCCGTACTCCGCGGGCGTGCTCGCTCCGGGCTGGATCCACGCGCAGGGCGGGTTCTTGTTCATCAACGCCGGCAAGCTGCGAATGGGCCCGACGCTCGGCGCTCAGCTCGGGTTGGACCTCGGTCACTCGGGGCTTCAGGGCGCAGTGCAGCCCGGCTGGACGCTGATGTACCGCCCTGCGACGCGCTGGGCGATCATGGGGCGCGTCGACGTCCCGATTGTCTTCACGCATTCGTGGGATCCGACGCGCGACGCGTGCATCTATCTGCCGGGGACGGCGCCGCGTCCGGGCGCGCCCGACACGCGAGCGGCGCAGGTGCAAGACCCGTGTCTGCCGAGCAACATGCTGCCGGCGCGCGTTCCGTACGGGATCGTCCCCGCGGTGGCGGTGGGCGTCGAGGCGGGCGGATCGTTCGCCTACTTTCTCACCGGCGGCTTCGCGCTGACCGCTGAATTGAGCGCTGGAATGTACTTCGGCGACTCTGGCACATCGACCCCAGTGCTCGGATTGGGCATCGGCGCGATGTTCGATTACGAGCTTCTTCCGTGATGGCGTCCTTGGAGAACAGAGTCGTGAACACAACAACGAAGACCACCGATCGCTCTGTCCGCCGCAGCCGCAAAGCCCTCCGCGGCCTCGGCGCGCTCGCGCTCCTCGCGCCGTTCATCTCCGCGCCTACGCCGGGAAACATCGGCGGCTGCGGCGGCAACCTCGCCTCGACGCCGGTCACTCCGCACGAGGGCAACACCAACGTCACGCTCGAGTCCACGTACTTCGAGCGCGGCCTGTGCGCGGGCTTCTGCCAGCGCCTCTTCGAGTGCGGCTTTCTCTGCTCGGCGCTCACGACCGAAGGGCTCAACTGCAGCAACGCCAACGACGCCGCGAAGGCCTTCTACCTCTGCGTCCACGGAACGAACACGCTTCGACCCGAGCTCTTCGGCGTCGGCTCGTGCCCGAAGGCCTGCCCCGGCGGGACGTCGTTCGCGTACTCCGGCGCGGGCTCCGCGTTCGTCTACCAGTGGGACGTTCAGGTCTGCGCGGACGCGACGCTCACGCGCACGTGCTCGATCGACTCGAACGACCCGCGCTCGATCCTCTCGGCGTTTACACTGGCCCCGAGCGAGTGCGCTAACACCAACGTGTGCCGTCCGCAGTGACGCGCTTTGCTGATCGAATGCTCCACCGCAAAGGACCTCGCACGATGAACCGCACACGCTCCGCGTTGTTCTTGTCGTTGCTCTCGCTCTCGGGATGCGCTGCCTTCTCCAACCCCGACGAGCTCAATCTCTTTCGCGCGATTCGCTACGAGACCGACCCGGCGCGACGCACGCACCTCGGCAGCGAGTACGTGACGCGCTACCCGCAAGGGCGCTTCATCGCGAGCATCGGCGCCGAAGTCTCCGCGGCCGAAGAGCAGTTCTGGGAGGAGCGTCGCAGCACGCTCGAAGGGCTCACCGCGTACATCGCGGCGTATCCGCAGGGCTCGCACGTCGGTGAAGCGCGCGCGCGCATCGGCGTGTACGAGGCCGAGCGCCTCGAGCAGCGTCGCCAGCGCGAGGCTCGCGAAGCCGCCGAGCGCGCGCAGCGTGAAGCGCAGCGCGCCGCAGAAAACGAGCGTCAGCGCGTGTTCGCGCGCGAGACGATGGTCTACTGGCTCCGCGCGACCGGCGGAATCACCGGCTGGGGCAACACGCTCGGCGAAGTGGCCACGGCCAACCGAGAGTTCGCGCAGAACTTTCAGAACACCGCGCCTTCGCCGGTGTGCCGCGGCGGTCGGTGCGCGAAGAACTACACGCTGGACTTCTACGTTCCCGTCCCGGGACGCGCGGCGGTGCCGCGACGCTTGCAGTTCTCCTACGCGCTCACGTTTCAAGAGCGTCGGCTCAACGGCTACTCGTTCACCTTTCCCAACGCGGGCCAGCCCAACCAGGGCTTGACCGTGTGGTACGAGCGCGAGACGGCGACCGCTGTGTTGCCAGATCAACCCGCGACGCGCGAGACCGCCAACCGCTGGGTGCTCGACAACCTCAAGGGCATCATCGCGATGGCGTTTCCCAACGCGCGCGAGACCCCGCAAGCGCTGCTCGGCGAAGACCCCGAGCTCGGCGGCGACGTCGCAGACGACTCCGCGACGCCCGCGATCGGCGGAGACGTCGTGGACGACACTGCTCCTGCCGGACAGACCGGGACCACCCCTGCCACGACGCCTGCGACCCAGCCCGCGCAGGCTGCGAATCAGGCTGCAGGCGCCGCGCTCCGCGGCGTGCCCAACCACCCGCTCGGAACGCAGTTCTCCTACGTCGTCGGCAACTGCGGCGGCCTCGGCGGCGCAGAGATCACCATCCCCGAAGGCGCCGTCCCCGCGAACTTCAACGCCGCCGCGCAGCAAGCGCCGACGATCAACGGCTGCCTGCGCATCGACGGATTCCTCGCCGTGCAGGGCGTGACCAACGTCGAGGGACTGAGCATCTCGTTCATCCCCGAGTCCGCCCTCCCGCGCCGCGGTGGTGGTGGTCGGGCTCGTCCCGCCGCGCGTCCTGCGCGCGGGCGTCGCTGATCCGCACACGAATTCAAGATCCCGCTCGAGCGACGCACGATGCGAAGAGCCGCGTTCAGTCTGTGTATCCTCTCTCTGGGCGCGCTCTCTTCGAGCGCGTGCTCGCCTCCTACCAACAACAACGCCGACGCGAGCGGAGACCTCCCGCGCGTGACGGGGCGCATCAACCCCATCGCGCTCTCTCCTGCGATCGCGTTCGAGGGCACTCGACGCTTCGTCGGCGCGCTCGGGCCCGCGCTGGGCGACGACGATCTCAGCGCGGCGCAGCCCACCGCTGCGGCGGCGAGCGGAGTGGTGATCGAGCGCTGGGAGTGCACTCGCGTCCGCTGCGTCTTCGTGGCGCACATCGACGACACGATCGCGAACCGCGGCGCTGCGATCTCTGAGCCGAGCGCAGCGGTTCCAGTAGACATCAAGCTGAGCGGGACGATCTACGACTACTCCGCGCAGCTCAGCGTGCTTCCCACGGACACGGCGGACGGCGCGATCATGGGCGCCACGGGGCTGAGCTCACAGGCGATCTACTCGTCGATGACCGTGGCCAACGGCGTGACGCTGCGCGCGGACAACCTCGAACAACCAGTCCGCTTCGTCGTGCTCGGCCCCGTTGAGTTTCACGGGCACTTCGATTTCAGCGCGAACGCGACGCGCCCAGGGCCCGGCGGAAGCCGCGGCGGCGACGCTCCGATGAGCGACGGTCAAGGACCTGCGCCTGGCATCGGATCGATGGTCGCCGGCGGTGGCGGCGGCAACGCCACGGCTGGCACGGCGGGAACGGGCGCGGGGGGTGCGATGGGCGGCGCGGGCGGCGGCGTGCAAGAACGACGCAGCTTGATCGGAGGTTCTGGCGGCGGCGCCGGCGCGGGCGGCGCTGGCGGGCACGGCGGCGGCGTCTTGCAGTTCTTCGGCTTCTCCTCGATGAACCTCGACGGAGCGCGGTTCTCTGCGTCCGGCGCGGTCGGTGCCGGTGCTGGTGGCGGCGGCGCGGGTGGCTCGATCGCCATCGGCGGCGTGACGCAGGGCGCGTACTCCATCGACGTTCGAGGCGGCGCCGGCGGCACGGCCGCTGGAGGCACTGGCGGGCAGGGCGGCAACGGTCGCGTTCGGATCGATGGCGATGGGCCTGCGCCGATGGTGCAGGGAGGACCGGCGGCGCTCGGACCGCGCTTCGACCTCTCGATGGTCCCCGCGATCGTCCGCGACGCGCGCTTCGTCGTTCGGGGCTTCGCCGCGCCTGGCACGCGCGTCCGCATCGAAGGAAGTCAGCGAAGCATCACGGTCTTTACGCAAATCGTCGTCGTCGACGCGAGCGCGACGTTCGAGCGAGCCGTGACGCTGCCCGAAGGCGTCACGCAGATCATGCTCTTTGATGCGACGGACACCACAGCGCCGGTCGCGAGCATGTCAGGCACGCGCGTGGTGGTCGGCGGCGAGGGCGGCGCGAGAGAAATTCTCGGCGGCGCGATCGACGTCGCGTACCTGCCGCCCGTTAATTAGCCGCTCCATTCGCAGGCGCTGTGCGCTCTGCGCGGAGCATCTGCAGTTGTTGGAAGTACGCGTTGCGCAGGCGCTCTTCTTCCGACTGAGACAGCATCTGCACGACGTGAAGGATCACGGCGACGCCGCCGTACGTCAGCACCACCGCGTCGGTGAGCGAGAAGGTGTGCGGCGCTCCGTTGAAGATCGCGTCCGAGTACGCGACGGTGAGAAGACCGCCGGTGGCTGCGATGTTTGCGATGCCCGCGAGGATGCGGCGCCGCTGTCCGTCCGCGGCGATCTCGTCGAGCGCGTGCTCTCCGAAGCGCATTCGCGCGCGTCGCTGCGCCGCGGTGGCGACGGGAAGCGCCTCGTACTCTCGCGCCATGCGCTCGCGCGCGGGGGCCCACGCGAGGTTTACGATCCCCTGCAACCCGAGGTAGCCCGACGTCGCCCACAGCCACAGTCGAATGTCGGTGCCCCCGGTCGTCGCAGGGATCACGAACGTCGAGCCTGCCATCACTGCGCCCGCACCAATCGCGACGATCCCGTCCAGGATGCGCTGACTGCTCGAGCGCGCCGCGAGGCCCGCGAAGCTCGCGTCGAGCAAGCGCAGTCGCGCGCGGGTGAGCGAGGCGCGGCGAGGCTCAGGGAGCGCGGCGGCCGGAGAAATCGCAGGTTGAACTGTCTCTGTCGCGAGCGCGCCGCTGTTGATTGGAGGCGCCGTGGGCGCGGACGCAGGGCCCACCGGCGGCGCGGCAAGCGGAGCGGTCGGCGCGGTCCCTGCCGCGGTGGGAGCGTTGTTCGTCGAGGCGGTGACCGTCGTGGGCGCCGTCGCGCTCGATGCGCCGCTCGTCGCGCTCGGCGTCGGCTGTGGGCTGGTCGCCGCAGCGTCGGTCGCGGGCGCTCCGCCGTCGGCGCTCGACTCGGGCACGTACGTCGTCCCGTCGGGCCGTCGCGGCGCGAGCCAGCGTGAAGGAATTGTCGTCGGTTCTTGCGTCTGCGCCGACGCGAGCGCCGACCACCACGAGACGACGAAGCCAATCCAGATCGCGAAGAGCCGCTTCACGAAGCAAACGCTAGCACGCGATTTGCGCTGCGTCGGCGCTCGCTATTCTGCGGGGCAGATGTTGCAGCTCTCTTGCCGTTGTCGCGCAGCGCGCTCGCACGAAGCCCTCGCGCGGGCGCAGCGCGGATCGGTCGGGGGCGCACCCTCGCGGTCGCCCGTCAGCGCGCACAGCTCGCGAGACGCGTGGCAGATCGAGTCGGTCGCGCGGCACACGTCTCGGCACACGCCCGCTGAAGCGAGAAATTGCTGCTCTCCCGCGGCGAGACGGGTCTGCCACTGCGCGATCTGGTCGTCTCGCGAGAGCATCTGCACCGGTTCTCCTGCAGGCGCAGTGGTCGTCGCGCCGCCCGCGGTCGCGTTGGCCGGCGCCGTGTTTCTCTGCGGCGGCTGCGCTCGCGTCGCTGAGTCGTACGAGGTCGACGAGTCGTCGCTCGCCGGCGCGGAGGTCGCGCTCGCTGCGCCGCCGGACGTCGCTTGCTCGCTCGTCGCGCTCGCCCTCGTCGAAGGCTCGCTGTAGCTGCTGCCGCCCGCGCACGCCGAGCTGCCGAGCGCCCAGAGCGCGATCAACGCGATGGTCCTGTGCTTCATCATCGAACTCCTCCGTCGAGCGCCGCGTCGAGCACGCGCTCGTTCATACGGATGGACTGCTCGAGCGCTTCAATCGCCTCGCGCCGACGCGCGGCGGCGACGTCCGCTTGTCCCGCGGACTGCGCTTGCTCTCCGAGCGCCCTCAACGCCCTGCCGCGCACGAGCAACAGCCGCGCCTTGAGGACGCTCTCGCGCCGCGCTTCACGCAGCCCTTCATCGACGCGATCGAGCGCCGTCTGCGCTTCGTTGTTGCGCAGCGCCAGCTCGGCCACCCTCCCGAACGCGTCGACGCGAACGTCTTCGACCTCGCGAATCGCGCTCGGCGCTCGCAGCGCGAGCACTCGCTGCACCGTCCGCTGCGCGGCGACGTAGTCGTTGCTCGACTCGTACACGTCCGCTTCGTGATGCAGCGCTCGCGCAGCAGAGAGCAGCGCCATCGTGGCCTCGTCGAGCGACGGTCCTTGATCGCCCGAGGGCGTTGCGCAGCCCGCGGGGGCCGTCGCGATCCCGAGCGCCGCGCCCAGCACGAACAGCCGCGCCAGACGCTCGAGTGTACGTCGCGCGCTCATCGAGCCCTCCCTCCGCGGGCGAACAACGTGCTGCGGTAGTCGCGCATGCGCGAGGACTCGATGCGAGAGATCGGGTCCGAGCCCGGATCGTTGCCGAGCGCCGCGTTGAACACGTCGTCCGCGCTGCGCGTGATCGGCGCAGCGCCGCTCGCGTGCGTCGCGCCGCGCTGCGTGATCGCTCGTCCGCCGATGACGCCCGCCACGAGCACAGCGGCCGCCGCGGTCACGCGCACGAACCAGCGGCGCGAGCTCAGCACGCCGCCGCGGCGCGCGGTCGCGTGAGACACCGCGCTCGAGACCGCCGCCTGCACTTGCGCGGTCGGGGCAGGGTGCGTCGTGGCGTGCGCGCGCATCGCCGTCTCGACGAGCGCGAGCGTGCCTTCGCTCAGCGAGCTGGATTTCGCCTGAGCACTTGAATTGTTGGGCGCGATCTTCGCCGCGAGGGCGTGCTCGAGCTCGGCGGCCTCGCGCAGCTCGTCTTCGGTGGGTGGGGGACCGTCTTCGGGGTTCCAGTCGTTCGGGCCGCTCATGTGACACCGTACGCCTTTCGGAGCGCAGCCAGCGCTCGATGCAAGATGACGTCGAAGTTGCCGACCGTCACGCCCAGCGCCTCCGCGCACTCTTCGCGCGGGCGCTCTTCGAGCACTCTCAACTCGACCGCCTTTCGATAGCGCTCGTTCAACGTCGATAGCGCTCGCTCGAGCTGCGTCCGCGCCAGCTCGCGCTCTTGTCTCTCGATGAGCGCCTCGTCCGCGCCCGCGTGGTGCATCGGCGCCACGGTGTTCGAGTGCGTCTCGAGCTCTCCCTCGAGCCGCGTCCGTCGCTGCCGCGAGCGCGCGCGGTCGATGATCAGGTTCACCGCGATCTGCCGCAGCCACGGAAAGAACCCCGCGCCCGTCCAACGAAAGGACTCGAGCCGCTCGACCGCGCGAGAGAGCGCGTCGCGCAGGACCTCGTCCGCCTCCGCCGCGGTGCCGACGCGAGGGAGGATCACCGCGGAGTACAGCGGTCGCGAGAACCGCTCGAGCAACGTGCGCAGCGCCGCGCCGTCACCGCGTTGCGCGGATTCGACGAGCGCTCGCTCTTCGGCACTCTCGGGTCGCTCGGTCATCGCGCAGGTCCACGGGCGCCGGGATCGCTCCCAGCGGCCGAGAACATACGGAAGGTCGCCCGGGTTCGCGAAGATCCCGCGTGGCCTTTCGTCAAAGATGGCGATGCAACCTGTCACGCTCCATGAACGCCCGTCCCCTGGCCGGTCTTACAGCCATCCGTGTTCGGTGGCCCGTTCTTGCGCAAAACCCGCGAGAAGGACTACCACCGGCCACGCGATGAGCCTCCCCCGTCGAGTCCTGCGGATGCAGGTGTTGTCCCTCTCGTTGGCTGCTGCGTCCGTGGCCGGCGCAGTGGTCGTCGTGCCCTCGATCGCCAGCGCTCAGGCGCGCGCGATGATCGAGCACATCTCGCCGACGTCCGGTCCGCCCGGCACGCGCGTGACGATCACCGGTCGAAACTTTCGCTCCAACGCGCAAGTGCTCTTCAACGATCACGCTGTCGAGCCCGCCGAGCGCAGGCCCGAGCGGATCGTCGTAGTCGTCCCCGCGGGAGCGCAGCCGGGGCGTTTCGTCGTGCGACACGGCACGGACGAGGTCGAGAGCGAGGTGTTTCGCATCACCGAGGCGGCGCCAGCGCCTCGCGTGACCGCGCTCGAGCCAGGCAGCGCGTCGCCGGGCTCCGAGGTCGTGCTGCGCGGAGAAAACTTCGGCGCGCGCCCCACGGACAACACCGTGCGCATTGGAAATCTCCCGATGATCGTGCGCTCGGCAGAGCCCACGGCGCTTCGGGTGATCGTGCCCGACGGCGCACAAACAGGGCCGATCACCGTGCACACGAGCGGAGGCGAGTCGCAGTCGCCCGCGCTCACGATCGCCGCGCGCGTGACCATTCGCGATTTTTCGCCCACCGCGGCTGCGCCCGGACAGCGCGTGACCATCCGCGGCACCGGGTTCTCGACGGGAGCGCAGCCCAACCACGTCACGCTCGCAGGGCGCCCGGTGCGCATCCTGCGCGCGAGCGCGGGTGAGATCGAGTTCGAGGTTCCTCGTGATCAAACGCAGGGCGGACCGCTGCGCGTGATCGTGCCGGGCGCGGGGCAGTTCGAGACGGGCGCCTCGCTGCGGGTCGCGCCTGCGCCGCTGATCGCCTCGATCGAGCCCGCGCAAGGAGCTCCGGGCGCGCGCATCACCTTTCGCGGAGAGCGCTTCGGAAGCGACCCCGCGGCGCTGCGCGTCACGCTGGGCGAGACCGTCGCGCGCGTCGTGTCCGTGACGCCCGACACTGCCGTCGTGGAGGTTCCTCGCGGCGCGGGTTCGGGCCGCTGGCACCTCTCGTCGTCGGGCATCGGACCCGTCGATGCTCCCATCGATTTTCGCGTCCTCGAGCCAGTGTCCGTCGCTGGCTTTACTCCGCCCGCAGGTGACGTCGGCGATCGCGTCTCGATCCAGGGAACGGGCTTCTCGCCGAACGCCGCAGAAAACACGGTGCGCTTGGGGCAGCTCCCCGCGCGCGTGGTGAGCGTCGGCGGTCGCGAGATCGTCGTCGAAGTGCCCGAAGGTGCGCGCTCGGGCACGCTCACGGTCAACGTCGCGGGCAACGGCGAGGCGCGCTCGCGTCAGCCGTTCATGGTGACGCTTCGTCCGCGGATCACCGCGCTCGAGCCAGACCGCGGCGTCCTCGGCACGCGCGTCACGCTGCGCGGAACGAACTTTCCCTCCGATCGCGCCCTCGTCCAAGTGCGACTCAACGACGTCGACGTCCCGGTCGAGAGCGTCTCGCGCGAGGCGATCGTCGTGACCGTCCCCACGCAGGGCTTTCAGCCCGGCCCCGCTCGCTTCTCGATCATCGCGCGCTTGCAAGGGACAGGGCGCGCGCCGATGGAGTGGTTCGTCCTCGTCCCCTCGCGCGTGACCGCGGTCGAGCCCGCGGCGGCGCCCGTCAACGCGCGCGTCACCATCCGCGGCGAAGGCTTCGAGAGCGACGCGCGCCGCCTCATCCTCCGCCTCAACGGAACGGCCATCCGCCCCAACTCCGTGAGCACCACCGCGATCGAGTTCACCGTTCCGCGCAGCGCGACGAGCGGCGAGCTCGCGATCGAAGCCGAAGGCCGTCAGCGCGCGACAGCGCAGTTTCGCGTGACCAATCCGCCCGTCGTCACCGCGGTCACACCCGCGCAAGGCGCCGCTGGGACGCGCCTCACCATCCGCGGTGATCACTTCGGCGCCGACCCGAGCGCCGTCACCGTCCTCGTGGGCCAGACGCAAGCCACCGTGAGCGTCGTGACGCCTCGCCAGATCATCGCGGAGGTTCCGGCCAACGCGCAGACCGGTCGCGTGACCGTTCGCGTACGGGACGAAGGCGAAGCGACCAGCGCGCGCGACTTCCGCGTGGCTGGCGCACCGAGGCCGAGCAACGCGACGGCAGATGCTGGGGCGCCCGCGACCGCCGACGCAGGCGCACCGGCGGCCGCCGACGCAGGCCGCTGAAGCGCCACCGCAAGGGGCCGCGACCCCATTCGACCGGGGGGGTGGACGCTATTCGCAGCGTCGGTACCCCCATTCGACCGGGGGGTGTGTGCTCGACGCAGCGTCTGGACCCCCATTCGACCGGGGGGCCAACGCTCGTTGCAGCGTCGGTACCCCCATTCGACCGGGGGGGGTGCGCTGTTGGCACCGCGCCACCCCCCATTCGACCGGCCCTGCTGCGCTGAAGGTCAACCCTGCGAAGGGTCGGGCACTTCGGGCTCGTGCTTGATCACCATCGCATACGCGTGCGCCATCACGTCGCGCGCGGCGTCGAGCATCTTGCTGTCCGTGTTCGCCGTTCGAAGGAGCACGACGTCCGCGCCGGGCATGGGCATTTCGGCGAGCAATTTCGCTGACTCGCGCACCACTCTCGGCGCCTCGACGTCGTTGGACAACGCAACGATGTGATCCATGAACGACTGCCCGTACACGTCGATCGAGCGCACTTCGAGCGCGAGCATTCCGTTGATCGCCATGCCCGCGGCGCGGCGACAGACCGCCAGGGCCGCCTTGCGATCGCGAGCGTCGAGGGCTCCCTTCGCGCGTTCGAGCTCGCTGAGCGCGGCGCGAATCCACTCTCTCGGCGTGTGCTTGTAGAGCCAGTGCTCGGGGTCGACCTTCATCTCGCTTGCCCTTCGATGCGCTGAATCACCGTTCAGTCGCGCACGACCGGCGTGCGCGTGTCCGCTGGTTGCACGAGGCCCGATCGCAGCGTCGGACACGCGCGCGTGAAGTCTTGTCCGCGCGTGCACTGCGCGCTCCATCCGGCGCGAACGCTCTCGCTCGCGTTCGGAGCGCATCCGCGCACGATCGTGTCGACCACCTCGGACATCGCGCCCGAAATGATCTCGTCGTACCGCGCGGGAACGGGCCGCTCTTTGTAGAACGCGGTCTCGACGAGAAACTCGCTGCGGTCGCTCGAGCCCTCGGCGCCGCGGATCACAACGTGCACTTTCTCCGGCGTGCGCACGTACTGAAGCGCGGGGATCTGCACCACCATCGCCTCGTCGAAGATGCGCACTTGCCTGCGCCCGAAGCGCTCGATCAACGCGCTCTGCGCGCACGCGCGCTGCACGGTCACGCCCGGCACGCGCACCCGCTGGCTGAAGCCGATGCGCTCGGTGTTGACCCGGTCGAGCCAGCGGTAGCCGATCAAGCCCACCGGGATCGCGAGCAAGCCCGCGCTGATCACGGCCCACACGGCCAATGTGGGTTTGACCTTCTTCTCTTCGTCGCTCACTGCTCTTCTGCCTCGCGCACCGCTACACGATCGCGCGGCGAAGAGATAGTTCCCCCTGCGAAGAGTTTCCAGCTCAGCCGACGACGGGCTCGAGGGCCTTGGCGTGGGCCACGGCCAGCTCGTACACGGTCCAGCTCGGGCCGCCTTCGAAGCTCAGCGAGTCTCCGCCGGTCTTTCCGAGGGCAACCAGCGAGACGCCTGCCTCGGTCGCAGCGCGCTTCACGAGCTCTTCTTGCTGCGGCAAGAAGGTCACGATCACGCGCGTCGGGTCCTCACCGAACAGCGCCGAGGGCGTCGCGCAGCCGTTGGGGATCGAGACCGAGGCTCCTGTGTTTCCTGCGATGGCGCACTCGGCGAGCGCGACGGCGATCCCGCCCTCCGAGCAGTCGTGCGCGCTCGTGAGCAGCCCGCGGCGCGCGAGCGAGACGAGCAGCTTCTGCAAGCGAGCCTCGGCAGCGAGGTCGATGGAGGGGGGCGTTCCCTGCACTTTGCCGGTCTTTCGCCACACCCATTCGCTGCCGCCCAGCGCGCCTGCGCCCACAGGGCCGAGCAGCGCGACGATCGCTCCGCTCTTGAAGCCCATCGTGACGACGTCGTTGGGCTTCTCGATGAGCCCGACGCCTCCGATCATCGGCGTCGGCAAGATCGCCTGCGGCCCTTCGCCCGCGTCCGTTTCGTTATAGAGCGAGACGTTGCCCGACACGATCGGAACGTCGAGCGCCAGACACGCCTCGCGCATCCCGTCGATCGCGTCCCGAAACTGCGCCATGATCTCGGGCCGCTGCGGGTTGCCGAAGTTCAAGCAATCCGTCAGGCCGATCGCTTCGGCGCCGACGCACGCGAGGTTGCGGCACACTTCAGCGACGGCCATCGCCGAGCCCGTCTTCGGGTCGAGCTCGCAGAAGCGACCGTTGCAGTCGCTCTTCACGGCGAGCCACTTCTCGCGAGGCATCGGTGTGGTGCCGAGCATCGATTCGTCGCAGAAAACACGGACCACCGCGGCGTCGGCGGCTCCGGGACGCAGCGCGGTTCCGACGCGCACGATGTGGTCGTACTGGCGGTAGACCCACGCGCGCGAGCCGACGTTCGGCGACGAGAGCAGGTCGAGCATGTCTTGCTTCGCGTCGAACGAGACGCTCGCGGGATCGAAGCTGTAGCGCTCGGTCTTGCGCGGATCGTCCACGCACGGGCGCGTGTACTTCGGCGCGTCGTCCGTGAGAACGGGCACGGGAATATCCACGTAGACCTTCTTCTGGTCTTCGCTCGGCTGCGGCTCTCCCGAGAGCGGATCGTACCCGGGCGTGGCCTTGATGACCCAGCGTCCCGTGTCCGTCACCCGGCCGATCACGCACGCGTCGAGGTCCCACTTCTTGCAGATCTCGAGGACGCGATCCTCCATGCCCTTGCGAGCGACCATCACCATTCGCTCTTGCGATTCGCTGAGCAGAATCTCGTACGGCTGCAGCTTCTTCGCGCGGCGCGGGACGAGGTCGAGGTCGAGCTCGACGCCGGTGCCTGCGCGACCCGCCATCTCGACGGTGCTCGACGTGAGCCCCGCGGCGCCCATGTCCTGGACGCCCTCCAAGATGTTCGCGTTGAAGATCTCCAAGCACGCTTCGAGCAGGAGCTTCTCCATGAACGGGTCGCCCACCTGCACCGTGGGGCGCTTCGCTTCGCTCTCTTCGTCGAACTCGGCGCTCGCCATGGTCGCGCCGTGGATGCCGTCGCGCCCCGTGCGCGCGCCCACGTACAAGATGGGATTTCCCACGCCTGCGGCGCGGCCGAAGAAGAGCTTGTCCTTGCGCGCGACGCCCAACGCAAACGCGTTGACCAAGATGTTGCCGTTGTACGCGCTGTCGAACTGCACATCGCCCGCCACCGTGGGAACGCCGATCGCGTTGCCGTACCCCGCGATGCCCGCGACCACACCGGTCATCAACCCGCGGGTCTTCGGGTGATCCGGCGCTCCGAAGCGCAGCGAGTCCATCAGCGCCACGGGGCGCGCGCCCATCGTGAACACGTCGCGAAGGATGCCTCCCACGCCCGTGGCCGCGCCCTGGTAGGGCTCGATGTAGCTCGGGTGGTTGTGCGACTCCATCTTGAAAACCGCGGTCCATCCATCGCCGATGTCCACGACGCCAGCGTTTTCGCCGGGGCCCTGGATCACGCGCTTTCCCTTCGTGGGCAGCCGCGAGAGGTGAACGCGCGAGCTCTTGTACGAACAGTGCTCGGACCACATCACCGAGAACACGCCGAGCTCGGTGAACGACGGCGTGCGTCGCAGCGCTTGGCACGCGCGATCGAACTCTTCTTGCGACAGCCCGTGCTCCTTGGCGAGGGCGGCATCCACAACAGGCTCACTCATGACTCGAACGCTCCGGTGCTCGCGGATCGGCGAGCAGTAACGGTTGAACTTGAATTGTTGTGTTCGTCGCTCAGCGCGCGAGGATCGCGCGGGTGATCGAGGTGAGGATCTTCTTTCCGTCGGCGCTGCCGAGGGCCGGCTCGCACGCGCGCTCGGGGTGCGGCATCAGGCCGAGGACGTTGCGCTTGGGGCCGCCGTAGATGCCCGCGATGTCGTGGATCGAGCCGTTGGGGTTGTCGCCGACATAGCGAAACGCCACGCGCTTGTCGCGCTCGAGCTCGGCGATCGTCGCCTCGTCCGCTTGGTAGCGCCCCTCGGCGTGCGCGATCGGAATGCGCAGCTCGTCGCCCGCCATCCCCGTCGTGAACGCTCCGTCCGCGTCGACGCGGACGCGCACGTCGCGGCACTCGAAGCGGAGGTGAGCGTTGCGCGTGAGCGCGCCAGGCAAGAGCCCCGCCTCGGTGAGCACTTGAAATCCGTTGCAGATCCCCAGGAGAAATCCGCCGCGCTCAGCGTGCCTTCGCACCTCGGCCATGATCGGCGAGAAGCGCGCGATGGCCCCGCAGCGGAGGTAGTCGCCGTGCGCGAACCCCCCTGGGAGCACCACGAGATCGGTCCCCGCAGGGAGCGCTGCTGCCTTGTGAAACACGAACTCCGTAGGGACGTTCACCACGTCGCGCAGCGCGCGCATGGCGTCCCAGTCCGCGTTGCTGCCCGGAAACTGAACGACTACCGCCTTCATCGCGGCGGCACCCTACACCATCGTCCCGTGACCGGGCCAACCGACGACCCAGGGCTCGTGCGCTTCTCGATCGAGTGCCGGTGGCGCGGCGATGGCTTCGTGCGGTAACTACTCGCGCGTGAGCGGAATCGAGATCAAGTCGCAGAAAGAAATCGACGCGATGCGCGTCGCCTGCCAGATGGCTGCAGAGACGCTTCTCTTGGTCGGAGAAAAGCTGCGCGTCGGCATGACCACCGAAGAGATCAACCAGATCGTCCACGAGGACACGATCCGTCGCAACGCGTACCCGTCGCCGTTGAACTACCACGGGTTTCCCAAGAGCGTTTGCACGTCGGTCAACGAGATCGTCTGCCACGGAATCCCCACGCCCAACCAGCGGCTCAAGCCCGGTGACATCATCAACGTCGACGTCACGACGCAGTACCCCGCGCGCGACGGATGGCACGGTGACACCAGCGCGACGTTCTTCATCGGCGAGCCGTCGCCCGAGGCCAAGCACGTCGTCGAGGTCGCTCGCAAATCGCTCGAGCTCGGCATCGCTGAAGTGCGCGACGGCGCGCGCGTCGGTGACATCGGAGCGGCGATCCAGCAGTACGCCGAAGGGCAGGGGTGCTCGGTCGTGCGCGACTACGTGGGGCACGGAATCGGCAGAAAGTTCCACACCGATCCGCAGGTCCCGCACTACGGCGAGCGAGGCAAGGGCGTGCGCTTGAAGGCCGGGATGATCTTCACCATCGAGCCGATGATCAACCTCGGCACCTGGCAGTGCGAGGTCGACCCGCGCGACAAGTGGACGGTCTACACCAAGGACCGAAAGCTCTCGGCGCAGTTCGAGCACACCGTCCTCGTCACCCGCGACGGCTGCGAAGTGCTCACGCGCCGCGCTCGTCCGCTCATGAACAGCGAGACGATGACGGACACGCTGCTCTAGCCGGCACACCCCCTACGAACGCTTGCAAATCCTCAGGCGAATGTCACTTCGCCTTCTCGAGTTGCTTGCGGCGTTCGCTGTTGTACCCGACCGTGGCCAGCACCGCGCCGAGGCCCATGAGGCCGAAGCCCGCCGCGAGCTTCTTCGTCGACATCGGCTTCGCCGGCTCGCCCGGAACCTGCTCGGGCGACGCCACCATCAACCCGCCTCCAAACGCCGCGATGAGCACGCCGACGCTCACGTACGCGATGAGCTTCTGCGTCCACTGGACCTCGGGGACATCGTCGTAGTCGTGCGCCACGCGCTTGATCGCGCCGGCGCCAGTGCACTTCTCCTCGTGCTCGCCCTTGTGCTTCTTCAACACCGCGCGGCCACACTTGCTGCAATTGTCAGCGTCGGTGGCGACGAGGATCTTCTTACCGCTGTGAACGCAGCTGGCTCCAGCAAGCTCTTCGAGTTCGAAATCCATCGATGGCGCAAAGGGCTACCACTGATTCGCTCCCTAGAAAACCAGCGCCCTCAACGGATCGCCGAGCTGGCCGCGCTCGAGACCACCCATCCGCGCTCGACCGCATACAACGCCGCCGCCGCTCTCGACCGCACGCCGGTCTTCTCGTAGACGTGCGCGACGTGGTGTTGCACGGTCTTCGGCGAGATCTTCAGCGCCGTCGCGATCTCTTTGTTGCTCGCTCCTCGCGCGAGCAGCGCGAGCACCTCGACCTCTCGCTCGCTCAGCTCGCTGCACTTGGGCGCGAGCATCGGAGCGCCGCTCGTCACGGCGATCACCGCGTCGACGACGGCGGCGTCGAGCCTGCGCGCCGCGACCTCTGCGCGCAGAAGCGCCACGCGTTCTGTCGGTGATTTCGCTGCTCGATGCGGTCTCGCTTCGCCGAGCGCCGTCGCCACGTCGCACGCCGCCAGGATCATCGCCTCTCGCGTCCTCGGCGCCCTCGCGTGGGGATAGCCGCTCTCGTCCACGCGCTCGTGCGCGCCGCTCGCGATCGCGCACAGCGGGCGCGTCGCCTCGCTCGCCGAGAGCACTCGCTCGGTGTGCTGCGCGTGCGAGCGCACTTGCTCCATCTCGACGTACCCGAGCGGCTCGACCGAGTCCCAGACGCCGTTGGACACGGCGACTCTTCCCAAGTCGTGCACGAGCGCGGCGTTGCGCGCGAGGTTCACCGCGGCGACATCGAGCCCGATCGCCACGGAAACGCGCTCGACCAACGCGCACACCGACGTCGAGTGCCCCAGCGTGAAGGGCGACTTGAGATCCGCGTAGCGCGCGAACGCGGCGAACACCACGCGCTCGTGCGCAGCATCGATGGTCCATCGCGGCTCGGGCTCGATCTCGATCGCGCGCTCGAAGGCGCGACGCTCGACGCTCGCGAGCAGCTCGCGGCCGCACCGCTCGAACACCGCGCACAGCGAAGGGTCCAGCGCGCGTCCGCTCATCGCGCGCACCGCGTCGATGGCGGCGTCTGCGCCGAAGCGAGCGTCGTGCGCTTCAGCGGTGGCCGCGACGTGGACGACCCTCGCGGCGAGGTGCACTTCGATCGCGCGCTTTTGTTTGGGATTTCCCAGTCCATCCCAGCGTTCGTACAGGTCTGCGAGCGCCGCGCGCACGCCGGAGTCGACCTCGAGCAGCGCCGCGAGCGACTCGGCTTGCGCGCAATGAGCGCTCGCGAGATCGCGCCCCGCAGAGGGCGAGCTCACGAGTCGTCCGAGCGAGACGAACCGCGCGAACGGGCTGCTCCCCTGCGTCGCTTCGAACGAGCGCCCCAAGACCGAGAGCACGCTGGCAGCGTCCACCGTCTGAAGCGCGGCCAACATCGCGCGGTCGTCGCCCGCCGAGAGCAGCGCGGTCTCGTGCGCAAACGAAGTGCATCCGACGAAGCGCAAGAGCGCCGTCCAGAACGCAGCGCGAACACACTCTCCGTCGAGCGACGCTCTCTGCGCGAGCTCGACCGCGAGCACCGCCGTGCGCAGCGCCGTCTGCGGGCGCACTCCGTTGGCCGCGTCGGTCGCGAGCGAGAGCGCCCCGAGCAGCGCGCTCATCGAGATCGTCCGCGTGCGCTCCATGCGCGCGAAAGCCTCGCTCTCAAACGACCCAGCGCGCAAGCGCTCGCTTCACGCTCGGGGCTGATCGCCTCGCGGTTGTGTCGCGACGATCCCGCGCTGCGTGGCCCAGTCGATCGCGGCGTCGGCGACCTCTTCCCAGCCCGGCTCGGCGATGATCCAGTGGCTGCGCCCCGCGAACTCGCGATAGTCGGTCTTGTCCTTCACTCGGGCGTGCTGTTGATAGCGAGCGACGTTGTCGCGGTTCATCGCCGCGGGCACCGTGCGGTCTTTTTCTCCAGCGATCATGAATAGTGGTGCCCGATCGGCGTTGTCGAAGCGGACCTTCGTCGCGCTGATGAGCGGCGCGAACGCGGCTTGAAAAAATGGCCGTCCGGGCGTCGGGATCACGTGCTCTTCGAACGCGCTCCGCTGCCCGGCCGCGTCGAGGTTGTGAGTGAATCCCCAGGCAAAGCTCTCGGGCGAGATGCGCAGCACCCGCCGCCAGCCGAGCCACGAAAAGAGCACGCCTGCGCCCGCGCGAACCGCGGTGGGAGTGGGCATCACGCCGCGCGGAGGCGCCGAGTCGATCGCGACGCCGCCCGCACCCAAGCCACGGTCGAGCAGCATCTGCACGAACAGCCCGCCAAACGAGTGACCCACGAGCAGGGGCTTGTTGGGAAGCGTTCGAATGATGGCCTCGTAGTGGTCGACGATCTCCTTCACTCCGACGCGCGCGAGGGCGGGATCGGGCGAAGCTCGCAGTTGTTCGACCGGGCGATCGTCGAAGGGCCACGATGGCGCGATCGACCGCAGTCCTCGCCGGTCGAAATGTGTGCGAAACGAGTTCCAGCAGGTGGGGCCGACCCACGCGCCGTGGATGAAGACGACGTCCGTTCGAGTGCTCTCGCTCATGCCACTGACACTGCGCGCGCACCGACCCGCGGTCGATAGGCACGATGGCCTACTCGCCACTTGGACAGGCGCCCGCCGCTCCGTTCTCGCGCGCTCACCGCGCTACCATCGCCGCGCATGTCGCTCGCCCCCACTCGCGCCTTCGTCCTTCCGCTCGATCACGACGACGCGCTCTTTCTCTTCCGCGACGGAGCGCTTCAACCGTGCGCCAACGTGCGCATCCCTCGCGGGTCACCGTGGGCGCTCGACCTCGAGTCGGACCTGCTGTGCTTCGCCGTCGAAAACCAACTCTTCGCCATCCGCGGCGCGTTCACGGGCGAGCCTGCGAAGGCGCTCTTGCATGCCGCGGAGGCGCAGTACCGATTCGACGCGCTCGCGATCAAAGACGGAGTTCTCTTCGCGGGCGGCCGCTGCGACTACGAAGTGCTCGGGTCGATCGACCTGCAGTCGCCGACCCCGTCGTGGCGCATGATGCCGCTCTCGAAAGAGCTTCGTCACCCAGGCAAGTCCGTGGACTCGTTCGTGCTCGACGGCGATCGACTGCTCGGCCTCGACGACATTCTGCTGCCCAAGTGGTGGCTCGTCTACGACGTCAGCGACGCGCGCGACCCCAAGTTCGTCGCATCACCGCCGCTCGCCACGCATAGCACGTACGAAGTCTATCGACACGCCGCGCTCGCCCATCGACACATCGTCACCGTCTCGACGTCGATCAACCACGGCCGAAGCGCCGTTCACCTCGCGTTCTTCGATCGCGCGGACTACTCGCACCGAGGCGCCGTTCACGCAGCAGCGGGACCGATCACCGCGCGCGGCGGGCGAGGGCGCGAAGAGTCGCGCGACTTCGTTCACGTCGACGCGCTCGACGAGATGCTCGTCGTGTGCGCGGGAGCCGAGGGCTGTGCCCTGCTCGACCTGCGCGCGATCGAGTCGATCCCGTCGCAGGTGATCGGTGAGCGCTCGCGGATCGCGCCGAACAACAGCGAGCTTCCGCCGCTCGTCGAGAAGAACCTGCGGTGGTGCAGGCGCGAGGGGGGCGCTGCGATCCGCGCGTTTTTCTGCGGCCCGTCGCGGGTCGCCGTGTCCTTTCAACGCGCGGATGGCGGCTGCTGGGTCGAGCTCGTCATCGTCGAGTCGTAGACGAAATCTCGTCGCTTGCCGCGCGCGGCGCGAGAGGGTCACGATCGAGCGATGTCCCTGTTCATGGCTGCGATCTACGACCGATTCATGCGCCAGACCGAAGCGGCGTGCTTCGTTCACTGGCGCGCCGAGCTGCTTCACTCGCTCTCGGGCCGCGTCCTCGAGGTCGGCGCAGGAACGGGCGCGAACCTCCGCCACTACCCCGCCGCCGTCACCTCGCTGGTCCTGTGCGAGCCGGACCCGCACATGCGAGGCAAGCTCGCCCAACGACTCGCCCATGAAATCAAGTCGACGCACGATTCACCGGTGATCAACGAGGCCGGGGCTGAGCGTCTGCCCTTCGAAGACCGCTCGTTCGACGCCGTCGTGTGCACGCTCGTGCTCTGTTCGGTGAGCGACCCTGCCCGTGCGCTCAGCGAGCTGCGGCGCGTCTTGGTCCCCGGCGGACGGCTCGTCTTCATCGAGCACGTCGCCGCGCACGACAACCCGTCGCGCCTGCAGTGGCAACGTCGCATCGAGCCCGCGTGGAAGCACGTCGCGGGCAACTGTCACCTCACGCGAGACACCGAGCGCGCCATTCGAGACGCCGGCTTCGAGCTCGAGACCGTGCAGCGCGAGAGCGTGCGAAAGGCGCTCCCGTGGGTGCGCCCCAGTATTCGAGGCACCGCGGTGAATCCGCGGTGAATCTCGTTCAGTGAAAGTGCGGCTCGTCCTCGAGCGGCGCGACCCGGTTGCCGTACACGAGCCTCGGCATCACCGTCGCGCCCGCGGGGACGAGGTCGATCCTCGTGACGCTCGCGTTCGAGACCGCGAACGCCATGGGGACCTCGAGCTCCCTCACGCCGAGCAAGTACCGCGTCATCATCACGATCGCTCCGCCGTGCGAGCCGATGAGCACCGCGCGTCCTGCGTGCGCGCGGACCACCTCGTCGAGCGCGTGCCCGAGGCGCGCCTGCAGATCCCGAAGGCTCTCGCCGCCCGGAGGACGACCGTCGGGATCGCGGGTCACCAGCACCCGCCATGCGTCGGGAAACCGCTCTTTTGCCAGGTCGAACGACAGCCCCGTGAGCTCTCCGACCGAGCGCTCACGAAACGCCGCGCGCTCGATCACGGTGAGCCCGCGCGCCTGCGCGATCGGCGCCACGGTGTCTCGCGCGCGAGACAGATCCGAGCTGTACACGTGATCGACCCGCACGTTGGCGAGCGCCGCGCTCAGCCGCGAGCTCTGCAAGCGACCGCGCTCGGTCAGCGGAGTGTCACTCTGCGATCCGAACATCTGCGCCGCGTTCGCCGCGCTCTCTGCGTGTCGAACGAGCAAGATCGTCGTCGTGCCCGGGGGAGGGGCGTGCGCTCCGCTCGAGGCGATGGGCGCCGCGCTCGCGTCGCTCTTCGCGCTGCCCTGCTCGGGTTCGCTCTTGTCGTCGCTCATTCGGGGCCGTTTCCATCGCCCATCGGGCAGTGCACGGCGCGCGCGGGCACAGTCACCAGCCGCTTCTTGCGCGCCTCGATGTCCGTCGGAATCTCTTCTCCCTCGTCGATCACGATCGCCGTCAGCTCGCGCCCGTAGCAGCAGCCAGTGTCCAAGCCCGTCGCGTGCGGCTCGAGCTGCAGCCCGCGGCGCGCGTCGTGTCCGAACACGACGTGAGCGGGCCCGTTCCACACCTTGGCCCAGGCCAGTCCGTCGAGCGTGCGCGTCGGGCGGCTGTGCTCGTCGATGCTTCGAATGTTCATGAGCATCGCGGGGTCTTGCTCGTCGAGCGGCGCGCGCGGATCGATCCCCGCGTGCACCACGAGCAGGTTGTGCTGGTCGAACGAGCGCAGCAGCGGCAAGCCCGCCAACCAGCGAAAATCCTCTTCGACGAGCTGACCGACCGCCGTTCGGTGTCGATCGCTGAGCTTGATCTTGCGGTCCGCGACGCCGCGCCCGTGCGCGCTCGCGGCGCGCCACCAGACCAAGACCTTCTCGTCATGGTTTCCACGGACGGCGACGGCGCCTGCGTCCCGCGCGCGGCGCACCGCGAGACCCGAGTCAGGCCCGCGCGCGACCAGGTCGCCCACGAGAATGAGCGTGTCCGAACCCTGCGCGTATCGAGTCACATCGAGCAAGTCGCCCAGCTCGTCGCCGCAGCCGTGTACATCCCCAACGATGATTGTGCGAGCCATCTGTCTTTCGAGAAGCCCTGGAACCTACTCGGGACGATGCGCGTTCGCAATTGCACTTGCTCGCACGCAGCGCGTCGAAGTGGAGTGACTCTGCGCGTCGTTGTAGAAGCCCGTTCGATGCATCCCCTCGTCGAGAAAATCCTTCAGGGTGACACACGTTCGCTCGCGCGACTTCTGCGCAGCATCGACGATCGAGCCGGCAGCTATCTCGAGGCGTTGACGCAGCTCTATCCGCACACCGGTCGCGCTGTGATCATCGGAATCACCGGCAATCCCGGCGCGGGAAAATCAACGCTGACCGACCAGCTCGTCGCGCACCACCGGCGCGCGGGCAAGAAGGTCGGCGTGGTCGCGGTCGATCCGACCTCGCCGTTCTCGGGCGGCGCGATCCTCGGCGACCGCATCCGCATGCAGCGCCACGCGCTCGACGAAGGCGTGTTCATTCGTTCGCTCGCGACGCGCGGAAACCTCGGCGGAATCTCGCGTTCGACCGCCGACACCGTCCGCGCCATCGACGCATGGGGCGCGGACGTCATCATCGTCGAGACCGTCGGCGTCGGGCAGGACGAGCTCGAGATCGCTCGGCTCGCGCACACCACCATCGTCGTGATGGCCCCAGGGCTCGGCGACGAAGTGCAAGCGATCAAAGCAGGGATCCTCGAGATCGCCGACGTATTCGCGGTGAACAAGGCCGATCGCGACGGCGCAGACAGCACCGTGCGCGACCTCGAAGCGATGATCGCGATGGGACACGAGGTTCATCACGGAGGCATCCGCAAGGGGCCGCACCACGGGCCGCAGCAAGTCGACATGGAGGCGCTCGCCGCCGCAGCGGGCGACGAGTGGCTCCCGCCCATCGTGAAGACCGTCGCGAGCAAGAGCCACGGCATCGAAGCGCTCGCAGACGCCGTGGAGAAACACCGGTTGTTTCTCTACACCACGTCCGCGGGCGAGGCTCGTCGACGGCAGCGCGTCGAAGCCGAGCTCGTCAACGTGTTTCGAAGCACGCTCGTCGAGCGCGCGATGAAGCAGCTCGAATCAGCGGTGCACGACGCAGCCTCGCGTGTCTTCGATCGCAGCAGCGACCCGTACACCGAGTCCGAGGCGCTCGTGCGGGACTTCGCCAACGCGATCACCGATCGCCGCTGATCGCGCTGATCAATCGCAGGCGGTCATGATCGGTCCCATCCTGCGCGCGCTCGATCGCAGACAGCCGTCGCGCGTGCCGTGGAGCCGCAGCTCGCCGACCTCGATCCAGTCTGGCCCCGCTTCATCGACGTAGAGCATCCCCTCATAGGACGAGGCCTGCGCACCGCCGTTGATCCCGTTGCCCTCGAACGTCCTCGTGCACCCGGACTCTTCGAATTCGCCGCACGCTGGGCGCCAGGTCAGATGCACGCGCTGCGTCTCTCGCGCCCCGCGACGCGCGCTGATCGTGCGCTCGAGCGTCGCGCGCCGCTCGCGATCGACGCGCACTCGCCACGATCGACACGAACGACGATCGGGCGTCGCCTCCCACACCGTCGCGCCGTCGCGAAAGAGCCGCTCGACCGCGGTGATGACGGTCTGCGGTGGTCCCGCGGACTCCATTGCCGCGAACACCCACCGTAGCTCGTTGAGCTGCGTCGCCGTCGCGATCGCTTCATTTGGAGACAGCGCGGCGGACCATCCCGACGGCGCTTGCGCAGGGACGCGGTCGCTCGATCCCTCGCACGCTTGCTGCGTGAGAAACCATGGGCCGTCGCTGGTGTTCACTCGCTGCTCGTCTGCGTCGATCCAACGCACCGCCGTGCCGAGCCCGTGCGGCGCGCGCATCCAACCATGCCCGCCCGTGCGACTCGTGACGCTCCCGCCGACGCCGCGCAACACGAGCGCGCCGGACGCGTCGATGCTCGCGCCGACGTTGACGCTGTACTCGACGCACCGAATGGAGACGCTCGCCGTGAGCAGGTGAGGCGCCACATTTCGATCGGCGACGCGCGGCGTCCATCGGGTACAGACGGGCCCGCGCGCGGAGTCCGTCTTCCAATACACAGACACTCCCATGTCGAGCAGCTCTGCGAACGACCGCGGAACCGGCGGGCTCACGGCAGTCGACGCCGCGCTCGCGCCCCCGTCGGCGCGGCGCCCGAACGAGCGCTCTTCATCGATTGCGTCGCGCGCCACGGCGTCGATGACGGACGCGTCGAAGAGCGCGGAGCGCCTCGGTCGATCGGCGATCGCTTCGATGTGCGGCGCGCGGGCGGCGCAGCCGAGGGAGAACAGCACGAGGACGAGAGCGCTTCGCATGGACGTGGGACCGCTGCGACAACGAGCGGCGCGCTCGGTTCTCGCGCGCTGCTGTTTACGCGCGTCGTCGAGAGAAGGCGATCACTTCGGCGAGGTCTCGCGTGCCGAGCGCGACAGCGACGAGCCGGTCGATCCCCATCGCGTTGCCCACGCACGGGGGCATCCCCTCGTCGAGCGCGCTGAGAAAATCCTCGTCGATCGGATACGCGGCCATCCCGCGCTCGAGTCGATCGGCGACGTCGCGTTGAAAACGTGTGCGTTGCTCGCGCGCGTCGGTCAGCTCGACGAAGCCGTTGCTGAGCTCCATTCCGTCGACGTACAGCTCGGCGCGCAGGCAAACGGTCGGATCGCTGGGATCGAGCTTCGAGAGCGAGGCGTGGCGCGCGGCGAAGTGCGTGAGAAACGTGGGGCGCGATCGACCGAGCTCGGGCTCGATGCGCTCGCCGAGCCAGCGAAAGTACTCGTGCTCGTCGGAGTGCGCGAGCGCGATCGGGTCGCTGACCTCGGGCGCCCAGCGCGCGAACGCCTGGCGCACGGTGAGCCGCTCGAATCCCTGGTCGAGCACGACGGGGCCGTCGGTTCCCTGGACGGTCGCTCCGCACGCGGCGCGCACGATCGCCTCGGTGTCCGCGAGCAGATCATCGAGCGTCCCCCACGCGCGATACCACTCGAGCATCGTGAACTCGGGCTCGTGCCGCGACCCGGATTCTCCTGCGCGAAAGCACCGCGCGAACTGAAAGCACCGCGAGAGCCCGCCGACGACGGCGCGCTTCATGTGGTACTCGGGCGAGGTCACGAGAAAGCCGAGCCGCTCGAGCGTCGATGCGTCGCGCGCCTCGTACGCGAGCAGGTGCAGATCGAGCCCTGGGCACACGGCCACCGACGGAGTCTCGAGCTCGATGTAGCGCTGACCTTCGAACCACGCGCGGATCCGAGCGAGGATCTTCGCCCTCTCGACGAGGTTCTTCGCGACGCCGCGCTGGGCAAAGTGCGCGGTCTCGCTCGCTCGCGAGAACGGATCGCGCGAGGGACGCGCGACCACGGTGACCGATCGCGCGACGAGCTGCGTCGATTCACCGCTGAATTCGCAGTCGATCTCGACGAGGTCGCCCTCGAGCACATCGCTGATGGCGCGACCTGGCGCGAGCTGCACGCTTCGACGCTCGATCGCGTCGCCGATGAGCACGCACGACCGCTCGCGATCGATCGCGAACACGCGACCTCGCACGCAAGAGCCTGTCCCCCCGGTGTCACTCGAGTGAGCTCGGCTCACTTCTTCGCGACGCGCTCGGAGTACTCGCCGGTGCGCGTGTCGACGCGGACGATGTCACCCTCGTTCACGAAGAGCGGAACGTGAACCACCACGCCCGTCGTGAGCTTCGCCGGCTTGAGCACGTTGTTCGCGGTGTCGCCCTTGAACCCCGGCTCGGTCTCGACGATGGCCATCTCGACGAAGGTCGGCAGCTCGACGCCCACCGCGCGACTCTTGTAGAAAAGAACGCTCACGTTGGTGTTGTCGAGGAGAAATCCACGCTGATCACCGAGCGCTTCAGCCGGGATCGACACCTGCTCGTACGAGACGTTGTCCATGAACACGAGCGAGTCGCCCTCGGGGTAGAGGTACTGCATCTCGCGCTCTTCGACGTCCGCCGCCTGGAGCTTCTCGCCCGACTTCCACGTGCGGTTCACGACCGAGCCGGTGAGCATGTGCTTCATGCGGACTTCGGTGCTCGGCGTGCCCTTGCCAGGCTTGCGAAAGTCCACGCCGACGACGAGGTAGGGCTCGCCGTCGACCTCGATCTTGTTGCCCTTACGAAGCGAGTTGATGTCGATGATTCCAGCCATGAAAGTGCTCCTGCGAGGGACCGTGCGAACGCTGTCGCCGGACGAACCGCTCGTCCAACGGTAGACCGCGAAAGCCGCGGCGATCGTCGGACAGAGTGGGCGGGGCGGATAACATTCTGGCGTCGCTGCGTCTAGCCGTCGTCGTCGAAAACCGGGAATCACCACGGCGCACCGCTCGTTGCCTCGCACCGGCTTGCTTCCGCAGCCAAGGCGCAATAACCCTCGGCGCCCCGCGGGCATCGCCGCTCGTGCGCCACTGCGCGCCGCTGCTTCTTCGCCCGCTGAGTTCACCCCCTGATCGACCGCTGTCCGAGACCCCGAAGATGCCGCCGAGAGATGCCGACGACGAGTTCCGCGAGATCAAGCGCGAGATCATCGAGTCGCGCGGGCTCGTCATCAAGACGCACAACGCCACCAACGCGCTCGCCGCCGACGTCAAAGCGGTGGCGCGCCGACAAGCCGCGTACGAGCGCAGGCTCTCGGTCAACAGCGCCGTCGCCTACGTGCTCTTCGTCGCGCTGACGTTCGGCGGTCTCAAGCTCTGGCTCGACGCCTCGGTCCGCGAGCGAACCTCCGAGAACCACGGTCTTCAGGGGCAGATCGACCGACTTCGCCAAGAAAACTCCACGCTCCAGCGCGAACGCGACGAGCGCTCGCAGCTCGAGTCGCGAGCGCTCGCCTTCTACGACCTCATCCGCGAGGGCAAGCGACAAGAAGCCGTCGAAGCGTGGACCACGCTCCGACGAGAGCGACTGCCGTCCGCCGAGGCCGCGTTCTTTCAAGACTCGGTCGATCGCTTTCGCACCGATCTCTCGGTCAACGCGTACGAGCGCGGGCTCGAGCACGCGCGGCTCGCGCGCTACGTGCAAGCCAACGAGTCCTTCGAAGAGGCCATTCGACTGCGCGAAGACGCCGCGCACATCCCGCGCGTCAAGCTCGCGCAAGGCGACGCGCTGCGGCATCTCGGGCGTCATCGCGAGGCCATCGTCGTGCTGCAAACGGTCGCGGACGGCCCCGACAGCGACGCCGCGGACGACGCGCTCTTCACGATCGCCCGCTGCCAGACCGAGCTCAATCAATACGCTGAGGCACGCACGACCCTGCGAACGCTGCTCAGACGCTTTCCGTACGGATCGACGGCGCAGGACGCGAGACAGACGCTGGTCAACCTCGCGTTGCCCGACGGTGTGCGACGTTTCCGCTGAAAAATTGCTGGTGATCGTACGCGTTTCTTGACCCTGCTCCGCAGCGCGGACAACGTGCACCGCATGCCTCGTCCTCCGCGCGTCGCGTTCGTTGGCTCGGGCGGTGCCGCCCGCGGGATCGCCCACCTTGGGATCTTGAAGGCGTTCGAAGAGCTGGCGATCGAGCCGTCGATCTTCGTCGGCGCGAGCGCGGGCGCCATCGTCGGAGCGCTCTACGGCCAGCGCGTCCCGCTCGACACCATGATCGACGCGTATCGCGCCCCGTGGCAGCGAAAGACGCGCGGGCCGTTCTTGCACGAGGACGCGTTCTTCGGCCTGCCTTCGCTCTCGGACCTTCGCAACCCGGGCTATTTGCTCTCGGGCCTGTTCTCGATCGACAAGCTCGAGACGCACCTGCGCGCCCGATTGCCGAGCAACGACTTTCGCTCGGTCGACTCGACCATCCTCGTGACGGCGTGCGACATCGACGGGCGAGGGCGCGAGGTGTTCGGCCGCGGCTATCGTGAAGACGTCGCGATCTCGCAGGCGGTCGCGGCGAGCTGCTGCGTCCCAGGGCTGTTTCGCCCGTATCGCATCGGCGATCGCTACTTCGTCGACGGAGAAGTCGTGCGCACGCTCTCGCTCGACCTCGCGGTCGACGCCGGCGCTGACATTGTCATCGTCTCGAACATCTATCGACCGTTGCTCACCAAGCCCGAGCGCCCGTCGATCGCCGCGCGCGGCGCAGGCAAGGTGCTCGAGCAAACCCTCTCGATCATCCTGTCCGAGAAAGAACGGCGTGGAATCGAGCTGTACAACCGCCTTCACCCGCACGTGACCTTCATCGACGTCTCGCCAGACATCGGTCACATCGGGTTTCTCAACCGCTTCGCGTCGCGACAGCTCTTGCTGCGCGGGCACAAGCAAGCGATGACCGAGCTGCTCGCGGCGAAGGCGCGCGGCGTGTTCGCCATGCGCGACGACAAGCCCGCTCCGTCCCTGCACTGAGTGGATCGACGGCGCGGCACGGCTCGATGCCTCCTGCATCGAGCGTGACGTCGCGGGAGTCAGCGGATCGCGGGTGCGCTCTAGGTGCGCAGCGGAAGCATCGCAGAGACGGCCACCACGCGCGCCGAGTTTCCGATGAAGCGGATCACCATGCGCGAGGGCAGATAGCGCGCGACCGACGTGTACGGAGCGCGCACGACGAACGGCAGATCCACCACCCAGTCGCCGCCCTGCACGCTGACCGCTCCCGTCGGTTGCACGCGTCGAAACTCCGCCGCCGATCGAACCGTAGGAGCTCCGGTCTCGCGCTCGAGCTCGAGCCGCAGAAAAGACATGTCGTACGAGCCCACCGCGGTTCGGTGGTGATTGGCGAGCTCTTCGACCGTGCGATATCGGCTGTTGTTGTCGACGAGGTTGATCGGGTCCGAAAACCACGCGACCGCACGATCGACGTCGCCGTCGAGGACCGCGCGCAGATACGTGTCCACCGCGTCGCGCACGCGCTCTCGTCGGCCGCCGAGCGCGACGGACGCGCTGGCCGCAGTGTTCGCGCGACCCACGCTCGCCGTCGCGGGCGCCGCCGCTTCGAGCTCGCCGGTCTGCGCGCTGTACGCGAGCGATGCTCGATCGGCGCTCGTCGCGCTCGTCGCGCACGAAGCGAGCGCGAGCGCCGCCGCGAAGGTCCATCGAGAGAGCGAGGTCATCTCAGAGCTCCGTGACGCGAAGATCGCACGAACGATCGACGGTGAGCGAGACGCCGCCGGGCGCGTTGTGCACGACCCACGGCGCGCTCGCTCCTTCGTCGCCGCTCGCGATCCACACGTAGCGGAGGCGCTCGGGATCGAGCTTTCCGAGCTCTTTTCCTCGCAGTTGATCGAGCAACGCGCGGTCGCGCATCCCGTTGCGGCGCAGGCTCCGAAGCGCGGTCGCCCGCGAGGCGACGGCCAGCAGATCGCGGTGCGTCACGCCGATCACCAGCGAGCCGGGCTCTTCTCCCGCGCGCGCGCACTCCTCGGTCCACGCCGCCATCGTCTCGGCCAACGCGCGATCGAGAACGCTTCGCTCGACCTGCGCGTCGTCCATCCCGATGAGCTCGTGCACGCGCGAGAGAAACAGCGCGAACACCCCGTGCCCGACGCTGCGCGGGCCCGAGAGCCGCGCGAGAAAGTCCGATGATCGCCTGAGAATTCCCGCGCGAAGCTCGCTCCCGCGGTTCTGCGTCCCCACGACCACGCCGCTCCACCAACCGAAGCGAAACGGCCCGCCTTCATCGAGGCTGTCGGGCGAGCGCGAGCCCTCGCGAAGCACGACGAGCGCGCTGTCCGTGCGCACTCCCTCGAACACCTCGCGCACGTCCGTGAGCTCTCTCGGCTCGTTGGGCCGCGAACGAACCAGGGGCTCGCCGCGAAAATTCGAGACGAGGTTCCATCCGAAGATCCTGCCCGAGCCCGGCGCGCGCAGCGTTTCGCCGTCCAACGTGAGCGCGGCGCGAATGCCTTCGGGGTGGTTGGCGAAGTATCCGAGGAGCTTGTCCATCAGCGGTCCTTGCTTTCAGCAGCGTCGTTGTCCGAGGCGTTCGCGCGCAGGTGCGGCGCGGTGATCGCGCGAGTCTTCTCTCTCGCAACGCGCTCGACCCAGCTCGATAGCAAACGAAGCAGCACCGACAGCGCGACGGCCATCGAGGCGATGACCAGCCACTGCGTTCCGGCATCGATCGTCATTGTGCCGAAAGCAGTGTAGGCCATCGCGAGCCGACCGGCCGTCGCGAAGTGATCGCGCCGTTGTTGCTGCGTCCAACTCCGCGCTGCACACCGCCCGTCGCGGCGCGTTCGAGCTCGTCGGCGACCGGCGTTTGTCGGCTCTCGAGTGCGCCGCGGCTTGACACCCCCCGACGCTCCCTCTAGTTTCGCGCGCCCTCGAACGGCTCCCCCGTGGCCTGCGCAAGGCCCCGAGCGCGAGAGTTGATCGACGTTTTCCTGACAATTCACTGCCCGAATCGACGCGATGTCCCTCGATACCATCCACCTCCGCGACCTCCCCGAGAGCGGGCTCGACCTCGAGCCTGCCGTCGACGCGGCGTGGTTGCGCGAAGTGCTCGAGGGGACCGAGCTCGAACCGGCCAGCGATCCCGCAGGAAAGCTCCGCGTTCGCATCGACAAGAGCGGCGACGACGTCGTGCTCAACATCCGCGGCACCGTGAAGGTTCGCGGGACGTGCGTCCGCTGCCTCGAGCCCATCGAGGTCGACGTCTCGTGCACGACGGCGCTCTTGCTCGAGCCCGCCGCCAACGCTCGCCCGCACAAGCACGGCGAAGAGCGAGAGCTGACCGCGGACGAGCTCGACAAGGACGTCTACCGCGACGACAAGATCGAGCTCGGCGCGTGGGTTCGTGAGCAAATCCTCGTCGAGCTTCCTGCGCACCCCGCGCACGAAGACTGCGAAGCGCCTCGCTCTGCCGAGGCTGACACTCATCGGCTCGACCCTCGCTGGGCCGGGCTCGAAAAATTCAAGACCAAATAAGGAGTTGTACAGTGGCTGTTCCGAAGCGAAGGACCTCGCGATCGAAGCGAGATATGCGTCGTGCGAATCATGACAAGGTCACGGCCCCGAGCCTGACGCGTTGCTCGAACTGCGGCGAGACCATGCGTCCGCACCGCGTTTGCCCGGCCTGCGGCTTCTACGACGGCGTCTCGGTCGTCGAGAAGGCCGCTCCCGAAGCCCCCGCGCAGGGCTGAGCAACCCTTTCGAAGGCGACGGGACCTACGGTCTCTCCCTTCACGAGAGCGGCGATGACCGTTGCCTTTGTGTTTCCCGGACAGGGGTCGCAAGAAGTCGGAATGGGTCGCTCGCTCGCCGAGCGCTCGTCCGCCGCGCGCTCTGTCTTCGAACGTGCAGATCGAGCGCTGAGCGGCGACGCCCAGCCGCTCTCGACGCTTTGCTTCGACGGGCCCGCCGAGTCGCTCACGCTCACCGAGAACACGCAGCCCGCGATTCTCACGGTGAGCGTCGCGGCGTTGGCCGCGCTCCGCGAACGATTGCCATCACTGCAACCGACGTTGGTCGCAGGGCACTCGCTCGGTGAGTACTCGGCGCTCGTCGCTGCGGATGTCCTCGATTTCGAGGACACCGTGCGCCTCGTGCGATTGCGTGGGAGGGCGATGCAAGAAGCCGTTCCCGTCGGAGTCGGCGCGATGGCGGCGGTGATGGGATTGGACGCGGACGCAGTGGACGGCGCGTGCAAGCGCGCGGTCGATGCGCTGCCCGAGACCGTAGTCTCTCCAGCCAATTTCAACGCGCCGGGGCAGATCGTGATCGCTGGCCACGCTGAAGCTGTCGCGAAGGCCTCGGAGTTCGTGGGCGAGGCGAAGGGAAGGGCGATTCCGCTGAAGGTCAGCGCGCCGTTTCACTGCGCGTTGATGAAGCCCGCCGCGGATCGCGTGCGCGACGCGCTCGGCGCGATCGAAGCGCGCGACGCCAAGACCGCGGTCGTGGCGAATTTCGACGCGACGCCCAACACCAGCGGAGCGCGCGCGAAAGAGCTGCTCGTCTCGCAGGTCGCCGGCGCCGTGCGTTGGGAGCAATCGATCCGCGCGATGATCGAGGGCGGCGTCACGACGTTCGTCGAGATCGGACCTGGAAAAGTCCTCGCAGGATTGATCAAGCGAATCCACAAGCCCGCGGTGATCCACAACGTGTTCGACGCCGCGAGCTTGGACGCGACCGTGAGCGCGCTCGGCGCGTGAACGGCGCGTGAACGGCGCTTCGCACGTGCGTCACGGTCGCGGCGCTTTTCAACGGGGTGCGAAGGGGGTATCAACGCGCCGCTCATGTTCGACTTGAACGGTCGCATCGCGCTCGTCACCGGAGGATCTCGCGGCATCGGCCGCGCCACGTGCGTCGCGCTCGCGAAGCAAGGCGCGTACGTCGCGATCAACTTTCAAAGCAACGAAGCCGCGGCGAACGAGACGCTCGCGCTCGTGCGCGCTGCGGGCGGCGACGGAGAGCTGCTGCCGTTCGACGCGGCGAGCTCCGAAGCGGTCACCAAGGCGGTCGACGACCTCGCGTCGCGCAAGAAGGGCCTGCACATCGCCGTCGCCAACGCGGGTGTGACGCGGGACGGGCTGCTGTTGCGCATGAAGGACGAAGACCTCGCGCACGTGTTGTCCGTGGACCTGCAGGGACCGACGTACCTCGCGCGCGCGGCGGTGCGGTTGATGATGCGCCAGAAGTGGGGGCGCATGATCTTCATGAGCTCGATCGTCGGCGAGATGGGCAACGCGGGACAAGCCGCGTACGCCGCGGCGAAGGGCGGGCTGATCGCGCTGTCCAAGTCGATCGCGCGCGAGTACGGATCGCGCAACGTCACGGCCAACGTCGTGACTCCCGGCTTCATCGAGACGGACATGACCGCGGGTCTGCCCGAAGAAGTGAAGAAGAAGTTCGTCGAGGCCACGCCCATTCCGCGCCTCGGAAAGCCAGAAGAAGTGGCCGCAGCGGTCGCGTATCTGGCTTCGGAAGAAGCAGCGTTCGTCACAGGAACGGTGCTTCGAGTGAATGGGGGCCTTTACGTTTGAGTCACGAGGGGTGTACGCACCCCGCCCAACGTTGGCCGTGGAGTGTCACGGTCGACGATGCAACGACACTTGAGGAGAGAGCTGGATGGACATCGCGCAGAGGGTGAAAGAGGTCATTGCAAAGAGCCTCTCGGTGGCGATCGAGGACGTGAAGTCGGAGTCGTCGTTCATCAACGACCTGGGCGCGGATTCGCTCGCGATCGTCGAGCTGGTCCTGGCGTTCGAAGAGGCGTTCGAGCTCGACATTCCTGACGAAGACACGGAGAAGATCCGCACCGTTCAGGACGCGGTCGACTACATTCAGGCGCGCACGGCGCGTCGCTGAACGCAACGCGATCGAGACCACCGCTGCCATGCGTCGCGTCGTCGTCACTGGCCTCGGCCTGCTCACCCCTGTGGGCGCAGGCGTAGGAGAGTGCTGGAAGAACCTGATGGAAGGGCGCTCGGGCATCGGACCGATCACGCTCTTCGATACCGAGAAGTTCGAGACGAAGTTCGCCGGTGAGGTGAAGGGCTTCGACCCGAAGGCCTATATGGAGGCCAAGAAGGTCAAAGAGATGGGTCGCTTCGCGCAGATCGCGGTGGGCGCTGGCGTGCTCGCGTGGAACGACGCGGGCCTCGGCACCCTCGACGACGCCGCGCGCGATCGCATCGGCTGCATCATCGGCGTCGGCCTCGGCGGCATCGACTTCATCGAGAACAACACCAAGGTCCTCTACGAGAAGGGCCCGCACCGCGTCTCGCCGTACTTCATCCCCGGCACGATCGCGAACATGGCCGCCGGTCAGCTCGCGATCCGCTTGGGGCTTCGCGGCCCCAACTACTGCACGACGAGCGCGTGCTCGTCCGGCGCTCACGCGATCGGCGAGTCGATGCACGCGATCCGCCGCGGCGACGCGGACGTGATCCTCGCGGGCGGCGCCGAAGCCGCCGTCACCATGCTCGGCATCTCGGGCTTCAACGCCCTCAAGGCGCTCTCGACGCGCAACGACGATCCGCAGCGCGCGAGCCGTCCGTGGGACAAAGACCGGGACGGATTCGTCATGGGCGAGGGCTCGGGCGTGCTCGTTCTCGAAGAGTACGAGCGGGCGAAGGCGCGCGGCGCGAAGGTCTACGCCGAGCTCATCGGCTATGGCGCGAGCGACGACGCGTTTCACATCACCAACCCGCCGCAGGCCAGCGAAGGCGCGCAGCGAGCGATGCGCGCGGCGTTCAAAGACGCGCAGATCGACCCGAGCGCGGTGGGCTACCTCAACGCGCACGCGACGAGCACGCCCGCCGGTGACGTCCAAGAAGCGAAGGGCATCCGCGCCGTGTTCGGCGCCAACGCGGACTCGCTCATGGTCAGCTCGACCAAGTCGATGATGGGGCACTTGCTCGGCGCCGCCGGCTCGGTCGAAGCCGCGATCGCGTGCCTCGCTGTGCAGCGCGGGCAGATTCCTCCAACGATCAACCTCGAGGACCCCGACGAAGGATGCGACCTCGATTTCGTCCCGAACACGGGTCGAGAGAAGAAGATCGAGATCGCGATGAGCAACGCGTTTGGCTTCGGCGGAGTGAACACCTCGCTGATCGTGAAGAGGGTGTGACGATGGCGCGCTGGGTGATCGCAAACGACCACGCGGGGCTGCCGCTCAAGAACGTCGCGCTCGACGCGATTCGCGCGCTCGGACACGAGGTCATCGACCTCGGGACCAACACGACCGACAGCGTCGACTACCCTGATTTTGCTCACGCGCTCGCGGCGAAGATCGCTGCAGGCGAGGCAGAGAAGGGCGTGTTGATCTGCGGCTCGGGCATCGGCGTGAGCATCGCTGCCAACCGTCACAAGGGAGTTCGCGCGGCGCTCTGCTCCGAGCCCTTGAGCGCGGCGCTCTCGCGGCAGCACAACGACGCCAACGTGCTCTGCATGGGCGCGCGGCTCGTCGGACCGGCGGTCGCCGAGGCGATGATCAAGGCGTTCGACGCGACCGCGTACGAAGGCGGCCGGCATCAGCGTCGCGTCGACAAGCTCGACGCCTGAGCGACGGCTCGAACGGCGACGGGGGACCGAGTTGAATTCGTGTGCGCTGTTTCAACAGCGCTCGACGTCGCCGTTCCAGTCGCGCAGCTCGCGCTTGAGGATCTTTCCTGTCGGGTTCGACGGCAGGTGCTCCATGAAGACCCATTCGCGGGGAACCTTCGGCCCCGAGAGCCGGTCGCGCACGTGGGCTTTCAGCTCGCCGGCCGAAGCGTGTTGGCCCGCACGAAGCACGACGAACGCCCTCAGGCGCTCGCCCCACTCGCTGTCTTCGACGCCGATGACAGCGGCCTGCGAGACCGCGGGATGCGACGCGATCGCCTCTTCGACCTCGACGGGGTACACGTTCACTCCGCCGGAGATCACCATGTCGCGCTTGCGCCCGACGATGTGAAAGCAGCCGTGCTCGTCTTGCAGCGCGAGGTCGCCGACCGAGAAGAACCCATCGCGCATGCTCGAGCTGGTCGCGTCTTCGTCCGAGTGATAGCCGGCAACGAGCATCGCGTTGCGCGCGTACAGCTCGCCCACCGAGCCGCGAGGGACCGCGCGGCCTCCCTCGTCGAGCAGCACGATCTCGGTGCCAGGAACACTGTGTCCGATCGTCCCCGGCGACCGCCGGAGCTCCTGTGGTCCAGCTACGGTCACGAGCCCCGTCTCCGTGGCGCCGTAGAAGTTGTAGAGCACGTCCCCCAATCGATCGAGCGCGCGTGTCGCGAGCGGTCCCGGCAGCTGCGCCCCGCCACAGAACACCGCGCGCAGCCCTCGAAGATCCGCACGACGAAACGCTTCGTCCGGCAGCGCCATCAACCGATGCAACATCGTCGGCACGATCGCCGTCGTCGTGATCCGCTCTCGCTCGATGGTGGCGAGAAACTTCTCGGGTTCGAACTCTCGTTCGATCACGCACGTCCCGCCGAGCATCAACGCCATGCCCGCGAAGCCGAGCCCCGTGGAGTGATACATCGGGCACACGACCAGGTGCCGGTCGTTGGCGCGCATCGGCGTCTCGTGAATGAACGCGAAGAACCCCTCGATCTGCCCGGTGGCGAACTTGCGCACGGCGCCCTTGGGTTTTCCGGTCGTTCCCGAGGTGTAGATGATCACCGTGCCTTCTTGCTCTTCGCCGGACTGCTCGGGAGGATCGCGCAGCAGCGAGTCGAGTGATGCGTAGCCCTCGGCCTCGCCGTTCACAGCGAACGCCTTGCTCTTGGCGATCCCAGAGAGCTCACAGAGCGCATTCATCGTGTCGACGAGCTCTGCCTCGAAGAACACGGCCTTCGCGCCCGAGTGACGAAGCAGATACTCGAGCTCGCGCGGCGTCGATCGCCACGAGCCGCTCACCGCTCCGGCGCCCATACGCGACATGGCGGAGTTCACCACGAACACCTCGGGGCTGTTCTTCAGCACGGCGAGCACGCGATCTCCGCGGCCGAGCCCCTGCGCGCGCACGCCCGCCGCAAGCCGATCGATGCGACGGTCGATCCCACCAAACGTCCACGCGCGGCCGCGATACTCGAACGCGATCTTGTGGGGAGCGTTTCTTCCGTGGATTCGAAAGATCGCCGAGGGACCGCTGCCGCCGAGCGCGAGCGAGCGCGCTGCGCCGAACAGACCCTTGGGCGTGATGTCCTGCCAGATTCCAGTGCGCGCGACGACCCGCGCGAACATGGCGGCCTTGTCCGTGACGTTCTTCACTCGATCGGTCAGCATGTGGGCTCGCGAGGTTGTCCGTGTTGTCACCGTCGTCCGTCAAGGTCGCGCGTCGCGCGTTGTTCGCCGCCGGAGGCGCAGGGGCCTCGCTCGCCGCGCTCGGCGCCCTGCCACAGGCCCTCACGGCGCCCGCGCTCGGCGCGCCCGACGCCGCCCTGCGCGCGCAGCTTCGAGCGCTCGCGGCAGCGGGAGCCGTGGTCCTCGTGGACGACGTCGAGGCCGGCGCGAACGCGAAGGTGACCGTGCTCTGCAAGGTTCCTGCAGGGATCAACGAGGTCCGCGCGGTGATCGCCGCGCCCGATCGCTACGGCGATTTCATGGCGGTGCTTCGCGACTGCGCGATCGACAGCCGAAGCGGGTCGATGGTGGGCTTTCGATTTCGCGCGGTGGCCTCGATCTTCGACATCGAGACGCACGCGTCGATGCGGGTCATCAACGCGCGCCGCATCGACGTCGCGATCGTTCGCTCGGACCTCGGCCCAGGCGCCGCGCGCTGGGAGCTGTTCGAAGAGCCCGACGGATCGACGTTGATCTCGTGTTCGTGCTGGGGCGACCCGAGCCGCGGGCACTGGATCTTTCGGCAGATCGCCGCGCGGTCGAACGCCGCGGTCTCGATGATGACCACCGCGGTGGCGCTGCTGCTTTCTCTTTCACTCGCGCGAAGACTGCGTCGCTCGATCGCAAGCCCATTGAGCGCCGGCGCTCCGCCGCTCGCTCCGTTGCCCGTCGAGGCGCAGCGACTCGTCTCTCCGCGCGGAGTGCTCGGCGCCATCACGCTTCGGCCCGATGGTTCGCTGGTGCAAGCCTCGAGCTGCGTCGCCGCGCCCGGAAGCGTGACCGACGTGGATCGATGGCTCAGCGATCCGAGCGGCTATTCGCAGGTATGGCGCTCGTTTCGCAACGTGCGAACGCAGCCTCGCGCCGCGGACGGAGTGCGGTTCGCCGCGGACCTCGAGGCTGGCATCGGCCGCTCGAGCGGAACTCGATTGCTCGCCACACAACGCGATGCCAACGCGTTCTCAGCGCGCTGGATCGGGATCGACGGCGACGAGCGTGGTCACGAGCTTCGCTGGGACGCTCGCGCGCTGAACGTCGATCAAGTCGCGCTGTGTGCGTCGGTGAGGGATGAGGTGGCGCGCGTTGGGTTTCCGCTGCGTTCGACGCTCGATCGAGAGCCGGCGCTTCGCGCAGGATTCGGCTTCGGATTGAGCGTTGTGTGGGCGCGATCGCTGGCGAATCGTCTTCGTCGCGATTGGATCGCCGCGCGTGACGGAGGCAGCGGTGATGCGGCGACGACGGAGGGCGGCGCTGTTCCACGTTGACGAGCCGGAGTCTGTTTCTCTACGATTATGCAGTCATCGTGTCTCGTCGCGGTTTTTCGAACCTCGCGAACCACTGATGCGAAGGAGAAAGTCCGAGCTATGACCCCGAACGCGAAGAAGCTGTTGATTGGTTTCGCAGTCGCCTTGTTGATCAGCGGCGGCTTGTACTTCATGGGGCGCGACAAGGACACGCCGCAAGGACAGCGCGGCGTCGTCGGCGCGTCGCAGTGATCGTTCTGCATCGTTGAATGTCGCGGACTCGCGGGGACGAGCCGGTCCGCATACACTGGCCTCCGCGATGTTCTGGACTGCGAGACTTTCTCTTATCGGGGCTGTGATTCTCGCGGGCGCTCGCGCCTCCGCGCAGAGCGCTCCGGATCCTTGCGACGGTCTTCCGACGCTTCCGAGCGACGGCGCCGCGACGTCCAATCCAGCCATCGCGCCGGGCACGGCCGCGACCGCGCCGACCAACGCCAGCAATCCGGCGCTGAGCCCCGCGCAGGTCTCGCAACAGTTCGTGCGCTGCGCGCTCGCGCGGTTCACTCGGCAGGACTACCGCCAGGCGATTCGCTACTTCGACCTCGCCAATCGCGCGGCGCCGTCGGCGGACCTTCACTACAACATCGGCCGCTCGCACGAGCTGCTCAACGAGTACGACGAGGCGGCCAACGCGTACGAGCGATACCTTCGCGACAAGGTCAACGCCCCCGATCGCGCTGAGCTCGAGCAGCGAATCACTCAGCTTCGCGACCTCGCGCGACGTCGTCGCGAAGCGGCTCGGCAACAAGATGCGCGGGCGTTGTTGACGGTGATCGTCGATCAACCTGGCGCTCGGGTGCTCGTCGACGATCGTGAGGTCGGCACGTCTCCCGTGGCGCCCGGACTTCAGCTTTCGCCAGGAAATCACCGCATCACTGTCGAGCGCGACGGCTATCAGCGTTGGGAGGGGATGGTGCGCGCGCGGCCCGGTGAGACCGGACGAGCCGAGGTGACGCTCGCTGAGGCCACGCGATTTCGCACGCAGCCTGCGCCGCACATCGCGAGCTTCGTCCTCGGCGGCCTCGGAGCAGCGTCGCTGGTCACGGGCGCCGCGCTCGGCATCGTCGCCGCGAACAACGCCGCGTGCTCGAACGGCACCGGCCCCGGTTGCATCGGCAGCCCTCCGCTCTCGGTCACCAACGTCACGAGCGTCCCGTGCGATTCAGTGCAGGGTCTCACGTGCTCGCGCGACGGGTTGAACGTCGCCTCGACCATCGCGATCAGCGGCGGCGTTGCGTTGCTGACCGGCGCGATCATCGCGTGGTTCGTCGAGGCGGGCTCGGGACGGACGGAGCGAGTGCGCGTCGAGCGCTCGGCGACGGCTCCCGCGCGGTGACGGTGGCGCCTATCCGCGAAGCACGGCCCAGAGCTCTCGTTGCACTTTGAGCGTGACGCGCAACGCGTCCGAGCCGTCCTGTGAGAGCGGTCCGTTTGGGTGCGCGGCGAGGTCGGGCTGCCGAAGACCGCGGACGCTCTCGCCGATGCTGTGCTCGATGGCGCGAAGATCGTAGCCGCCCTCGAGCGCGAGCAACACGCGACCGTGCCCAGCGCGATCGGCGACCTTCGCGAGCTGCGAGGCCATCCAACGGTAGTCCGCTGCGGTCAGGCGCATGGATGAGAGCGGGTCGCGCTCGTGCGCGTCGAAGCCGGCGCTGATGATGATCAGCTCGGGCGCAAACTCCTCGACGATCGGCAGAACGACGCGCTCGAACGCGGCGGCGTACGTCGCGCCGTTGGACTCGGACGGCAGTGGAACGTTCAAGACCGAGCCGACTCCGTCTCCGTGGCCGACTTCGTCCGCGCGTCCAGTGCCCGGATACAGCGGCCATTGGTGCAACGAGGCGAAGAGCACCGAAGGGTCGCGATCGAAGATGTCCTGCGTTCCGTTGCCGTGATGCACGTCCCAGTCGACGATGGCGACGCGCGAGAGACCGAGCGCGCGAGCGTGCGCGGCGGCGATCGCGGCGTTGTTGAGCAAACAAAACCCCATCGCTCGTTCGCGGGTCGCGTGGTGTCCAGGCGGCCGGGCGAGCAGCACCGCGCGACGAGTCTCGCCTCGGACGAGCGCTTCGACGGCGGTGATCGCCGCGCCGGCTGCGCCCCAGGCGGCGGCCCGCGACCCCGCTGAGAAGAACGTGTCGCCGTCGATGAATCCCTGTCCTCGCTTGAGGGACTGTTCGAGTCGTTCGATGTGTTGCGGTGCGTGTGCGCGCAGCAGCTCGTCGAGCGTCGGCTCGCGCAGCGCCAGCGCCGCAGCGTCAGGCGCAGCGTCGAGCACGCCTTTGCGGGCGGCGGCGAGACGCTCTGGACGCTCGGGGTGAAACCCCGGAGCGACGTGCGAATCTCCACGCGGATCGAAGGCGACGGCGATCGACTCGGGCTGCTTGGCGTCGGACTGCAACGGAACCTCGGCTGAAGTGTGCACGCGAAAGAGCGTCTTGACCGCGTGTTTCGCAGGGTGTTACCTCACTTTTGACTAGCGCTGCTGTGTGTTTGCGCCCAGGGGCTGAGGAGGCACTCCGGCGCATTCCGCGAAGCGCGAGTACGCGCGCGCCGGATCCCATCACCTTCACAGGGAGCGCGGCCGCTGCACGGAGCACTGCGATGCGTTGGAAACTGATTGGCGGAAACGTCCTCGCTCTGTTGTTCGCAACCGTCGTGGCCCTTCTGTGGGTGCGCGGCTCGGTGACGGACGCGCTCTCCAAAGACATCAGCCCGATGGTCGAGCGCAGCGTGGTGCTCTTCGACGCGCTGCGCACAGCGCAGGGCGATCGCTATCAGGGACTCGTGAACGGCCAGGCCAACTCTGAAGCCGGTCGCAACGTGTTCTCGGGCACGACGGCGACCGCGCAGAGCCAGGCGGCATTCGAGTTCGCGCAGCGCGCGGGCCGCGCAGTGGGCGAGAGCTATCCGCAGGACCGGCCACGACCGGCGGACGTGGTCGCGGTGACCGACGACCAGGGCAAGGTTCTCGCGCGCAACATCGATCCTCGCCAAGAGGTCGGCCGCGACTTGAAAAACGAGTTCGAGGCGGTCGCCCAGGCGTTGAGCACGGGACAGACCGTGCACGACTACATCCGCTACGACGGAACGCGCTGGTTCGACATGGTCTTCTCGCCGATCTCGCGTGAAGGTCGCGTGTCGGGTCTGTTGGTGGTGGGCTACGAGCTCGCCGACAGCCTCGCGGCGCAGGACAAGCAGACGCTCGGCGCTGAAGTGGGCTACATCGTCCGCGAGGGCGATCACTTCGCGCTGCAGAGCCTCTCGTTCGGCACGCAGACAGAGAAGAGCGCCATCATCGCGTGGGCCAACTCGAGCAACATCGGCGCGACGCTCAACACCGACGCTTCGCTGCCGGTTCGCGAGATCGAGGTCGGCGGCCACCGCTATCGCATCGCGGGCCGCGCCGTTCCGGGGTTGCACCGCCCGAGCCGCGCTGGCGCTGTGCGTCCTGGCTATGTGGTGCTCGCGGACGTGACCGCGGCGCAGGCTCCTGCGCTCGGGATCGTGCTGCCGATCCTGTACTTGGGCTTGCTCGCCCTGGTGATCATGGTGGTGTTGAACGTGTTGGTCTCCAACTCGATGTTGCAGCCAATCGAGGTGATCGAAGAGGGCTTGCTGAAGATCATCAACGGCGACCAGGCGCATCGCATCGAGCTTCAACACGCGGAGCTCGGCGGAATCGTGTACCGCATCAACCAGCTTGTTCAGACGCTGACGGGCGAAGAAGAGAGCGACGAGTCTGGGCGGGTGTCTCGTCCGCCCTCGGGTCGAGGCGTGCAGGAGTAGTCGTTTCGTCGGCGGGGGTGCCTGCGATGGGGGAAAGGGGGGCAAGAGGATCGAGAGAGAGCCGTGCGCCGCGCGCGGCTTCTCGCACACAGGTGCTTGACGTTCTGCCGCACTCGCGGAATAGCGCCGACTGCGCCGTGGTACATCCCACAGGAGCACGCGAGGATCACGTCGATGGGCTTGTTCGATTTCTTCAAGTCAAAGGGCAGCACGAAGTCCGCACCTGCGGACGACAAGACGTTGGCGAAGCACGCTGAGCGCGTGCTCGACAAGCGCGCGATGAGCCCGGACCGCTTCGCTTCGATCGAGTTTCTGTGCCGCACGGCGACGCCCGAGTCGTGGCGCGCGGTGTTGCCTCGCTTCAATTTCACCGTTGATCCGTCGATCACCGACCGCGAAGAGAAGCAGTACATCTTCGACTCTGTCGTCGCTGCGCCGGACAACGCGGTCGAGCCCATCTGCGAGTTTCTTCGAACGGCCGAGAGCCTCAACTGGCCCGTGAAGATGCTGCGCAAGATCGTTGACCGCGAGCGCCTCGTCAGCGAGCTGCTCGAGCTGCTCTCCGCGTTCGACACGGGCTATGCGCGCAATGCCGATCGCAAGGCGCAGATCATCGCCGAGCTCGAAGACGAGAAGGACGCGCGAGTGCCAGCGGCGGTCGCGCCGTTCTTGGGCGACTTCACGGAGGACGTGCGGTTTCAGGCTGTTCGCACGTTGTTTCAGCAAGGCGACGCGCAGGTGGGCGCCGCGCCGCTCGCGAAGCTCTTCGTCGACGATGACTCCGCGCGGATTCGATCCACCGTCGTGGACGGCTTCGCGGAGTCGCAGTGGGCCGTTCCGTCGGAGTCGCGCGAGAAGTTCATCGCGGCGCTTCGCACCGTTCCTACCGGGCCGTGGACGCTCGACGCCGACGGAAAGCTCCGCCGCTACTAATCCAGCGCCCCGATCATCGTCGCTCGATCAACGATCGCGATGCGCAACGCTCACCGGCGCTGTTTCGCTCTGGGATCTTCGTTGCTCGTCGCGGCTTGAGTCACAACCGCCGTCAGCTCGCGGCGGACTCGCCGAGCGTCGCCTTCATTCGATCTCGCAGCGTCTCGAGCTTCTCGATCGCTGACGCTGGCGCGCCGGCGGTCTTCGCGTCGGCGATCGCGGCCTCGAGCTGCGCGATCTCGTCGGACTGGGTCTTCTTCAGCGCGTTGACCATGTCCATAAACGCTTCGAACAGGTCTTCGAGCTCGTCGCCCTTTCGGAGGCGCTCGCGAATGTCGAGCTTTCCGCCGCCGACCGTGCGCAACAGGCGCTTCATCTTGAAAACCGGCCCCACGACCTTGTGCGTGATCACGACGCCGCTCAGGCCGAGCAGCAGCACGAGCAGCGCGCCGCCGAGCAGCAGCGTGAGCCGAGTGCGGGCGTAGTTGCGCTCGATCTCCTCGCGCGAATGGCGGGCTTCGGCGAGCTTGGTGGTGAGCTCGCTCTCGGCGCGGCGCAAATCGCCGTTGATCTGCGCGATGAGCTCTGGGTTGTCCCCGGCGTTCATCAGCGCGTTTTGCTGCAAGACCTCGGCGGATGTCTTGGACTCGCGAAAGGCGCGCTCGGCCTGCGAGACCGCGGCGGTGGACTGGCTGCGCGCAGCGTTGGCGTTGCGAAACACCACCGCGCTCAGGCCCGTGGTCAGCACCAGCGCGACACCGCAGATCATCGCGGTGTACTTGAGCTGAAACTTCGGGTTCAGCAGGTAGTTGCGGATCAGGCGCTTGGGAGGGGCGCCTTGTCCGGCGTGCGCGGCGGTGCTGTCTGCAGACGAGCTCGTCATGTCGACCTCAACGAAAGCGAGTGTAGCCCGCGGCGGAGGGCACGCGGTGGCGAACAGAGCATTTCACCAGAAATTTTCCTGAGTTCTGTCATCTTCGCGCTCAACGGATCGTCGAGAGCACCTGCGTGAGCGCGCGGTTGACGGCAGAGTTCATCGCCGTCGTGATCGCGCCCTCGCGCGGGTCAGCGCCGCCCGACACGGTCACGGTCGACGACGCGTCGAACTCGTACGCGTGGCCGGGATAGGTCGAGACCACGATCGAGACCGCGACGCGCACGCCGTTGGGCTGCTGCGTCACCGACTGCACGTTGACGTCGAATTGATGCGCGCCGCGCAGACGCCGGCTGCGAATGGTGCTCGTCGCTTGCGCTGAGCTTCCGCTGTGACGAACCACCTCGCCGCGCGAGTCGAGCGCGCTCTCGAGCGCGCGTTGCGCGGTGGTCTGCAGCGACGAAGCGACGCCGCTCTGAAGGTTCACGCGGCCCGCGGAGATCAACACCACCGGAGCGCCGCCGCTCGGCGTGACGTTGGTCGATCCGCTGTTGGTCGATCCGCTGTTGCTCGCGCGCGCCGCAGCCTCGAGGATGCCGACCGCTCGGCGCGCTTGCGCGGCGACGTCGCGAGACGACGAGCGTGTCAGCGCTTGCACCGCGGACAACGCGCGAGCGTCGCCGATGGTGGCGAGCGTCGCGATGATCGTCGCTTGTACAGTGGCGTCGCGTTCGGTCGCGAGCACCGCGAGCAGCGGCTGGACGGTGTCCGCCTCGCGAAGCTCTCCGAGTCGCAGCGCAGCGTTCGTGCGCACGCGTGCCTCGGGGTTGCTCCTGAGCATTTGCAGCAGGAAGCTAGCGCGCGCGCTCTGCGCGTGCGCGAACGACCCGTGCGCAGAGAGAGCCCCGCACACGAGGAAGGCGACGACCACGCGCAGACCGCGCATGGAGAAGAGGCGTCGAACCATCGGGCGCGAGTATAGACGAGCGAGCGCCCGTTCCATGCACTCTGTTGCGCGGCGCCCGTTGCTTTGTCAGGCTCGTCCGGGTGCGACGAGCGTTGTTCGCGTGGTCCGCGGTCGTGTTGTGTGCGTCCGATGTCGAGGCGTTCACGCTTCGCGTGCTCGCGCCCACGGAGCTTCGCGTCGCCCCAGCGGTTCGCGCGGACCGATCCGCGGTGACCTTTGCGGTGCAGCTTCGCGACGACCAAGGCAATCCTTTGGTGGGCGCTGTGCGGATCGACGTGCGGCGCGCTCGGGCGTCGGTGCAGCGAACGGTGACGACCAACACGCAGGGACAGGCGAGCGGCGAGGTGCCGGTCAACCGCGAGGACCGCGTGCTCGAGGTGCGTGCTCAGTTCGCGGGTGACGCGACTCACACCGCGGCGAGCAGTGATTTTCGTGTGGATCTGGACGCTCCGTTCGTCACCGTCGTGCTGCAGAGCGCGCCTTCTGCGGTGGACGTCGAGTCGCGATCGGGCGCTGAGCTCGTGGCGAGCGTCGAGGTCGGCCAGTTGGCTGTCGCGAGCCCGTTGGGCTGGCCCGTACAATTCTACGTGGACAACGACCGCATCGGAACCGCGCGTTCGGACGCCACCGGCCGCGCGGCGCTGCGCGTCGACAGCGAGGTCTTTCGCACTCCTGGCGTGCACGTCGTGCGCGCCGCGGCTCAGCTGCGAGGGACGGAGCTCTGGTCCAACGAGCGGCGTGTGATCGTGCGCGCGCTGACGTCGGTGGTCGCCAACGTCGAGCGCAACGAGCGCACTGGGCAGCTGCGCGTTCGTGGCGCGGTCGCGTGGCGCGGCGGTGGAGTGGCGGGCGCGACCGTGCGGATCGAAGCGAATCGCGCGCTCGTCGCGGCGGCGCTCACGGATGGAGCGGGATCGTATGAGTTTGCGCTGCCGCCAAGGTCGCTGTTGGCCGGTGTGAAGGCGCGCGTTGTGTTTGTGCCCACGACGCCGTGGCTGTCGGGGTCCGAGAGCGGCGAGTTTTATCTCGCCCCTCCAGCGATGCCTGCGGTGTCGTGGCGGTTTGCGCTCGTTCCGCTGGCGCTCGGACTGGCGGCGTTCGCGCTGGCGCGGTTGCGCTCGAAGCCCGCCGAGCAGAACGGCGCTCAGGCGCTCGAAGAGGGCGCGTCGATCGAGGTTCGTGCCAGTCAGGACGGAGCGAGCACGCTCGAGGTCGTCGTAGAGGATCGCGCGACGGGAGAGCCCGTTGAGCACTGCGAGATCTCGATCGGCGGAAGCGTCGCGCGCGCCCGCGAGCCGGTTGCTGTGGATGTGGGGACGAAGGTGACGGTCACGCTCCGAGCTCACGGGTACGAGCCTCGCGAGGTGGTTGTCCCAGTGCGCAGGGCGGGAGCGCTGAGGCTCACGGTCGCGCTCGCGCGGTGGCGCGAGGCGATCTACTCGGTCGCGCGCGAGTTCATCGTGACGCCTTCGGGGCCCAAGGCCGCGCCGACGTTGAGAGAAGCGGGCGAAGACGCGGCGCGCGCGGTCCAGCCGGTGCTCGCCGCTGCGGAGTCGGCCAGCTACGGGCCGGACGAGCCCGAACAGGCTGCGTTCGACCACGTTCGTGCGCTCGCCGATGCGACAAGACAAAGGGAGCATTGACGCGGGGAAATCAGTTCACCTATCGTCGGAAGGTGACGCGCAATTCGGGCGATTTCCGTCCGTGTGTCGTCACACGAGAGACTCTCCGATGTCCCCTGTCCTCCTCGGTGTCATCGCGCTGGTCGTCATCGCTGCGATCGCGTTCTTCGTAATGAAATCCAAGTCCAAGACGGACCAGCTCGAGGGCGAGACGCCCGAAGCGCTGCCGCCGCCGAAGGACAAGCCGATCGAGAGCAAGCCGAAGCAGGCCGAGCCGGTCGAGCGACCGAAGGCCGAGCCGGCGAAGTCGAAGCCTTCGAGCGAGCCCGCCAAGGCCGAACCCGCGAAGAGCGAGCCGGTCAAGGCCGAGCCCGTGAAGGCTGAGCCCGCAAAGAGCGAGCCTGCGAAGGTTGAAGCGGCCAAGAGCGAGCCCGTCGCAGAGCCTGCGAAGAGCGAGCCTGTCGCTGCCGAACCCGCGAAGAGCGAGCCGGTTGCAGTCGAGCCGCCGAAGGCCGAGCCCGTGAAGTCGCCCGTGGTCGAGACCCCGGCGGCGCGGCCTGCGCGCGTCGAGGCCAAGCCCGCGGCCAAGAAGGACGTGGCGGCGCTGCGAACGGGCTTGAAGAGCGCTCGTACGTCGTGGGTGCAGAAGCTCGTTGGGATCTTCTCAGGAAAGAAAGAGCTCGATCCCGAGCTCGTGACGAACATCGAAGAGGTGTTGCTCACGGGTGACGTCGGCGTGAGCACGACCGAGAAGCTCATCGCCACGTTGAAGGAGCGGCTGGACAAGAAGGACCTCGCGAACGAGTCGATCGTGTGGCAGACGCTGCGCGACGTTTCGAGGGAGGTCATCGACGTTCCGGCTGCGCCGTTCGGGTCGAAGAAGGGCGACGGACCGCTCGTGATCCTCGTGGTGGGCGTCAACGGCGTGGGTAAGACCACGACGATCGGCAAGCTCGCGGCGCGGTACAAGGAGCAGGGCAAGAAGGTGTACCTCGCTGCGGGCGACACGTTCCGCGCTGCGGCGGTGGCTCAGCTCGAGTTGTGGGGCAAGCGTGTCGGTGTCCACACGGTGAAGGGAAAGGACCTCACCAAGCCGAGCGCGGTCGTGTACGACGCCGTTCAGCAAGCGGTGAAGGAAGGCGCAGACGTCGTGATCGCCGACACCGCCGGCCGGTTGCACACCAAGACGCCGCTGATGGACGAGCTGCGCAAGCTCGGCGACGCGGCGGCGAAGGCGTTGCCCGGAGCTCCGCACGAAATCCTGTTGGTGCTCGACTCGACCACCGGTCAAAACGCGGTTGTTCAGGTCAACGAGTTCAAGAGCGCCCTCGCGGTCAGCGGAATCGTGCTCACCAAGCTCGACGGAACCGCGAAGGGCGGTGTGATTCTCTCGGTGTGCGAAGAGCACAAGATCCCGGTGCGGTTCGTGGGCGTCGGCGAGAAAGTCGATGATTTGCGCGAGTTCGACGCCGAAGAGTTCAGCGAAGCGCTGTTCTCTGCGTCGAGCGGGGACGAGAGCGAGGCGGCGGGCTGATTGAGTAGGCCGCCGTGAAATCACAGCGGTATTTGCAGCAAGTTTTGGTGTTGCCGCACTAATCCGCTGCATGATATAGTCCCGCTGCTTTCAAAAAAGCTTATAGTTTTCATAGGGTTACAGTCGATCACCCCGATCGTCACCACGTTGGTGACGACGCTAGACCGGAACCGGAGTGACGGACACGACGATGCGTCGCCGAACGATCGCCAAGGCACTGTTGACTGTCGCACTTGCGAGCGCGCCTACCACCGCGTTCGCCCAGCGGCGCAACAATCAGCAGCAAACGCAACCCGCCGGAAATTCTGGCGGTGACGACAGCGCGGGAATGACCTTCACCGCTGACGACGCCGCACAGAATGCCAACGGCGACCAGTCCGGTCAGACGGGCAACACCGGGACGACTGGTGGGGACACCGCGGGTGGCGGTGACTCGGGTGGAGGGCTCGGCGGACTCGAAGGCGTCGGCGGCCCTGAGGTTCGCGCCTCGTCGCACCCGCTGAACGAGCGCATCTTCGCGGTGCAGCAGATCTACGCGTTGCGCAACCGCCGGTTCGAGCTGCAGCCCACGGTTGCGATCTCGCTCAACGACCCGTTCGTGTCGCACACGGGCATCGGTCTGGCGGCGAACTACTGGATCACCAACGTGCTCGCGGCGGGTGCGAACTTCTTGTTCAACCAGCCGTTCAACGGACGCTCGGACGTCGATCTTCGCTCGGCGCGATCGATCGGTCTGGTGGTTCCGATCAACGAGTACCAGCTGCTCGCGCAGGCGAACTTCACGTACGTGCCGGTGTACGGCAAGTTCTTGATGTTCAACCGATTCATCTTTCACTACGACTTCTATGTGATGGCTGGCGTCGGCGCGACGCGCACCCGCCCCATCGCCGTCGTGGATCCGGAAGTCCGTCGCTTCGATTGGCAGACGGCGATCATGTTCAACGCGGGCATCGGCGTCCGCGTGTTCTTGAATCGCTGGATCGGCATCGTCGCGGAGATCCGCAATTACATCTATCCCGAGCGTCTCGAGGCGCTTCGCATCGGAACGCCTGGCGTCGCCGACGCGCCGCCTGCGATGGTCGGTGAGACCAACTGTATGAACGCGGGCGGCCCGGCGTGCGGCTCTCGCTACGACGCAAACACCTGGCTCGGCCAGACTGCGCTCACGGACAACGTGATGATCCACGTGGGTCTCACGATGCTCTTCCCATTCAACCCCACGTTCCGACTCCAGAAGTGATCAACGGGACGGAGAAGGCCGCAATGGAAGCGTACTCGCGAGAGGGCACTAAGGTCATGAAGCGTTGGATCGGAGCGTTGGCTTTTCTCGGGGCGACGATGGCTGCGTCGTCTGCGATGGCGCAGGAGATTCAGATCCGCGGTCCGCTCGCTGGTGCGCCGTCGTGCCGCCGTTGCGTGCAGTACCGCGCGGGTCGCGTCGCGATCTCGCCGTCCTTCGGCATCACGCTGCAGGACGACTTTCAGCGCGCGATGATCCCGGGCCTCAACATCCAGTATCACTTCAATGACGTGATCGGATTGGGGCTGTACGCGGGATACGCGGCGATCCAGATCCCGACGCCGCTGGCCGACGCCGCGCAGCGGTATCAGGGGCTCGACAACGGAATGGGCGGCACGTCGAACATGTTTCGCGCGTCGTACAACGTTCCGGATCAGGCGCAGTTCTCGCGGCAGCTCGGCCGAATGGGCCTGTTGCTCGCGCTGCCGCAGCTCTCGATCACGCCGCTGCGTGGCAAGTTCGCGCTCTTTCAGAACGTCTTCATCGACGCTGACGTTTCGATCTTCGCCGCGCCCGCGATGATCCTCGTCGAGGAGCGCAAGAACTTCGACGCGTTCGACGCGACGGCCAACATGGTCCTGCCGGTCAACTCGCCGGCGGTTGCCGAGAGTCAGACGGCGCGCGCGACGCGCCCTGCGTTCACCGGCATGTTCGGCGCGGGCTTCAACTTCTACATCAACCGCTTCCTCTCGATCTCCGTCGAGTACCGCGCGTTTCCCTTCTCGTGGAACACGTCGGGCACGGACGAGAACACCACCGCGCGCACCTGCGGCGCGATGGGCATGTCGGAGTGCTCGGGTTCGCCGGACTACCTCGTTCGCGCTGCGGGAAACACGCCCGCCGCAGGGCAGCCTGGCGGACGCTTCTTGCTCGACGAAAACGACCGCACGTTCCGTTGGAATCAGATGGTGAACTTCTCGTTCAACATCTTCTTGCCGACTGCCCCGCGCGTCAGCGACTGATCGACGAAGAGCGCTGCTCGCGCAGCGAAGCCATTCGACGGTCATCCGCTTCGAACGACGAGCTTCCCGACATCAGTTGGGAAGCTCGTCTGCTTTTCTCCGGGCGTACGGCAAGTACACGACGATGCCCGCTGGGGCGTTGGGCGATGCGACGTCGTCGCTGTGCGTTCGCTTCGCGGCTTCGCGCGCCGCTGCGTCTCGAGCGTCTGCGCGCGCGTCGTCCGCCGCCCACTGCGCCAGGATCCTTCGACCACGTCGACGAGCGCGCACAAACGCGAACACCAGCAGAAACACAGAGCCGCCCCACAGCACTCCGCCGCCGACGACGAAGGGCAAGAGCAAATGACGATTGCTCACGTCGTCCTTCCAGCTGAGCTCAGCGCTGCGAAGGGACATGGCCCACGTGCGTCTCACGCTCTCTTCGAAGGTCACTCCGCTGCGCTCGTGCGAGGCGAAGACAGCGAGTCGCGCGTGGCCGTCTTTCTTCAGCAAGAAGCCCACGAAGTCTGCGCTTTGGGCGTACGCGAGATCGACGTTTCCGCTGCGTTCGCCGAAGGCCTGGTCGAGCTGCGCGAGGGGGATGAGAGAGCGGGTCACGGACGCGCGCGCCAGCTCTTCGAAGCGCTCGAAGCTGTGCTCGCCGGCCTGCTCGATGGCGACACCCTCGGAGAACCAGCGAGGCAACGGAGCGTTGTTCGTCGCGATCGCGAGCAGCAAATGCGAGAGCTCGTGGCGAAGCACGCGGCGCACGTCCGCGGCCTCCCACGTGCGTGGAGCGCTCGTCGAGACGAGCGTCAAGCGCAGCGATGGATAGGCGACGCCGACCGCGTATGCGGGCGGCGGGGCTTCGCGCGGCGCCAACGCGCGCATCGTGTCGGGATCGGGGACGAGTCGGATCTCGATGGGCGGGAGCGCCGCGAGGCCGAACTGCTGCTGCAGTGACTGGAGGTCGCGCTCGATGTGGTTGAGGGCGTTGGTGATCGACGAGCGAATTTGCGGAGGAAACGCGACGCTCGCGCTGCCGCGTCGCTCGACGACGTATCCGTTTGGCAGCGCTGGCGCGACGAGCGGACGTCCGTCGGGGGCTTCGGTGACGAGGTCTCGCGCGGTTCGAGAGAGCTCTGCGATGGTCGCCGACGACTGCGCGTGCGCGATGCGAGGTGGCGCGATTCCGAGCGCGACGAGGGCGAGCAAGAGCGCGGCGAACAGCGAGCGAAAGCGATGCATCACGGAGCCATTCCTGGGCCTGATACCCGGACCAACGGAACGGAAGGGCCAATCGACTGCGCGGCGATGAACCCTCCGATGAGCCCTGCTCCTGCGACGCCCGCGATCACCCACGCCCAGACGGGCGTCGATCGCGAAGAACTGTTGTTTCGCAGCGGGTCCGGTTGCGTCGTCACGCGAGGGTCCGCACGCTGGGGCGTTCGCGCGACGTTCGCGTTCTGCGCGGCGGCAGCCGTTGTGTTTGTGCTCGGAGCTCCTGCCGTTGTTTGCGCAGCGCTCGTCGCCGTGGTGCTCGCGTTGGTGGGTTGCGCGATGCGAGGCGTCGTCGTCGCAGCGTTCGAAGTGGCGCTGCTCGCGCTCGTCGTTGACGTCGTGATGGGTGCGGCCGCGGCGATGGCGAGGCGAGATCGAAGCGCTTCGTCCGTCCACTGCGCGGACTCTGTGCTCGCGTCGTACTGGCGCGAGAGCGCGTCGAAGCGGCGGATCGCGAAGCCTCGAGGCGTCGAAGCGACGACGGTGATCGATGCGCAGCCGAGCGCGTTGGCGATGGTGTCGAGCGCGGTCGCGTCGGCGTCGGCGAGCGCGAGCGCGCGGCGGGCGGTGATGATCGCGGACTGCGCGGCGTCGTCAGTGATCTCACCGCGGAGAATGGCGCGCGTTCGCGGGTCGGCGACGGAGCGAACCGAAGGCGTCGCCGAGAAGGCGATCTCGATGCGAACCGCGATTGCGCGTGCGGCTTCGTCCGGGTCGCGCGCGACGGTGACGCATTGCTTGGGAGCGACGGTTTGTGCAGAGGCAGCGGCGCTCGCCGCGAGCGAAGCGGTCGCGAGGCAGAGAGCGAAGACGTGTGAGGACGAACGCATGGGCGAAGGCCCGAATCGTAGGCGATCGAACGCGAGTACGCTCGTCGCTCACTCGTCGTCGTCGCTTTCAGCGGCGGTGGCGGGAGCCTCGACGATGCGATCGGCGTACGCAGGGCGCAGCTGCAACGAGTCGTCGGTGAGGCGAAATTCAGGGCGAATCCACACTTCATCGAGGTAGAGGCCCTGCGGCGGCGCGGTGATTCCGGCGCGCGTGCGGTCGCCGGTCGCGAGCACCTCGTCGACGATGGACTCGGGGAGGCGCCCGCGGCCGATGTCGACGAGCGTTCCGGTGATGATGCGGACCATGTTCTTGAGAAACGCGGTGCCTTCGACTTCGAGCGCGAAGAGCGTGGCGTTGCCGGTGTATTCGCGGACGACGGCGACGCGAAACAAGTGCCGAACGGTGCTGGTGCGCTCGCAATCGGCCGCGCGAAAACCGCGAAAATCGTGGGCTCCGATGAGCTTTTTCGCGGCGCGCTCGATCGCGTCGAGGTCGAGCTTGTCGTACACGTGCCAGGCTCGATCTCGAAGCAGCGGGTCGCGCGATGGATTGTTGCTGATGAGGTAGCGGTAGCGCTTTCCTGCGCTCGCGCGGCGGGGGTCGAAGCCCGCGGCGACCTCGCGCGCTTCCATCACCGAAATCTCGGGCGGAAGCTTGCTGTTCATCCCCAGGCGCCAACCCTTCATCGGAATGGTGGCGTTGGTCTCGAACGAGGCCACTTGCGCGAGCGCGTGCACGCCTGCGTCGGTGCGTCCTGCGCCGTGGACGCGGACGGTCTCGCTCGCGATCTCGCCGGCGGCGCGCTCGAGCTCTTCTTGCACCGTGCGAGCGTTGCGCTGACGCTGCCAGCCCGAGAGGTGGGCGCCGTCGTAGCGCACGATGAGTCGAATCGTCGGCATGGAGGTACCGAGGCATACACTGGCGGGCGCGCGTGCGGCAGCGCGCAGTTGGATGGCGCTCTTCGCACGCAGTGCTTGACAGGCGAGCGCAGTCCGTTGACGAATCACAGCCTCGGAGGCTGCGAAGACGCCGTGACCGTGTTCGATGAAGAAGTGCAGCAGGAGATCGCGCGTGCAGCGCGCTTGGTAGAAGAGACGATCACTGCGCTCGGCATCGACGCGGCGAGCGTTCGAATGCCCGCGCCGGGCGGCGGAAAGGCCTGGTCGCTCATGCGCGGAAGCGCGGCGGTCGCGATCTTTTTGCGCTCGCCGAGGCCCGGTGAAGACGCGCCGTTCTTGCGCGTGGTCTCGCCGATCATCGTGATCGACAAGTCGAACGAAGCGTCGTTGTTTCGACGGCTGCTCGAGCTCAACGCGAGCGGGCTCGGTTCGGTCGCGTTCGGCGTGCACGATGATCGCGTGGTGGCGGTGTCCGAGAGGCCGACGCGAGATCTGGATCCGAGCGAGGTTCGGTACATTCTCCAGGTGGTGGGCGCGGTCGCCGATCACTACGACGACGAGCTCACTCGATTGTTCGGCGGTACGAAGGTGAGCGACCGTCGCTGAGCGCGTCGGGCGATCGCAGGCTCGCAGCGCGGGAGACGTCGACGCGATGGTGGCTCCCGTAGCGCGTTCGAAGTGGGGGACCGCGACGCTCGTGGCGATCGCGACGGGGCTCGTTGCGACGCGCGCGAGCGCGATCGAGTACGACGTCAACGCCGAGAGCTTCGCGCAGGGGTATCAAGTGCGCGGGCCGTGGGGCGGGCCCGTGCTCTCGCTGCGGCGGTTTTCACAGACGGTCACGGTGGCGATCACGCACAGGATGGGAGAGCGCGGCCCGCGGTTGGCGTTGAGGGTGCGGCTGAGATTCGATGGAGACTTCGGGGACGCGTGCGGAGGCGGCGCAGCGCGGTGCCTCGAAGAGACGACGAGGGAGCGAAGGACTGATTTCGTTCCGGGATTCGAGCGACGAAGCGTGGATTTGCCGTACGCATATTTCGACGCGAGCGGGTTGCTTCGCGGCGCGCTCGACCTTCGCGTCGGAAGGGTTTTGACCAGCGACGCGCTGGGCTTCTTCGCGTTCGACGGAGCGCGCGCCCGCGCGTACCTCGGCTCGATCGCGACCGTCGAAGCGTACGGCGGACTCGAGGTTCGCAGTGGATTTTCACTGTCGAACTCGCGCTTCGAGCGCGACGGAGTCTTTCGCGCCGACCGCTCGAGCTGGGAGCCATCGTTGGCTCCGTACGTCTCGGATCGCGCTTATGCACCAGTGGTCGCGATCGCGGTCGAGACACCCGCGTGGCTCCCTGCCTTCGCGCGCGCGGTGTATCGACGCGTGTGGACCGCGCAGGGCGTCAGCGAAGAGCGCATCGGAGCCGCCGTCGACGCGCAGCTGCACCCGAAGGTTCGGCTCGACGCGCGTGCGGCGTTCTCCTTCGCGCACTCGGCGTTCACTGTGATCGGAGCGAGCCTCGCGTGGGACGTCACGCGCGCGGTGTTCGCCGAGGCGAGCTTCGAGCGAGTCCGTCCGACGTTCGATCCGAGCTCGATCTGGGCGTCGATCTGGGCGGACGCCGTCGACGACGCGCGGCTTCGTTGCAACGTGCGATCCGAGGGCTCGCTCTGGTCCGCGAGCGCCGCGCTCTATGGTCGGCGCTATGCGCAAGCGGACGCCGGGCCGTCGACCAACGCCGCGGTCGCGCAGGATCGGTACAACGTCGGCGGGTCGATCGCGTTTCTTCGTGACGCTGCGGCGTGGGACGTCGCGATCCGCGCGATGGGTGAGGGCGGCGCCGTCGGCGCGCGCGGGGGCCTCGACGTCGACGCCTCGTTCGAGCCGTGGGGCGGACGCGTCCGCTTCGACGCGCGTGGCTCGCTGTGGGCAAACTATGATTCGGTGCGGCCCGATCGCTCGGGGCCAGCGTTGGCGTTGGTCGGAGGCGCGTCGGTGATGCTGGGGGCCCTCGCGCGGCTGCACGTCGACGCCGAGTGGGATCACAACGCCGTCGCGGGCGACCGCTTCAGGCTCGGCGCGACGATGGTCGTCGGAGCGAGGCCATGATGATCTCGCCTGTGAAAGCACGGGTGATCCTTGCGATCTCGCTCGCGTTTGGCGCGGCGTGCGGGATGCGTGGCGGCGCCCCGACGCTGCGACCGCGGCCGCGGGTGTGGGAGTACTCGAGCGGGCAAGAGCGGGGGCCGTCACGGGCGATCGTCGGGACGCAGAGGATTCCGCTGCGCTTCGATCACCAACGGCACCTCGCGCTCGGCGGCGTCACCTGCGAGCGATGCCACGCAGACGCTCGCTCGAGCGAACAGACGAGCGATCGGCTGATCCCGGCTGAGGGCGTGTGCGCGAGCTGTCACGCGATCGACCGCGCGCAACCCGAGCGCGCGGCGACGCCCACGGCGCGGTGTCGCGACTGCCACGAAGGGTTCGATCCTGCGCGGCCGATGGCGGTGGCGAGAGTGGAGATTCCTGCGGCGAATATGCGGTTTTCGCACGCGCTGCACGACCGCGCGAACGTGCGCTGCGACGACTGTCATCGCTCTGTTCGATCGACGGGGCTCGCGACGCGCTTCGACCTTCCGACGATGCGCGAGTGCGTGCGATGCCACGAGGCGCGAGGCGCGAGCACTCGCTGCGCGAGCTGCCATCTCACCGAGCCGGACGGAGTACTTCGGACTCGCTTCGCGGAGGGGTGGCTCAACCCGCCGCGGTGGATGAACGGGATGCACCACGACGCGGACTTTTGGGTTTCGCATCGCGTGATCGCCGCGGCCAATCCCGAGCGTTGCATGGACTGTCATCGCGAGCGCGAGTGCGTCGAGTGTCACGACGGAAGGATGCGAGACCGTCGCACGCACCCGAACGACTACCTCTCGTTTCACTCGGTCGAGGCGCGGATCGCGACCGATCGATGCGCGAGCTGCCACCGCGAGCAGAGCTTCTGCGTCGGGTGCCACACGCGCTCGGGGGTCGCGATGTCGTCCGCGCCCGCGAGCCGCGGCGGCCGGCGATTTCACGGACCGTTTGCGCAGTGGTCGGGGCCCGTCGTGACGAGCGAGCATCACGCGATGGAGGCTCGCCGCGCGCTGAGCGAGTGTGTCTCGTGCCACGTCGAGCGCGACTGCGTGCAGTGCCACGCTGGGCGCGCGCTCGGCGGAGCGGGAGCGAACCCGCATCCTCCCGGCTTCACCGCGCAGTGCGGCGCGCTGCTTCGGGCGTCGGCGCGGGGCTGCGAGCAATGTCATCGCGACATGGACGCGATTCGCGCGCGGTGCGACTGAGCGCCGTTATCTCTCGACGAGGTGTCGGACGAGCGCGACCCACTCGCGCAGCGACTGGACGCTGAGCCCGTACTCGTCGGCGAGCGCGCGCTGCGTTCGGGCGCGGCGCGTGCGGACGCACACCGCGTACTCGAGCGCTGCTGCGGCGGCGTTGGCGGCGATTCGGTCGTGGATGGGAAGGGCGTTGTGCGACGAGAGGACCGACAACGCGAGGACGCGCTGTTCGGGCGCGAGTCCGCTGCGGTCGATGAGCGTGCGAGTGACCGCGACCCAGTCTGTGGGGGCGGCGCTCGCGTCGCTGTGGGCGCTCGCGTCGGGGTCGAACGAGTGCGGAGCGAGCAGCGCGGGCGGCCTGGGCTGCGCAGGGTCGCCGGCTTCGATCCACTCGACGAGCGCGAGGAAGTCCGCGCGATGCGCGTTCTTTCGCGCGAGCGGCGCGGCGAGGTCGAGCGCTTCTTCGCGAGCGCCGCAGCGAGCGAGGCAGTGCGCGAGCGAGGACGTGACGTCGTCTTGATCGGGCGCTTCTCGGTGCGCGGAGCGAAGAAAGGCGAGGCCGTCGCGGGGCTTGTCGAGGGCGATGTCGAGCAGGTGGCCGACGTTGTGCGCGTACCACGGGTTGCTCGGCGCGAGCGCGAGCGCGCGGCGGTAGGAGGCGATGGCGGCGCGGTAGTTTCCCTGCACGGCGAGCGCGAGTCCGAGCAGGGCGTGCGCGGGTTCGTCTTCGGGGCTCGCGACGACGACGCGACGCGCGTGGAGAGCGGCGCGCCACGGCGCCTGCTCGACGAGCAGCTCGGCGAGCGTTCGGTTGGCGAAGCAATACGCGCGCGATCCGACGGCGGCCATCGACGCGAGCTTCTCGAGCTGCGGCAGCAAGAACGACTTCGAACGACCGGCGCGCAGCGCTTGTTCGAGCTGGCGTTCGAGGCGTTCTTCCGGGGTTTCTTCGGGCGAAGCCATCGGTGACTGAGACTGCTGGGGATAGCTCTGCAACGCGGACGAGGGCAAGCGCCACCGGCTTCTCGAGTCGCCACCGCTCGATGGCCGATCGCCGAGCGTCCGACTGCTGCGCGGTCCCCTCGACGCAGAGCGCATCGAAATGCGCGGCTTGCATCGCTGCGTCTGCGCGATCGCGAGAATTGTCGAACGGGAAGAAGTTGGTCCCTCGTCAGCGTACTAGTTCGTGTGCATGGATGGATCGAGCCTCGTTCGCGTCGAAGCGCGGCGGGTTTGAGAGATCCCAGCGCAAGGTGCTACACCATGAGTATGCGAGCTTTCTCGAAGGTGGTTGCAGTCGCGAGCGCGGCGCTCTTCGCGGGCGCGCTGCAAGGCTGCATCGTCACGAGCGCGCGCTACGGGGCGTACGAGCCGGGGTACATCGTTCAGGGCGATGCGAACTACGGCTACACGACGACGGCCGCGCCGGGGACCGTCTACTACGCGGGCGGGTACTACGGCGGTGTGTACTACCGACCGGGCTACTACGGTTCGCGTGCGCCGTTTGTGACCGTGTACGGACAGCCGCAAGCGTACGCGCAGCCCGTGGCGCAGCCGGTGTACGGGCCGCAGCCGATGTACGGGGCGCAGCCGGTGTACGGCGGAGGGCAGACGGTGATCGTTGAGCCCGCGCAGGGTACGGCGGTCGCGCAGCCCATTCGTTGAAGGGGTCAGCGTTGAATTGCGGGGCGGGCTGACGCGGTGGGGATCACATGAAGCCGGGCTTGCGACCGGACTTGTCGGTCGGAGCGCACTCGGCTGCGGCGCCGCGCAGCTCTTCGATCGCGAACGCGAAGCGCTGACCCTTGCGGGTTTCGCCGGTCACCAGCGACTCGTCGACGGTGATCTTGACCACTTGCTGGATGGACCACGGGGCGCCGTTGCGTCCAGCGTGCACGGTGACATCCCAGCCCGTCGCGACGGTGATGGTGTCGCCGGTCGTTTCGCTCTCGCACACGGCGCGGATGATGGCGCGCGCTTTGTCTCGGTTCATGCCGTTGGCGATACGCCCCGCGACGGCGGCCGGTCAAGCGACGGCGCACGCCCTCGCTCAGCTCACGGGCAGCGTGGAACGAGCGGGAGCACCATCGGGTAAAACGACTGGAGCTCCGTGGTGATCGAGGCGAGGGTCTGGTCCGTTCCGTTGGCGCCGCCGGGGACCGAGACGCAGGCGACGCGCGTCGAGCCGCAAACGGTGGTGTTCTCGCAGCCGGCCTGCGCGGCGGCGGGCAGCGCGCGCATGATCGCGGGATCGCCGTAGAGCGGCTTGCCGCCGACCATCACGAAGGCGATGTCCGACGCGAGCGCGTCGACGAGCGACGAGTACGCGTCGCAGCCGTAGTCAGGGATCACCATGAGGTCCGCGTACTTGTTGGGCTCGATCGAGCCGATGTTGCTCTGGCGATCGAGCACGCGCGCGCCGTCGATGGTGACCATCTCGACGAGCTTGCGATCTGTCAGCAATCCAGGCCACCGATTGCGACCGACGTTGCGCGCGAAGCGCAGCTCTTGGAGGATGTCCGGCGCGCCCGAGGGCGTCCAATCGGGGCCGATCGACACGAGCACGTTGCGCATGAGCGCCGTGCGGATGTCCGTCGTGTCTCCGTAGAGCAGCACGTTCGAGCGCGGGGACCACACGATCTTCGCGCCCGCGGCGCCCGCTTGCATGTGCTGCATGTCGATCAGCGCGGTGCCGTGCACCATCACCGTCGCGCGCGTGAGGAGGTTCTTTCCGACGAGGTCCGTGAACTCATCGCGCGAGGACTGATCGACGCCCTCGGCGAGGTGGATGATGTACGTCGTGAGCGCGCCCGAATCCATGTTCGCGCGCAGCGTCATCGCGGCGGCGGCGTCCACCGTTCCGATCCCGAGGATGTTGGTCTGGTGACGATCGACGCCGCCGAAATCCGCGCCGTACTCTGGGTTGCGCGCGAGCGTTCGGATGCACGTTCGATTGGGTGCTCCCTGGATCGTCGTGGTCCCAGCGAAGATCGCCCGCGCCTCGCCGTACTTGGTCATCGCGCACTCGTGCGCGCCGACGTTGTCGCGATACGGAGTGATGTACGTGCTGTACGCCGCCGCTCGCTGCCACTGATAGCGATTGGAGTAGAGCATCGGCGCCGTCCACTCGGGCAGCCAGTTGTATGCGACGTGGTTGTGGCCGTCGATCAAGCCGGGATAGATGATTCCCCCGGTGTTGATGATGGTCGCGCCCGCGGCGTCGGGGCGCGAAGAGCAGGCGCCCATCGCGCCGACACACACAATCAAGTTGCCGTTGACCAGCACCTCGCCGTTCGGCGTCACGACGCTCGGGCTCACGATTCGTCCGCGGAGGACGTAGCGGTTGGCCATGGTCCCGGCGGTGACGGACGGCGCGCTCGTTCGGCAGCCGCACGTCACGCGGCGCTCGGGCAACAGCGCGCCGCTGATCGGCTGCATGGGCGGCGCGGGGACGATCGCGCAGCTGCCGTCGGCCGGAGGGCTCACGACGTCTGGCAAGCTGGCGTCGGGCTCTGCGTCGGGCAGCGAAGCGGCGTCCATGGGCTCTGCGTCGGGCAACGGATTGGAGCCATCTTCGATGACGGCGATGTCATCGATCGGACGAGCGTCCGCGGCGGCGTCGGGTGCGCTCGCGTCGGGCTCTGCGTCGGGCAGGACGACCGGCGCGGAGCAAGCTGCGAGCAAAGCAAGAACCGGAGCTCCGAACAGAGTTCGCTTCATTCTCGTCGACGGTACCATGGTGCCGTTCGCGCTACGCTCGTGCGTTGTGAGCGACGGTTCTTTCGAAGGCCAACTGCAGATTGTGGCTCCGGGTGTCGAGCGGCTCTCGCTGCGAACCCCGACGCTGCTGCCCGCGACCGAGACGAACACCTACTTCGTCACGGTGGGCGATCACTTCTACGTCATCGAGCCTGCGACGCCGTACGAAGCGGAGCAACGCGCGCTGCTCGGCGCGATTCGCCAGAAGATTCGCAGCGGATTGTCGCTACGAGGCCAGATCGTGACGCACCATCACGGCGATCACGTGGGGGCGGCGATGGTGGTTCGGGACGAGTTCGACGCGCCTGTGATGGCGCATGCGCACACGAAATCGAGGCTCGAAGGCCGCGTGAGCGTGGATGTGTGCCTCGACGAAGGAGCGTCGTTGTTCGATGGGCGCGTCGAGGTGCTGCACACGCCTGGCCACGCGCGCGGGCACCTTTGCCTTCGCGAACGAGCGGGCGATTGGCTGATCGCTGGCGACATGGTCGCGAGCGTCGGGACGATCCTGATCGACGTCGAGGACGGCGGGGACATGCGTGAGTACGTCGCGCAGCTCGAGCGGCTCGCGGCGCTCGTGGACGGCTCGGTGCTTCCGGCGCACGGCGCGCCGATCGAGCGAGGGGCAGAGCGCTTGCGGTTCTACGTGCAGCACCGGCTCGCTCGCGAAGCGAAGGTGCTCGCGGCGCTCGATGCAGAGTGGAGCGGCGAAGAGGCGATCGTCGCGAAGGCGTACGACGACGCGCCGCCTGCGCTGTGGCCGATCGCCGCGCGGAGCGCGCGCGCGCATTTGGAGAAGCTGCGCCACGAGCGTCGGGTCGAGTTCGACGGCGCGCGATGGCGCGCGCTGTGAAGGCGCGCTGAGCGAGCGGCTCAGCCGAAGGACATGATGGCGAGGTCCGAGGGCACTTTGAGCGTCGGCTCGGTCTTGTCCTGCACGTCCTTGGCGCTGTGACCTGGAGCGACTTCGCGCAGGATCAGACCGTCGGCCGTGACGTCGATGACGGCCATGTCAGTGATGATCTTGTGAACGACGCGCTTGCCCGTGAGGGGAAGAGAGCACTCGTTGACGATCTTGGGCGTCCCGTCTTTGGCGAAGTGCTCCATCATCACGATGACTTTGCGCGCACCGTGGACGAGGTCCATCGCGCCGCCCATTCCCTTGACCATCTTGCCGGGGATCATCCAGTTGGCGAGGTCTCCTGCGGCGCTGACTTGCATCGCGCCGAGGATGGCCAGGTCGATGTGCCCGCCGCGGATCATGGCGAACGAGTCTGCGCTGGAGAAGTAGCTCGCGCCGGGGTTGACCGTGATGGTCTCTTTGCCCGCGTTGATGAGGTCGGGGTCTTCTTTGCCTTCGAAGGGGTACGGCCCGACGCCGAGCACGCCGTTCTCGCTCTGCAGCACGACTTCGACGCCGGGCGCGACGAAGTTGGGCACGAGCGTGGGCATTCCGATGCCGAGGTTGACGTAGAAGCCGTCACGCAGTTCGGCGGCGACGCGGGCGGCGATTTGTTCACGGGTGAGCATGGATCAACCTCCCTTGCGGACGGTGCGGCGCTCGATGCGCTTCTGGTAGTTGGTTCCCTTGAACACGCGCTGCACGAAGACGCCGGGCGTGTGGACCTCGTTGGGGTCGAGCTGGCCGGGCTCGACGATCTCTTCGACCTCGGCGATCGTGATGCGTCCCGCGCTCGCGCAGAGCGGGTTGAAGTTGCGAGAAGACGCGCGAAAAACCAGGTTTCCGTGACGGTCGGCCTTCCACGCCTTCACGATGGCGAAGTCGCCGGTGATCGCTTCTTCGAGCACGTAGTCGCGGCCGTCGAACGAGCGAGTCTCTTTGCGGTCGCTGGCCTTCTTGATGGTCCCGTCGGCGTTGTAGACCATGGGCAGTCCGCCGTCGGCGATCTGCGTCCCGACGCCAGCAGGCGTATAAAACGCGGGAATTCCCGCGCCTCCTGCGCGCAGTCGCTCTGCGAGCGTCCCCTGCGGAACGAGCTCGACCTCGAGCTCTCCCGTCAAGAACTGCCGCTCGAACTCTTTGTTCTCGCCCACGTACGAGCTGGTCATCTTTCGGATCTGCTTGTTGCCGAGCAGGATCCCGAGGCCCCAGTCGTCGACGCCGCAGTTGTTGCTCACGAACCAGAGGTCTTTGATCCCCTTGGCTCGGATGGCTGCGATGCAGTTCTCGGGAATTCCGCAGAGGCCGAAGCCTCCCGCGAGGATCTTCGCGCCGTCGGGAATGTCCGCGCACGCCGCTTCTGCGTTGGAGAAGACCTTGTCCATCCGCTTTGCTTCCTGTTCGCTCGACGCTCGTTGCGTCGTTGGCGGCGGCGATGGAATCGCGTCGCGCGTCAGCGTGTCAACGAGTGTCGATGAGCCTCGTCGCGATCGGTCGATCTCCGCGTCCCAGCCGCGCGAGACGGCGCGCTGCAGAGTGCTATCGTCCGCGCAATTCATGCGGATCGCGCACTTCTCTGATCTCCACGTCCTCGACTTGACCGGCGTCGAGCCCTCGCGGCTTTGGACCAACAAGCGCGCGACGGGGATGATCAACCTCAAGCTGCACCGCGGGCACAAGCACAAGCCGCACGCGGTCGAAGCCATCGTGCGCGACGTTCGAGCGCAGGGCGTCGATCACGTCGTCATCACCGGTGACCTCTCGAACCTCGCGCTCGAGACGGAGTTTGCGCGGGTTCGCACGATGATCGAGGCGCTCGAGATGGGCGCCGATCGCGTGAGCGTCGTGCCCGGAAACCACGACGTGTACACGCGCGGCGCGATGAAGACGCAGCGGTTCTTCAACGCGTTTCGTGAGTTCATGACGGACGAGCGCGGCCTCGCGCGAGAGGGGACGCACGGCTCGGGGCTGTTTCCGTTTACGCGCGTGCGAGACGGCGTCGCGATCGTGGGCGTCTCGAGCGCCGTGCCGCGCGCGCCTGTGCTGAGCGCGGGGCACGTGGGCGAGGCGCAGATGCGCGCGGTGCGCGAGGTCTTGAGGGACCCGTCGCTGCGCGATGTCCTTCCTGTCGTGATGATGCATCATCCTGTGATCAACCCGCGCGGCGCGTGGAGGCGGTTCTCGCGCGGGCTCGCCGAGGCTGAATCGATGCGCGCGATGTTGTCCGAGCGCGAGGGGGACGTGCTCTTTCTGCACGGTCACTTGCACGATCGAGGCTATCGCCAGTGGGCGACGCGCGCGGGCTCGACGGTGCACCACATCGGCGCGACGAGCGCGTCGCTCTTGCACGATCACCCGGACAAAGCTGCCGGCTACAACGTGTACGAGGTGAGCGACGGGGCGCTCGCTCGGGTGTTCGCGCGGGTGTACGACGAACAGACGCGCGGCTTCGTCGACGCCGAGGTGAGCGAGAAGCCCGCGACGCACGCGGATTGAGCGCGTCGATTACAGTCCTTCGAGCGCGAGCACGCGAGGGTCTTCGCGGCCGCTCAGCATCACGTCGGCCACGCGAAACTCGAGCAGGGCGTTGTCGTCGGTCACGACGGGAGCGGTGCGGGACCAACGCTCGAGCGCGGCGCCGTCGCCCACGATCGCGGCCCTCGTCGAGAGTGCTGCTTGAATTCGTGTGCGATCGAGCGGGGCTGACGCTCGCGTGGCGATGAGAAAGAGGTCGCGAGACCGAGCGTCGGTGCGGAGCGCGATCGCGTTGGGAAACGTCTCGACGAAGGTGTGCACGAGCGAGCGCACTCCGTCGAGGTCGATCTCGTAGAGCTGCACCCACGCGAGGACGCTTCCGTCGTCGCGCAGGCGCGAGCGAACGAGCTGGAAAAACTCTCGTGAAAAGAGCGCGGTCGCGCCGGTCACCCACGGGTTGGACGGGTGCGACACCAGCGCGTCGATCGAGCGCTCGGGCATCGATCGCAGCGTGCGTCGCGCGTCGTCGCGAAGGATCGAGACCGTGCGATCGTGGTGCAGCTGAGGGTCGAACAACCGCGACGCGTCGATCACGACGGGCTCGATTTCGGTCGCGATGATCGAGCGAGGCGCGAGCGTTTGCAGGGCGCGAGCGGAGATGCCGGTGCCCCAGCCGACCATGAACGCGCGGTCGAGCGGGCGGTGGGCGACGGCCTCGAGCGCCTGGCCGACGAAGAGCTCGGATGGAAGGTCGCCGACGGGCAGCCATTGTTCACGCGGCGTGCTGGCGGCGCCGCGTGAGCTCGAAGCAGAGGGGACGAAGACAGAGCCCTCGGTCTTTCCGTTGACGCGGAGGCTGTAGAGGGTGCAGAGGGCGCGGTCAGAGTGGGAGAGGACGGTGACGGTTCCGAGCGAGCCGTCGCGAGAGAAGAGCACGCGCGTCTCGGGCAGGGCGCGGCCGGGGCCGCATGGGGCGCGCGGACTCTCGTGAAGCGAGCGGTTGAGAGCGGTGCGAAACGTTCCCGCGCTGAGCGCGACGGCGTCCCACGGACGATCGAGCAGCGAGCCGACGAGCACCGCGAGCGACGAAGCGATGATGGTCGAGCGCGCGCGCTGCGCGTTGGTGATCGCGGCGGTGATCACGGCGATGGCGAGCGCGGCGAGCGCGATGGCGCGAAGCGTCGCTTGCAGGCCGAGCGACGGGATCGCGACGAAGCCCGCGACGAGCGCGCCGACGACGTTTCCTGCGGTGACCGCAGCGGTCGCGATCCCAGCGGTGGTGGCTCCGTCGCGTGACTCGATCCGCGTCGCCACCGTGGGAAACAGCGCTCCGATCTCGTAGTACGGCCACAGGGCGAGCGCGCTGATCAGCGCGAGCCTCAGCGGGGCAGGGTTGCTTCGCGCGCGAACGGCGAGCTGCACGTACACGGGCGCGATGCGCACGACGAGCATCGCGAGAAACACGGCGACCGCGATGCGCACGCAGCGCCGCGAGACTGAGCTCCAGGCGGCTTCGGCGCTCTCGTCGTGGCGCGCGGCGGTCGCTCCGACCGAGAGCGCCACGAGGATCACGGCGGCGAGCAGCTCGAACGTGTACGCGGTCGATCCGAGCAAGAGCGCGGCGACGCGGCCCAGCGAGACCTGCAGCGCGAACGAGAGCGCGCCGAGCGCGATGGCCGTCGCGACGGCGGTGCTGCTCGCGCGAGGCGGTGATGACGGCGGTGGCGCCGGTGCGTCGTCGATGGGCCCTTCGCTGTGTCGTCGACTGAGCGCGAGCGCGGTGAGCGCGACGCACAGCCCGAGCGCCGACCAGAGCGAGATCACCGCGCGAATTCCGAGGCGCGGCAGCAGGACGAAGCCAGTGGCGATCGCGCCGAGCGAGGCGCCGACGAGGTTGATCGCGTAGAGCGAGGAGAGCGTCGCGCGAAGGGAGGTTGCGTGGTGGGTCAGCGCGCGCACGAGCAGCGGGGTGGTGGCGCCCATCGCGCTCGTGGGCAGCACGAGCACGAGCGAGGCCGAGAGCGCCGAGAGGGCGAGGGACGAGCCTGCTCGGGTGCGTTCGATGAGCAAAAATGCAGGGATCGAAGCGATGGCCGAGGCCGCGACGAGCGCTTCGCACAACGCGTAGGCGCGCAGCGCGGATCGCGCGCGGGCGGCGAAGCGGGCGGCGAGGGCGGCGCCGATCGCGAGCCCGCTCATGTACACGGCGAGCAAGAGCGCGCTGACCGAGTGCGATGCGCCGAAGACGGGGACCATCCGGCGAAACCACGCGGCTTCGAGGCCGAGCGCGACGGCGCCCGAGCAGAGAAACAGCGCGCGAACAGCGAGGCGGAGCTGCGGAGCGGTCACGGGGCAGAGCGCAGTTGTACGCGAGAGAGCAACGATGCGATCGTCCGCGCATGACGACTTCGGGACGCAAGGTAGTGCAGACCGCGGCGGCGCCCGCGGCGATCGGGCCGTATTCGCAGGCGATCGTGGCCAACGGAATGGTGTTTTGCTCGGGGCAAATCGCGATCGATCCGGCGACGGGCAACCTCGACACGAGCGCCTCGGTCGAGGCTCAGACCGTGCGCGTGCTCGACAACCTTCGCGCGGTGCTCGAAGCGGCGGGATCGTCGACGGAGCACGTCGTGCGCACGACGATCTTTCTCGCTGAAATGAGCGACTTTGCGACGGTCAACGGCGTGTACGGCAAGTACTTCACGGGCGAGCCTCCGGCGCGCGCGACGGTGGCGGTGAAGGAGCTTCCGAAGGGCGCGAAGGTCGAGATCGACGCGATCGCGATCGTGCGCTGACGCGTCAGGCGCGGCGTACGCGACGAATGGGGCGGAGGCCGACGGAGGGGTCGTTCCAGTACGGGCCCGAGGTGAAGGCGCTACGAAAGGAGACGCGGAGCGCGGCAGCGCAGTCGGCCCACGAGCCGCCGCGAGCGACGCGCTGCACGCCGGTCGACGGTCCCGTGGGATTTCGCGAGGCGATTTGCTGGTATTCGAGCGCGTCGTACCAATCTGCGCACCACTCGCGAACGCCGCCTGCGACGCCGAAGAGCCCGTAGCCGTTGGGCGGCGTCTCGCGCACCGGACGAATCGAGAACTGCTCGAAGCGATCGAAGTCCGCGAGCCTGGGAGAAGGCTCGGTGTCGCCCCAGGGATAGCGCGCGTCGGGCAAGCCTCCGCGTGCGGCGCGCTCCCACTGGGCCTCGGTCGGCAAGTCGTACTCGAAGAGCCCTTCAGCGCGAGCCTTCACGAAGCGAAGCGCCGTCTCGTGGTTGAAGCCCACCGCGGGAAGCACTGCGTATGCGTCGGCGGTTCGCTCGACCCATCGCCGTGGCTGCGCGCGGTTCATCTCCGAAGGCGGCGTGTCCGTCGCGACCGTGCAGTAGATTTCGATGATGCGGCGATTGAAGAACCCGACGAGCCGGTCGCGGTCGAACTGATCTTGGTCCAGCGGTGGATCGGATTTCGCCTGCAATTCAGGCGGCGGAGTGAGGTCTGCGAGCGCCGCGACCTGCGTCCACGTGAGGGGTTCTTCGGCGATCCAAAACGCGTCGAGCTCGACGCGCCGTCGCGGCTGCTCGTCTTCGTCGCCGTCTTCGCTGCCTTGTCGATACCAGCCCGCGGGGATGTATCGAAAGTGAATCGAGTGCTCGGTGACCGAGAGCTGGTCGAGCAGTCGGGCTCGCGCGTCTTGCAGCGCGCGATGCGTGGGCTTCGCTCCCCACGCGCGGTCGAGCAGCGACGCTGCGGTGTCGAGCGAGCGGCGTTCGATCAAGGCGCTGGCTGCGTCGAGGACGGTTTCGGGGTCGGGGAGCGTGACGGTCTCGTCCCAGATCCATCGGTGAATCAGCGGTAGATCAACGGTCACGTGGTCCTCCGAGCCCGAAGCGTGACGAGCGGATCGTGGCGGCGATCGCCGGGGGCGTGCACCCACGGGTCCGTCGCGAAGGCGTCGCCCGAGTGGGCCAGGGCGCGGGCGCGGCATCCGCCGTCGAAGCGATCGAGCGTGGTCGGTGAGCGAAATTGCTGAAAGGCGCGCGAGCGGTTCCAGATCGAGCTGAAGGGCTCGTCGCGGACCGAGGGGCCGTCGAAGGCCGGGCCGAGAAACGAGCACGGGCTCACGACGCCGCTCGCCGAGATCGCAGCGAGCGTGGTTCCTGCGCCGCAGCCGAGGTTGGTCACGACGGTGGCGCCATCGAGCGCGCGCTGCGCGGGGCCGTACGGCTCGGCGTCGAGCGAGCAGCCTTCGTCGAGGGAGGCTCCGTCGTTGAGCTCTTCGAGCGCGCGGCGGTACTGCGAGAAGCTCGGGACGAGGTCGAGTCGCTGCGCGGCGAGGCCGGTGGGATACAACGGTCGAAGGACCGCAGCGGAGGCGCCGAGGCTGCGAGCGAGCGCGCCAAACGCCTTCGCTTCGTGCGCGTTGGTGCTCGTCACGGTCATCGCGAGCGAGAAGGGGACGCGCCCGCGCAGCGCTCGCGTGCGCTCGATCACGAGGTCGTAGACGCCCGATCCGCGGATGGCGTCGTTGGTGGCTCGCGTCGCGCCGTCGAGGCTCACGCTGAGCCACAAGAGGTCGCGTCGCGCCAGTTCGCGCGCGTGGTGCTCGTCGAGAAAGGTCCCGTTGGTGGTGATCGACGTGCGGATTCCCTGTGCGATCGCGAGGTCGACGAGCTCGTAGAGGTCCTTGCGCATCAGCGGCTCGCCGCCCGAGAGCGCGAGGCGCAGCGCGCCGATCGAGGCCATGTCGCGAAAGAGGGCCTCGAGCTCGGCGAGCTCGAGCGGGCGTTCTTTGCGGGGGAGCTCTCCGGCGAAGCAATGGACGCAGCGGAGATTGCACACGGAGTTGACCTCGAGGTGCGTGACGAGCGGCCCCGTGAGGTGGCCGTGCGGCGGGGTAAGCTCGACGATTTCTCCGTCGAAACGCAGGTCGATCGTGAACAGACCGCGGTCGTAGAACTCGCTGACAAACGCGTCGAAGCCCGCGCGGCGATCGTCGCTCACCGCGCTCGCGTCGATGGGCGCGTCGACCGCGCGCCGCAACAGCGCGGTGATTTCGTGGTCGAACGGAAAGTGTCTCGCCGTGGCGCGCTCGAACAGGATCGAGCCGAACCACTGCGGGACGAGCACCCACGGGGCACGATCGCTCACTCGAGCACCCACGCCCCGTCGTCGCAGCGAACCGAGAAGACCTTTCGGACCCAGACCATGGACTCGATCGTGCTCATCCCGATCGAGGGGAGCTTCTCGGTGCGATGGTCGATCCAGCGGTCTTTGTCGCGTCGCGGCGGCGGCATCGCGCGCAGCGAGACGAAGCCGGGGACGACTTCGGGCGCGGTCAACCACGGCTCGCTCGGCTCGGTTGTCGTCGCGAACCAGGTGCCGTCATCGGCGGTGGCGACGATCGTGTTGGGGAGCTTGAAGCGGGTCTTGTCCGCGACCTTGTCGGTCTCGTACGTGAGCGACAATCGAAACGAGAGCGGCTGCGCCGAGCGTTCGAAGATCAACGCGAGCACGTGTTTGGCTGGCGAGACCATGAAGCGAGAGCGCTTCTGTTCTTCTCCGTCGAGCAGGACGGTCGCCTTGCGGTTGCCGAAATCGGCGCGAACCACGAGCGGAAGCGCCTGCTCGGGGTCGACCCAACGAACGAGCGAGCCGCCGCAGCCGAGCGGAACCTCGCAGCTCGAGTACGACTCGAGCACGAGGCGATCCGAGCGTTTGTAGTAGCGCTCGAGCGTGTTGAGCTCGAGGTCGCGGGGCTTGGCCATCGCGCGATGATAGCGCGTGGATCGCTACGGTGTTCGCGCGAGCCAGACGCGCACGGCCCGGACGGGGTCCTCGGTGTCGGGTCGCGCGTTGTGCTCGTCTGCGAGCGCCTCGGCGTCGGCGCGGCGGGCGATGAGCCCGTGCTCGTTGCGCGCGAGCGAGGTGCCGCGTTGAACGAGGACCGAGCACCAGGGTTCGAGCAGCTCGATCACGTCCCAGCCCACGAAATCCACGTCGTCGGCGGGCGGCGTCGGAGCGATGGGCAAGGCTCCCCTCGCGGGCGCGGGCTCTTGCGGAACCTCGAAGACGATCACGTCGACCGTGAGTCCGCTTTCGCGCGCGAGCGCTGCGATGGCCAGCGCTTCATCGAGGTCGTCGATGACTGAGTCGCCCTCCAAGATCGCCGCGCGATAGCGCTCGCGCAGCTTGTTGAAGCGCTTTTCGCGCGCGACCGCGTCGAGCGCGGGGCGATGGACGCCGCGGTACGAACCGATCGGCTCGCGTGCGAGGACGAGGGCGCCGCGGTCGATCATCGGACGTACGAGAAGGCGTCGCCGAGCACGACGGTCTCGGTGCGTTCTGCGCCGACCGAGACCATCGCGATCTTCACTTCGACGCGCTCTTCGATCATGGCGATGTACGCGCGCGCCGCGGACGGGAGCGCGTCGAGCGTGCGCGCTCCGCTGAGGGCGTCCTTCCACCCGGCGAACTGCTCGTATACGGGCTCGGCGCGATCGAGGTCGTCCACTGGGAGCTCGGCGGTCTCGACGCCGTCGACGCGATACTTCGTGCACACGGGGATCTGGTCGTAGCCCGAGAGGATGTCGAGCTTGGTGACGGCGAGCGCGGTGAGTCCGTTGACCCGGGCGGCGTAGCGCAGCGCAGGAAGGTCGAGCCAGCCGCAGCGACGAGGACGGCCC